>NZ_CP048711.1:3149834-3899668 GCF_010669285.1 Kineobactrum salinum | reverse complement strand
CCCCCTCGGATACGAGCCTTCGTAGATTTTGTCACTGATCATTTTAAGAATCCGTCTTGGCGTCCTTCGCAGAACTGATACCCCCACCGAATAACTGTTATACAAGCCAGTCTCTTCTCGCGAACCTGATCCTTCCTTAACCTGCACTCGCTGCAATTGCATACAGCAGAGATTCTGAAAGCCAGCGAAAGTCGAATTTACAGCATTTCGCGGCCGGCTGGTTAAGTGACGTTAGGGATAATTTTATATGTTGATCAAGCTCACGCTCTTTGTACTTTGGCTCATAATGTTTACAAGTCCAGCAATGGCAAAAGAGCTAATTTACGTGCAAGCGCGTCAATCTAAGGATATTCATATAATTGATGCGACCACCTACGAGGTCTTGGGGACGATAGATGTCGGATTTCCTACCGACGACGTAATCGGATCACCTGATGGGAAGATGGTATACGGAAATGCATTCATGCCAAATGGAAACCCCGTTGGCTTTCCAGACACAGGCCTGGTCTATGGCGTAAGTACCGCGACGAATACAATTGTATGGTGGGGATCGATCCCAGGCACTCCTCAACACTTATCGATTAGTCGGGACGGAAAACGGTTGTTTGTCCCTGCACTAAACATGAACCAGATATATGTAGTCGATACAGCAACAGGGCGGATTGTCGAAACATGGCCAAGTATAATAGGCAATCATGGCTCTGAACTTTCAAAGGATGGGAAGCGACTTTATACGGGAAATGCTCTTTTAGGACGCATAGATGTCTATGATACTGAAACCGGAAGGTTGAGAAAAGTCATGACAACCCGCTCAGGTGTTCGCCCCTTCAAATTTGATGACCAGGAAAAGTATATTTACTACCAACTGTCCAACTTTAACGGCTTTGAAGTCAGGGATATTCAGAGCGGCGATCTGGTCGATACCGTTAACCTTCCTGAATTGTCTGAAGGACTGCACCCTGATTCATTTGGAACTGTCAATCACGGCCTTGCGATAACACCCGACGGGAAAAAACTCGTGGCTGCGGCCTCACTTGAAGGATATGTATCGGTCTTCAGTCTGCCGGATCTGCAATCGCTTGGAACCATCCCGGTGGGCGAGGATCCGAACTGGGTCCGTATACGTTCAGACTCCAAAGTTGCATTTGTTTCAAATCGAGGTTCAAACACCGTTTCCGTGGTTGATCTCGAAACAATGAAGGAGATAACTCAAGTACCTGCGGGATCGAGACCTGAGCGATTTGCCATCGTAGATGTAGAGTAGTGCGCATAGCCTTTGAAGCCGCTGCCGCTGTTCGGCCTTAGATCGGAATGCTGTTCAGGAAGATTTCCCGACGTAACCTGACTCTGGGTTTGGTTGTGGCGTTAATATACAGGGAAAATAGAGAAACTGTGCTTGCAGAAACACATGGTGACGTTTATCTGGCGCATTTTGGTGTCCCTATTGGGGTCTGCGAAATACCTCCCGGAAAATGGCTACAGTTCGAGCTTGAAGGCTCGCCTGTCTTCGTTCGCCATCGAATGGCCGGGGAAGGTAGCGACACCGGCGAAAGCATGTCTGAAGCCCAAAGCCCTACTGAAGTACTCGAATCAAATGTACTGATAGCGCTATCGGGAATCTGCCCTCATGCCGGTTGCCGAGTGACCCCTGGTGTGATCAAAAGTAATGGATTCCTTTGTCCCTGTCACGGATCTGAATTTGATGTTCATGGACAGGTAGTGAAAGGACCAGCAAAAGAGAATCTTGCCCGGGTACCTCATCAAATCAGCGAGGCCGGACTCGTATTCCACAGAAAGTAGTACGTCAATCTATCCGCACACGGACACAGCTACTTAAGGAGTATCACGAATGGGTGCATCAGACCTCTTACCGGAGCGAGAAAGCGTTTCGCTTGACGACAAATATATTCGCGACCGTGGCCGTGTATACATGACTGGCGTACAGGCTCTGGTACGTTTACCCATGATGCAGAAACAACGAGACCTTGCGCAGGGTTTGAATACGGCGGGATTCATTTCGGGCTATCGCGGGTCTCCTCTTGGAGGCCTGGATCACACCCTTTGGTCCGCAAAAATGCACCTGGAATCCGACCATATCAAGTTCCACCCGGGAATTAATGAAGATCTGGCTGCCACAGCCATATGGGGTAGCCAGCAGGTCAGCCTGAACCCAGCCAACTATGATGGTGTCTTTGCTCTTTGGTACGGGAAGGCACCGGGCGTCGATAGAAGCATGGACGCAGTCCGGCATGCTAATTCAGCCGGTACCTCTGAGTTTGGTGGCGTTCTGCTGGCGGTAGGCGATGATCATGGTGCCACTTCATCAACTTTAGCTGGCTCCAGCGATACGATACTGGCCGCAGCTATGGTGCCGGTCCTGTATCCTTCGAGTGTTCAGGAATACCTGGATTTCGGCTTGCATGGATGGGCAATGTCGCGTTTCAGTGGACTTTGGGTTGCATTGAAGTGCGTAAGCGAGACGGTCGAGTGTGCTGCGTCAGTGTCGGTTGACTCGGACAGGGTGAAGACCAACTTGCCGGCCAACTTCATCCCCCCTCCCAATGGGCTGCATATTCGTTGGCCAGATTCTCCTCTGGACCAGGAATCGCGTCTGATTAATCATAAGCTTCCCGCAGCCATGGAATATGCGCGGGCCAACAACCTTGACAGGGTTGTCATTGATGCACCCGACGCCCGGCTTGGTATTGCCACCTGTGGGAAATCTTATCAGGATGTCCGACAAGCGATGGGCATGCTGGGCATTGATGACACTGCGGCAAGACTTCTTGGCCTGCGCGTCTACAAGATTGGCATGGTATGGCCTCTCGAGCCAGAAGGTGCCCGGAATTTCGCCGCGGGACTGGATGAGATCCTTGTTATCGAGGAGAAGCGGTCACTTATCGAAGCGCAACTCAAGGAGGCACTTTACAACACGCCGAAGGAGGGGCGACCATACATTGTAGGCAAATTCGACGAGCAGAGCCAAACTGGTTCATCCGGTGGAAACCGGCTGTTGAGTGCTGCTGGCGAACTCACCCCACTCTCGGTGGCAAGAGTTCTTATTAATCGCCTGCAACGCATACATTCCGAAGAAATCGTCGCCCCCTACGTAGCGCACCTTCCTTTTTCAGGGGAAGACAAACGCCAGGTAAAAGGTATGCTGCCCCGGCTTCCCTTTTACTGCTCCGGATGTCCACACAACATCTCGACTAAAGTGCCTGAAGGGTCGCGAGCGCTCGGCGGAATCGGTTGCCACGCCATGGCTACCTGGATGAACCGGCGCACGCAAACCATAGTTCAGATGGGTGGTGAAGGAGTGCCGTGGATTGGCGAGGCACCATTCACCAAAACGAAGCATGTATTTGCCAACCTTGGCGATGGTACTTATTTCCATTCTGGGCTTATGGCAATTAGGGCAGCCGTGGCTGCAAATGTGCCGATAACATACAAGATACTGTTCAATGACGCGGTGGCAATGACGGGAGGGCAACCTGTCGATGGCGAACTCACCGTTCCACAGGTGACTCGGCAGCTGCAGGCCGAGGGTGTGAAGCGAATTGTAGTGATGACGGATGACCCTAAAAAGTACCGTGGTATCACGGACTTTGCATCCAGTACGTCTATTCAGCATAGGAACGACCTCGACAGAATCCAGAAGGAGCTACGCGAGTATCCGCAAGTCTCGGCGCTGATCTATGACCAAACTTGTGCGACCGAAAAGCGTAGGCGGCGCAAGCGCGCAATTGAACCCGAGCCTGCGCGCCAGGTTGTAATCAATGACCTCGTCTGCGAGGGCTGCGGTGACTGCTCAATCAAGTCCAACTGCCTGTCTGTCGAGCCGCTGGAAACTGAGTTTGGGCGAAAAAGAACCATCAACCAGGATTCGTGTAATAAGGATTTTTCATGTACCACCGGCTTTTGCCCAAGCTTTGTCACTATAGTGGGGGCCAGAGCACGCAAACCGGCGCCAATCCCAACCGATGAGGTTTCGGTCAAGGACATTCCCCTTCCACGTATTCCTGAAGTTGGCGAAGGTTTCAATATAATCGTCGCCGGTGTCGGGGGATCAGGCGTCATCACGTTGGGTGCCCTGATTGGAATGGCGTCACACATGGACGGCCACGGAGTGTCCGTCATGGATACAACCGGGCTGGCGCAGAAAGGCGGCGCTGCCACTTCGCACGTCCGCATCGCACACAATCCAGAAGACATCCATGCGACACGGGTGGGCGCCGGTGCAGCAGATCTGTTGCTGGGCGGCGACATTCTGACATCTGCGAGTGATGGGATTCTGTCAAGTCTGGCCAGGAATCGTACACGTGTACTCGTCAATATCGCCGAGGTTCCCACGGCGGACTTCGTGAACAGCCCAGATTGGCAGTTCCCCGTCGAAGGGGCCAGGAAGGCTATCCTGGAGGCGCTCGGTGACTCCAGCGCACAGGACGACGCATTTTTTATTGACGTGCGCAACCTTGTGGTGCCATTAATGGGTGATGCGATCTATACCAATCCGTTCATGTTGGGATTCGCATGGCAGAAAGGCTGGATACCCCTGACGCTTGAATCGCTCACCAGAGCAATCCAACTAAACCGCGTAGCCGTTGAGGAAAACCTGTCGTCCTTTTTGTGGGGGCGGCGCGCTGCGCACGATCTTCCAGCTACGATCGACCTTGCACAATCGCAATCAGCCCCATCGAGTGCCAGTAAGATCTCCTCTTCGCTTGACGAGATCATAGCGGTGCGTGCGGACTATCTCACTGCATACCAGAATAAGGCCTATGCCGATCACTACCTCAATTTGGTGGAACATGTCAGGGTAGCAGAATCGAACACAACTGGAACCTCCACGTTGACAGAAGCTGTGGCACGGTACTATTTCAAACTACTGGCCTATAAGGACGAATATGAAGTTGCCCGACTATATACCGAGACCTCGTTTCTCCGCGATCTGAACGCGAATTTCGAACCTGGTTATTCACTGCGTTTCCATTTAGCTCCGCCGACCCTGTTCACTCCATCCCCTGACAAAGGTGATTTCGTCGCCAAGAAAACATTTGGCCCATGGATGTTGCCGCTGTTTCGGGTACTGGCAAAACTTCGATTTCTTAGAGGAACAGCTTTTGATCCATTCGGGAAATCCAAGGAGCGACGGACAGAGCGTGCTTTGATCGGTGAGTACGAGCGAACCATGATGGATCTGATTGATGGACTCAATGATCAGAATC
The DNA here is from genome assembly GCF_010669285.1 of Kineobactrum salinum. GTDB lineage: Bacteria > Pseudomonadota > Gammaproteobacteria > Pseudomonadales > Halieaceae > Kineobactrum > Kineobactrum salinum. The sequence goes on along the minus strand of NZ_CP048711.1, from coordinate 3,894,443 downwards.
TCGAACTGATTACGGAGATTGCGTCCGTGCCCGAATACATCCGGGGTTACGGCCATGTGAAGGATCGTCACCTTATTACCGCCCGCGAAATGAAAGAGAAACTGTTGGCAAGGCTCCATCAAGACATAATCGTCACAGAAGTGCAGAGTGCGCCTCGCGGGGCACGTGAGACTATTGTGTCTCATTAAGTTAAAGAACGAGTGCAAGGGTTTTGTCTGAGGCGCGCTCGTCTTCCGAGAGATCTGCGTGCAGATCCGGTCGCTAATAACCAGATACAACGAAAAGAGAAACATCATGGCAGTCATTGAAAGTATGCTGGACAACCACGCTGCAGACTTCTTGAGAAATGCGAACAAGATGTCCCAGGCGGTGAAGGAGTTCCGCGATATCGAACGGCAGGTGATCGAGGCGGCAGCGGCAAAAGCTCCTCGCTACGTGGAAAAGGGCCTGGTTCCGCCGCGCGAACGGCTGGCGTTGCTGCTTGATGCCGGGTCGCCCTTTCTTGAGTTATCGACACTCTGTGGCTACCTGCAGGAAGGCGACCAAGACGGCTCCAGTGCCGGTGGCAGTTGTATCGCAGGTATTGGCTACGTGGAGGGTGCGCGCTGCATGGTCATGGTTGACGACTACCTGACGAAGGGCGGAAGTATTTCACCACTCGGGGGCGACAAACGCCGCCGAATGATGACCATCGCCCAGGAAAACAAGCTGCCGCTCATCGCTCTCTCCCAGAGCGGTGGCGGCAATCTGAAACTGACAGGCCAGATGTTCGGTTCTTCCGGCAGCTTGTTCGCTCAGCAATGCCGGCTCTCCGCTGCAGGCATTCCCCAGGTAACCGTGGTACACGGCAGCGCCACCGCCGGAGGTGCGTACCAGCCCGGACTCTCTGACTACGTCATCATGATCCGCCACCAGTCCACTGTGTACCTCGCCGGTCCCCCACTGCTCAGGGCGGCCACCGGCGAAATCGCAACCGATGAGGAAATTGGCGGTGCCGAGATGCACGCGGAAATCGCCGGCACCGCAGACTATCTGGCAGAGAACGACGCCGATGGCATTCGCATAGCTCGTGAGGTGGTGCAGAAGCTGGGCTGGTGCGATAGGTTCCAGCCGCTGAGACAACGTGAGTTCAAACTGCCCCGTTACCCGGCAGACGACTTGTTGGGCATCGTACCCGATGACCCCAAGACACCCTATGACACGCGGGAAATCATTGCCCGCCTCGCCGATGACTCGGATTTTCTCGACTTCAAGGCTGACTACGACAGGGGAACGGTATGCGGCCGGATCACCGTAGAAGGACGTGCTTGTGGTGTGATCGGCAATAACTCTCCAATTACAGCCCGGGGTGCCGCCAAAGCAGCGCAATTTATCCAGCTGTGCGAGCAGTCCGGGACACCGCTGCTGTTTCTGCACAATACCACCGGATTCCTGGTCGGTACCGAGATGGAGCGCTCCGGCATTATCAAGCACGGCTCAAAACTCATTCAGGCGGTGACCAACTGCTCTGTGCCCAGTATCAGCATCGTGGTGGGCGGTTCCTACGGAGCGGGCAACTACGCCATGTGCGGGCGTGGCATGGATCCCCGTTTCATGTTTGCCTGGCCCCGCAGTGTGGTATCGGTCATGGGGCCGGCCCAAGCCGGCAGCGTGCTGCGCCAGGTCGCGCAAGCAAAAATGCAACGCGACGGCACGGTGGACGAGGGCACGCTCGACGCACTGGAGCAAGACACGATCAAGACAATGGAAGCCCAGTCACGGGCCCTGGCCAACACCGCGCGCCTTTGGGACGACGGCATGATAGACCCACGCGATACACGCGCTGTGGTGGCGATGGTCCTGAGCATCTGCGCTGAGGCCCAGCAGCGCGAGGTCAATACCAATACTTTCGGCATCGCCCGGCTTTGAGGAATCTTCTCATGAGTGTACTTCCTACCTGCGACACCCTGTTACTGGACCTGCAGGACGGTGTGTTGACCATCACGCTCAACCGTCCTCACAAGCGCAACGCCATGAACGCCGCGCTGGTCGGGGAAATGATGGCCGTGTTTGATTCCATCGCCGGAACCCGCGACATACGCGCAGTGATACTGCAAGGCTCGGAACAGACCTTCTGTTCTGGTGGCGACATCTCCGACATGAATGCCGGCGGGGAGGCTTCTGGTCCCCAAAGTGCCATTTGGCACTTCAATCGCAGTTTCGGGCATCTGATCACTCGCGTAAACGCGGCCCCACAGGTGGTGATTACCCTGCTCCAGGGGGCCGTGCTCGGCGGCGGCTTCGGTCTGGCCTGCGTGTCTGATGTAGCCATTGCTGACCGCCAGGCGCAGTTCGCCTTGCCCGAAACCATGCTGGGTATAGTGCCGGCGCAAATTGCTCCCTTCGTGGTCTCCCGCATTGGTCTCACCCAAGCCAGGCGACTGGCACTGCTGGGCGAGCGGATTGACGGCGTCACGGCCCATGAACTGGGCATCGCGCACTTTCTCACTGACGGATGGCCCGCCATGGAAAAGCGGTTGAAAGAAGTCCTGGCCAAAGTCAGGCAGTGCGCACCGGGAGCCAATGCGCTGACCAAGGAAATCATGCTTCAGGTAGGCGTGGTAGAGCATGAACACTTGCTGGACAAAGCCGCCACGGCCTTCTCGCAATCGCTGGAAGGAAAAGAAGGGAAGGAAGGCACCCACGCCTTTCTCAACAAACGCAAACCCAATTGGGCGAAATGAACGTGAGCGAGGAATGAATCATGGCTGGGATCAACAAGATACTGGTTGCCAATCGGGGAGAAATCGCCGTGCGGGTCATCGCTACCGCCCGGGAGATGGGTTTTCGCACGGTGGCCGTGTATAGCGACGCCGATGCGGGCGCTCTTCACGTGGGTGTTGCCGACCAGGCAGTCTGTATCGGCCCCGCTCCGGCCGGCAATTCCTATCTCGCGACCGACCACATCCTCGACGCCGCACGTCGTGCGGGGGCTGACGCAATTCATCCCGGCTATGGCTTTCTGTCGGAGAACGCGGATTTCGCCCGTGCCTGTGAATCCGCAGGCCTGTTGTTTATTGGCCCTGGCGCCGATTCAATAGAACTCATGGGCAGTAAGCGGCTGTCCAAGATCGCCATGATCGAGGCCGGGGTGCCCTGCATTCCCGGATACCAGGGAGAAGACCAGAGTGAGGAGGCGCTCCATGCCCGGGCCCTGGAGATCGGCTTCCCGCTGATGATCAAGGCCTCCGCCGGTGGCGGTGGGCGCGGCATGCGGCTGGTATTCGAGGAGGGTGAGCTGGCAGCGCAGATCCGCACCGCACGCTCGGAAGCCGAAGGCGCCTTCGGTAGCGGTGAGCTGATCCTGGAAAGGGCAGTGCTGGAACCGCGGCACATCGAAATTCAGGTATTTGCCGACAATCACGGCAACGTCGTTTACCTCGGCGAGCGCGATTGCTCAATTCAACGGCGCCACCAGAAAGTCGTAGAGGAGGCCCCCTCCCCCTTCGTTGACCCGGCGCTGCGCCAGAGTATGGGAGAAGCCGCCGTGAACGCTGCCAGGGCCTGTGGCTACCGCGGTGCCGGCACCGTGGAATTCCTGGTGGACAACAAAGGCAACTTCCACTTCCTGGAGATGAATACCCGCCTGCAGGTTGAGCATCCGGTGACGGAGCTCGTGACCGGGCTGGATCTTGTGGCCTGGCAGCTCCGTGTCGCAGCGGGGGAACCGCTGCCACTGACCCAGGACGAGATCGTCCTGAGGGGCCACGCAATGGAGGTGCGGCTTTACGCCGAGGATACCCGCAACGGATTCATGCCCCAGACCGGGGAAATACTTCTTTGGGAAGTGGCCAGACGCGCCGGCATACGCACGGACCACGGCATTCGCACCGGACAGGTGATCAGCCCGCATTACGATCCAATGATCGCCAAGATCATCTCCCACGGCGACGACAGGCCGTCGGCCATCAGGCGGCTGGCGTCAGCGGTGCAGGACACCTGCCTGTTGGGCGTCAACAACAACAAGCAGTTTCTACACAATGTTCTGAGGCACCCGGTGTTCGGTGAAGGCGAGGCTACGACCAGCTTCATCGAACAACATTTCAGCAGCGATCCCAGCATGGACCGTAAAACACCTGATGCCGGCACGCTGGCCAGGGCAGCGGTGCTGTTCTTCGCACGCAACAGGTCTCATTGGGAGGTGCGGTCTGCCTGGCCCCGGCCACAGCCTCAAATCTATGTCTACCGGCTGGCATGCGAAGACGAAATCTATCAGGTGACGCTCCACAATACAGATAACCAGTTCCTCCTGACGGTTGGTGACCAGAGCATCGAACTACAGCTCGTGGCGCTGGATTCCAATCGCTGCTGGCTGATAGAGGATGGTCTGCGCGAATCAACGCGTTTCGTTACCCAGGGGAACACCCTTGCCCTGGACGACGGTACCGGTCACTTCCTGCTGCACGATGTCACTCATCAGCCAGCTTCCCGTGGAGGTCGCAGCAGCGGGGATGCGAAGGCCTGCATGGACGGGGCCATCGTGGAAATACTGGTTGCCAAGGGCGACACAGTGGAAGCCGGCCAGACACTGGTGGTGCTGGAAGCGATGAAAATGCAGCATGCTTTGTCAGCCGGCGTATCAGGTACCGTTGAGGCCGTCAATTGCACGGCAGGTCAACAGGTCAAGACCAACCAGATACTGGTGACAGTGAATGAGCCGTCCGGGGAAACTGTGTCATGACAGCACATCAAACAGTGCGCATAGGTTGCGCGTCCGCATTCTACGGCGACAGCCAGCTTGCCGCCCGACAGCTGGTCGACCGGGGAGATATCGACTACCTGGTGTTCGATTACCTAGCCGAAGTCACCATGGCGATACTGGCGAAAGCCCAGGCGAAGGACCATCGCCTGGGCTTCGCGATGGATTTTGTTACTGTCGCCATGAAGGACGTGATTGCCGACTGCGCCCGCAAAGGGATCAAGGTAATAGCCAATGCCGGCGGCGTCAACGTGCCGGGCTGTATCGCCGCCCTGGAGGAACTCTGCAGCTCCCTCTCACTTGATCTCCGGATCGCCGGGATCTACGGCGACGATCTCGCCGGGCGGGAAGAGGAACTGGCAACTCTGGGTTTGCCGGAACTGCAATCAGGCGCTCCCCTGCCGCGCAAACTGGCCAGCATCAACGCCTACTTGGGTGCGCGGCCCATCGTCCGCGCCCTGGAGGCCGACGCGCAGATTATCGTGACCGGTCGGGTGGTCGACAGCGCGGTGGTCATTGCGCCGCTGATGCACGAATTCGGATGGGCCAGGGAGGACTACGACCAGCTTGCACAGGCGGCGCTGGCTGGCCACGTCATCGAGTGCGGCGCCCAGTGTACCGGGGGAAATTTCACCGACTGGCACCAGGTGCCGGATTTCTCCAACATGAGCTATCCGATCGTCGAGGTCAGTGAAGATGCCAGTTTCATAGTGCAGATCCCCCCGAAGACCGGCGGCATGGTCACACCGGGTACCGTTGGCGAGCAACTGCTGTACGAAATCGGCGACCCCGCCAACTACCTCCTGCCCGATGTCGCCTGCGACTGGACCGGCGTGAAATTCGAGACTGTCGGCAAGGACCAGCTGCGTGTCAGTGGTGCCCGGGGCCGCGCGCCCGGACCGCAGTACAAAGTGTGCGCCATTCATGCCGATGGCTTCAAACTCAGCGGCAATTTCTTTATGGCCGGCCCGCGCTGTGCGGAGAAGGCACGTGCGAGTCTCGAAGCCTGGGTCAAGCGTACCCGCCGTTATTTTGCCGAGCAGGGCTGGCCTGACTATCGGGGCGTGAGCCTGGAGATCATTGGTGCCGAGGACACCTATGGCCCCCATAGTCGGGCACGGGAAACCCGCGAGGTGATGGGCAAGTTCGGCCTGCATCATGACAACCCCGCCGCCCTGACTTTCGCCTCACACGAAAGGGCCTACCTGGCGACTTCCGGGCCTCCGGGTATGAGCGGTTTTGCCCTCGAACGTGTCAGGCCCACACCGCTGATGCGAGTCCACTCCTCCCTGATCGACAAGAGTGCGGTACCGGTGACGATTCAGCTCGGTAGCGAGATCATCGAACAACGCTGCTTCGACGGCGACGAGAGTTCAGCCCCCGCCACCGGGACCCGCTACCCGGGCTCGCCGGTCCCCGTCACGAAGGATGCCATCCACGTGCCTCTGGAGGCCCTGGCCTGGGCCCGCAGTGGCGACAAGGGTGATAACGCCAATATTGGGGTAATGTCCAGAAAGCCCGAATTTGTGCCCTACCTGCGCGAGCAACTCACCGCGGAATCGGTAAGGAACTACTTCGCCCACACTGTGCGGGGCGAAGTCACGCGGTTTGAGCTGCCGGGCATCCTCGCCTTCAACTTTTTCATCACCGAGGCCCTGGGTGGCGGCGGCACGGCATCCCTACTGGTGGATCCGCAGGGCAAGGCGCTGGCACAGATGCTGCTCAGCAAAACAATAACGGTACCCGCCAAGCTGCTCGAATAAAGCTGAGAACGGTCACCAATAAAACTGCAAACCCACCAAAACGTCTGTTCAATGCAGCAGCTATCAAACCAGCATACGCAGATGCAAGCACCTGGCACGACATCAGAAGGTCCACTGCGTATCACTCGTAAAACAAGCACGACGGACACGACCCGCGCATCAAACTTTTTTGACAAACTCGGATTTCAGCATCATTTCTCCCACTTTATCAACGCGGCAATCGATGTTGTGGTCACCATCGACAATCCGCCTGATCTTGAGTTTAGTGCCGATTTTCAGCACAGTTGAGCTGCCTTTCACTTTGAGATCCTTGACCAGTGTGGCGCTCTCGCCTTCATAAAGATCATTGCCGTTAGCATCCTTGACTTTGGGAACGGATTCATTTGACGCGGCATCATTCATCTGCTCCCATTCATGTCCGCACTCGGGACACACCAGCAGACCGCGATCTTCGTAGCTAAACGAGGATTGACACTGGGGACAGGACGGAAAGTTTGACATTAATAATATCCTCAAAATGGAATTACAAACACACGGTGAATTCTTTCAGGCCGATGGTTTGAATAAGTCGAGAAAGAGTATTCAGATCTTCATCGGCGATCGGCCGATCCTCATCGTCCGCAAGAACATAGGTTTTGTAACGGGTATCATGCAGCATCACGAACCATTTGCTCCGACTGCCCGGGGTGAGTCTGACCTGAGCATCCCGCCAGCAACCCGTTTTTCCCATTTCTATGGCCTCATTCAGTTTCATGCTGTTGGTCTCTGCTTAACGCCTCGCTGATTGCATCGTCCAGCGTCGGATACGATGCACTCAAGGGGCTTGTGGTATCGGCACGCGCTCTGGCAAGGGTTTTCAATGGCTGAAACTGCCAGGCCGAAAAGATCAACGGTATTTGGTGCTTTTCACAATGCGCCATCAATTTTTCAATTGCTGCCAATCCCCCGGCATCCAGATAAGAGCTGTAGCGCATATGCAGGATGATGCCATCGACACCCCGTGCATGTTGGGTCATCTCACCGAATATGCGATCTGCCGCCGCGAAAAATAGCGCGCCGCGAATTTTGAATACCTTCCAGTTGGCGGGCAGCGAGCGATGACTGAACTCGCTGCTATCAGTAATCTCCACCACGCGCGTTATCGCGGCCATCTCTCGCATAAACAACAGGGAAGCCAGTAATACACCCACTGTGATGGCTATCACCATATCGAAAAATACGGTCAACGACAGGCACACCAGAAACACCAGCACATCGGGTAGCGGCGATTTTCTTATCAGCTTGATGGATTTGGGGGCTTCACTCATATTCCACGCAACCACGATCAAAAGCGCTGCCATCGCCGGCATGGGTACGTAGGCCAGAAATCGGGCAAGCAGCAAGAGGCCCAGCAAAACCACGACAGCATGAGCGAGAGCGGCCACAGGCGAAACTGCACCCGCTTTGAAATTGGTGGCTGACCGTGCAATGGCTGCTGTAGCTGTGATACCACCGAAAAAAGGCGTTACCACATTGGCCATGCCCTGGGCCAGCAATTCACTGTTTGCACTATGGCGCTTACCGGACATCCCATCCAGTACTACCGCGCACAGCAGCGACTCGATGGCCCCCAACATGGCAATGGCGAAGGCAGCCGGCAGCAAATCAGTTACCAGGGCCCAGGACAGTTCCAGGGGATGCCCGTCTGCACCAGCTCGGTTCCATGGCCATTCCAGAGAAGGCAAATAGGGGGGAATGCCAGCCGCCTCCGAGCCATCAGGCAACAGATAGTGAAAACGCGAACCGATGGTATCCAATTCGATGCCCATGCCGCTTAACATTATCCCCAGCAGACAGGCAAGCACCAGCGCGGGCAGGTGGGGAGGAACTGGCGTTCGCAATCGTGGCCACAGCATCATCACCGAGAGAGTAAAAGCGGCAATCAGGGTGCTACCCGTATCGAGTTGGTGGAGATGAGTGCCAATAGCTATGATTTTGGCGACAAAGTGTTCCGGCAACTCGTGAAACGCCAATCCGGTAAAATCGGGAATCTGTAACACGGCGATCACAATCGCTATCCCCCCGGTAAAGCCCAGGGTCACGGACTCAGGAATATACTCGATAAATCGTCCAAGGCGGGCGTAGGCCATGGCGATCAGTATGATGCCGGCCATTACGGAGGCCAGCAGCAGCCCTGCCAGGCCATACTTGGTGGTGAGCGGATGCAGGATCACTACAAATGCGGCCGTCGGCCCCGAAACACTGTAGCGACTGCCACCGGCCAGGGCAATAATCGCCCCTGCGATGATGGCCGTGTACAGGCCGTATTGCGGCGGTACGCCACTGGCGATCGCCAACGCCATAGCCAGCGGAATGGCGATCACACCCACGGTCGCGCCGGCGATCAGATCTTTCAGAAGCGCTTCCCGACCATATCCCTCTGCCCACACCTCTCGCAAGGCATACCCCGCCCGCAAGGAAAACAGGTGCTGTCGGTGGGACATGGATGTACTCCCCGCAGAAATTGGCTGGAATAAAGGCCGGTGCAACGCCCTTGGCATATACGTATTATATGATAATATAGTTAACATTCAATGATTCAATTATCTGGACCTGGCCCACTGCCATGAAACAGGGAATTTGCGAGATGACGAAACCCCGACTGAACGAGAAACTATCCGAATACGGCATACATGCACCACAGGAAATCCTCTACAATCCGGATTACGACACCCTGTTTCAGGAAGAAACCCGCCCCGAACTCAGTGGCTATGATCTCGGCCGTATCACCAATAGCGGAGCGGTAGCCGTCGACACAGGCATCTTCACCGGACGCTCGCCAAAGGATAAGTATTTCGTCGAAGACGACACTACCCGCGATACCCTGTGGTGGTCAGACCAAGGGGCTAACGACAATAAGCCAATAACGCCTGAGATTTGGCAATCCCTCAAATCTCTGGTCAGCAAGCAGCTCAGCGGAAAACGATTATTTGTGAATGACCTGTTTTGTGGTGCCGACCCGGCCAGTCGGTTGAAGATCCGCTTTGTTACCGAAGTCGCCTGGCAGTCTCACTTTGTAAAGAACATGTTTATCCACCCTTCGGACGATGAACTGGAGAATTTCGAACCCGACTTTGTTGTACTGAACGGCTCCAGGACCCTAAACCCTTACTGGAAGGAACAAGGACTCAACTCCGAAAACTTCGTCGCCTTCAACATGACTGAAGGTATGCAGATTATCGGAGGCACGTGGTATGGCGGAGAAATGAAGAAAGGCATTTTCTCGGTCATGAATTACCTGTTACCGCAACAGGGTATTGCTTCAATGCATTGTTCGGCCAACATGGGCAAGGATGGTGATACCGCGATCTTTTTCGGTTTATCCGGTACCGGCAAAACCACTTTGTCGACAGATCCCAAGCGGGCGCTCATTGGCGACGACGAACACGGCTGGGATGACAATGGCGTGTTCAATTTCGAGGGAGGCTGTTACGCGAAGACTATCAACCTCAGCCAGGAACATGAACCGGACATTTATGCGGCTATCAAGCGGGATGCTCTGCTTGAAAATGTAGTGGTGGATGCAAAGGGAAATATTGATTATACCGACGCTTCAAAAACCGAAAACACCCGTGTATCGTACCCGATTTACCACATCAAGAATATCGTCAGACCCAGCTCATTGGGCGGTCATGCGACCCGGGTGATTTTCCTCACTGCGGATGCCTTCGGTGTACTCCCCCCCGTGGCGCGACTCACCAAAGCGCAAGCGGAGTACTATTTTCTCTCGGGCTACACTTCCAAACTGGCAGGTACCGAGCGAGGGATCACCGAGCCCACGCCAACGTTTTCCGCCTGTTTCGGTGCGGCATTTCTGAGCTTACATCCGACGCGGTACGCCGAAGTACTGAAAAAACGCATGGAACAATCGGGCGCTCAGGCCTATCTGGTCAACACCGGCTGGAATGGAACGGGAAGTCGCATCTCCATCAAGGCGACGCGTAGAATTATTGATGCAATTCTCGATGGTTCCATTGAAACGGCAGACTTCATCCCGCTGCCATTGTTGAACCTGGAAATCCCCAGCGTAATTGAAGGCGTGGATGCCGAACTGCTTGATCCGCGCAAGACGTACGCCAACCCGGGCGAATGGCTACGAAAAGCCTCTTCACTGGCAGCCAAATTTATTGCCAATTTTGAGCAATTCACCGACACCCCCACCGGGGCATCGTTGGTAAGTGCAGGCCCGACCCTGTCAACCAGCGTTTAACAAGAGGGAGACCATGGAAAAGCGCACTGCACGGTTAACAGTTCTGGTTGATCCCCAAAAGAAGGCGGCATTTGAAAAACTGTGTGACGAGGAAGACGTGACACCGTCACAAAAAATTCGTCAATTCATGCGTGACTACATTGAACAGGCATTAGGCGCTGATTGGAAAGAACAGGTGTTCAACAAAAATAAAGAGGGTTAACAGCCTGATCGAATACCTCTTCGTGGAAGCAGAAGTTTTCCCCGACCATCCGCTTGATGCCGTCATTAATCCTTGGGATGCGCCAGTTGTGTGCGTTCCTGGCAATACGAATGACGGCAGTCGCTCACCGCTAAGATCTTATTGCTTGGCTGGCGGCTTTTCAAAGTCAAAACCAATATGCGCGTGGTGCCTTCAACCGATTGATCGCCGATATTAGCAGCACCCAGGGAAATCGGGCTGCGCGGAGAGGGAAAACTCCGCCTCGACCTTTATCGGATCTCGGCCAGGCCTGTAGATATATCCCTGCATGAGCACCGCACCGTCCTCCATGAGGATAGTGGTTCCACTCTCGAACCCGGGCTCGGGTTCACACCAGTAGGCTTTCGTCAGCGTATGGGATTGACCGTCGATGACCACTTCGCCGATGGTCCATGGCTCATAGTCCGTCGTAGGCGCTGTCGAAATCGATCTTACCCATTCGACTAGGAAATACATTGAACTATCGAGGTCCAGATCATGCCAGCAAGTAAGATTACACTTCCAAAAGTTGTATCGCGTGAAGAGTGGGAAAAGTCGCGCCGGGGGGCTCCTCGCCAAAGAATAGAAGCTGAGGCGAGCACTGGATGCGCTGACCGCAAACCTCTGCGTATGAGTGGTGGCGTTTGCACGACGAATACGACACTTAACCGAGTTTGAGAGCTTACGGGGAAAACGCCCAACAATCGGCTGCTGTCAGACAATTTTCACCTTCGGAGTCGCCGGTTATCAATGACCTTCGACCTCACAGGAAACACTATGACCAAATCAGACAAAATCGAAATTGAGAATGTGAACTCTCCCGGCAGAACTGTGAGGGTTGATAAGACGAAATATGAGGTAATGAGGGATGCCATGTTGAAAATCATTCCCGCTAATGAACCCGGGCTCACTGCCAAGGAGATCAAGGAGGAGCTCATTCCAGTAGTGCCCGATGAATTATGGCCAAATGGTGAAAAAATTGGCTGGTGGCAAAAAGCGATTCAACTCGATTTGGAAGCAAAGGGTATTCTGAATCGTGATCCAAAATCAAAGCCACTTCGTTGGTGGCGCGAACCGGGAAAAGGCAAGAGCTAAGTTATGGAGAGCTTCGAATCACAACATTGTCCATGCGCATGCGGAAAATCAGTCGTTATCGTTAAAGCGTTGCCACGTATGAGATATTATTGTCACTGTCTGACTTGTCAGGAATTCTGTCAGTCTCCGTTTTCCGACAATACCGCATTACGCGCGGAAGAAGTCGAAATAGTTGACGAAAGCACTATTGAGTTCAAAAAGCACCAGAAAAACGCTGTAGTAGACCGTGGGGTATGCAAGCATTGCCGCTCACCAGTCGTCGGTTTCGCATTGCTTCTGCCTGGTGTCAAGGCCGCTTTCGTTCCAGGCAGTCACTATCCAAACCAGGCTGCTTTGCCGAATCCCAATCGGCATATCTTTTGTCATCGGCGCGTCAAAGATGTTCCAGATTCACTGACAAAGCATTCAGGAGCCTTCTTCAGTCAAGCAGTGATGGTGCCCAAAATGATGCTCTCTATGTTGCGTAAGCCTGGGGCAAATGCAGCCTGAAACGGCGATAGAACGAATTGAATCCAACGTTTTGGACTGGTTTCAGGCAACAACGTCAGGCTGGACTGCTTGGTATTGGCCGGTTGTTCTTCCCATACGTGAATTCATGCACTCCCTTCAGTGTTGCTCAATCTCGTACAGGAAACTCTCCAGAATATTTCGGCTCTGGTCCAGCTTCGCTGCTTTCTGATCGGCAACTCGGCACAATGATGAGTATTGTCCAGCGTCAACTGGACCGGCTTGGTGTTCCTCAGCGCCACGAAGCCATCACATTAGAACGCCTTGGGGAGCTGTCTGGTGCCGCAGTGATGAATTCATGGACACCGGGCATCCCTGTCACTGCCATTGCTGAAAATGTTATTGCACAAGCAAAACCGTTTATAAGTTTACTCCACGAAGCCTACCAGGCTGAGCCCGCCAGTTCCCTCTGAGGATCTCCAAACAAGGGGGCGGAGGGATTAATTTTTAATCCCTCCGCCCCATTTTTCGAGTTCTGTTCAAGCGTTTATCAACAAACCAATATTCTATCGTGTCCCAGGTGTCATCGTAGCGAGAAAATGGCATCCAATAGATTTTCTGGAAGGCGCCGAGGAAATCATGCTGTCGGTAAAACTCGACAACACCACCATTGACGAAGAGTCCCTGTACTGCTCGTGCAGATACCTGCTATCCCCGACTATGACTTGCTGATAACTGCCTTCATCAGGCCAGGAAATTTCTTGTCCAGCTCTTCCAGACGCAGGGTGTTATAGCATTCTCGCCCCTTCTTCTCCGAGCGAATTAATCCGGTTTCCCGCAATACACGAAAACAGTGTGAGCGTGTTGAAATGGGTAAGTTATCAATGCCCTCGGCTGCCTGAATGCAGGTCAGTGGCTGCTTGGCCTGGTAAAGGTTTTTGATGATATGCAATCGCGCAGCATCGCCCAGAGCATAGAAAATATTAATGTTCTCTATTTCGTTCATATCGGGGTGGGAAAATGGCTTCATAACTATTCCATGTGTTTGTTCTGGCAAGTGCGGCCGGATAGCTCCCCAGAAAAATATTTGACAATCTGCTTTCGACCAATCAATATATCCATATATTGGATATATTGATTGGTCGGCAGCGAGATATATAATACTCACGAGGTCCCTTGGGTTATGACTTCAATGTAACTAATTCAATGCAATATATCAATATATCGGATGAATGTTATGAATATGGTAGTAAGTGTTCGAATACATATACCGTTGAGGGTATAGCAATGGAATATAGACAGTTAGGAAAATCGGGGCTTCGTGTGCCAGTTCTGAGTTTTGGTGCTGGCACTTTTGCCGGCAAGGGCCCGTTGTTTGGAAATTGGGGAACGACCAACGTGGATGAAGCGCGTCAGTTGGTTGAGATTTGCCTGGAAGCTGGCGTGAATTTATTTGATAGTGCGGATGTCTATTCCGATGGAGACTCTGAAACCGTTTTGGGCAAGGCGCTTGTGGGTCTCAGGGACCAAGTGCTGATTTCAACGAAAGCCGCGCTGCCCATGGGAGATGGCCCGATGGATGCGGGTACCTCCCGTTCTCGTCTGATCAAGAGTGTAGACGAGGCCCTGAAACGCCTTCAGACCGACTATATCGACTTGTTCCAGTTGCATGGCTTCGACAAGTTTACGCCGGTAGAGGAGGTGCTGTACACGCTGGACAATCTGGTTCGACAAGGCAAGATCCGCTACATCGGGGCGTCTAATTTTTCCGGGTGGGAATTAATGAAATCGTTGGGCGTGTCTGATAGTCATGGTTATCCGCGGCAGGTAGCACATCAAGTCTATTACTCGTTAACCGGGCGCGACTATGAATGGGAGTTGATGCCGTTGGGCATGGACCAGGGCGTGGGGGCAATGGTCTGGAGCCCATTGGGCTGGGGCAGATTAACCGGGAAAATTCGCCGGAATGCGCCAATCCCTGAAGGCAGTCGCCTGCACGAAACGGCATCTTTCGGCCCTCCTGTGGATGATGAACATCTCTATGGTATTGTCGACGTACTGGACGACATTGCCGGGGAAACCGGGAAGACAGTTCCGCAAATCGCGATCAACTGGTTACTGCAAAGGCCAACAGTCTCGAGCGTTATCATTGGTGCGCGAAACCAACAGCAACTGCGAGACAATCTAGGTGCGGTGGGGTGGTCCCTGCAGCCTGACCAGGTCAAACGCCTGGATGAGGCAAGTTACCAGATGCCGGCTTATCCGTACTATCCTTATCGAACACAGGAAGGCTTTGCTCGTATCAACCCTCCAGTGGTGTGAGGAAATAGCGACCGAACTTGGTACAAAGCTACTCAGTCATGTCGATGCAACTACCGTAAAAACTCTATTAGAGCTCCATTATGAAGCCGGTACATTGAATGGGCACGGCCAGCAGATTGACCTGGTTTACAATCGCCTGGCGTTCAAACGCTGCCACCATTTTCTCCATTTCAGTTTCGTGCAACGCCAGATAGTCGAGCAGCAGCGAAGCGCGTTCGTCTTGGTGATGCGAAGCGCAATGAGCCAGGCATTCCGCCAGCTTCGCATGCAGTTTTCGGGTCCATTCGATTAGGTCTAAAAATGTTTTAACTTCCATACCCGATCTTTCCACAATGAATGAAACAAGTGCTCAGTCAGTGACGATCTGTGGGCCTGACCGTACTCAGCCATTATGGCCTGCCCACATGGAGTGACCCAACATATAATTCTCCATCACGGTTTCCTCTTCGTGTTGACTTCAGGATATTAGTGGTGGTGAGAATGAGGGTGCTCACTACCTGGCGGCTTGATTCCCGACGTTTTTTTGAGAAAAATCTGCTCGACAACCGCGATGATCATCATCGCCACGACCGCCACGCCAATCACAAAAGGGTCGGCGTTCAGCTTGACCCAGACAAAGCCTCCGAGCGCGAGCAAATCGAGAACAATTGCCGTAACGGGGACCCATGCCCTGGCCTCAATATCCTCCCTCAGATAGCGAATGACGCCCCAATGAATGGCAATGTCCATGATCAGGTAAAACACGATCCCCAGCGCCGCAATGCGGGAGAGGTCAAAGAATGCGGTGAGGACAAGGCCGAGAACCACGGTGTAAACCAGGGTGTGCTTCTGGATGCTCCCCGGCATACCGAAGTGGCTGTGGGGAACCAGTTTCATTTCCGTCAGCATGGCCAGCATTCTGGAGACGGCAAAGATACTGGCGAGAATGCCGCCGGCGGTGGCCATCATGGCAATGGCCACCGTGAACCAAACGCCATACTCCCCCAATGCAGGCCGGGCGGCAGCGGCAAGGGAGTAGTCCCGGGTTTCGATGATTTCGGCAAGGGAGAGATTACTGGCAACGGCAAAGCCCACCAGCGTGTAGATGACCACGCAGGCGGCGATGGAAATCACGATGGCGCGACCCACGTTGCGTTTGGGGTCTTTCACCTCCGAGCCACTGTTGGTAATTGTTGTGAAGCCCTTGAACGCCAGTATTCCGAGTGCCGTTGCACCCAGGAAATTACCCACGGTTCCGGCCTCTCCAGGGTTTGAGAAATCCACTGAAAGGCTGTCAGCGATCCAGATTCCCACCACTCCGAAAATAAGAATGCCCGCGATTTTCAAAACACCGATAAAAGAGGCCACGCCCTGAATCAGTCGATTACCGGAAAGATTCACCAGAAAGGCGGCGAGAATGAGTGATACGCCGAGAACAGGCACCATCATGCCGCTCTCGTCGCCACCGAAAAGCTGCATGGTATAGGCGCCGAAGGTGCGAGCCAGAAAGCTTTGGGCGATCACCATCGAAAAATACATCAGCAAGGCGTTGAACGCCGTCGGCAACCGGTCTCCGTAGGCCTTGTGCAGATACATGCCGATGCCACCGGCAGACGGATAGGCATTGGAAATCTTGATGTAGGAATAGGCGCTAAAGGCAACGATCACGGCGGCGGCCAGAAACGCCAGCGGGAAGAGAACGCCTGTCATCTGCGCCATTTGCCCGGTCAGTGCAAAGATACCAGCGCCTATCATTACTCCGGTTCCCAGCATCACCGTTCCTGGTAATGTCAGGCTGCCTTCTTGGTAATGCGTTGTTCTGTCTTCATCTTTATCCATGAATCCTCCGGTTGTTTTATGCATCCCGGGTGGTCGTCCTGGCCGCCCTGTAGGATGCGATCCGCGTCCTTGCGATACTGTGTTTTATACTACAATCGCTCAACCGCAGAATCTCCAAGCCGCCGCCGTGATGCCAGCCAGTGCCAGATGTTGCCTGTCGTTACCAGTCACTCCCACTCAATCATCAACGAGGGTCTAACCCATTGAAGGCAAAGGATTTAAAAAAGGCTGACTTTAGGTTTTACCGTCGCGTTTACCGTCAGAATCACCAGCTCTTTGTTTCCGCGGGTGACGCAGCGATTTTTCCGGCGGCAATGCTTTTCACCCCATTATCAACCAAGTGACATATTAGCAAAGTGTAAATCACCACGCACTCTCAGGTTACACCACGCAAGAGCACGCCTTGACTTCTATGCACCCAGACCGGGAAGAATACGCAGTACGCGCAGCCACCCCGGTCTGAAGGCAATCACCAGCGCGACACTGATATCCCGCAAGTTATGTTCAGGACTCCCTACCGGCTTTTTTCCGTAGTTCCGTAAACAAAATGCGGCGTAACCGGCAACAAGGAAACCGGCAAGCAAGGTAAGATCAACTCCGAACACCGACCACAATCCTCCCATCGCCGCTTTAACGGGGTGATCGCCGGTAGTCATCCAGTTCAGGACAGCGGCTGCCAGGGAAAGCAACGCAATCATCCAGCCCTGATCCATCCAGGCTCTCTCCCGGCGTATGACGCCGTGCAAAAAGGTGAGCATCCAGACAATAATAAAACTTTTAACTTCAATACTTTCCTGATTCAGTCCGAGCATCGCCAATTGCCCGTCAAGCAGACGATTGACAACCATGTAGCCAAGCGTCGCAACGATGATACCGGTTGTTGATCCCACACTCATTACTTCAACCAGCCGCAAGTGCAATGGCTGATTAGTCATGGACTGAATGCTTTCTCAATATATCCCTATAGTCAGGCATTCGGTATTGCCAGCCTTGATCAAAGTGTAGAATCAGACCGCTGCCATTCTCCAGTCGTTCAAATGCGCTTTCAAGCATTGATCTTACCATGCCAAAGAGCGGTCGCTCGGACAACGAGAATGACACTACCTCCCGATTAAATAAATCGATGACAGGGGAAAGATACAGTTTTTTATCCGCGACTCTGAACTCCGTGACATCCGTCACCCACTTCGTGTCGCTGTTTAAGGGGCTCAGAAAGATGGGTTTACCGGACGTGTATGGACTTCTCCTACTCAGACTCTTGATTATTTTCCGGGGGATTACAATAGGAATGCTTCCTAGATATCGACAAGCCTGTCTGGTACTGAATTCCCGTGAGGGATAAACATCCTTCAAGGGGATTGGGTGTCTCGTCCGCTCGGCAGCTATCGACTGCAACTGGTTGCCTCACCCGACTACCTGGCCAGCCACGGCACACCAACGACCCCATCGGATCTCGCTAATCACGCTTGCCTGCATCACAAGTTTCCATCCACAGGCAAATTGGAGCCGTGGCCGTTAAAGACAGTTGATGGCAAACCTGATCAAGAGTCGTCATCCGTCATGGTCTGCAATACATCGTCAGCACTACTGGACGTTGCACTAGCGGGGCTTGGCATAGCGAGCCTTCCAGACTTCATGGTCCGGCAGTCTATCGAGCAAGGAAAACTGATTTCGATTCTCGACGCACACATCGAACACGAAGGTACTTTCCGGCCGGTGTGGCCGTCAAGCAAGCACCTGGCGCCCAAGGTGCGCGTCTTTATCGATTTTATGGTCGAGACACTGTTCAGATCCTGACAAATATTTAGCCCATTTCCCGGAACACTAAAGAGTCGCGAACCACGAGCGGTGGATCTCGTGCATCACTTTCCAGAGGACTTGCCATTGATTCCCGAAAATTTTGATCCTCTTTTGACAAGAATCTGGGTGAGTTCATTCGTCTTTCCGTTTTCGTCCCCCCCCAGCACCAATATCTTGTCACCGTCACCGACGGTGAAATTATTGTCTTAGATGGATCGAGTTTACCGAACAGCGCGCTGTCCTTGTCGTTTCGCGATCGGGTTACATTTTATGGGCACGAGCATCTGAGCGTGCTTTCAAATCTGGCGCCTATATCAAGGCCGTAGGCGTGCCGCCTGTCAGTGTTCCAACCGCCTCGCTTGCAGCGGGGCAAGGAACAATCGACGCTGAGACAGCGCGCTCAGGTCGTAGTTTCGATGGTGGGGTATGGTTCAGTGACCCCTGCCATGAACTGGCAATTTACTCCGGCCAGTATGATTTTGTGATTTCTGTGGTTCAGTTGCCGCGCTCGCCAGAATCTCTCGGCGAGGAAATACGCGTTTTGAAGCAATAGCTTTATATCCGAATTCGATGTCCTATTTTATATCGCTTTACATTGAAACTACGGCAGCATAAACAGCTCTGCACGTCTTCGTTATTCCGGCTGCATAGCCTGGACCTATAGCTGCAACGCCGCTTGCAGGTCTCCGTGTTCAAAAGCACTGGACATCCGGGCGATTTCTGTACGCCGGGCACCCACCGCTTCAGCCACCGACTGCCAGGTCCGGGTAGCCTCCGCCACCTCGTGGATAACAACACGTGCTGCCTTCAGACTTAAACCGAAGTATTCCGAGGCTTCTTCGAGCAATTCCACCGAACAAGTGCCTTCATCGAGATCGATATTGGTCGTCAGGATGCGTACTTTCACATCCACTGGCGTCGGATTCAAGTCGTAAGCCGGCGACAACACCCAGCCACCCTGCCCTGCCCATAGAAAGCCGTGGTTGCGCAAATGATCGTCAACATTGGACACCAGTACATTGAAGGCCACGCGACGATAAAGCTGTACCGCATCCGCTTTGGCTTGCACTCCATGTGCTGTCAGGGCATCAACCAGTTCGGGATAGCTACCACGTTCTCCATCCTGTGATCCCGTCATTGACATCGCTGACAGAAAGGGAACGCGCCATCCATTGACGCGATCGAAACGACGCGACAACAGTACCGCTTTTCCGGCAACCTGCACCAATTGATGCTCTGGTGTCTCAATACCCGCCCGCTCCGCTAGCCTGAGCGCAATTTCTTCCCAGGTTTCAATACTGTAGTCATCCGCTTCTTTGGGAAATTTGGCAATCGACAAATGACCGTACTGGTCGATCACAGACGCCTTGGGCCGGGCACCTCCCAGTGACGAACCCGGCGCAAAAATCAGCCGAAGATCTTCGTCCGTTTCCTCATCACGATCGATACGCTCGCTGATCTGGAGCAGGCGACCAAGCTCAACCAGTGCCGGAACGCCCTCACGTACCGGCGCCTGGAATACTTCCTCGCCACTCCAACGAAAACGCAGTGCACCGAGCCGGGTTTCGTCCGCCACACCAAGCAGGTAATGTAATTCCCCCAAGGTGTGCACCTGCCGTCCTTCCCGCTCCGCCAGACGCCGCTCAGCACGTTGCATCAAGCGCCGGCCCCAAGTATCCGGTGCAGAGTCGCCTATCGAACCGAATATAGCCTGTCCCGCCTGTGGCGGAAACGTTCCAGCTGTCAACGTCAGTGCCGGTTCGATTGAAAACCGGTTTGCATCCTCAAGCCAGGCCGGATCGTATTCAAAGGTAACGGTCTCACTTCGTCGTGACATTTGCCGACGCAATAGCCCCAATCGACGCACTTGCCCTTCCAGATCAATGTGAACTTCGACATCAGTCATGAGACCGTTTCCTTGTCGCACTGGGCATACGGACACGTTTGGGCAGCTCTGCTGAAGAGAGGGCTTGCCCGACTTCATCCCGAGCGGGGTCAGCAAGTTGATCGAGCCCCTTGAGCAAACCCAAGGCCTGTAAAACAGCGGCGTAGATACCCATGCTCACGCCGGGATCACCGGACTCGACCCGTTGAAGGGTCGCCCGACTGGTAAACGCACGGTCTGCGACCACTGCCATCGTTAACCGACGCCTCTGCCGCGCTTCCCGGATATCTGTACCCAATTTCCGCAGTACGCGCTTGACGGCGGCGGACGGGTGATGAGGAGTAGGCATAGTGTTATCTTCAAATAGCTTTAAATGGCATTAATGTATCACGATGTATACATAATTCCAACCGCCCGCCTACCTACGTTCAAGTCCATCAACTAGTTGCACCACTTATCGAGACCCAGCGTTATGCGATACTCCCGCCAATCACGGCTCTGAGTGGACACTCTCACTGGGGGGGTTGCTCCAGTTCGCCCCAGTAAGTTGTAGCAATCGCCTCCTATAGCCACCATAACTCCATTGCCCAATTTCGCTGTGAGCACAGCACCGGAGCCATGCATGGAATCCCAATCACGCCCATCCCTGCCAATACCCGGAACACCGGAATACGAGGAGTTACCACAATATGTTGTGAAATCTCCTCTTCCCTTTCGCAGAACTATCCGCCGGCAGGAACTGCACCAGATCGTGCCCTTGGCAGAAACCACGATCTACGAGCTGGAACGCCGCGGAGATTTCCCGCGCCGCTTCAACCTAACACCCGCTGCGTCGTATGGGATCTAGAGGAAGTGGAGGCTTGGATCGAGGAGCGCAAGTACGAATCCCGATCAGGGAAAACGGCTCCCGCTCCCGGACCAGACGTGAGACAACGTATCGCCCGCCCTGTGCACTCTCGCAACAACTGAGCTGACAGCTATGCTGTCAGCAACTCCATATTCCCTTGGCCTCTCAACGGGTGCCGCATAGTCTCCTTAGCGATATTCACTTCCAATGCCACTCTCGCGGCTTCCAATATCCCAGTATCAATCTGGTAGCCTCCTCGCACCCTCAGCCAATCAAGTACCTCCGCCAGATGCCAGATCGAGGCACTACCTTCGTGAACCGGTATGGGGAACGTCATCCGGTGGGCAAGCATGAGTTTGCGCATCCCCTGCCGGGAAATACCCACCAGGTCCGCCACATCCGTCAGACCGACAAGATCCGGCGAAGCCTCGATCAGGCGCGCTAAAGGAACGGCACTTTTGACATCGGCTAAGGCGGTTCGAACCGCCTCCTCAGCACTGCCCGCCTCGCGGGAGAATTCCAGCGCCAGGCGACCGGGCTGCCCCACACCGACAAGGGCATCATCACAGCCGGCTGCACCCAGACGCTCCACCAGCACATCCGGGTCACTGTCCTCGTCAGTCAATTGGTATTTCAGCGTAAAAATGTATTCCATAGCTCAATCCTCCGGTTCCGTATCGCCCCGGCGCTGGTGAATGGAGCATGTGTCCACCACCCTACGCAGCGCCCGGCCATGGCTGCCGGGATTTCTCGGCGTACTCCACACACTCGCGATACAGAACTCACCACAGCGGCATTCATCGTCATTGTAGGGGCAGTAAATTCTGCCCCAGGCGTGGCCACCGCCAACTTCGACTGGCCATCACTCCCCTTCAGCATGTCTGAGCGCAGCTTCAACTTCTTTCTTCGGATGTGATGGGCGCGTCATTTCTTGCCTCCAGTATGGGGGTGACACCCAAGGATGTCATGTGACAACCTTGGGTGTGCATGAACATGGAAGCAGACTCTTCTCCGGTTTACTAAACAGGAAATTTGCTCACTATTAGTGAGCATTTCTTTGGTTTTATAAACCGCGCCAAGCAGACCGCCATACGGTGCATCTAGTGGAATTCCAGTTAGTACAACTGTAGTCATACCGACGCCCTCAACGCTGGCACCGACATACACGATGGCAACAGCGTTGGAGTGTAGGTCTCCCCCTCCACCCAGGCATCGATCATGTTCGCCCACTCCTGCAGCATATGCCGACGCTGCTCGGCATACTCCGCCTTGTTATACACGGCGCGCGACGAACGGTTATCCTCGTGGGCCAGCGCCTTCTCAATCCAGTCGCGATTGAAGCCAACTTCATTGAGCAAGCAATGTGGCAACGGTATCCATCTCATGCATCATCAGCCGAATCTCGGCAGGGGACAGCGCGCAATCCTTTGGAGCAAAGGTGGCGATGGACGCAGGGCTCACCTCCTCCACAGCCTTGCGGACATCCAGCAGACGCTCGCGCGCCAGGGCAAGGGAGATACCGCCCGGCCCGTAACGACCGAGGGTGAGGGTTTCGCGGCGGCCATTGAGGCGGTAGTCGTAGCGGAAGGTGACGGTGCCGGTTTTCGACACCGTCACGTACATGCCATCGCGGTCGGAGGCCTTGTAGGGCGCGGCTTTGGGCTTGAGTTTGCGTAGTGCTGTATCGGTCAACATATCAGGTTTCTCCTGTGGTTGCGGTTTGTTACCGTCAAGGGTCAGGAGCCCTGATGATGTCCCTAAGTTCTTGATATCAAAAGAAGTTAGGGCGTAGTTTTACCGTCATGCCGAAAAAAGTCATGACGGTAAATGGGAGAGTCTTAATTCGAGGGATTTGCGATACCGTCGTTTTTACCGACAAATGTTTCTGCTTGCCGCCGATAGCCACTGATAGGTAATGAGACGTAAATTAATAAAAATCAAAACCTTACGCCACTTTTCCGATAGCCGCCGATAGTCCCTGAAAGACCTTATTTCACTCCCACTCAATCGTCGCCGGCGGCTTGCTACTGACATCATAAGTCACCCGCGACACCCCCGAGATCTCGTTGATAATCCGGTTGGAGACACGTTCCAGCAGTTCATAGGGCAGGTGTGCCCAGCGAGCGGTCATGAAGTCGATGGTTTCCACGGCGCGCAGGGCGATCACCCATTCATAGCGGCGGCCGTCGCCCACCACGCCGACGGACCTGACCGGCAGGAACACGGCGAAGGCCTGGCTGGTCTTGTGGTACCAGTCTTCGCGGTGCAGCTCTTCGATGAAGATGGCGTCGGCGCGGCGCAGCAGTTCCGCGTACTCGCGCTTCACCTCGCCGAGGATGCGCACCCCCAGGCCGGGACCGGGAAAGGGGTGGCGGTAGACCATGTCGTAGGGCAGGCCCAGTTCCAGGCCGATGCGGCGCACTTCGTCCTTGAACAGTTCCCGCAACGGTTCCACCAGGGACATGGCCATGTCCTCGGGCAGGCCGCCGACATTGTGGTGGGACTTGATCACATGGGCCTTGCCGGTCTTGCCGCCGGCGGACTCGATCACATCCGGGTAGATGGTGCCCTGGGCGAGCCAGTTCACATCCCGTAGACGGGTGGCCTCGGTGTCGAACACCTCGATAAAGGTATTGCCTATGATTTTGCGCTTCTGTTCAGGGTCGGCGACGCCAGCCAGCTTGTCCAGGAACAGGTCCTCGGCGTCGACACGAATGACCTTCACCCCCATGTTGCGGGCGAACATCTCCATCACCTGGTCGCCCTCGTGCAGGCGCAGCAGGCCATTGTCGACGAACACACAGGTCAGCTGTTCGCCGATGGCGCGGTGCAGCAGGGCCGCCACCACCGAGGAGTCGACCCCGCCGGACAGGCCCAGCAGCACCTTGTCATCGCCGACAGTGGCCCGCACCCGCGCGATGGCATCCTCGACGATATTGGCCGGGGTCCACAGCGCCTCGCAGCCGCACAATTCGAGCACGAAATGCTCGACAATGCGCTTGCCCTGCAGGGTGTGAGTCACCTCGGGGTGGAACTGGATGCCGTAGAACGGTTTTTCCCGGTGTGCCATCGCGGCGATGGCACAGCTGTCGGTGGCCGCCATCAGCTCAAACTCCGGCGGCAGTTCGACCACCTTGTCGCCGTGGCTCATCCACACGTCCAGCAGGCTGTTGCCATCGGCGTCAAAGTGGTCGCGGATATCGTGCAGCAGGCCGCCTGGCGCGGTCAGCCGGATCTGGGCGTAGCCGAATTCGCTGGTGGGAGAGGCAGAAACCTTGCCGCCAAACTGGGCCGCCATGACCTGCATCCCATAACAGATGCCCAGCACCGGCACTCCCAGCTCGAACACACAGGCCGGGGCCCGCGGCGAGCCCGGAGCCGGCACCGATTCCGGGCCGCCGGAGAGGATAATGCCGCGGGGCGCAAAGGCACGGATCTCCTCCTCGGTCACATCGAAGGCCCGGATTTCGCTGTAGACCCCCACCTCCCGCACCCGCCGCGCAATCAATTGGGTGTACTGGGAGCCGAAATCCAGGATCAGGATGCGACTGGCGTGAATATCTGCATTCATGGGGGTCCTGACCGCTACCGCACCGGGTAGTTGGGCGCTTCCTTGGTGATGGAGACATCGTGCACGTGGCTTTCGGACATGCCCGCCGAGGTCACCCGGACGAATTCGGGGCGGGTGCGCATGTCGTCGATCGTGCTGCTGCCGGTGTAGCCCATGGCCGAGCGTACGCCGCCCATCAGCTGGTGAATAATCGCTGATACCGGCCCCTTGTAGGGAACCCGGCCCTCAATGCCTTCCGGCACCAGCTTTTCCGCGCCTTTGCTGGCGTCCTGGAAGTAGCGATCGGAGGAGCCCTGGTTGCGGGACATCGCGCCCAGCGAACCCATGCCGCGGTAGGCCTTGTAGGTGCGGCCCTGGTACAGTTCCACTTCGCCCGGCGCCTCCTCGGTACCGGCAAACATGCTGCCCATCATCACTGCGTGGGCGCCGGCCACCAGCGCCTTGGCGATATCCCCGGAGAAGCGGATGCCGCCGTCGGACACCACCGGGATATCCCGCCCCGCCAGCGCCTCCACCACGTTGGCGATGGCGGTAATCTGCGGCACCCCGGTACCGGTGACGATGCGGGTTGTACAGATCGAGCCAGGGCCGATGCCCACCTTGACGCCATCCGCACCGGCCTCGACCAGCGCCAGGGCCGCGGCTCCGGTGGCGATATTACCCCCGATCACCTGCATCGAAGGATAGGCAGACTTGATCATCCGCACCCGCTCCAGCACATTGCGGGAATGACCGTGGGCAGTATCCACGATCAGCACGTCCACGCCAGCGCGCACCAGCGCCTCTACCCGGTCATCGGTATCCGCGCTGGTGCCGATTGAGGCACCTACCCGTAGCTGGCCATAGGAGTCCTTGCAGGCATGGGGGAAGCTTTCGGCCTTGTCGAAATCCTTCACGGTAATCATGCCGCAGAGGTCGAAGTTGTCGTTGACCACCAGGATCTTCTCGATCCGGTGCTGGTGCAGCAGGCGCTGCACTTCCTCGGAACCGGCCCCTTCCTTCACCGTGACCAGCTTGTCTCGCGGAGTCATGATTTCGGACACGCGCTTGGCGGGGTCGGATTCAAACCGGACATCGCGCCGCGTGACGATACCGACCAGATCGGCGCCATCCAGGACCGGAACCCCGGAGATGCCGTGGGCGTTGGTCAGCTCCTTCAGTTCGGCAATGGTGGCGTTCTGCTGGATGGTGATCGGATCCTTTACCACGCCGCTCTCGAATTTTTTTACCTTGCGCACCTGTTCAGCTTGCTCGGCAATGGTCATGCTCTTGTGGATGACGCCGATACCCCCCTCCTGGGCCATGGCAATCGCCAATCGGGCCTCGGTCACCGTATCCATGGCCGCCGACAGCAACGGGATATTGAGCTCGATACTCCGGGTCAGGCGGGTGCGCAGGGAGACATCGGTGGCCACCACTTCGGAGTACCCGGGCAACAGCAGTACATCGTCGAAGGTCAGGGCTTCCTGGGCGATACGCAACATAGGGCCTCTCCGGTTGGCAGATGGAAGGTAAACATGCAATTATAAATCTTCTCGATGTCCCAGGTAAACAAGGTCCGTGTCGCCACAGCCGTTATCCAGCACAGTTACCACACTTAGCGTCGGCCAACTGAACCGGGAGGCCCGGCGCCTGCTGGAGAGCCATTTCGATTTTGTCTGGGTAGAGGGCGAGGTCAGCAATTTCGCCGCTCCCTCCTCTGGCCACTGGTATTTCTCGCTGAAGGATGGCAGCGCCCAGGTGCGCTGCGCGATGTTCCGCAATCGCAACCAGCGCATCCGCTTCACCCCGGAAAACGGCATGGCGATCCGCCTGCGCTGCCGGGTGTCGCTGTATGAGGGGCGCGGCGAGTTCCAGCTGATCGTCGAATTTCTGGAGCACGCCGGCGCCGGCGCCCTACTGCTGGAGTTCGAGCGGCTGAAGCAGCGGCTGCAGGCCGAGGGCCTGTTTGCGCCGGAGCGCAAGCGCCCGCTGCCGGACCCTGTCCGCCGTCTGGGCGTGGTCACCTCGCCCACGGGCGCCGCCATTCACGACGTGCTGACGGTGTTGCGGCGGCGCTGTCCGTCGATCGAAGTGCTGCTGCTGCCGGTACCCGTGCAGGGGGCGGATGCTGCTGCCGCTATCTGCGACGCCATTGCCAACGCCAACCGCTGGCAGCGGGAGGGCAAACTCGGCCTGGATGCACTGCTGGTCACCCGGGGGGCGGTTCGCTGGAGGACCTGTGGGCCTTCAACGAGGAGATCGTGGCGCGAGCCATCGTCGCCAGCGAGCTGCCGGTAGTGAGTGCAGTGGGTCACGAAGTCGATATCAGCATCGCCGAGCTGGTCGCCGACCAGCGTGCCGCCACCCCCTCCGCCGCGGCGGAATTGCTGAGTGCAGACCAGCGTCAGTGGGCGGCCCGGCTGGCCCAGTTGGAGCTGGCCCTGCAGCGTCAGATGCGGCGCCGGCTGCTGGAGGCCGGACGTGAGCTGGAGCATTTGCGGCACCGGCTGAAGCACCCCGGTAATTTGCTGCGGGAACAGACACAACGGCTGGATGAATTGGAACAGCGGCTGCATCTGGCCCAGCGCAACCAGCTGCGCCGGCACCGCGCAGAGCTGACCCTGCTGCGCAGTCGTCTGCTGGCCAGCTCACCGCTGCGGCGCCTGCAGCGGCGCCTGCAGGAATTGGAACAGCTGCAACAGCGCTTGCAGCAGGGGATGAGGCGCAAGCTGCAGCTGGCCGGCACCCGGCTCTCCCATCTGACGCAGTTGCTGGAGTCGGTGAGTCCGCTGGCCACTTTGCAGCGCGGCTACGCGATCATCACCACTGAAGAGGACAGTGTGGTCAGAAACGCGGCGGCAGTGGCGGTCGGGGACACGCTGAATGCACGCCTGGCCGACGGAGGCCTGCGCCTGACAGTACGGGAGTGCAGACAGGACTGAAGAGGCCACTCACAAACGCGGGGGGGCCACCTTGAAGGAGCACTAGTACTTGGCCGGCAACCGGGTATTGATGATGATGTGGCGGCCCTCGAAGCGGATATACTCGCCGATCGTGAGGTCCTTCAGGATACGGGCCACCATCTCGCGGGATGCGCCGACGCGGTCGGCAATGTCCTGCTGGGTCAACTTGTCGGGGATGAACAGGGTGCCGTCACCGCGTTCCTCGGACAGATCCATCAACACATTGGCCACCCGGCCGTAAACATCCTGCAGCGCCAGGCTCTTGACGTCGGCGGTGAGCTTGCGCACCCGCTGCGCCAGGTTGCTGATCAACTTGCGGGCGATGCTGGGATGCTCGTCCAGAACCCGATTGAAATCGTCCTTGTAGATGATGCAGAAACTGCACTTTTCCACTGTGCGCACAGAGGCAGAGCGGACGGAATCATCCAGCAGGGCCAGCTCACCGAAATAATCGCCGCTGCCCTGGGTGTTCATGATGAACTCTTTGCCGTTCTTGTCGCTGCAGTAGACCTTGACCTTGCCGCTCTCGATGACAAACAGCGAGTCTGCCGGGTCGTTCTCGTGTATGACCACGGTATTTTTTGGAAAGGACCGGCTGTTACAACTCTTGGCCAGCGCATCCAGCTCCTCTCGTGAAAGGCCCTGGAAGATTTCTACTTGCTGCAACATGCTCGTTCTACCTGCCCCATGAAAAGCCTGGTCCCTGAAGCTCCCGTCACCATAGTAACCCAAACTTCGCTCAATGCGCACCCGTAGGCGCCAAAACACATACCGGCGGATGGCGCTCCGGCCGCCCACCTTGTCGTATAACGAATGAAAAGCCGGTTTCCACAGCAAAGATTGCCTCGTTATACTGCAGCCAGACAATCACCGTGAGCACCGCCGTAGCGTGAATACCGACCACCGCCAATCCCCCGCCCTGTGGAGTGATGTGCTGCTGCGCACCATGGTCGAGTTGCGGGCCTTGTTCGGCAGCGAACAAAGTGTGCTGGGAACGGCCGCAATCGAAGATTTCGAGCGCCTGTTTATCGCCGCCGACAAGCTGGAGACGCTGCTGGCAGACAGTGCCGGCAACAGCCAGCACGATCAGATGAATGCGCTGGCGGCGGTGCGCGGCTATGCGGAGATGCTGCGGGAGGAGCTGGGCAGCGAGGTCCAGGCGCTGGACGACGCCCTGCTGCGGCTGTTAAAGGCGGTCAGCACGGCCCAGGAGGGCGCCACCGGCAACCCGGAGCTCGATAGCGGCGATGTGGGGCTGAGGGCCTCGGAACCCGGCTTCATCCTGGCTGTGGATGATCTGCAGGAAAACCGCGAACTGGTGGCCCGCTATCTGTCGCGCTCCGGCCACCTGGTGGTGACCGCAGGCAGCGGTGAAGAGGCCTTGCGCACGCTGGCAGAGACCGACGTGGACGTGGTGTTGCTGGACCTGATGATGCCGGTCATGGACGGCAGGGAAGTGCTGCGCCGGATCAAGGAGCACCCGGAGTGGCGCGCCACCCCGGTCATCGTGATTTCCGGCAGCCAGGACATGGCGGGAATTATCGCCTGTATCGAGGCCGGCGCCGACGACTACCTGTTCAAACCCTTCAACCCGGTGCTGCTGCAGGCGAGAATCAAGGCCGGCATTGAGCGCAAGCGCTGGCACGACCGCGAACAGCAATATCGCGAACAACTGGAACGCAACGAGAAGTTCATTCGCGCAACCTTTGGCCGCTACCTGTCCGACGAGATCGTCACCGACATCCTGGAGCGGCCCGAAGGCCTGGAACTGGGCGGGGACCTGCGCGAAGTCACCATCATGATGTCCGACATCCGCGGGTTCACCACGCTCAGCGAGCATCTGGCACCGGCCCAGGTCGTGACCATGCTGAACCGCTATCTGGGCGCAATGACCGATATCATCATGAGCTTCAACGGTACCATTGACGAATTCATCGGCGACGCCATTCTCGCCGTGTTTGGCGCGCCCCAGCGCCGCGAAGACGATGCCGATCGCGCGGTGCGCTGCGCGCTGGCAATGCAGGGAGCGATGGCCGCGATGAACGCCCAGAACCTGGCCGAGGGCCTGCCGGCACTCGCCACCGGCATCGCTCTCAATACCGGGGTGGTGATCGCCGGCAACATTGGCTCCGAGCGACGCAGCAAGTATGGCTTTGTCGGCCACCCGATGAACGTCACTTCGCGCATCGAGGACCACTGCCGCGGTGATGAAATCCTGATCTCGGACAGCACGCTACAGCAGTTGCGGGGGGACTACGAGGTCAGCGACCGCCGTGAACTCAGCATCAAGGGGATCGAGCAATCGGTCGTTGTCCACCGGATCAGGGAGCGCAACAATGTCTGAGCCGCGTCCCGTGCTGCTGGTGGAAGACAACGCACTGAACCGCGAAATGCTGACCCGGCGCCTGACCCGCGCTGGCCTGCGAGTCATTGCCGCGGTCGATGGCGAGCAGGCGTTGGCGCTGATGGCGAGCGAGCATCCCGCAGTGGTATTGATGGACATGAACCTGCCAGTGATGGATGGCTGGACCGCCTGCCGCCACGCCCGCCAGGACGAAATGCTGCGGGGAATACCGATCATTGCGCTCACTGCCCACGCGACGGAGGCGGACCGCTGCAATGCACTGGCAGCCGGCTGCGACGACTACGCCACCAAGCCGATCGATTTTCCGGAGCTGCTGGCCAAAATCGAGAGGTTGCGGCGCGCATGAGCCTGCGACGCAGGCTCACCCTGTCACTGTGTACCATTCTGGTCCTGTTTGCTGCCAACGTCGGCACCCACTTCTGGGGCAGCTATGCCCGGAACGAAAGCATGATCGCCTACCGCAACTCGGTGACCGCGACCCAGCTCTCCACCGAAGCGGCCCAGCTGCTGGAGAACCAGCGCCAGCAGATCCTGGTGCTGGCGACACTGCGCGAGACCACCGGCGATCAGCTGGAAGCCGGGGAGTTGAGCAAGGCGGAGGCAGATGTGGCAGCCATAGCCGACACCATCCGCGATCTGGGTACCCGTAGCAGCGAGGTGACCCAGGCCCAGTTCCAGCGCCTGTGGGATGCCAGCGAATTCCTGCTGGCGAGCTGGCTGGAATTCTACCAGAACTACAATGATCCCGATTATGAAAGCGACGTGGATGATCCTCTGCCCTATGTCGAAACCCTGGAGCACCTGCGCCAGCTGGAGCAACGCCAGTCGTTCATCGCAGTGCAGCGCGCCAGCATTATCGACCGCACCATCGCCCTGACCGACCGCATCACAGTGCTGGGCTTTCTGGCCTCCATCTTCCTGACCTCGACCCTGGGTTTCTTCCTGCTGCGCTACACCAACAGCTCACTGAAACGGCTGAAAACGGGCACCGAACGCATCGGCAGCGGCGAACTCAGCTATCGGATCAACGACATCGAGGACCGCGGCGAATTGGGCGACCTGGCCAGGGCCTTCAATGACATGGCGGACAAGCTGCGCAACGCCATCGAGGAAGTGAGTGAGGCCAGGGATGCCGCCGATGACGCCAACGCTGCCAAGAGCCGCTTTCTCGCCAATGTCAGTCACGAGCTGCGCACACCGCTGAATGCGATCATCGGCTACAGCGAGATGCTGCATGACGAACTGGACGACCGCAGCGATATTGACCGCGGGCAATTCCAGCGCGATCTGGACAAGATCATCCTGTCCGGCCACCAGCTGCTCGCGCTGATCAACGACATTCTGGATTTATCCAAGATCGAAACCGGAAAAATGCAACTCAATTGCGAGAATTTTGCCCCCGGACCACTGCTGGAGCAGGTCTCTGGAGCCATGCAGCCACTGCTGCGGGAACGGGGCAATCGCCTGAGCCTGCCGGATCTGGCCGCCCTGCCGGTGATGTACTCGGATTCCACCCGCTTCCGCCAGATCTTCCTGAACCTGCTCAGCAACGCTTGCAAGTTCACCAGCAATGGCGAGATCAGCCTCGGTGCCGGCCCCCTGCCAGGACGGGAAGGCTGGTTGAGCTTCACGGTGACGGACAATGGCATCGGCATGGACCAGGCCCAGCAGCAGCGGGTGTTCGAGGCCTTCGTGCAGGCGGAGAATGACACCAGTGCCAACTACGGTGGTACCGGCCTGGGCCTGGCGATCTGTCGCGAGTACTGCGAATTGCTGGGGGGAGGCATTGCCGTCAGCAGCGAACCAGGCAAGGGCTCGGTTTTTACGGTCGATTTGCCCGTGACTGCCCCAGGGTCAGCTCCCGCAGGCGCTTGATTGCCTCCTCGCGCTTCTCCAGATCTTCCTTGAGGGTGGCATTGCTGTTTTCGAGGTCCTCGATATGGCGATGCATCACCACGAAGGACTCCAGTGCATCGCGCAGCAGCAGCGTGGTCGGATGCACCTGCATGTCGGCCCGCAGCGCCTTCGCCAGGCGCTGGTAGCTTTTGCTGGCGGCCTCGCGGTCAAAGAACGGACTGTTCGGTGACATGCTCAGGTAGGCTATCGCAATATCCGCTTCCCACTGTGCCTCGGCGGAGCTTTCCAGGCGCTTGTAGCGCTGGAAGTGCTCGGCTGCAGCTACCGTATCAGCCTGGCTCACCGCGGCAAATCCGCGCTCGAGAAAAGTCAGGTCGCGCTCGGGTAGCGGCTCACAATCGCAGGTTTCCCGCGTGGGCAGGTTCAGGGTCAGTTCCGGGGTGGTGGCTGGAGCTTGCTCGGCCGCCACCGGCGGTTCGGCAGGAGCTGTTGTTGTACAGGCCACCAGCACCAGTGCCGCGACCGCGGTCAAAGAGCATCGCACGAGCGCCATGACAGGCTGTTTCCTTGCGGTTGTGGTCATCCGCGTCAGTGTAACACCGGCCGCCAGCGGTAGCGATTCACCAGGCTCTGCCCCACCCTATTCGGGCCGCATGTGCGGAAACAGCAGCACATCCCGGATCGAGGGCGCGTCGGCCAGCAGCATCACCAGCCGGTCAATCCCGATACCTTCGCCCGCGGTCGGCGGCATGCCATACTCCAGCGCCCTGATATAGTCCTGGTCGAAGTGCATGGCCTCTTCGTCACCAGCATCCTTCTCCGCCACCTGGGCACGAAACCGCTCGGCCTGATCTTCGGCATCATTGAGTTCCGAGAAACCGTTGGCGAGTTCGCGCCCGCCGACAAAAAACTCGAACCGGTCAGTGACAAAGGGATCGTCATCATTGCGCCGCGCCAGCGGCGAGACTTCGGTCGGGTAGGCGGTGATAAAGGTTGGCTGGTCCAGCCGGTTCTCCACGGTTTTCTCGAAGATCTCGAGCTGTACCTTGCCCAGACCCCAGCCGTCGTTCAGTGCGATCCCGAGGCCGTGGGCCAGTTCACGGGCGGCTTCCGGGTCACTCAGCTGCGCTGCACTGACGTCCGGATTGTACTGGAGGATGGAGTCAAACACGGTCATGCGGTCAAAGGGCTGCGAGAAGTCGTAGCTGCAGCCCTGATAGTGCACCGTGGAATCGCCCAGTACCGCCGCCGTCAGCTGCCGCAGCAGATCCTCGGTCAGGTCCATCGCGTCGAGGTAGTCTGCGTAGGCCCAGTAGTATTCGAGCATCGTGAACTCGGGATTGTGGCGGGTGGACAAGCCCTCGTTGCGGAAGCTGCGGTTGATCTCATAGACCTTCTCGAAGCCGCCAACCACCAGCCGCTTCAGGTACAACTCCGGCGCGATGCGCAGATACATGTCCAGGTCCAGCGCGTTGTGGTGGGTGACAAAGGGCTTGGCAGCGGCACCGCCCGGCACCACCTGCATCATCGGGGTCTCCACCTCCATGAAGCCGCGGCCCTCCATGTACTGGCGGATAAAGCCGACGATCCGCGAGCGCAGCTGGAACACCGCCCGCGATTCGGGGTTCACGATCAGGTCCACATAGCGCTGGCGGTAGCGCAGCTCCTGGTCCGCCAGGCCGTGGTACTTGTCCGGCAGCGGCCGCAGGGCCTTGGTCAGCAGCTGGGCCCATTCCATGTTGATATACAGTTCGCCCTTGCCCGACTTGTGAATGGGTCCCCTGGCGCAGACGATATCGCCCAGGTCCCAGCTCTTGATCTGCGCCAGGACCGCCTCATCCAGCGCTCGGCGGTTCAGGTACAGCTGGATCTGGCCGGAACCATCCTGGATCTGCAAAAACGCGCCACGATTGCGCACCAGGCGTCCGGCCACGGCATACTGCTGGTTGGCGGCTTCCAGTTCTTCCTTGGCATGATCATCGAATTCGCGGTGCAGTTCCGCGGCCAGCGCGCTGCGCCGGAAGTCGTTGGGAAAGGCATTGCCCTGCTGGCGCAACTGCGCCAGTTTGCCGCGGCGCTCGGCAATCAGCTTGTTGTCATCTTCCTGCCCGCGCGGGCCTGTTTCACTGTCACTCATATCCCTGCCTTACAGCCCCTTTTTCAGCGAGGCTTCTATGAACTGATCGATGGCGCCATCCAGCACCGCCTGGGTGTTGCTGGTTTCCACTCCGGTGCGCAGGTCCTTGATCCGCGACTGGTCCAGCACATAGGAGCGGATCTGGCTGCCCCAACCGATGTCCGCCTTGCTGTCCTCCATGGCCTGCTTCTCCACGCTGCGCTTCTGGATCTCCATCTCGTACAGCTTGCCGCGCAGCAGCTTCATGGCGCGGTCGCGGTTCTGGTGCTGGGAACGCTCGGTCTGGCACTGCACTACAATGCCGGAGGGGTTGTGGGTCAGCCGCACCGCCGAGTCAGTCTTGTTGACGTGCTGGCCGCCGGCGCCGCTGGCGCGATAGGTATCCACCCGCAGATCGGCGGGATTGATTTCGATCTCGATATTGTCGTCGATCTCCGGCGACACGAATACCGACGCAAACGATGTATGGCGGCGATTGCCAGAATCGAAGGGCGATTTGCGCACCAGCCGGTGGACGCCGGTTTCAGTGCGCAGCCAACCGAAGGCATATTCGCCCTCGAACTGGATGGTGGCACTCTTGATGCCGGCGACCTCCCCCCCGGACACTTCGATCAGGCTGGTGGCAAAGCCACGGGCCTCGCCCCAGCGCAGGTACATGCGCAGCAGCATCTCGGCCCAGTCCTGGGCCTCGGTGCCGCCGGAACCGGCCTGGATGTCCAGGAAGGCATTGTTGACGTCCATCTCGCCGCTGAACATGCGGCGGAATTCCAGTTGTCCCAGCAGTTCCAGCAGGCCGTCGATATCGGCCCGCAGCTCGGTGACGGTGGCCTCATCATCCTCCGCTGCGGCCAGCTCCAACAGGTCCGCTGCGTCGCCGGTGGCACTGTCCAGCCGCTCAATGGTGCTGACAATGTTCTCCAGCGAGGCCCGCTCCCGGCCCAGCTCCTGGGCCCGCTCCGGGTCATCCCAGACGCTGGGTTCCGACAGTTCCCGCTCTACCTCGTTGAGGCGATCCTTGCGATTGGCAAAGTCAAAGGTACCCCCTCAGTACGTCGGTGCGTACCTCGATATCCTTGAGGGTCTGTAACAGGGGATTGATCTCGAGCATGCGTCCAGGCTCCGGTTGAAAAGTCGCGCAGTGTACCGCAGGCGGCGAATTCAGGCCACAGGCGGACCTGCCTACAGCAGCTGTTCTATCATCAGCTGCAGGCTGCGATTGCCGCGGAATTCGTTGACCTCCAGCCGGTAGGCCGCCTCCAGCCACTCCCGCCCGGGGTCGGGCCAGCACTCGGTATCGACATTGAAGGCAATCGCATCCACCACCGTGTCAGTGCCCGGTAGCGCCAGTACCAGTTTCAAATGCCGGGTCCCCACCAGCCGTTGCTGCACGATTCGGAAGCGACCGTCGAACAGCGGTTCCGGGAAATGCTGGCCCCAGGGCCCGGCGAAGCGCAGCATCGTGGCGAGTTCCAGATCGAAATCCGGCGCCTGCAGCTCACCGTCGGACTCCAGCACGGCCTCCAGGTCCAGGTCGCGGCCGTGGCGGGCCACCTCGGCGACAAAGGCCTCGGCAAAAGCCGGATAGTGGTCGCTGGGCAGACTCAGCCCCGCCGCCATCGCGTGACCGCCAAAACGGGTGATCAGGCCGGGCTGCCGGGTCGCCACCGCATCCAGCACATCGCGAATATGAATACCGTTGATGGAGCGCGCCGAGCCTTTCAATTCCTGGCCCTCTGCGTCCGCATCGGCAAAGGCTATGGTCGGCCGGTGCAGACGATCCTTGATCCGCGATGCCAGGATGCCGATCACACCCTGGTGCCAGCCGGGTTCGTACAGGGTGATTGCCGCCCGGTCAGCCGTCAGTTCCAGCCCGGCGAGCAGTGCCAGCGCCTCTTGCTGCATATCCTGCTCGATCGCGCGCCGCTCCAGGTTCAGCTGCTGCAGCCGCGCCGCACGCTCGGCAGCCTCGCGCCCGGACTCCGCCAGCAGGCATTCGATACCTATCGACATGTCCTCCAGCCGCCCCGCCGCGTTCAACCGTGGCCCCACCGCAAAACCCAGGTCCGATGCCACCACCGTAGCGGCATTGCGGCCCGCAATTTCCAGCAGCGCGCGGATGCCGGGCCGGGCCCGGCCGGCACGTATCCGCTGCAGCCCGGCCGCCACCAGGATACGGTTGTTGCGATCCAGTGGCACCACATCCGCGACCGTGCCCAGCGCGACCAGGTCCAGGCAGTCCGCCAGCTGCGGCTCCGTCAATCCGGCCTGCTCGAACCAGCCGCGGCTGCGCAGCTCCGCCCGCAGCGCCAGCATCACGTAGAAGATCACCCCGACCCCGGCGATGCATTTGCTGGGGAAACCGCAGCCGGGCTGGTTGGGATTCACGATCACATCCGCCGCCGGCAGCTCACTGCCGGCCAGGTGGTGGTCGGTCACCAGAGTGGCGATGCCGCGGGCGCGGGCGGCAGCTACCCCCTCGATACTGGAGATGCCGTTGTCCACGGTGATGATCAGGTCCGGCTGGCGCTGCGCTGCCAGTTCGACGATCTCGGGGGTCAGGCCGTAGCCGTATTCGAAACGGTTGGGTACCAGGTAATCCACCTGCCGGGCGCCGCAGGCCCGCAGCACAGTGACCGCCAGCGCAGTACTGGTGGCACCATCGGCATCGAAGTCGCCGACGATCAGCAGTCGCTGCTGGCAGGCCAGTGCATCCGCCAGCAGGCGCGCGGCCTGCTCGCAGCCGCTCAGTTGCAGCGGGGGCAGCAGGTCCCGGAATGACAGCTGCAACTCGCCGGGGTCGGTCACCCCGCGGCCGCCGTAGACCCGCGCCAGCAACGGATGCAGGCCCCCGGCCAGCAGGGCCGGGGTACGGTGGCTGCGCGCCGCCGGATGCGCCGCACAGTCGCGGACGCCATCAGGCGCCCAGGTTATTCGCCATGAATGTCTGCACCGCGGACAGATCCAGCGGCAGCACTTCGCAGCGCTCGCGGCGATCGAACAGGTCCACCAGATGCAGCGGCAGTGCAGGTTCGGCACCGATCCCGGCCCGGGTAACCGCCTGGGGGAACTTGGCCGGGTGGGCCGTGGCGAGAGTGACCACCGGTATCTCGGCGCCGAGACCCGAGGCCAGTGCCGCCTTGACGCCGATGGCGCTGTGGGGGTCCAGCAGGTACTCGCAGTCCTGCCAGGTCGCGGCGATCTGGGCGCAGGTCTCCTCGTCCGGTACGCGGTAGCTGCTGAACAGGCTGCGGGCGCGGGATATTGCCGCGTCCGAGAGCTGGATATCGCCACGATCGAAATCGCTCATCAGCGCGGCGATCGCAGCGCCGTCGCGGTCATAGAGATCGAACAGCAGGCGCTCGAAGTTGCTGGACACCGTGATATCCATGCTCGGCGACAGGGTATGTTCCAGCGTCTGGCGGCCATAGGTGGCCGTGGTCATGACCCTGTGCAGCACATCGTTGCGGTTGGTGGCGATGATCAGCCGCGCCACCGGCAGGCCCATCTGCCTTGCCAGGTAGCCGGCGAATATATCGCCAAAATTGCCGGTGGGCACCGAGAAGGCCAGCGGCCGGGCCGGTGCCCCCAGCGCCACGGCGGCGTAGAAATAATAGACGATCTGGGCCATGATCCGGGCCCAGTTGATCGAGTTCACAGCCACCAGGCGACGGTCGTCGGGCAGGAAGGAGCGGTCGCCAAAGCTGGCCTTGACCATCGCCTGACAGTCGTCGAAATTGCCCTGTATCGCCAGGTTGTGGATGTTGTCACCCACCACCGTGGTCATCTGCCGGCGCTGGACCTCCGACACCCGTTCGTGGGGGTGGAGGATGAAGATGTCGATATTCTTGCAGCGCTTGCAGCCCTCGATCGCCGCCGAACCAGTGTCCCCCGAGGTGGCGCCCATGATCACCACTTTCTGGTGGCGCCGCTCCAGCACATAGTCCAGCAGGCGACCCAGCAGTTGCAGTGCAAAATCCTTGAATGCCAGCGTGGGCCCGTGGAACAGCTCCAGCACCCACTGGTTGTGGCCCAGTTGCACCAGCGGGGCCACCGCATTGTGACGAAACACGGCATAGGTATCGACGATAATCTGCTGCAGGTCGGCGGCGGGAATACAGTCGCCCACGAACGGCTCGATGATGCGCTGGGCCAGTTGCGGATAATCCAGCTCCGCCATCGCGGCAATCTCGTCGGCGCTGAACCGGGGCAGCGTCTCGGGCAGATAGAGGCCGCCATCCTGCGCCAGCCCGGTCAGCAGAACCTGTTCAAAATCCAGTGCCGGGGCCCCGCCCCGGGTGCTTATGTATTTCATGTTTGTCCGCCTGTCAGCCGTCCAGTATTTCCACGCGTATACGGGTGACCCTGCCCGCGATGCTGTCCAGTGCCTCGATCTGCTCTACGGCATCATCCACCCGGCCCTGCGCTGCGCGGTTGGTCAGCACGATCAGGGGCACCCGCACCTGACCAGCGGTGGGAGCCTTCTGGATCAGGGCCTCGATACTGATGCCCTGGTCACTGAAAATGGACGCTATCCGGGACAGCACTCCGGGCTTGTCGTCTGCCTCCATGCGCAGATACCAGGGCGTCTCGACCTCCGCCATCGGCAGGATGGGCAAGTCCTGCAAGGAGGTATCCGCAAACGACAGCGACGGCACCCGGCTGACCTGACCGGCGCTGAGGTCCCGCGCCAGATCGACCAGATCGGCCACCACCGCCGAGGCGGTAGGCTTGCCGCCGGCGCCAGCGCCGTAGTACAGCGTCGGTCCGACCGCACTGCCTTCCACCAGCACCGCGTTCTTGACGCCGTTGACGTTGGCCAGCAACTGGTCCTTCGGTATCAGCGTAGGATGCACCCGCAGTTCCACGCCTCGATCGCCCTGTTTGGCAATACCCAGATGCTTGACCCGGTAGCCCAGCTCTTCCGCGTAGTCCAGATCCTGCGGTGTCAGCAGCGTAATCCCCTCAGTATAGACGGAGGCGAACTGCAGCGGGATGCCGAAGGCCAGCGACGCCAGGATCACCAGCTTGTGGGCGGCGTCTATACCCTCCACGTCGAAGGTCGGGTCCGCCTCGGCGTAGCCCAGCGCCTGCGCTTCGGCCAGCACGTCGGCAAACTCGCGCCGGTGCTCGCGCATCTCGCTGAGAATATAGTTGCCGGTGCCATTGATGATGCCGGCCAGCCACTCGATACGGTTGCCGGCCAGGCCCTCACGCAGAGCCTTGATGATCGGAATGCCACCGGCGACGGCAGCTTCATAGCGCAGCGCAACATTGTGCTCGGCGGCCAGCGCAAAGAGCTCATTGCCGTACTCGGCGATGAGCGCCTTGTTCGCGGTCACAACGTGTTTGCCGGAGCGGATCGCGGTCTCAATCAATTCGCGCGCCACGGTGGTGCCGCCAATCAACTCCACCAGCACGTCGACTTCCGGATCGCGCGCGACCTCGAAAATATCGCGGCTGAGGCGGATGCCGGCGAGATCACAGGCGGGGTTGTCCCGCCGCGCACCGACATGCGTGACCTGCAGCGGAGCCCGGGCCCGGGCCGCAATGGCGTCGGCGTTTTCCAGCAGCACGTTGAAGGTGCCACTGCCCACGGTGCCGAGACCGCAGATTCCGATTCTCACTGGTTTCAAACTGTCATCCATTGTCATGCTGTCCCATAATTCGGCTACAAGGCTAGAGATATCGACCGGGGTATGGTGTTCAAGACCGTATGCGACATGGATGTCGCATCCGAGCCCCCAGGGACGGGTTCACGGCGCGTCTTGAACACCATATCCCGGTCGATGTCTCGGCGGTCGAAGTGCCGCCCTGCTGCCCGGCGATTCGACACTCGTAACCAAATACTCTGCGAAAATGTGGGACAACATGATCCACCGTATTCCTGCCAATACTTGCAAAAAATGATTCGAGGCTCAATGACATTGAGTGTCCGTTCCGGCCTGCCTCTATCCCACCCTTGCTGAGACTCGCCGTGAACCCTTCCATGGGGGCTCGGTTGCAGCATCCATGCTGCAAACGGTCTCAGCAAGGGCGGGACAGAGACAGGCCTAACCCGAGAGCCCAGTCCGAGCACCTTTGTTTCAGGTGTTGCCATCCGTCCTGAACATGCGCTTGATG
The DNA here is from genome assembly GCF_010669285.1 of Kineobactrum salinum. Classification (GTDB taxonomy): domain Bacteria; phylum Pseudomonadota; class Gammaproteobacteria; order Pseudomonadales; family Halieaceae; genus Kineobactrum; species Kineobactrum salinum. The sequence continues at coordinate 3,854,264 of NZ_CP048711.1, read as the reverse complement.
TTGCGCAGCGCCTGCCGGGTACGGTGTTCGTTCTCGATCAGACCGAAGCGGACAAAGCCCTCGCCGTATTCACCAAAGCCGATGCCCGGCGATACTGCCACCTGGGCGTCCTGCAGCAGTTTCTTGCTGAATTCGATCGAGCCCAGCGCCCGGTAGCATTCGGGGATCTGCGCCCACACAAACATGGTCGCCTTGGGCGGAGTGACCGGCCAGCCCAGGGTGTTGAGCCCGCTGCAGAGCACGTCGCGGCGGGCCTTGTACATGGCGTTGATTTCACTGACGCAGCTCTGGTCGCCCTCCAGCGCGGCGATGGCGGCCACCTGTATCGGCGTGAACATGCCGTAGTCGAGATAGGATTTTATCCGCGCCAGGGCGCCTATCAGCTGTTGATTACCGCAGCAGAAACCTACCCGCCAGCCGGGCATATTGTAGCTTTTGGACATGCTGAAGAATTCGACCGCCACTTCACGGGCGCCCTCGACCTGGAGGATGGAGGGAGCCACATAACCGTCGTAGCACAGGTCGGCGTAGGCCAGGTCCTGCACTACCCAGATCTGATGTTCGCGGGCCATCGCAATGACCCGTTCAAAAAATTCCAGTTCCACACAGTGAGTGGTGGGATTGGATGGAAAGCTGAGTACCAGCATCTTGGGCCGGGGCCAGCTGTTGCGTATCGCGTTTTCCATCTCTTCGAAGAATTCGTTTTCATCCCCCATCGGAATGTGCCGGATATCGGCGCCGGAAATGACAAAGCCGTAGGGGTGAATCGGGTAGGAAGGATTGGGCACCAGGATGGCATCACCTGGACCGGTGGTGGCCAGCGCGAGGTGGGCCAGGCCCTCCTTGGAGCCGAGCGTGACGATGGCCTCGGTTTCCGGGTCCAGGTTGACGTCGTAGCGGCGCTGGTACCAGTTGCAGATGGCGCGGCGCAGGCGCGGAATGCCCTTGGACTGGGAGTAGCGGTGGGTGTCGCCGCGGCGGGCGGTCTCTACCAGTTTGTCGACAATATGGCTGGGGGTGGGCTGGTCGGGATTGCCCATGCCGAAATCGATCACATCCTGGCCCGCGGCCCGGGCTTTTTGCTTCAGCTCACCAATGATGTTGAAAACATAGGGGGGCAGGCGCTGGATGCGCTGGAATTGGTCTTCCACGGCGTCGGAACTCGATTGGGCAGCCCGCAAGGGGCCGCATTCTCAAAAAGGTGGCAAACAGTACTGAGTCCGTCCGCCACTGTCAACGGACAGCGGCGGCACCGGCTGGAATGCACGTGATTATTCGAGGTCCAGAGTGCGCATCAATTCCTCTGCGGACTGGTAGCCGGGGATCATTTGACCGCTGCTGGTTATGATGGCCGGCGTGCCGCGAACCCCCATGTTCTTGCCCAACTCATACTGGCTCGCTATCGGGTTGTCCTTGCAGACACTCTCGGGCACGGCTTCGCCGCTTTTCAACCGGGTCAGGGTGGTGGGGCGATCCTCGGCGCACCACGCCGTGGCCAGCTTGCGGTACCCTTCCGTCCCCAGGCCAGCCCGAGGATAGGCGACATAGCGCACCTCCACGCCGTGTTTGTTCAGCTCGGGTACTTCCCGGTGCAGCTTCTGGCAATAAAAACAGGTGACATCGGTGAATACTGTAATGTGGGTGCGGCGCTTGTCCTGTGCGGGAAATACGATCATGTCGGCTGTGGCGAGTCCTTCCAGTTGCTCGGTACGCTGGGTATCGCGGCGCTTTTCGGCCAGGTTGACATAACCGGCCGGTCCGACCGTAAACAGGTCGCCGACAATGAAGTATTCGCCATCGGCCGTGGCATAGACCAGTGGCCCCTCCTTGAACTGCACAGCGTACATGCCGGGCATCTCACTGGCTTCCACCGTGCCCACGGTGAGCCCCGCCGAGGGCACTTCGAGTTTCTTGCGCAGGGTATCGACCACCTCCCCCGGCGCCGGCTCGCCGGCTGCGGCCGATACTGCCAACAGCGGGGCCAGCAGTGGCAACAGGGCGGTGAATACTCGATGTGTCATGGACTGTCCTCTGGTTACTGGGGCCGGGACCCGCAGCCCTTGATGGCTGCGCGCCTTGTGTTGTTGGAGCCTGGGCCCGGAGCTAAGTTCCTCAGCCCCGGGGGTGATGCTGTGCGTGCAGCTCCAACATGCGCTGTTTCGCCACATGGGTATAGATTTGCGTGGTGGTCAGGTCGCTGTGTCCCAGCAACATCTGCACCACGCGCAAATCAGCACCGTGATTGAGCAAATGGGTCGCAAACGCGTGCCGCAAGGTGTGCGGAGACAGCGCGCTGCGTATCTGGGCACGGCGGGCATAGATTTTAATACGATACCAGAAGGTCTGGCGAGTCATCTGTGTCCCGCGACGACTGGGGAACAGGACATCACTGGGCAGGCCCTTCAGCAGCTCCGACCGCGGGCCCGCGAGGTAGCGCTGCAGCCAGCTCAGGGCTTCTTCTCCCATCGGCACCAGCCGCTCCTTGCCCCCCTTGCCGAACACCCTGACCACGCCCTGGTTGACGCTCAGCTGCGTGAGCTGCAGGCCGGTCAACTCCGAGACCCGCAGGCCACAGGCATAGAGCAGCTCCAGCATGGTGCGGTCGCGGAACTCGAGCGCTATATCGGTATCGGGAGCCTGCAGCAGCCGGTCCACATCCCGCTCTGACAGGGATTTGGGCAGAGGCCGCCCCAGCATCGGGCTGTCTATGTCCAGGGTGGGGTCGATCTGCAGGCGGCCTTCGCGCAGCAGGAAGCGATAGAAACCGCGCACACAGGACATGAAGCGGGCGCTGGAGCGGGGCGATTGGCCCTGCCGCATCCGCTGCCCCAGATAGGCCTGCAGGTCGGAGCGATCCGCCTGCATGAGGGTGCGGTCACGCTGCCCCAGCCACTGGTGATACTGAGACAGGTCGCGGCGGTAGGCGTCAAGCGTGTTGTCGGCGAGCCCCTTCTCGATCCACAGGGAATCGATGTAGTGTTCTACGTCGGGGTGTTCCGGGAGCAAGCTGGACATGGCGCTACGATATCATGGAATCCGGCGCCGCACGCGGCCCGGCACAGCGCCGCAACAGGACCTGCCGCGGCTGTTGGCGCGCGGCACTTGCCGCCTGCCTAGCGGGTGGCCAGCTTTTCCTTGATACGGGCCGCCTTGCCGGACAGTTCGCGCAGATAGTACAGTTTGGCCTGGCGCACGTCGCCGCGGCGCTTGACACTGACGCTGTCAACCAGCGGGCTGTAGGCCTGAAAGGTCCGCTCCACACCGACGCCGTGGGAAATCTTGCGCACCGTGAAGGCCGAGTTCAGTCCCCGGCTGCGCTTGGCAATACAGACGCCCTCAAACGCCTGCAGACGCTCACGGGTACCTTCCTTGACCTTGACCTGCACCACCACGGTATCGCCGGGGCTGAATTCAGGCAGTTCCTTTTGCATCTGTTCAGCATCAAGCTGAGAGATAATCTTGTTGGTGCTCATGGTGCGCTCCTGTCATTTCCGATGCGTAGCTTCACAGCTAGTGTACTTGTATTAACCCAAATCCTGTTCCTGGCGATACAGTGCCAGCAACTCCTGTTCCTCGGCGGTCAACGTCCTGCCTTCCAGCAGGTCCGGGCGCCGCTGCTGCGTCCTGCCCAGTGCCTGCTTAAGGCGCCAGCGGCGAATCCGCTCGTGATCGCCGCTCAGTAATACGTCCGGCACCGCCCTGCCCTGATAAACCTCCGGCCGGGTGTAGTGCGGACAGTCCAGCAAGCCGTCGGCAAAGGAATCCTCCAGGGCCGACAGTTCGTGCCCGAGCACCCCGGGCAACTGGCGGATCACCGCGTCGACAACCACCATCGCCGCCAGCTCACCACCGCTCAATACGTAATCGCCGATCGAGAGCTCTTCGTCTATCTCGCTCTCGAGCAGGCGTTCATCCACTCCTTCGTAGCGCCCCGCCACCAGTATCAGCGACTGCGCCTGCGCCAGTTCCAACGCCTTGGCGTGGTCGAAGCGCGTCCCCTGGGGGGACAGGTAGATCACCCGCGCCACCGGCGCCAGCTGCGCCCGGGCAGCGGCTATCGCCTGCTGCAGCGGAGCAATCTTCATCACCATACCGGGGCCGCCGCCAAAGGGCCGGTCGTCCACTGTACGGTGACGGTCGTCTGTATAATCGCGGGGATTGTGATGCCCGAAGGTCACCAGCCCTTGCCCAACCGCGCGGCCGGTCACCCCGTGCTCGCTCACTGCGCCGAACATTTCGGGAAACAGGCTCACTACTGCTATCTGCATGTTACCCGCCGCTTGCTTGACTGGCGGCCTGCTATTCGTCCAGGAACCAGTCGACTTCGATTCTGCCGGCCTGCTTGTCCACCCGGGTTACCGTCGACCCCGGCAGCCAGGGCACCAGCCGCTCCCGCTGGTCGTAACTACCCTCGCAGGCCTTCACTACCAGGACATCATTGGCGCCGGTCTCGATCAGGTAATCCACTGTCCCCAGCAACACCTGTTCATCCTCCGGCCCACACCACACCTGCATGCCCTGCAACTGGCGCCAGTAATAGTCGCCCTCTTCCAGCGCCGGCAACTGCCCGCCTTCGACACTGACTTCCAGGCCCTGAAAAAGCTCGGCCTGATTGCGATCGTCGACACCCTTGATGTGTGCCACCAGACCCTTGCCCTGGCGCCGCCCGGCGTCAAACTCCACCGCCTGCAGGCCACCGCGGCGCTGGACCATCCAGCCACTGTAGGCCAGGAAATTTTCCTGCGGCTCGGTATAGGAGTGAACCTTTACCCAGCCCTTGATGCCATGACAACCGGTGATGCGGCCGATGACAATACGTTCGTCTGCAGCGGCCTCAGTCATCGGACCGGCACCGGATCAGGCCGCGCTGGCTTCCTTGACGGCACTGGATTCCCTGACCAGCTTCGCCACGCGCTCGGACAGCTGGGCACCCTGACCCTGCCAGTAGGCAATGCGGTCATTGTCGACCTGCAGCCGTACTTCCTGGCCGCGTGCCACCGGGTTGAAGAAGCCGACGCGTTCGATAAATCGACCGTCGCGCGACTTGCGGCTGTCAGTAACAGTCAAGTGATAGAACGGGCGCTTCTTGGCACCACCACGTGAAAGACGAATTGTTACCATATTCCGTAATTTCCTGAAATTGAGTAGGGATCTGCGGCAAACCCACCGCATTATCCACGGCAAATACCGTCACCACGGCCGCAAAGGTGGCGTATCATACGGAAATTTCCCGCTATTTAAAACCCCTGCCGGGGCGATATTTTTAACAATTCCGGGAGCTTAGCGAGAGCCGGCCGCGCCACTTCAGCGGAACGGGAAGCCGCCGCCGGCACCGCCGCCCGGCGGCATCATGCCACCCAGACCACGCATCATTTTCTCCATGCCGCCGCCCTTCATCTTCTTCATCATCTTCTGCATCTGCTTGTGCTGTTTCAGCAGGCGGTTGAGGTCCTGAACCTGGGTACCGGAGCCGCGGGTGATGCGGCGCTTGCGGGAGCCGACAATCAGGTCCGGATTGCGGCGCTCGCGCGGGGTCATGGAGTTGATCATCGCCTCCATCCGCGCAAACATTTTGGTGTCCAGGTTCTGCTGCGCCATTTGCGCCATGTTGCCCATGCCCGGCAGCTTGTCGAGCATGCCGGTAATGCCGCCCATATTGGTCATCTGCTGCAACTGGTCGCGAAAGTCCTCCAGATCGAAGCGCTGCCCTTCTTGACCTTGCGCGCCAGGCGCTCGGCCTTGTGCCGGTCAACTTTCTGCTCGGCTTCCTCGATCAGCGACATCACATCGCCCATGCCCAGGATGCGCGAGGCCAGCCGGTCGGGGTGGAAGGGATCCAGCGCCTGGGTTTTCTCGCCCACGCCGAGGAACTTGATCGGCTTGCCGGTAATGGTGCGCACCGACAGCGCGGCACCACCGCGGCTGTCGGCATCAACCTTAGTCAGGATCACACCGGTCAAAGGCAACGCCTCGCCAAAGGCCTTGGCGGTGGTGGCGGCGTCCTGCCCGGTCATCGCATCGACCACAAACAGCGTTTCGGCGGGTTGGGTGACCCGATGCAACTCGGCGATCTCAGCCATCATGGCCTCGTCGATCGCCAGCCGGCCGGCAGTGTCGATGATCAGGACATCGCTGAAGCGGATGCGGGCGTGCTCGATCGCAGCGCGGGCGATATCGACCGGCTTCTGGTCGGGCGCGCTGGGATAGAAGTCCACCCCGACTTCCGCCGCCAGGGTTTCCAGCTGCTTGATCGCCGCGGGACGGTACACGTCCGCGCTGACCACCGTCACCGATTTCTTGTCCCGCTCCCGCAGCAGGCGCGCCAGTTTGGCCACCGAGGTGGTCTTGCCCGCACCCTGCAGGCCAGCCATCAGGATAATGGCTGGCGGCTGCACCGCCAGGTTCAGCCCCTCGTTGGCAGAACCCATCACCGATTCCAGCTCGGTCTGCACGATCTTCAGGAAGGCCTGCCCCGGGCTCAGGCTGCTCATTACCTCCTGGCCCAGTGCGCGCTGCTTCACCGCCTCGACGAAGTCCTTCACCACCGGCAGCGCCACATCGGCCTCCAGCAGTGCCATGCGTACTTCACGCAGGGTGTCCTGGATATTGTCCTCGGTCAGCCGCGCCTTGCCGCTGACGTTGCGCAGGCTCTGGGACAGGCGATCGGATAAGCTCTCAAACATCGGAATGACTCTCGGCAACACCCGGCGCTATTGATTATGCCGGGACAAATCGGTACAAAGGAGCGCAGTATACGTCACCCGGGTCCAACCCCCAAACCATGCCTCTGCCCTTGTTAGCCATTCTCGCCGCGCTGCTGTATCTGACGGCGACGGGCCTTCACCTGCTGCATATGCGGCAGCGTCGGCCGCGCCTCAGCGCGATGGTGATCACGCTGGGCGTCATCGCGCTGCTGTGCCATGCCCTGGTGGCCTGGTTCAGTGTATTCGACGGCCAGGGCGTGCATCTGGGGCTGTACAAGATCCTGGCACTGGTCACGCTGGTAGTGAATCTCGCCTGCGTCGTCTGGTTGCTGCGCCGGCCGCTGCAGAACCTGCTCGTGGTGTTGCTGCCGATCTCCGCAGCGGCGGTGCTGGTGTCCGCTTTCGCACCCCAGACCGGCGTCGCTCCACCGCACATGGGCGGGGGTGTACTGTTGCATGTCGCCTCCTCCATCCTGGCCTACGCCGTGCTCACGCTGGCTGCAGTGCAAGCCGCACTGCTGGCAGTGCAGGACCACCAGCTCAAGCACCGCCATGCCACCGGCATGGTCAGTCTGCTGCCCCCACTGCAATTGATGGAGACGATGCTGTTCGAGCTGCTGTGGGCCGGAGTCGTGCTGCTGACGGTTGCGATTGTCTCCGGCCTGCTGTTTCTGGAGGACCTGTTCGCCCAGCACCTGGTCCACAAGACGGTGTTGACCCTGCTGGCCTGGGCAATCTATTCCACCCTGCTGTGGGGACGCTACCAACTGGGCTGGCGCAGCCAGACGGCGGTGCGCTTCACCCTGGGCGGCTTCACCCTGCTGGTACTGGCCTTCTTCGGCTCCAAGCTGGTGCTGGAACTGGTGCTACAGCGCGGTTGAAGGGCCTTGCGCCACCGTCACAAAGGGTTGCTACCCGCGTTGTTTTTCTTCAAGATAGCCGACCCACACATGTCAAAGGTTCATCCCCGCTTTGAACGAAGCACCGCTGGGTCTCCTCTACTCAGTCCTGGTAGTCCTTATTCTGCTTTCCGGCTTCTTTTCAAGTTCCGAAACCGGAATGATGTCGCTCAACCGCTACCGGCTGAAACATCTCAGGAAACAAAAGCATCGGGGAGCCCGGCGAGCCGGCAAGCTGCTGGAGCGGCCTGACCGGCTGATCGGCCTGATCCTGATCGGCAACAACCTCGTCAATATACTCGCCTCCGCCATCGCCACCGTGGTTGCCATTCGCCTCTGGGGGGACGCCGGTATTGCAATAGCCACTGTGGGGCTAACCCTGGTTATCCTGATTTTCGCCGAAATCACCCCCAAGACCATCGCCGCCCTGCACCCGGAGCGGGTGGCCTTCCCGGCCAGCCTGGTGCTGTTGCCACTGATGAAGCTGATGTATCCCGTGGTCTGGCTGGTAAACTTTGTGACCAATGGCCTGCTGCGGCTACTGGGCATAGATCCGGCCGGAGCCAAGGACGAGCACGTTTCCTCCGATGAGCTGCGTACCATCGTCACCGACGCCGGTGCACTGATACCGTCCCGCCACCGGGGCATGCTGCTGAACATCCTCGATCTGGAGGAGGTGTCGGTGGATGACATCATGGTGCCACGCAATGAGGTCTATGGCATCGACCTGGACGACAGCGATGCCGACCTCCTGCGCTGCATCCAGGCCGGCTCGCACACCCGTCTGCCGGTGTGGCGGGACGACATCAACAATATTGTCGGCGTGCTGCACATGCGCAACATCAGCCGCATCCTCGACAGTCAGGGTCTGGATCGTGGCGCCCTGGAGCGGGAGATGGACAAGCCCTACTTCATTCCCGAAAACACCCCCCTGCATACCCAACTGCTGCACTTCCAGAAAAACAAGCTGCGCCTGGCCATAGTGGTCGACGAGTACGGCGAAGTAATGGGGATCGTGACGCTGGAGGATATCCTGGAAGAGATCGTCGGCGAGTTCACCTCCAAGCTGGGCGACAGCAACGACAGCATCTTTCCCCAGCGCGACGGCAGCTACATCATTGCCGGCAACGCCAACCTGCGCGACGTCAACAAGTCACTGCACTGGGACCTGCCCACCGACGGCCCCAAGACCTTGAGTGGCCTGATCCTGGAATACCTGGAATCTTTTCCGGACGGCAACGCCAGCCTGGCCATTGCCGGCTACCGGCTGGAGATCCTGGAGCTGCAGGGCAATGTGGTGCAGGCGGTCAAGGCGTCCTCTGCCGCCAGCCGGAAAGCGCGGCAGTAGGTAGAATGGCACTTACTTGAGGGTTTTGGGACTTCGTAGCCCGGCCGACATCCTGGGCGGGTGCTTTCGAGACACGCCGTTAACCCCTCCATGGGGGCTCGGTTGCAGCATCCATGCTGCAAACGGTCTCGAAAGCACCCGCCCAGGACGCCGACCTTCTACCGGAGTCAGCTAAAGTAATTGCCATTCGTACTAGGTACTAGTCCAGGCGCACGGGATTGTATTGCCGCTCGCGCTGCCGGGCGCGGTGCAGGATATCCCGCTTTTCCGCCGGCTCCGCCATGAACCAGTCGGTGATTTCGGTGGCGCTGCGGTAACAGCCCTGGCAGATATCGTGCTCATCCAGCAGGCAGACGGAAATACAGGGCGACCGAGGTGCCTCGGGTTCGCTCATTACTGTTCCCGCAGCCCGCTGGCATAACGGGTTGCATTGCCGACATAGTGGTCGGCGTTCAACTGCAACTCCGCCTGCTGCTCCTCGCTCAACTGGCGGCGCACCTTGGCCGGGGCGCCCAACACCAGGCTGCCATCGGGAATCTCCATCCCCTCGGTGACCAGCGCGCCGGCGCCGATCAGGCAGTTCCTGCCCACTTTGGCGCCGTTCAGCACCACCGCGGCAATACCCACCAAAGAGCCGTCGCCAATGCTGCAACCGTGCAACATCGCATTGTGCCCGACGGTGACATTCTCGCCCACGACCATCGGAAAGCCCGGGTCCGCATGCAGTACCGCACCATCCTGAATATTGCTGCCGGCACCCACCTCAATGCGCTCAGCATCGCCACGCAAGACACAGCTGAACCAGACACTGCTGTGCTCATGCAAGGTGACATCGCCAATTACCGCGGCGTTGGGCGCGATAAAATGTCCACTGCCGCGCAGTGTGACCTGCTTGCCGTCTAGACTGTATATCATTGCGCTTCCTCATCATTGTCTGGGTCAAGATCCAGCCCGGCGTCCATACCGGTATTGACCAGTTGGGCGAGCACTCTGGCGGTGACTCCCCAGACGATACCATGCTCCAGTTCGTAATGCGGCACCCAGCGCTGCTCATCGCCCACCTGCATGCGCTCCAGCCGGAGCCGGGCCCGCTCCGCGAACAGCGCCAGCGGCGCCAGGAAGACCGCATCAAACTCTTCTTGATCCACCCGCATCGGCGGCAGTTCCGCCACCCGTACCACGCAGGGATGCACTGCAAAGCCGGAACGGGTTAGCAGCACCCCCAACTGCGCCACCGGCTGTACCGCGATGCGCGGCCAGCCGATTTCCTCTTCGGTTTCCCGCAGCGCGGTGTCCCAGGGTGTCGCATCCTCCGGCTCCCGCTTGCCGCCGGGAAAGGCGATCTCGCCGGGGTGCAGCGGCAGATGCTCTGCCCGCCTGCCCAATACCACCCTGGGCTCTGCTTCCTCTGTTATGGCCACCAGCACTGCTGCCTGCCGGCCTTCGCCGCGCCAGGGTTCAGGACGCGGGGCATGGTGGCGCTGCAGACGAGCGAAAAGACTACCGGCAGAATCCGCTGCAGTCATCCTCAGACGCCCTCGGCCTGGGCGGCATAAAAATCCGCTGCAAAGCTGTCCAGCTGCCCGCCCTCGATCGCAGTGCGTATCGCCGCCATGTGGTTCTGGTAATAACGCAGATTGTGAATGGTATTCAACTGCGAGCCCAGAATCTCGTTGCACCTGTCCAGATGATGCAGATAGGCGCGGCTGAAATGTTGGCAGGTATAGCAATCGCAGGCTTCATCCAACGGCAGTGTACTGGTCTTGTGGCGGGCATTGCGCAGCTTGAGTATGCCCCGGGAAGTGAAGATGAAGCCGTTGCGGGCATTGCGGGTAGGCATTACGCAGTCAAACATGTCCACGCCCCGCCGCACCCCTTCCAGCAAGTCGGCCGGCGTGCCCACCCCCATCAGGTAGCGCGGAAGCTCCCGGGGCAGATGCGGCGCCAGCGATTCCAGCACCGCCAGCATGTCCTCCTTGGGCTCCCCCACAGACAGGCCGCCAATGGCGTAGCCGTCAAAACCGATGGCCTCCAGGCCGGCCAGGGACTCCGCGCGCAACGCAGGATACATGCCGCCCTGGACAATGCCGAACAGCGCAGCAGGCCGCTCGCCATGGGCCGCCTTGCTGCGTGCCGCCCAGCGCAACGAGAGCTCCATCGACTCGCGTGCCTCGCGCTCGGTGGCGGGATAGGGAGTGCACTCGTCAAAGATCATCACGATATCCGACCCCAGGCTGTGCTGGATCGCCATCGATGTCTCCGGATCCAGGAATACCTGGGCACCATCCACCGGTGAGCGGAAACGGACGCCCTCCTCTGCAATTTTGCGCATTGCGCCCAGGCTGAACACCTGAAAGCCGCCAGAGTCGGTCAGGATGGGGCCATCCCAGCCCATGAATTCGTGCAGGTCACCGTGCTGTTCGATAATCGCGGTGCCGGGCCGCAACCACAGATGGAAGGTGTTGCCGAGGATGATTTCGGCACCGATGGCGCGGATATCCCGCGGCAACATGCCTTTCACCGTGCCGTATGTGCCCACCGGCATGAAGGCCGGCGTCTCCACTGTGCCGCGCGGAAACCTCAGGCGTCCGCGCCGCGCATCGCCGTCCTGGCTCAGTTGTTCGAATGCCATATCGCAGCTGCGTGTCATCGGCCCTCCAGGGCGCTGGGTTCGGGGGTGATGAACATGGCGTCACCGTAGCTGAAAAAACGATAGCGCTCGACAATGGCTTCGCGATAGGCCTGCATGATCGCCTCGCGGCCGGCAAAGGCACTGACCAGCATCAACAGTGTGGACTCCGGCAGATGGAAGTTGGTGACCATCGCGTCCACCACCCGGAAGCGGTAACCGGGATAGATGAAGATACTGGTGTCACCGCGCTGCGGGGAGACCAGGCCCGCGCCGCAGGCCGCCGACTCCAGCGAGCGCACCGCGGTGGTGCCTACGGCCACCACCCTGCCCCCCCGCTCGCGGGTGGCGGCGACCGCCGCGCACAGCGCGTCGTCCACCTCCAGGTATTCCGAATGCATCCGGTGCTGCTCGATCTCATCCACCCGCACCGGCGTGAAGGTGCCGGCGCCGACGTGCAGGGTCACCTCGGCCCGTTGTATACCCCGTTCGTCCAGCTGCGCCAGCATTGCCTGGGTAAAATGAAGTCCGGCAGTGGGAGCAGCCACGGCGCCTTCGCGGCGGGCAAATACCGTCTGGTAGCGGGTCTGGTCCAGGGCCTCGTCTTCACGCTGGATGTAAGGAGGCAAAGGCATATGGCCGATGGCCGCGAGGATGTCGGCCAGAGCCACGGCCTCCGGTGCGCGCAGCACAAACAGCGCGCCTTCGCGGCCGGTCACCTGCAACCGCCAGGGGCCGGGCTCGCCGCCTTCGCGCGCGGACAGCAACAGCCAGCTACCGGGCCGCGGAGATTTACTGCTGCGGACATGGGCCAGCGCCTGGCCACTCCCCGTCAGCCGCTCAATCAGGATCTCCACCCGGCCACCGGTTTCCTTCTGACCCCAGAGCCGGGCTGGAATCACGCGGGTATTGTTGAATACCAGCAGATCGTCGTCATGCAGGCAACTGGCCAAATCGCTGAACAGGCGATGCCGGAGCGCGCCACTGGCGCCATCCAGGCACAGCAGACGGCTGGCATCACGCTCGGCCAGCGGCTGCTGCGCAATCAGTTCCGTTGGCAGTTGATAGTGAAAATCACTGAGCTTCATCGCAAAAAAGCCGGCCCGATGCCGGCTTTGCTCCCGCAGCGCGAAGGCCTACTTCTCGCCTTCACCTTCTGCTTCAGCCGCTTCCTCGGCGGGTGCTTCCTCAGCGGCCGAAGATTCCTCGGCAACCACTTCCTCTTCTGCCGCGGGCTCTTCCTCCGGAGCCGGCGCCTTTGGCGCGGTGACCTTGACCAGGCCTTCAGTGGTCAGGATACGCACCTTGTCTTCACCGTTGATAGGCTGCTTGTAGACGTCCTTGACGGCGTAGCGCTCATCGCCGCGCTGAAAAATACTGTAATCTGCGGTCTTTTTGACCAGTTTCATTGCCACGATCTTTTCTCCTTCGATACTCAGAAATTTGAGCCCTGGGGCCAACTGTCGCCGGTGCCTGAGGCTCGCGGGACCGCGCGAAGTCTACCCTGAATTGGCCCGAGGTTAAGGAAAATCATTGCAGTTTGAGGCCCGGTTGCTATAATCGCGCGCTCTCCAGGGTGCGCCCCGTGCGCAACCCGCTTGCCCTCTCTGCCGGAGTGGTGAAATTGGTAGACACGTCGGATTCAAAATCCGATGCGGTAAAACGCGTGCCGGTTCGAGTCCGGCCTCCGGTACCATAATATCAATATTATCAATAAGTTACATAATGAATATAACCAAATAAATAACAACATAAAATCTCAGCAAGCCAATTCTCAAACTACGCAACCCAGAATTCGGTCAGCTAGCAGATCTCGGACATCCTTCCCCCTGGGGTCTGATGGATCCTTTCTCGTACAGGAGATGCCACTAACAGACTCATGCGAACAGACTTGGGTTGTGCTTGTAACGAGAAACACGATTGTACGCGACTTGATCGATTGGACCGCAATACACTCGACGTGATCCAGAGTATTGGCTAGCTTCATGAAAAGGGGGGTGTCGGTCCCCTTCCTCGGTGACTATCTTTCCACCGCCGGAGAAGTATGATATTCAATGCTTACGATCTTGTCGCGGTCGCTCATGCGGGACGCACAGGATACTAGAGCGTACAGAATAAGCTAGAAATCTCCATGAACCAGGGGAAGTCCATTCAGGATCGTGCACGTTTCGCCCTACATACCTACCTGGATCCTTTTGGCAAGCCCAAGACGCGCTCAGCGATGATGTCCCGCTGGATCTCTGCTGTACCTCCGGCAATAGTTTCCGAAAATGAGTGCAGGTACTCGTAGCCCCAACCATGGAAACCCGTCACCTTGTCACTCTCGATACCGTAGAGTTCGACTGCCGCGGCAGACACCCGTTGCGCAAATTCGGCAAAGGCGAGCCGCACCAACGAACCACCCGAGTCCGGTACCGAGTTCTGCGACTCCAAGGCCAAACGGTAGTTCATGGACAGGATTGACCTGCCTTCCGCCCGAAGCTCAGCCAGGCGACTCCGCATCAGTGGCCTGGCAACCGGACAGTCGCGCAGCAGCTCATCAACGCGCCACACAAGATCCATAAGTAGCGCCAAGGCTGCGGTACCCCGTTCGAAGCCAAGCGTTGACATCGCTGTTGCCCAACCGTTGTTTAAGCCACCGACAACATTTGCCAGAGGCACACGCACCTCGTCATAGAACACTTCGCAGAATGTAGCGGCACCTGCCATGGTTGCGATGGGGCGGACGGTGATTCCATCTGTCTCCATTGGTACTATCACCCACGATAACGCCTGTCCAGTTCGCGCCTCTGGGTCAGTACGAACCAGCATCTCCTGCCAGTCTGCGATGTCCGCATAGCTTGACCAGATTTTCTGACCGTTGATGACAAGCTGATCACCCTCCACTCGCCCACGGGCTCTAAGTCCCCCAAGATCAGAGCCCGCGTTCGGTTCGGAAAAGCCCTGACACCAGATCACCTCACCGTTGAGGATATGAGGCAAATGCTCGGCCTGCTGCTCTGGCGTCCCACACGCAATCAAGGTGGGTCCAGCATGATTTAGTGCGACGAATAGCGGATTGAGCACAGACGGCGCCCCTGCCCGCACATACTCTTCGAACCACACAATTTGCTCAGAAACTGAGAGCCCACAGCCGCCGACAGACTGAGGCCATGATATACCTGCCCAACCACCCTCAGCCTGGATGCGCTGCCAATCGAGTACGAACGCTCGCGCCGCCGAACCATCATGTGGCGCCTGCTTTGGTGGAACATGCTCGTTCAACCACGAGCGAACCTCCGTGCGGAACTCACTGATCGGCCTACTCATGCTGCGGTTTCCGGCCAGGCACACCTGGCTGCTTCACATGCCTGCGCGGTACCACCACCGAGCTCCCCGGAGAGCGCTCGCAACCGATACGTCCACAAGTGTAGGGGTACTCCAGCGTCAGTCCCATGGCTCCGGTAAACTGATGCAGGTCATAGGTGAACTGAGCGATCCGGATCTGCGCGAATCCTGCAGCCAACGCAGCATCGCCTTCATCATCGGACCACGCCGCACGCAGTGCCAACAACTTGCTGGACTCGGCGGTTTCCGCAGCCATGGCCAGCCGATGCTGGATTGCCTGGAACGCACCCAACGGCCGACCAAAAGCCCAGCGCGCCTTTACATGGTCGATAACCAACGCCAGAGCACCCGCCATACACCCGGCTGCCTCCGCAGCCATCGCGATACGCCAACGGCGACGCAAAGTCGCCACATCATTGATCTCTTGTACGTCAAGACCCTCCAGGCTGTCCAGCTGGCCATAGGGATAGGCAAAGATACTCTCCAATTTCATGACCCTTGATGGGTCAACGGTCACCGCCAGCGCGCGGTCGCCGCAGTCCACCAGCAATACCTGCGCCCGGGACAAGAAGCGCGCGGGCCGCGTCGCCTCACCAGATACCAGAGCTACCGGTCGCAGACCCGCAGCCAAGCCCAAACCCGGGGCAACGACTGACGATGCTGCCGCCTCAACAATATGTGGCTCTCTCGCCAGTCGTTCTACCAATAGCGCCGCGTCCAGTATTCCAAAACCCTCTTCTCTCGCGATATCCAGAAACCCTGCCTCAGAAATCAAACTGTCCAGCAGGTCACTATAGGGCGCTAACTCAGGCTCCGACGCCCCTTGTTGAGGCAACCGCCCCAGCAGCCTATCGACCTCAGTCAGAACACTTATCTGGTCGCTTGTCATTGCAAAATTCATTGTTTGTGCCCCTCTCCCGGAAGTCCCAACCAGCGTCGAGCAATCAGGTTGAGCTGAATCTCCGCTGCACCGGACGCAATGCCTGCGGCGATCGCACGCTGGTGGTGCGCCAATTGAACGGAATCCTTACCGATCAGCCCCTCCGGAAGAAACTCCGTGAGGAACTCGTTCACACCGGTGTCCGCCTGCACTATCGCCCAGCGTGCCACGCTGGGAAATGCATCATGCGCCAGGTAGCGGGCTTTGCCGTCGACTACACGGTACACCAGCAGACGCGCGGCCTCACACAACATCAATGCGCGCGCCGCTCGCTCCTGGACAGCCGGTGCCTCCCAGCGGCCAGCCGCCTTCAGCGTCGCGACCCCGCGATCCAGCATCCGCCGGGAAAATTCGTACCGTGCAATACCTACTCTCTCATTCTGAAGTGCGTACTGGATGATTTCCCATGCCTGCCCTCCTCGCCCAGCCTGTCCTCTGAGGGCACGAAGACGTCGTCAAAGAAGACTTCGTGGATATCCCCTTCTCCAATCAGTGCCGGAATCTGCTTCACGCGTATTCCGGGTGACGTCATGTCAGTGAGCAGAATAACGATACCGCCCTTACCCTTCTCACCACCATGCGATGACGGTACCCGTGCCAGTAAAAAGCATCGGCCGGCATGGCCCGCATAGGACGTCCAGATCTTCGCTCCCGTAACCCGGTAGCCACCCTCCACGGGCACGGCCTGAGTGCGCAACGCGGCAAGATCTGAACCTGCCTCCGGCTCTGAAAATCCCTGACACCAAACCGCATCACCGTGCCGGATGGGAGGCAGAAATTTGTCTAGTTGGGTACTGGTACCGAACCGGATGAGCACCGGTCCCACCCAGTTAACATTCATATATTGTGGGCCACGCGGCTCGCCTGCTGCCCACATCTCCTCACCGAGAATGAACTGCTGCCATACTGGGGCATCCTCACCACCGTGTTCGACTGGCCAGTGCGACACCAATAGTCCTTCTGCAGCCAGATTCCTGCAGAAATCCCGGGAAAATTCTGTCTGTGCGTCACTGCCTGGACCATGCACTGAGATCGACTCCCAGTTCGAAGGAAGTAACTTATCCAAGACCTCCCTAATCCACTTTCGGTGTGAGACTTCCTCTGCCGACCAACCAAATTCCATGCCTTTCGTCTCCTAAAGTCTCAAGTTGCACGTTTTACTTCCAGCCACGAGGCAGAAAACTGACCCCCTGAATACACCCTGCCCGAGACAACTGAAATCCGCGACGCCCTCAACGCCATCAATAGCTACAGTCCTGAAAAAGGTCTGCACAATTCAGTTGCAATCCCAGGGCCCAGAAATTTAGGTCCAAACCGAAGTACGGCCACGCTCGGAGAAATATTTTGTGGATGTCCATCCACCATCAACCACGATTGTTTGTCCGTTTATGAAGCTTCCATCGTCAGAGCACAGGAACGCGACTGTTCCTGCCACATCTTCTACCCGACCAAGACGAGTATGTGGTGTCATTTCCACATTCATTCTCCGAAAGCTCTCGTCTTTCAGTCTGCTTTCAGTCATTTCAGTATAAATCACCCCCGGTGCCACCGAGTTGGCACGAATTCCGGAAGCTCCATACTGGCATGCGATATGCCGTGTGAGCCCGTCCAGGCCTGCTTTCGCTGCTGAGTAGGCGCCCCCACGCAGCCCACCAATTACTGCAAAGGTTGAAGAGATATTGATCACAGCGGAACCTGCTGGCATGTGCGGGAGCGCCTCACGGCTAAGCCTGAATGGGGCACGCAGCATCACGTTGAGAAAGTGGTCGAGATTGTCATCGTCCGCTTCATGTAGTGGCTTGGGGCTGCCAACGCCCGCATTGTTGATTAGAAAGTCGATATGGCCCCAGTGATCAAGCGCCACCTGAACAATACGCTGAGGAGCATCTTCCCAGGTGACGTCGATGGCCACCGTTGCTATTTGGTCCGGTTTGTCGATTACCCGCTCCAGTTCCTTGAGTTTCTCTACAGTGCGACCAACACCAACGATAGCGATGCCGGCTGCACTTAATTTCTTGGCGCAGGCCAGTCCGATGCCACTCCCGGCGCCAGTAATGACAGCAACTTTGGTGTGACGTGGGGCCACCATCTCAATGTCCTGGTTCATGAAGTTTCTCCCGACTGAATGAGATCAGTCCGTAGCTGGTGCTTAAGAACCTTTCCGGCTTCGTTCTTGGGGAGGACGTTTCGAACAACAACGTCCTCTGGAAATTTGAACTTTGCCAATCCACGCTGATCCAGAAACTGCGCCAGCGTATTAACATCGGGGGCAATTCCCCCTTTGACAACCACTACCGCACACGCGCGCTCACCGGTTCGCGCGTCTGGCAGGCCGACTATTGCAACTTCCTTGATCTGTGGATGTTCCATGAGGAGATCTTCGATTTCCTTTGGTGAGATATTCTCGCCATTGCGGATGATGATGTCTTTCACTCGTCCGGACACCACGAGGTATTTGTCATCAATCCAGCGGCCTAGGTCGCCGGTGCGGTAGAAGCCCTGATTGTCGAAAACCTCAGACTCTGCTTCACCGTGGAGGTAACCGACGAGCATCTGGGGTCCGCGAACGAGAATCTCTCCTACGTCACCAGCACCGTCTGCGAGTCGAATCTCGGCAATGCCGGAGCGGCCATCAGTAGTGGCGGCATAGCCCAGCTCGTTGTGTCCGGTACAACCGACAGTGGTTACAGGGACTTCGGTAGAGCCATAAACTCGAGTTACGCAGGCACCACTAAAATGCGCAGTGGCCGCTTTTATCAGGGAAGGCGGTACTGATGCACCGCCACAAACGAAGAGTTTCAGGTCGGGCAGGTGTTCATCGACTCGCTCAGCTACGTCAAGCAAACTTTGCAGGAAGGGAGTTGCTCCGCAGATATGGGTGCAGGGGGTTGTTGTCGCCAGGAACAGGGCGGCTTCCGGGTTCCACTGATCCATTAATATTGCCGCTGTACCGAGTAGCAGTGGCGCCTCAAAAGCGTAGATGGAACCACCTATGTGACTGATCGGGGATGGCACCAGGAAGGTGTCGCCGGGTTCAACAAGCCAGTGCTGACCAATCTGCATTAAGAGGGCATGCAGCGTATTGTGGGTGTGCAGAACTCCTTTGGAGCGGCCAGTGGTACCAGAGGTGTACATGATGAGCCTCACGGCATCCGGGTCCAGATGCGGTAGACTGCCTGAGACAGTGGACCGCTCCAGGTCCGAATAGGCAATGTACTCTCCTGCGTCCCCGCGTAGTACGATCACATCAGGCGCCTGTGGCAGATCTCCGGTAACCCGTTTCACCATTTCTACGTAGTCGTGACCACGGTATGCCGAGGGAATGAACAGGAGGCGGGAGCGGGAATCGCTGAGCATGAACCAGAGTTCCTGGTCGCGTAGAGAGGGCAGGATCGGGTGTGCAACCATGCCAGCCAGGGTAATGGCATGGTAAATCAACGCCGCTTCATGCCAGTTGGGCAACATGAATGACACCACGCTGCCTGTCGGGGTCCGATCAAGTAATATCTGGGCGAGATGGGTGACCCGATGATGAGCCTCACGGGCACAAAGATGAATATCTCCATCGACAAGGAGGATTCTATCGGGCGACTCCCGAGCTTCCCGCTCTAGAGAGTCGGCCAGTGTCTCGCGCACCCACCATCCATCTCTGTAGGCCGCCTCGGCTCGACCTGCATCCCAGCGGATGGAGTGACCGCCGATACTCCTGCGCCCGTTGATATGATTCTGGTTCATCGTCTACCTACACTGGCCTGTGTGGATCTGGCTCCAGCATCCCACTCGACGATCCGCCTGTTGACGGCTTCAAGTCCCCCGGTGATCGCGATCAGAGCCTGTGTCCGCTTGACCAACAAATGGGGATCTGCCTCTGCGCTGAAACCGATACCGCCGTGAATCTGGATGTTCAGGGCGGCGTTTGCAGTGGCTGCTCGAGCTGCAACCAACAATGCACAGTCAGTCTGAAGCATCGCATCCTCTCGCCCCTCGTCTATCGCGGTTGCGGCGAACAGGACCTGATCCCGAGACCGCTGAGCCGAGATTGCCATAGTGGCACAGTGATGTTTTATTGCCTGAAAGCTTCCAATCGGACGACCAAACTGCTCGCGCAGCTTGGCGTAGTCCACTGCCATCTCGAGACCTCGCTGGGCGATGCCTGCAAGCGCGGCAGCGTCAATGAGGGTCATTCTTCGATTAGCCTCTGCACTGAATCTGGCAAGCGGTGGTGGCAGGTCGCTGCTGGTGTGCAGAGTGTCAAGCCACGGCTGTGTTGCAAGTGGTTGTGAGTCGGCAATCATCGGATACAGTGCTGTCTTCGACCCCACACGCAGCAGAATGGCATCGGCCATTGGGTCTGTCAGGAGGACCACCTTGTCCCCTCGCTGGTATGCCGGAGTGGTCCGTCGTGACGCTGTTTCGTCACCCGCCGTTGCAGGTGTTGCGCCCATGGTGGCTAAAACTGAGGGGGCTGCCAGGTGGCGCCCGAGCTCAAGCACAATCAGGGCTTCCTCGGTTACTCCGAGACCGGTTCCCCCGCATCTTCGGGGAGGTGGATGGCAAAAATCCCCAGCTCCTCAAATTGAGTCCAGGTCTCCTTGCTCTCAAGCGGCGACTTGTGCAGCCGCGATAGTGGCAGTAGTGATGAAATAGGTTTGACTAGCGACTCGGCGAGCGCCAACTGATCGGGGCTGGGATGATAGCTGAGGCCATGTTGCATGAATCCTTCTCCTTATCGGGCCGGAAGTTGCCAGACTTATACGGGTTAATTACCGACGTGCATTAGGGTCCGGGTTCCAGACCGCAGTGCGCCTTTCGATGAAGGCCTGTGGGCCCTCAACAAAGTCCGGGTGCGCCCAATGAGACTTTAGCAATTCCCATCCGTAATCCAGTGCAGCCGGGTCCGGCATCTCGGTAGACGCCCAAATCGCACGTTTGGTCAGCGCCATGGCTTGTGGGGAATTCCTGGCAATTGATTCCGCCAGTTCATAAGCCCGGTCCAGAGTGGCCTCCACAGTATCCTCTAGGAGGTCTACCATGCCCAGTTGCCAGGCGCGCTCAGCAGGCATTCGATAGCTGCGCCCGGCGAGCCCCATAAGAAGGGCAGCCCCCAGCCCCGCGCGTCGGGCGATGCCGATGGATTCCAGACCGGAGACCTGTCCGACACTGACATGGGAGTCCATAAAAGCAGCTCCGGATGTCGCAATCACGATATCGCTATCGGCGATGAAATGGAGTCCCCCGCCGTTCACCAGACCATTGACTACGCAGATCACAGGCTTGCTGACTTGACACATACGGGGAGAGAATCGGTTGACCACGGTATTTCGCAGATTCTGCAGGGTTCCTCTGCCAACCTCGAGTGCTGATACGGAGGCCCCGGTACAGAAGTGGCGGTCTCCTGCCCCCGTGATGACAGCTACACGAACGTCAGTGTCTTCCTCGACCTCCTGCCAGGCGTCCTCCAGAGCCAACAGTAGCTCGGGCGTAAGGGAATTACCTTCTTGAGGACGATTCAATGTCAATCTTGCGATACCGTCCGCGTACGAGACAAGAAGTGGTGGTGCCTCAGCCATAGATTGATCCTCTCTTTAACGAGATGTTCCAGCAGTTGGCGGAAAGTGTCGATCTGACCCCGCCCAGTTTCAAAGCGACTGAGTGTCGACCAATCAACTGTCAGCCATTGACCGGAGTTAGAGCGAACGTCCAAAAACCAAGAGAACATTCCCGGGCAGACGTCCGCCATACAGGTAGCCGCTGTTGACGAGCAGATGGCCCTCGGAAACCACAGGCCCATCTGATTCAATTGAACCACCTCTGGCTGAAACACCGGAAACCGTCGTGAACTCTCTATTGGTATCGTATTGCCAGATTACTGCGCCAGTATCAGCGGTGTAAGCCTTCAGCATTCCATCAAAACCACCAGCCAGAACCGCACCTGGAACTGAAGTAACAGCTGCCGATAGACCGGGGTCACAGGCAGGTCGTTGTTCCGGCAGACAATGATCACCGGCAGGCGCGAACCACATTTGCATACCGGTCTTTGGATCAAGTGCAAACAAGCCGGGACTTGCCGGGAGCTTCTCATACTTACCAAAATATTCAGTATCGGCGATAGGTACATACAATTGTTGGGAGTCGGCAGCCATGCCCCAATGAACACCGCCTGAAAATCCCCCTCGACCCAGCTTCCTCTTCCATACAGTTTCACCCTCCAGATCTGGATCCAACGCATAGACCATACCCGATTTTTGACCGACCAAAAGGAGTTCCCTCTCCTGCTCGTCGCTCCACAGAATCGGCGGCGCGCCAATATCAAAATCCGGACCATTCTGTTCAGGACAGTTCACATGTTCACCTGGCAAAAGACAGGCAAGATTCCAGGCGTCACCAGAGAGAAGCTGGCGACTCCATTTTATTTCACCGCTGTCGAGGTCCATGGCTATAACAGCATCACTGTTTCGATGAGCTGGAGAGGTATAGGATTGCCCAGTTCCAACATAGAGCAGGTTTCGGGCCCTGTCGATAGTCGGGGTGTTCCAAACGGGTGCGCCCGAATATGTGTCATTCTCACGCACGTTTTCGGGATCACCAGTCAATTCTTGGCGAACCTGCGGAATCACGTGCGTTTTCCAGAGTTGCTTTCCGGCTGTGACTGACAGAGCCACAACACCACCGCGAAAATTGCAACATGCGTAGGATGGGTCGGTTGCCCTGGCCCATTCAGTCGAAGAGAGTGGAACATACAGTCGGTCGCGATGCAGTTGTGGTGATCCAGTAATTGTAACATCCGGATGGTCGCCGACCTTTGCGCGCCAGAGAAGTTTGCCTGTGCGGGCGTTTACACGGTATACGCTACCAGAAAAATCTCCGAAATATACTGACTCACCTCCGCCGTCTCCCGCAGCACCGTCGAGCCCGAAGGAAATTGCTGAGCGCACTTCCGCATCGGCATCGAATCTCCAATAAACACAGCCGGACTGCAGATCAAGAGCATAGACACTCCCCGACTGTGACCCGACATAAACAACTCCCGCCACGACAGTGGGTTGAGATCTTGCTCTTGTTGCCCCCGGGTACGCAAATGCCCATTTAAGAACAAGTTGCGGCATTTCTTCTGCAGTGAGTCCAGCGTCCGAAATATGCCGGGTGTTTTCGGGGGAAAACCCCCAAGCATGCGTCTTTGACTTTGACAAATTGGCATCGAATGGGTCGGTGCAGAACCAATCCCGAGAATCCCAACCATTTCTCAGCTTGCCACTACCCAAGTGCTCTGCTAATAGTCTCCGTTGAGCTTCACTTAAATGCTCACCCTGACTCTGCATCGGACCAGCTTCAAGTGCAGCGAGGATTGCCTCGGCACCGAGCATTCCGAACACCAGTCGCTGTGGCGCTCGGGCAACGGGACTATCGTGACACTCGGAGCAGTTCGCCAAATAGAGCGCTTCGGCTTCCGTACCTTGTGCTTCGAGCTCGAGGGAGGCTGCCGAGTCTGCCGTTTTCACATGAAATAGCACAATGACTATCAAATAAGTCATCCAACCGATTCTCATCGGTTTGGAATTTGTCCCTACTGGCAGTTTCAATGAGTATCTCCGGCTCGCGGAGCTAACGCATTTGGAAGGGCAAATACCCATAAAACGGTCCCTGAATCCATTGGATTCTGGAGCTCCGGCAAAAGGGAATCATAACTCACGGACTGGTATCCGCCGGGACCAACGATGACGGCCACATACTGCTTGCCTCCACTCTCATAGGTAATGGGCGGTGAGCTCGGCGCATCATTCAGGCGTGCCGACCAAAGCATCTTACCCGTCCCGGAATCGTATGCCTTGAAGGTCCGATCCAACGAGCCGGCAAAAACGATGGAACCGGCTGTCGCAAGAGTACCCGCTGTAAAAGGTGGTCTCTCACGCACAAGCCAACGCGTTTCACCGGTCTCCAGATCCACGGCCTGCAGCCTGCCGTAGAGCCCATCGCTGTCTGGACGGGGGCGTACCGTCCAACGGAAACCAGTGCTAAGCACAGTAGATTCGTTCTCCCCCGCGGGCACCAAGTCCATGCACGCCTCGGTTATTGGTACAACGAGAACACGGTCTTCAGGCAGGTAAGTCGTCGGGAGCCAACCTCGTCCACCGCTAACGTGAGGACAGATGGTGGTGACTTGCTTCCGTACAGGAAGCAAGTCAGAATTAATGTGCTTCTTCCCCGTTACGGGATCTATATCGCTTATGAGATTCTGCATTCCGAGAGATATTGATGACAGATAAGCGCCATCTTGAGCACGGAGTAGATCGAAAATCATCACCTTGCCACCGGTGATTACCACATCCTGCTCGACTCCATTGATGGGCAGTCGTATGGATTGTCGCTCGAACGCCCAGTCCATATCCCACTGATCGTTCGAAAAGTGCTGGAAATACCAAACCAGCTCACCAGTTTCTGGCTTTAATGCGAGAGTCGAATCGAGGTACAGACCATCATTGCTGACATCCTCACTTGAGGATTTAGTCATGAGAGGAGTGGTGTGATAGGTATTTCCGGTACCGAATAGAACTACATCATACTTTGCGTTATAGCTACCCGGCAGCCAAACAGAACCACCATTCCGCTCGTCCAGTGGCACAGCGTTCCATGTGTCGATTCCACCTTCAAAGGGACGCTGGATCACAGGAATTCGCCAGGACACCTGGCCGGTGGCCGCTTCCAGGGCGATAATTTCATTCCCGCCTGCCCGACTTCCTGAGGTACCGATAATCACTTTGCTTTTGACCACAATGGGACCACTTATCAACTGCAGGTCACCGTCCATAACTCCCACACTTTGATCCCATATTACCGTACCACTTTTCGCATCCAGCGCAATTACATGGCCGTCCGAGGTCGGTAAAAATAGTGAAGTGCCGTAGATAGCAAGGCTTCGCTTGTGACTTGGGGTGACCCCCGAAGGCAGTCGCCGGGAATACTGCCACAGCAGGTCTCCATTCGACGCATCTAGTGCCTGCACCGTATCACCCATGCCGTACACGAAGAGCACACCGTCATGTACCACGGGTGTCGAGGGATTGGGGCCTTGCGGCAGTGTCCAACTCCAGGCGAGTGTCACCGACCCAACATTCGACGCGTCGATTTCGTCAAGCGGACTAAAACCATAAGCATCGTAGGTACGACGCCACATAAGCCAATCGCCATCAGCCGGTTGCGTCAGCATCGCATCAGTTACGGGACTAAGAGAATGCAATGGATTTGACTTGGCCGGTGCGGCCGGGATTGTGACACCGGGCGCCAAGCCGCCCCCACTGAGATAGTTGGGCCAAGGCGGAAGTCTTAATTCGAAAAGGGTATCGAAGTCCCCGGGCAACTGTGGGTAGGATGCCTGCTCTCCGTTCTTCTGCAACAAAAATGCGAGAATATCTGCATGCGACTGCAGTGAGAGAGTTGATGCTTGCCGGGGTGGCATATTGGTAGAGAGATAATTCAAAAGATCACTCACCGAGCGAGCTGCCCACTGCGCACGAAACACACCGCCATTCAATGTTGGTGCATGTGTGCCGCCCCTGAGGTTCGATCCATGACAGGTTTGGCAATGCTGTGCATACAGCAAAGCACCATTGTCTGCCTGTTCCGCCGTAAAAGGAACGTTGCCCGCGGAAGACAACATTGAAATACCCGCAAGGGCAAGAAACTTTGCCGCGATGCCGGGCAAGCTCGTCTCCCATAGCTTAACTTTCCCCCTCAACCTATTGCCCACGGTCAGACTACTCCTCAAAACTCGAAAGTCGCGAGATCACCGGCCACTCTGGTCAAGAACGCTGCAGCCTCGACACCATTTATCACTCGGTGGTCATAACTCAGCGACAGTGGTAGAAACCGGCGTGTAAGAGGACTACCTGCCACGCTTGGAACCAACCTGTCTCGTGCCCGAGATATGCCAAGTATGGCAACTTCCGGTAAATTTATTATCGGAGTAAAGCCGGTTCCCCCGACATGTCCTATCGATGAGATAGTGAAGCAGCCTCCTGACATATCCTGCATTGAGAGCCCTTTTCCTCTCGCCTTTTCTGCGAGACGGGAAATTTCATCCGCAAGTGAATCAATGCCTTGTGACGATGGATCACGAATGACCGGAACCACCAAGCCTTCTGCGGTGTCGACAGCCACGCCCACGTTAACGTAGCTTTTCCACAACACTGTGCCCCCATCCTCAGCCAAAGAAGTGTTGAACCGTGGGTACTCCCGCAACGCTGTCGCCACCACCTTTACCAAGGGGCCAACAAGGTTAATTTCGATCTATGGCCGCCGGCGTTGTAATCCTGGCGGGCATGCTCGAAATCCGTGATATCAGCTTCATCGTGTGTAGTCACATGAGGAATGGTAGTCCAGCTCTTCTCCATAGCACGCGCGACATAATTTTGTATTCGCCCCATTGGCGCCGCCTCCACCTCGCCATGGCGCGACAAAGCTTCCAGGAGTGTCTGACCGCGAGCACTCACTCTATCCAACCCAATTTGATGCCAACCGCATAGACCTTATCTGCTTCTGCCTCTATGTGGATGATACCAGTCGCAGGAGACTCAACCTCCTGGATAGATTTTTCGCTTTCTAGCTCGTAAAGAGGTTGTCCCTCTTCCACGTTGCTGCCATCTTCAACCAGCCAGCGAGCAAGGGTGCCCTCTGTCATTGCAAAGCCGATTTTCGGGAATGTGACTTCGGTCATACTCTGTCCCCAACTAATTTTTTCCATTCACTGCCGATATATCGCAGAACCAGTATCTCCCTAGACTAACGCCGGTTTTCTCGACGTAGCCTGCTTTATGGCACCTACTATTTCGTCTATTCCAGGCACGAAGGCTGATTCCAGCACATTTGAGAAAGGGACTGGAGAAAAGGCGCCTCCTAATCGTAATACCGGCCCGCTTAGTACTCCGAAGAGTTCCTCCTGAATACTAGAAGCGATCTCCGCACCGGGGCCAAAATTTCTCACTGCCTCATGAAGCACAATAGCGGTGTGTGTCTTTGACACGGATTTCAGCACGGCTTCCTTGTCCCATGGTGAAATGCTGCGCAGGTCTATCACCTCTACAGAGATATCCTGCTTTTGCAATTCTTCTGCGGCAGCAACCGCCTCGAAAACCTGGCGCCCATAGGTTATGACCGTTGCGTCGGTTCCTTCACGGACAGTGCGCGCCTTGCCCAGTGGTACATAGCTTCCTGGTTCCGGAGCAGAACCGAGGGTCCATAAAAGTGGCATAGTTTCAATAAAAAGACAGGGGTCCTCATCTTCGATGCAGGTGCGAAGCAAACCGTACGCATCTGCAGGAGTGGAAGGAACAACGACTTTTATCCCTGCAGTATGAGCAAACCACCCTTCCAAGAAATCGCTATGTTGCCCCCCATTGCCCATACCCGATCCGGTCATGGTCCTGATGGTCAAAGGCACACTGGTCTGCCCCCTGACATATAGCGAAGTTTGGCGGCATGGTTGACGATCATGTCCATGGCCACCGTCGTGAAGTTCATCAGCATTATCTCGGCAACGGGTCGATAGCCCGCAACTGCAGCGCCTATTGCCGCTCCCATAATAGCTTGCTCGGAGATGGGCGTTGACTTCACTCTGTCAGCACCAAATTGCTTGGTGAGACCTGCTGTAGCACCTATTACGCCGCCACCTTGTTCATCACCTACATCTTCTCCAAGGACCAGGACGCGATCGTCATCCTTCATCGCATCATGTAAAGCAAGATTTATTGCATTGAGCATGTTCATTTTGTCGGTCACGATAATGTCTCCGTAGCATAGACGTCATGGCACAGTTCATTAACCCCGGGGTATTCGCTCTCGAGTGCATACCGTAACGCGTCGTTCACTTGCAAAGCATGTGCCGCCTCGATCTCCGCAAGCTCGTCTTCGGCGGCGTTCCCTTCCGCAATCAATCGGCTACGGAATATGGGATACGGATCACTCTTCATAGCCTCTTCCCGTTCTCCTGGTAGCATTACCGAGTCATCGTCGCCGAATACGTGCCCAAACAAGCGGAATGTCATCGCTTCAATCAATGTCGGGCCGTCTCCGGCACGTGCCCTTGCTATCGCAAGTTCAGCAGCGGCATACACGTCAACGGGATCGTTACCATTCACTGTGACTCCCGGCATGGAGTAGCTGTCGGCACGCCGCGAGACTCTATCTACGGCCGTTCCCGCTGCAAAGCGGGTATGTTCTGAGTAATGATTGTTCTGGCAAACGAAAATTACCGGTAATTTCCAAAGTGACGCAAGATTTAGCGCCTCATGGAAAGCACCTATATTACTTGCACCGTCACCAAAATATGCCACCGTAACTCGGCCGTCACCGGATAACTGGGATGCCCATGCCAGGCCGTTTGCCACCGGCATTGACGAGCCGACAATACCGGTGGTTACCATAACCCCCGATTCCGGATGAGTTATATGCATTGGCCCACCCTTACCCTTGCAGGTTCCGGATGCTTTGCCTGCGTACTCCGCCCACAAAAGTTTAAGTGGAACGCCTTTGCTTAGGGCATCGTGCATACCTCGGTAGATCGTGCAGATGTAGTCATCAGTACGAAGGCAGGCGGATACGGCGGCAGGAATACACTCCTGCCCGCGGGCAGAATAGTACGGCAACGACAACTTTCCAGATTTTATCGCGGACCGCATTTTTTCGTCGCTTTGCTTTGAAAGAGACATTTTCGAGAATATTTCGAGGAGCGTTTGCCTGTTCGGTGTCATTCGGTGATTTCCCTTTGGCCGTGCAGATTTCTCTCGCGATACTGCGAGAGACCTAATTCCGTGATTTCACCTAGTGATCTAAAGCGCTATCAGCTGGCGGCCATCCCAATCGATTGCGGCCTGTACAATGGTTTGCTGAAACTCTTCGAGATTTGGCAATGTGGCTTCTGCGATTTCAAACATAAGCCCTCCGGGCTCCCCAGTTTCAAAATATGCAAACCTTGAATCATTCTCCCGCGCAGCTCCCTCATGAATGAGCTCGAAGCCCCGCGCCATCAATTGTGCCCGTTTGGCGTCATAACTGTCATGATCACTGAACCAAGCCGCAACATGCTGCGCGCCCTCTTTACCCTGGGCGAGAAAATCCTGGTAGGCACTCGGCACATCGTTGTGCTGCTGAATCAGTTCAATCTGTAAAGCCCCGGAACATGCGAAGCAAAGTGTCAATTCGGGTGCGGGGGAAGTTTTTCCACGGTAAATAAAGTCGTCCACGATAAAGTTCCGCATTGTAAACCAAGGACCTACACCAAGCTTCCCCCACTCCTCCATCGCTTTATCCGCGTCGCGGACCACCATGCCAAGCTGACGAATTCCACCAAATACTATGCTCATACAATAATTCTCCCTAATATCACGATCGACGCGACACGGTGTCGGCCAATATCATGTCGGCCGCATGCCAGGCGATGGCCATGACGGGGCCAGCGGTGTTACCTGAAACTTGTGTTGGCATGACAGAACAATCCACTACTCGCAACCCTTCCACACCACGTACGCGAAGTTGACTATCGAGCACCGCTTCTACATCAGTTTCTGGCCCCATCCGACAGGTCCCGACGGTATGCATGCAGGTCGTATCCTGATGGCAGGCCGCGATAATATCTTCATCGGTTTGTACAGCTGGGCCTGGATGTAATTCTTCAACGATGTAATCTGATACAGGTGCTTGCTCAAGCAAACGGCGCGCGTAGCGAAACAGATCAACGATAACTTTTTTGTCATGCTCCGTGGTAAGGAAATTTGCCTGTATCGAAGGTGGATCGCGCGGGTCGCTAGATGTAATGCTAACCACGCCTTGGCTGTCCGAGCGCAAAGGGTAACCCATGAAGAACAAGCCAGGTTTACTATCCGGTTGATATACGGACGAATTAAGATCCGGGGTAACAGCCCAGAAGGTAAGTTGCGCGTCAGGCCGATCAAGAGTATCGCTGGTCCGTACAAAGGCATTAATGTCGTAGGTTGCGGTCAGTGGACCGCTTCGCGTCAGGAAGTACCGTATCCCATTCATATATTTTCGCCAGCCTCGGTATTCCTTGTTGAGACTGTGCGCCGACAGCCGAGATATTATAGTCACAACCTTGTGTTCCCTGGCATTCCGGCCAACTCCGGGGCTATCGTGAATAATTGGAATTCCGTATTTCCTCAGCAAATGAGCCGGCCCGACACCTGAGTGCTGGAGAATTACCGGTGACTGCAGGGCGCCTGCGGAAAGAATTATTTCACGGCGGGCCTTATAGCTTCGTTTATTTTCTCCTTGGACAGTCGAGACGCCACTCGCCCGCCTGCCGTCAAAATCAATGTTTGTTACCAGTGTATCAGTAACAACTGTGAGGTTATCTCGCCCCATTGCGGGTTTAAGAAACGCATCAGCTGCGCTGACGCGGCGACCGTTCTTGATAGTACGCGGACTGTAGCCGATGCCTTCCTGCTCCTCCCGGTTCAGGTCTTCGCGGACAGGGAGGCCCAGTGCCGCGCCCGCTTTAAGTATGGCCTCCGTAAGCGGCGTCTTCTCCCTTTGCACTGACACATGCAATGGACCACCGACACCTCTAACACCATCGTCACCCAGCTCATGATCCTCTATGGCTCGGAATACCTCTCGCATTGCTTCCCAACCCCAGCCTTCACAGCCCAATTCCTTCCAGCCATCGTAATCCTGGGGCTGACCACGAAAGTAGAGCATGCCATTTATGGAGCTCGATCCGCCAATCATCTTGCCACGTAGCCACGCATGCTGTTTGCCTGTCTCACTATCAGGTTCCAGCAGGTAGCTCCATGTCTTGGAAGGATCAGCAAAAAGTTTGAACAAACCCATCGGCATGGAAACGAATGGATTACTATCGTCCGGGCCAGCTTCGATCAAGAGGACAGAATGCTCGCCGCTCACCGACAATCTCTCAGATAAAACGCATCCCGCTGAACCAGCGCCAACTATAATGTAATCGTACTCTTCCATCAGAAGCGCCACTCCACACTCGCCCCATACATTCTTGGAAGGGCCATGGTCAGCTGATCACCAAACCCGGTTGCGAGCCTGTTATTGTAATATTCTTTGTCCGTGAGGTTTTCTACCCACAACATCACGGACCATCCTTGGTCGGGGCTGCCGATCGAGGCCGTTGCATTCACTCGCGTCATCGATTCCTGTCTGTCAAGTTGCAGTGGACCGCCCGCCCCCGGCATAAAGTCGTATTCGTCGGTATAATTAGCTACGATGCCAAGAGCCAGCTCAAGGCCATTACCGATAGGGTGGATGTAGTCTGCACTGATGAATCCCGACCATTCTGGGGCATTAGGCAAAGGCTCCCCACTCAGATCGGCTTCCTCGGGCACCAGGGCTCCCGGAGCGGGTACATATATGGAGCCGTTGGGGAATGATTTGAACTCAGCATCCAGGTACTGACCTCCGAAACCGATAGTCAATGACTCTGTTGCTGCCCAAGTCAGGTCAAAATCGACCCCAACACTCTCCGAATCAGCGGCGTTGCGTAAGATGAGCGCTGAAGTAAGCGGGTCATAGAATGTGACCTGCATATCATCGTAGGTATAGAAAAACACAGAAGTGTTGAGCCTCATCCGATTGTCCAACAAACCGAATTTGCCCCCTATTTCATAGCTCTTGATTTTTTCCGAAGTCAACGCTTCCGGTGGCGTAAAGACCGCTGAGTTGTACCCACCGCTTTTGAAACCTTCGTTGTAGCTCGCGTAGAGATTGACATCATCGTTGTTATACGCGAGCACGACTCTCGGGGTAAAGTCTGTGAAGGTGTCTTCCAGCTTGAACGCCTCGACCCCAAATACCAACACACCATCGGGATTGTTCCGGATCTCCAGAGAACGATCATCCCGGTTGTAACGTCCGCCTAGAGTAAATTTCCAATTATCACTCAGATCATAGTAAATTTCCCCAAACACTGCCGCTGCATCGAGTTTGGACTCAATTTTTTCGGCTCCAGGAACGAGTGCTCCGAACGCGTCACCACGCAAGAATGCCGGTGCATCCGTTGAATCTTTTTCATAAAAGACGCCGGCCGCGAAGTTGAGGGCACCTTCAAAGCTTGAGGTTAGACGAAATTCCTGCTCTATCGTCTCGGACTCGTTTCTCGTGCTGTAGACAAATAATGGTGCGGATGTAAAATCCTGATCGAACTCCCCAGAGAAAACATACTCCCTGTAGGAAGTCACGCTGTAGAACTCCAGGTTTCCAAAATCGTGGGAAATACGCAATATACTCAGGTCCGCGTCACTTTGTGTTTGTGTTTCGTGATCC
Source organism: Kineobactrum salinum (assembly GCF_010669285.1). GTDB lineage: Bacteria > Pseudomonadota > Gammaproteobacteria > Pseudomonadales > Halieaceae > Kineobactrum > Kineobactrum salinum. The sequence continues at coordinate 3,822,124 of NZ_CP048711.1, read as the reverse complement.
TGAAAAACCTCATAGAAACCACTCGGAGGAGTCACGCCATACGCAGCGCATCCTGTGCATACCGACACCTCTCCATGGGCGTGTGCATTGATCGTATCATCGCCCCGAAAACGCTCGAAGGAACCGATCACTTCGGTAGCCTCAGAGGGTCGCCAAGCGACTTTCGCCCGAGCCGTTACTCGCTTGTCCTCCCCAAGGTCATTGCCGGTAAACACATTCTCGATGTAGCCCTCTCTGCGATCAAACAACTGTAGTGCCACACGCGCACTTACAGTATCTGAGAGTGGGACATTTAGTACGCCTTCAGAACGCAGGGAGTCAAATCTTCCATAACCGAGTCGGACATAACCCTCCAGTTCTTCTGTGGGATCCATTGTGTTAACTACGATGGCGCCCCCTGTTGCATTTCGCCCGTACAGCGTTCCCTGAGGACCTTTCAGCACTTGAACTCTTTCCAGGTCCACAAGTTGCGCAATTGATCCCGTTTGTTGCTGGATGTAAACGTCATCGATGTAGGTGGCGATTGGAACTTCGAGACCGTTCGCGGCAAAGGCCATACCCACACCACGAATGTAGGGCATCGCGAAATTATCACTCGCGGGATAGACCAGCCCGGGGACTTTCATGCTCAGACCCTGAGTATCGTTGATCGACGCAAGCTGCATATCTGTGCCAGTAAAGGCGGAAATTGACATCGGTACTTCGGACAAGCGTTCCTCGCGCCGTTGCGCCGTAACAACAACTTCTTCCAGCGCGCCCACGGACACTTCTGCTGCATAAGTGCCGGATGCCGGAAGTAATCCGTTCAGTACAAGGGCGGACATGACGGGAAGACGCAGTACTTCGGGACAAGAAATCAGCTTATATTTGTTAATCATGAGATTCCCTCGGTTGGTGGAAAAAATGGATCTATCAGTTGCCCCTAGCGGTTCCAACTGTCTTTACAGTTCCCGGCAGCAGCTCAAGCCTGGAATAAAATGGATCATCAGGGCCCATTTTCCCGGGCTCCACGGCACCGGTCAGATCGAACTCCGCATCGACGCGCGGCATAAGCTGCACCCAATCGACACACAACGCCCGATGAGTGAAACCCCAGACTCCTTCGCGTCGCTCATACTTGTCGAAATGGCGACCCACGACCATCACATTTTGCGGAGGGCTACCTTTGAGGCACAGATAGGTAATGCCACGACACTCGCTCTCTGCGTAATCGTCCCTACGTGCAAATCTCATATTACTCAGAGTGTGAGAGGAGCTCTCCAAGTCTTCCTGAACATTGCTCAGCCAGGCGATTAAACCATCCACTCCCCCCGATAGTCACCATGGTCGTCTTCGGCCCCATCGTGATACAGCTGCTTTACTGTAGCGTAGTCTCTGCGATCAAGTGCGTAGCAATAGGAAAGAAGGAGCTGTTCCAGCTCCCGTTGAACCTCGATTTCTATCATAGTGATGCTACCCGTATTATATTACCTATTATTTAGTGCCATAGAGCTACTTTATGGTTCTTAATGGCCCGTTCTGTTAGAGTGTGTAACATTTTGAGGTCGAGTGTCAACTATAATTTCACTCTCAGTCACGTTTGCGGTAGACTTTGGTCTGGGCCGCCCACAGGGCTTAGCCCGGGGCTACGGCTAACCCAGTTCTCAATAGGCCGGAAAAGGACAAACGGGGAAAATGAGTAAGCTCAACTCTGGAAAGGCTAGATATACCAAATCGACCTCAGGACCTGAGAGCCGCACAGTGGCTTCACTTCGGGAACAACAGAAAACCCTGACCCGTAAGCGACTAACCGCTAGCGCTGCCGAGCTTTTCATCAAACACGGCTATCAGGCAACCAGCGTAAACCAGATCGCCAAACTTGCCGGCACGACAGCGACAACTTTCTATCGCTACTACAGTAGCAAGGCGGATGTCGCAAGAGAACTCCAGGGTCATATCAACGTGGACGTTAAAAAGACTCTCGAGCAATTCGACGAACTCGAGCAACCTAGTCACGACGGCATTCGTGGATGGATGGATCAGTATGGCGAGATGTGGGAGCGCATGCATGTCCTTTGTGATGCTTTCTGGGACGCCACCAGGAGCGACCCCGAACTCGCAGCCGAACTCGTACCCACAACTCACCGATTGGCAGAGGCTATGGCCATAGTCAAGACAATTCCCGAGGGAAAGCAACGCAGAAAATTCCTCATTCGTTTTGTCATGCTCTATTTATTGATGGATAGGCTATTTTATCTCATTGAGGTACAGGCCTACGATGCAACGGCGCGCGAAATGCTCGACGAATTCTCGGAGATTTTCCGTTCCTCCCTGTTCGAAGATATCTCCTAAAGCGCATTGGGGGAAGCGACCCACACACTACCAGGCCACTGGCGGATGTGTGAAGAAGTGGCACATGAATGCGGTCGCTCAGCAATCGAGAAACATCAGGGGCGCCTGAGTTGAAAAAGTTTCAATGGCCAGTGAAGGAAGCAGGACTACGTAGAGTGGTATGATGATATCCGACCTTAGCTCTCATACTATCCAAGTTAACCACCACTCTCTGCTTCACACATCTTGCGTCCTTCACAACATTCGCGGCCTTCCATTCCCCAATGGAAAGCCCCGTCCATATACGAAATGCACGCCTAAAACTACTCACGTCCCGAAAGCCCAGCGAAAACGCGATGGTTTTAACATTTGAACGATCTTCCATCAATAGCGCTATGGCGTGGCGCATGCGAAACTCCTTAGCAATCTCTTGGTAACTGAGGCTCTGGTTGGTAAGTTGACGTTGCAGTGAACGGCGACTCATACGCAGAGCTTTGGCCATATCGTCCACAGAAGGCATTTCCCCCGCCGAAATCAACATCAGATCCTCCAACTGCTCCCTGATGGACCTCGACCTTGTCAGTTCGGCAAGGAACTTGTCACTTTGTTGGTAACATAAATGACTAACCTCACCATCCCAAGAGCGTATAGGCCGGTCAAGATCAGTCCGGTGGCCGCAATAGGCAGAGGCTTTGGAGCCGAAACGAATAACATTAGTACCAAATAGACCGTACCTCGAGTCCGAAGACGGTTTGCCAAAGGTGAACTCGATTCCAGTGGTAATCGCTGGCTGCTCAGTCAATTCCCGTATCACTGGCTCCATGCCGGCGATAGATACCTCGAGACAGAAACGCAGCGCCTCGGTAGACATAATTCTCCGTGGCACGAAGTGCATTTTCCATTGATTTCCGTCCTCTACCACCGTACTGACTAGTGGGTGCCCTGCTAACAAGGAGTAGCGGGTGTAGTACTCAAAGGCGTCACGGAGTGAAGGCATACTCATCATGGAAAAGCCCACTATGCCGAAATCTCGAATTGAACATGCATACCCACATTTCATAGCGAAATCGGGTGGTGTAGCGCGGGCAATGTAGTGGAATAGATCCGCAATGGTATCGAGTTCAAAAGGCTTTAGGGAGTCAACGTCATTCCACGTCACGCCGCTTCCTCGAAGAATCTCGTCAGGGTCAAAACCAGCCTCACGGGCTCGGAGCAGATACACACGCAAGGTTGTCGGCTTGAACACCATTTCCTCCAATCATAGTAGTTATATGAAATGCTGAGCCAGGAAATAATGTCACACACAAGCCAAAGCTACAACTAACGATTCGCCTTCCACGCTTGCTATTGGTCATTGAGCTTGAGATTCCGCAAGCCAAGCTCACCTTTCTTTCTTTGCTTCCTGCTCTTGAGCGATCCTCGCCTTGTGTACCACATAGGCCCGAACAGATTCGATCTCTTCGGAAGTCATCCACTCGGCAAACGAGACCATCCCTTTACTTGCTAAAACACCGTCTATGAGGATGGCTCGCCAGTAATCGTTATTAGCCAGGGCTGGAGATCGCCGAAGATCAGGCAAAACCCCTGTCGACTGAGCGCCGGCACCATGACAACGATAGCAATGCGTGGTGTAGAGCAAACGTCCACGATCTATCTGTACTTCAGTAAAACGGGTCTCCGGCGGGTCAAGAGGAAACAGCACCTCTTTTGTTGGCAAGGGTAACTCCGCCGCCCCATTGAGACTGAAGACCAGAACCCGACCATTGGGTCGAATTTTAGGTGTATCGACCCCCTCACCAATGCCGAAAGCGCCCCCGTAACCCGCCACGAGAGCCACGTACTGAGTACCGTTCGGTTGATAACTGACCGGCCCTGCGATTATCCCGTCCCGAGCATCAAACCTCCACAACAACTTGCCAGTATCCGCGTGACGCGCTTCGAACCAGCCCGTTCCAGTGCCCTGAAATACTAGGTGTCCCGCGGTAGCGAGCACGCCGCCATTTTGCATTGTGGGGTGACGCACAGACCACACTTCCTTTTGGGCCACGGGGTCCCACGCCAGCAGCCGTCCCTCGAAGCCGGCGGAGCCTTTCCGCATTTCTTCAGGATCATCAGGCACCTGTAACAACGCCTGATCGATCGCATTATTCCATATACCAGGTTGGAATTTAAAATCAGGTTCATTGCCATAGGCAAACAGTGAATGGTATATAGGTATGTAGACTAATTGCTTTTCAGGGTTATAAGCCATTGGATGCCAGCTATGTGCTCCTAAGGCATTAGGCCTCATTACAAAAGGTGCTTCGCGATAGCGCGCTTCTGGGTTTTCAATCGGCCTTCCAGTGACTTTATCAATCCCGGATGCCCAGTTGACCGGCACAAAATTTTCTGCGGAAATTAGTTCCCCATTGCTTCGATCGATAACATAAAAGAATCCATTCTTTGGTGCCTGCATCAAAACTTTTCGATCCCTGCCGCCCATATTCCACGTGGCCAGAATCATCTGTTGAGTGGCCGTGAAGTCCCAACTTTCACCTGGGTTTTGTTGATAATGCCACTTGTATGCCCCGGTATCCGGGTCGAGGGCAATAATGGAAGCGAGAAACAGATTGTCTCCTTTCCCATCCGACCGGACCTGGTGATTCCAGGGACTGCCGTTCCCCACGCCGATATAGAGTTGATGCAATTCCGGATCATAAACAATGGAATCCCAAACCGTACCTCCACCGCCATATTTGTACCAATCCCCATGCCAGGTAGGAAGTGCCAGCTCGCGCAGAATCTGGTCGGATGCAGCGCCGTCTGCCTCCGCATCCGGTGCGCCTGGCACAGTATAGAATCTCCAGACCTCCCTTCCTGTACTGGCATTATAGGCAGTCACATAACCACGTACTCCGTATTCAGCACCGCCATTACCAATGATAACTTTGTCGTCGAAGACTCGCGGCGCGCCGGTGATGGTATACGCCTTGTCGGGATCTATTGTATCAACAGACCAGAGCAGCTTCCCGGTTTTCGCATTTAGTGCGATCAGCCTTCCATCCAGGGCTCCCAAGAAAACGCGCCCTTCCGACACGGCAACACCCCGATTGACCACGTCGCAACAAGCCTTAAAGGCAGTAGCCCCGGAAACCTGGGGATCGAAATGCCAAAGCATTTCTCCTGATACAGCATTCAGGGCGTAAACGCGGGACCAGGCGGTTGAGACATACATGACACCATCCACCACAATCGGGGTGGCTTCCTGGCCCCGCTTGGAGTTGAACTCAAAGGACCATGCAAGCCCCAGGTCGGAGATGTTCTCTACATTCACCTGGGAATATGGACTGAACCGTTGCTCCAAGGGACTGCCGCCGTGGAAGGGCCATTCGTCCAGGGCAATGGCATTCGATTCTCCGGCCGAATTTCCCGCAGTATAAAGTGACGCCGCGATTATTAAGATTAGAGGAATAGCGTTTTGAGTTATGTGCATCATAGTTACTCTGGCCGTTTCCGGCATTATTTGATTGGCGGCAACCCCTTACGCAAGGATGCCACCAGTGCTGGAATATTATGGTATACAGGATCATCCGGGCCATTAGTACCAGAGGGAATCGAACTTGTCAGATCCAGGTCGGCATCTCCCGGGGAGAACTGTTGTACCCAGTCGACACTGAGGGCCCGACGATGAAATAACCAAAGACCATCGATTTTTTTGTAACTGTCGAACAGCCGGTTTATCACAATCATATTGAACGACGGCTCGCCTTTGAGGCGGAGATAAGCTGTACCGCGCCCTTCGCTCTCAACCGCGCCACCATTCACCCGAATGAGTAAATTACTAACCATATGGGTGGTAGACTCAAAGTAAGCCGCAGCTTGCGGCAGCCATTTGATGAAACCGTCTACGGGACCAGTGTAGTCGCCGTGATTTTCAATCGCGTCTTCGGTATACAACGATCTCAACAAGGTATAGTCACCACGATCAGTGGCATGTACATACCTATTATGCAAGTCCTGCAGAGCATGCTGGTCTTCAAGGGAAATCATATGTGGCTCCTTATTATTCACAATGAAGTAAATTTATCGATATCACCAAATACCGCGGGATAACCTTTGCAATGTGGCAATCTGTCTGCGCGAAGTAGTGCGACATACTGACATTGGAGACCTCCAGAGGTGCCGACGATGAGTCATCAAACGCTGCCAGAAGACTTTCTTTTACCACCTAACGAAGCCGGATTCGCCAGGAGGTGATGAGAAATTAGCTAGAAGTCCACCCGCAGTTGCAGCCCATAGATGCGTGGCTTACCGAAAGTAGCGGACTCCACTGAGAAGTTTTGTGCCCCGGCTGAGCCGCCGGTGTAGTAGACCTTCTCGCCGAGGTTTTTTACAAATAGACTACCTTTTACTCTGCTGCCAAAGATATCGTTCCAATCCAGGCGCATGTTAACTAGCGTGTAGCCGGGAAGTTTTGTTCCTGGTTGAATAGTACCCCCCAGGTTTGAGAAGTAGAAATGGGACTGAGCATAGACATCAACACGGTAGTTCAGATAGCCCCTACCTTCACCCAGTTCCATGGACATGTCGGCAAAAAGCGTTCCCGACCATTCAGGCGCATCGCCAAATGGGCCATAGGTCACTGTGTTTCCAAACAAGAGCGAATCCGGCTTAGTGAACTCAGCATCAGTATGAGCAACGGAACCACCCAACCTCAGCCAGCTGTTTGCCTCAAAGTGAATATCAGCCTCAAAGCCACTAATTTCTGTTTCCGGTACATTGATCGTCGCAGAGGAAGCTGTACCCCCGATAACTACATACGCGGTTTTCTGTATATCGTCCACCCAACTTTGGTAGAGAGCCAGATTAGCCCGCACAGGTACCTCACCAAAAAATCCATCAAACTTCACACCACCCTCCACATCGCGAATTTGTTCTGGCAGGAAGTAGTTTCCACCGCCTCCAGTCGCTGCAGTCGTTGGTTGTGGTGTAGGCGGATTAAATGGATTGAAACCACCACGACGCCAGCTGCCTCTTGTGGTTGCGTAGACCATGATTTGATCAGTCAGATGATAGTCAAGAGAGACTGTCCAACTCGAGTCCTCCTGCTTTGATTTTTGTGGCAAATCAATACCGCCGAATGGTTCCGGATCGAGATATAGAAAGATGGACTCGGATCCTTGAGTCATGGTGACTTCTTCCCAGGTATAACGCGCACCCACCGTTAAATTAAGGTTATCTGTCAGCTCGTAAGTACCTTGACCAAATACAGCAGTGGACTCATTACCCGTTACTGCGTTATAGGCGACAGAAGATGGCTGAAGCACTGTGTCTGGCGGATCTATCCCCATGATTGTCAGCGGGGAGTAGTATTTCTCTTCCGAGTCAATGTAGAAAACTCCAAGGAGATAATCCAGGCGCTCGTCAAAAGCGGTACCAAGCAACTGGAATTCATTGGACCAGGTTTCCCACTCTCCGGATTCCACTGGAAGAGGACCTTCCTGAAGGAGGGCCGAAGGCGCATACTGCTGAACGATGGGATAAGGGGAGTAGTCCGTATCATAGTTGAGCGCGTTTTCTGAGTGGGTATAACCTAGAATATTTTTTATGGAAAGCGTAGGGGATATGTCGAAATCAGTCTTGTTGATGAAAAACTTACTGCTGGCTTCGTAGAAAAAGGAGGCATTGGCACTGACTACATAATCGCCTTGTGATCGGAGGAATTCCGGAAGGTTTTCAAAACCACCTGGATGGACGTTACCGGTGGGATATCCCTGCAGACCCTCACCGTTCAGTAGCTTCTGAAAAGCTGGAACGTCTGGGTGATAGAGGCAAGAGTTGAAACCTGACGGCTCCCCGCATGGGATGGTGTAATACATGGCGTTTGGAGCGTTAGTACCATCCGACTCGGAAACCTGTATCGTGGTTACGTTAGACAGACGCTCCGAAGGATCAAATGCAATGGTAAAGCGAGCCGACTGCTCGTCCTTTCCACCTAACGTCTGATTGTCGTATAGATTCTTTACCCAATCACCACCTGACGAAGCTGTGCCCGCGAGACGGAACTTGAGTTTGTCCGACACAGGGATGTTAATCGCGCCCTCTGCAATGAGGCTATCCAAATTACCGTATTGAATGGAAGCATAGCCGCCAAACTGACCTTCAGGCTCTTTAGTCTGGAATAACACAGCGCCGCCGGTTGAGTTACGGCCAAAAAGGGTACCCTGTGGGCCCTTAACGACTTGGATATTCCCTAGATCGAAGAAGGTCGTTGATGCGCCGACAAGAAAAGGTACATCATTGATATAGGGTTGCACTCCGGGTGGTGACCCCGAATAAGCATCAACAGACTCCCCTCGAATGACATAATTCAGCTGGTTGTTATTATTGGCAGATCGAACCACCAAGCCAGGAAATGCAACCTGCAGGTCACCCTCCGAGGTAACGCTACGCATTTGCAACGCCTCTCCACTCAATACTGAAACCGCCACCGGTACGTCTTGGACGCTTTCGCTGCGGCGTCGAGCAGTTACAATAACTTCTTCAAGCCCAGATCTAGCTTGATGATCCATAGAGTCACTAGTTACTGTTTGAGGCTGAGCATGCGTTGAGACGGCGGACAACATTGTTGCCAGTGGTCCGACAACTATGATAGCCGGTAGAGTATATTTCATTTGTGTTTGCCTCTTTGCAGATTATTGTTTTATCTGACGACCTGGAGAACACCAGTACTAGCGTTTCTTTAGGTGCCCAAGTCTCAGTAACTAGGATCACACTACTGGGCAACCGAAGATAAGTGTATGCAATCCGGCGGCACATATATGCGGAAGCAAAGATGCAATTCGCGCCAAATGTGATGCAGACGATGCAAAGTGCGCCAACTGCCTCTGTATCGATACGAGCCACGAGGCTATGCTTGTCTGGACCCACAGGCCCGCACGCTGACGAGCAGCCAGTGTCCACGCTGCCCCCAGGCAAGGAGCAGACGAAACAGGCCACATTTTCTCAAACCAAACAGAACAACTTATTCAGCCTATAACCCTTGAACGGCTGTGAGAGACCATAAGGACTATATGAATTATGCGACGCGTGAGGTGCAGATTGAATGGCAGCGATACTGGTATCTCCCATGTGTCGCAGCATTCGGGTACTCTATGTCCGTTCTCCACATCTACTCATTGGGCCCGTTCATTGAACCGCTGCAGCACGCGTTCGGCTGGACACGCGCGCAAGTCTCGCTTGGGATCACCATCGCCAATGTAGGAAGTGCTCTTCTGTGCATACCCGTGGGCATATTGGTCGACCGACTAGGACCTCGCCGCATCGGGTTAATCGGAGTCCTATTGATAGCCATAGCGTACTCCTCACTGGGCACAGCTACTGGACACATTTTGAACTGGGTACTCTTGTGGAGCTTCGTGGCAGTAAGTGTACCGTGGGCACAGTCAACTGTCTGGACGAGTGCTGTGGCAAGTCGCTTTGAGCGCTCGAGGGGCATCGCCTTTGCGGTCGCCCTTTCAGGGGCGCCTATAGGAGCGACCCTGTTTCCAGTACTGTCGGCATGGCTTATAGAAAATTATGGCTGGCGAACAGCTTTTAGAGCAACCGCTATACTATGGACTACGATAGTACTTCCGATCATTTTTCTGCGTTTTCGTGGCGCGGCGGATCAACCCCAGGAATCGATCGATGTTGCTACCATCAAGCCAAATAGAGCAGAGATCGGGATTAGTCTAGCAGAGGGTTTCCGCTCCCCAGCTCTCTACAAGCTGCTATTTGCAGGCGCAATGTTCGCCTTCACAATGATCGGGATTCTGGTGCATTTTGTTCCTATCCTGATGGAATACGGTAGTAGTCGACTCGCTGCAGCCGGAATCGCCTCTATAATTGGCATCTCCTCATTTGTCGGACGCTTGGGGACTGGATTCCTCCTTGACCGCTTTTCAAGCGAGCGGGTGGGAGCAGTTATATTTCTCATTGCAAACATTGCCTGCGTCCTGCTTCTCACACAAGGCGACAGAATATCCAATCAGATTGTGGCCGCAATAATCATAGGCTTCACCTTGGGAGCAGAAGTAGACGTCATGGCCTATCTCTCCAGCCGATATTTTGGTTTAAGAAATTTTGGTGCGCTTTTCGGCGTTGTCGTCGCTGCGTTGACACTTGGAGCTGCATTCGGGCCTCTTGCCGCCGGTGCCACCTTCGACTATCACCAGAGCTATACACCGTTCCTAGTGCTCACCATGGTACTGGTCACCGTTAGCGGCTTAGCCCTGCTAACCCTAGGACGACCGAAGTAATTACTCCACTTTACTCCCGCAAGAATCCTCCACATGTTTTCGACGGTGAAGGACTCAAACAACTTCGCTCCTGCCAAATGGGAAGTGAAGTGGTTCAATGGATGTAACCCAAGTACGTCTGCTTGCACTTTTACACCAGGCGGCAGAAGGACGGCCAGAGTCGATCAGCTAACTGGACTTCCCCTGGTTCATGGAGAGTTCCCGGCCTCACAGAATAGTCTAGAAATCTCCATGAACCAGGGGAAGTCCAACGTACAGCGGCATCTGTCAGTTCTCTCGCTCTCTTTGGCATTGTCCACTCCAGCAGCTTGGCTTTCCGGACCCGAGTTCCGGAACCAGACATCCCATAGATTCAAGAGGTAATATTGCTCAACCACATCCATTACAACATCGAATCAAAAAAACCGGACCCAAATACGTAGGTACTACTACTGTAACAACATAAAAGATGTGATTTGATAATAGAGCATGAAACAGGTTAAGACACTGAAATTCGTATTGTACCTATTTTTATAGGGATTTTAATACAAATTGCGATTCTATGATACTGCGCCGAGGACTTGGCCTCCGGTACCAATAAATCTATAAAATCAATGTCTTACAGAATTATTTCAGTTTTACCGACGATCTTACCAACAAAAATAAACACCCCCCAAGAAGGAAAAGTCCCGAGCCCACTCTTGCCGACTCCACTGAATGCGATCACCCCACGATTCACTGGGCGACTGACACCACCGGAAGCCCATTTACAAAGCGCCGGAAACTCTACTTTCGAACTGTCCGCTTGACGGGGAAGCTTACGGTACCATGGGCAACTTTATTAGCTAGTCCGACTGCATTGCTGCGCTGCCTTCCACTGTACTCAGCTAGGTATGCAACTCCATTAATAAAGATTTTTCTTATAATCATGCTCCATGCCTTTTTCCAAAAGACCGGGCGACGAAGAAGCGGCTGCTTTAACTAGTCTTTCTGCCAACCCCTTGCTCTTCATTAGCTTTGTTTGCTTAGCCATTATTTCGGAAGGCTTGAAAGGATATTCTATTGGTTTCGTTGTCCATAGCTGTGCCCGCTCTAAAGCACCGCTAGTAAAAACATTCGTCGTAACATTCTCTATAATAGTAACTACCAATGGTATTTTATTTTGAACTTCAAAACTAGCGCGCAACTCGTCATCATCTGTAATACTGGCAATACCCGAAAAATGCATGATTTGGGATGTTCCAGGTACGACCATTATCGCTGATACTTTGGGCTGTGTAAGTATATTGCGGAAGCTATCGAAACGCTTGTTCCCTGGGCGATCCGCAAAGCAAAGAGCCCCCTCCTTTATATGTGCAAGATCACCGGCCTTATCACCCTTTGGGCTCACATCAGCATTTCCGTCTCCACTGATAGTGGCGATTGCAAGGTAGCGGCCAGCTTCTGCAAATTTTTCCGGAACATGTAATCCCGATGTTTCAGCGACACCGCTCCAAAACTCGGCTCGTATGATTGACTTTCCACAATGGGTAAAGCATTCCTTCACTTCAACAACTATTGAAGAATCGTCGACACGGGAAATCACACCGTTTACACGCATCGTTTCTCTGATTCCAGGTAGAAGTATGAGAGAGCCAGTGGCCATACCGACCTTCGCTAACCCATGATTATCGATCATAGATTTGGGAATAGACATCGAGTGGTCACCCGTTTTCACAAAGCCTGCCTTACCACCAGCAATAGTTATTGTATTGTCCGTCCCGAACCCAAAAGATAAAAATATGATTGGAGAATACGCAATCCACTGTTGAGCTCCAGAGTCGAGATGATCGATAGCTTTTTCCATCATCATCCTGGGCGCCTTTCCAATCAACGATTCCAAAACAGAAATATCAGTTATCGCTCTATACATTACAATCTCCTCAATGTTGTCCGCAGTTTTTGAAGCACGAACATTTCATTGCACCCATAATACTTATCCACATTCGCGTTCACCTTTGGTCTTCTGTGGCTGCGCTGCTCGCCTTGAGAATACCATTAGGGTGCACCGCCTCGCCCCCTCACCGGATGGTACGTCCAATCATGGCCAAGTCTTGACACCGCCGCAGAGTCATCAGCAACGGATATCGCTGATGCAGGTGGCCGCCCCGCTGACACCAGTAGCAACCCTCGGCGAGGTGATCCGCACAGGCTGAGTATGGCGAAGCTTTCCATTGAGCCACAGTGTTGCCGGAGACCCGGCCAGTCGGGCGATGCTGTGGATTCAGCCGTTACAGATTGAACGGTACTCCCCTAATTTTTAGCGCCCTGGACGACGTTTAGTTCTATTCACTTTTACTTCCAAATTCTCGTTATAGCTTAGAATCGGAGCATAGCCTCCATTCCTATTAATTTTTGAATAGGTGTCGCATAGACATCGGTCATGAAAGGGCTTCCTGTTACAGTAACCGGCTGATAATCTGATGTGCTTGTTTCGTCAAGGGCGTTTTCAACAAAAAAAGTCAACGACCATCTGTTGTCATAACCAGAAAATCCGGCTCTAACACTGAGCAACTCTTCTGAAGGACGTTCGAAGTCGTTTAAGGGATCCCAAAAATAGGTACTGGTATAACGATATTGAGCACGCAGAAAAGCACTCAAATTATCATATACTGGAAATGAGACATCAAATCCAAGGTTGCCTGTGTATTTAGGTACACGCTGTGGGCGATTACCCTCGAAATCACTTGGCTCTCCTTCAATTCCTTCGGGAAGCGTAAACTCTTCAACTTCGGCATCAACATAGCCAATGGCAATGTTTACGCCAATATTTTCATGAATTCGATAGGTAGATTCGACCTCAAATCCCTTTATCCTGACTTTGTCATAATTAACGCCAATGCTCGTTCCAGCCTGGATGTCGAATAGCTTAAACTGCGTATTTTCTACATCAGTTTCAAATATTGCTGCATTTACAATGAGTCTCCTATTCAGCCAGCTTGTTTTTGCACCAATTTCATAGTTTTTAGCCGTCTCTGCCTTAACAATATCGTCACCAAATGTTCGTGAAGATGGGTTAAATTCGCCCGACCGGAAACCCTTTCCGGCACTAACATAAATGGAAATATCAGATGTGGGCGTATACGTTATAGTTCCTTTTGGTTGTCTTTCTCTAAACGTCGTCGACTGCGGAGGCTCCGGTTCCATAGGCACTGGGTTACCCACCCCCGGACTGAAGCCGTTCTTCGGTATCTTAGTAACAGGATTTTTATCGTACCTATATTCTAAGTCTATTTTTAGAGAATCTAATGGATAATAACTAAGCGCACCAAATATAGCTTTCGATTCAGACTTATAAAGTTCGACACTGCCTAATCCTGGCATCTCTTCACCTGTAACAGGGTTTGATAAGAATAGAATAGAATCTCTCAATTGTTCCTGTTTAGCATCGTATCTTCCGATCATCCAGTCGAACCATCCGTTACCGGAAGACTGAATACGGAACTCCCGCGACGACCCTTCATCCGTTTGAATCTGGTCCCCCATGGCGAGAGGGATTGGAAGGCTATCCAAGTCCAATCGAGACCTTTCTACTACGTCAACGTCTGCAAATACTCCAATAATCGAAGCGTAAGGAGTGTGCAAAACTATACGCGCCGATCTATCTTTTAAGTCGCGCTCACTCAGCCCTACACCATCGGAATCTATAGGGTCATCGGTTTTCTCAGGATTCCCGGATTCACTTTCTATATACGTCGGATCAGGACCAATTGTTTCTGAATCAGTATACTTCAAATCAATCTCAAGATATTCAAAAGGAGTTATTACAGCACGAGCCCGTTTAGTCGTATCTTCATATTTGTCAACGTATTCACCGTTGTTGACATTTTTTATTTGTCCCCTCCTTTTTACCCTAGAGACACCGCCGAGCAACCCAAGCTTTTCGCGAATAATTGGCCCGCTGAGCAGTACTTTGCCCACACGCTCATCACCCTCCGCACCTCTGGCAAAAAGCTTTCCTTCAAATTCCTCATCTGGCTTAGCCGTTCGCATATTGAACGCACCAGCAATTGCGTTTTTACCATAGATAGCCCCTTGGGGCCCCTTCAGCACTTCAATCTGCTCCAGCCCGAACTCATCTACATTAAATTGTGCCGGCATCATCTGAAGAACTCCATCAACCACTGCTGCAACCGGCGGCGGTGAATAGCGCTCTGAATTCTGACCCCGTAATGAAAGGAAAAAGCCATTTAGACCAAGCCCTTGGTTGAAATTTACATTTGGAGTCGAAAGCGCAATATCCTCAACACTAGCGATACCTCTCCTTTCTATATCTTCTTCCGTCAGTACGGAAATCGCTATGGGAATTTCCTGCAGGCTTTCGTTGCGGCCCCTAGCCGTGACTATGATTTCTTCAAGTACTACCTTTTGGTTTGAATTCTCACGCGAATCTTCTGTCTGCGAATGCGCTCCAGGTGCCAAGCTCAGCAGAGTGCTCCATAAAACAACTATTTTGAATTGATACAGATTTATGTTTTCGATATTCATCATTAAGTACTCCCAACGCTTTTCTGCTTATTAGAGAATAAAATCAATCAACATACTACACATAGACCGATCGGTCGTTCTTTTATAGGCGTGTAACAAATTTTCCATATTAAATCAATCGAAAGAGGCTCAGCGCCACCTGAAAGCAATTTAGGAAATTCAGTTATTGGGCAACCTCCATCGATAAATAGACCATCTCCGCGCTCGATAGACTTTGCCTCGAACAGGTCCGGAGTATTTACCTGAGCGGCTACCATTTCCGCATACTTCGCAAATGTATTTCTGGATTTAACTGTCGTATCTCATGTCAACTACGGCTTGCGCTACTCTGGAACCGCCGCAAATGCGAGCTAGGTGGATTTTCTACACGCTAGTTCCGATGAAGGTCTTGATACGCTTAGAAATCCCCAAGCAATCTTGGATGTAATAATCCAATCATGTACGTGTGTTCGAGTTTGCCATCGGCCACTACATGGCCAATGACATTGGACTGCCTTTCAACACCTGTTAGCGTCGCTCAACCAAATAGTCTATAAGTAGACTTAATGCTAAATTTATATCCTTCATAAGACCAGTCTCGGCTCTGCCTTTATATCTAGAATGACCGGTCGATCTTTTAATGTCAAGAATTATAGAGACTTTCGCAACATTAATTGCCACGTTTTGAGCGAAGAACAAGCGAAAGTCATGAGCAATGTAGCGCCTAAAATTTCCATCAATATGCTATTTTTCTTCCTGTAGTTTAGGGTTCTATTGGTCAAGGCCAACAATGAATGAATCCCCAATTCGACAAGCCTGACATGCAAGTGTGTAGCCCGCTTAGAATTCGGCGTCCTCCAATTGGTGCACTATATCCATGTTTACCTCCTCGCAAGCCAGCTTGGCTTTACAGCTTCCGCAAACCTTCAATCGAAGACATCAAGATGCGGCTACTAGGCTAGGATCCATCGCGTTATCGACGCCGAAGGAGAGCTCCACAAAAATTCCATTGGGATCTTTTGTCACAAGTAGAGACAACCCTTCGCACTCATTATCATGGTGTTGATAGGGCTGGTTCATCGCTTTTAGACGGATAATCATTGCATCGTAATCGGGACAATAAAAGCGACATGGTGAATCCTGCCTCTGACACCGATCTCGGGGACCTCCTCGTCCTCACGCGTCTTATTCACATGAACAACAGCGCGGCCATTATCGGCATATAGCCAAGACAAAAGTATGCGTCCGGTAATTACACCTTGATTCCAGGTATCCAGTTATGCGGCAGCAGATCATCAAGGTCTGACTGTCGCGCACTCGGCAAGCGCGCCAGGACGTCACACAGGTAAGCCTGCGGGTCCAGACCGTTGATCTTTGCCGACTGGATCAGAGTCATCACGTTTGCACCGCGCTGGCCACTGCGCAAGGAACCCGCGAACAGCCAGTTGTTTCGGCCAAGGGCCCAGGGTCGGATCTGGTTCTCCACCCAGTTGTTATCCATGGGTAGATTGCCGTCATCCAGGTAGCGGATCAGCGCGGCCCACCGTTTCAGGGTGTAATCGATGGCCTTCGCAGTCCGTGTGCCATTCGTCAGCTGTGATCGCTGACCCGTGAGCCAGTCGCGCAAGTGCGCAACAATGGGCCGTGCCTCGGTGTCACGCAACCGCTGCCTTTCGTCTGGCGGCAGGCCATTGGCCTGGCGCTCAATGTCGTAGAGCGTGCCGATGTACGTTAGCGCTTTCTCGGCGATAGGGCTTTGGTTCCGCTCCATCAGCTCGTGGAATTTGCGTCGGGCATGTGCCCAGCAACCCACTTCGGTCATGCCCGTGGCGAAGCCGGCCTTGTAGCCGGTGTAATCGTCGCAGACCAGATGACCGCGCCAGTCTGCCAGGAAGTCCCGGGAGGCCTTGCCGGAGCGTGAGGACTGGAAGTCGTAAACGACACCCTGCACCGGCGCATAGCGCGTCGTTGCGTAGGCCCAGATGTAGGCTTGGTGCGTTCGTTTTTTGCCCGGCGACAGCATGGGCACCGGCGTCTCGTCGGCATGCAGGACCGGGTGTTCAAGCAGCTTGCTCCGCAGGTGCTCCACCAGTGGGGTCAGTTCCACGCCACAGCGTCCGACCCAGTCCGCCAGTGTGGATCGTGACAACTCCACCCCGGCCCGGGCGTAAATCTGCTCCTGGCGGTACAGCGGGAGGTGATCCGCATACTTGCTGACCAGCACCTGAGCCAGCAGGTTCGTGGTGGGAATACCCTTGTCGATCACGTGCGGTGCCACCGGGGCCTGCGTGATGGTCTCACACTGCCGGCAGGCCCACTTGCCGCGGATATGCCGTTCCACCGAGAAGTGCCCGGGTGCGTAATCCAGCTTCTCGCTGATGTCCTCGCCAATGCGGGTCAGGGCACAGCCACAGTTGCAGGTGGTGTGGTCAGGCTCATGCCGGATCTCGGTGCGCGGTAGCTGCGGCGGCAAGGGCCGGCGCTTCGGTGTACGGAGCTGTGGTTCAGGTCGAGGACGACTCTCAGCCAGCCGCTCCAGTTCTTGTTCAATGGCCGCCGTGTCTTCGTCGACAAGCTCTTCAAGCAGGCTGTATTGCTGGCGGTTGACGCCTTCGCTGCGCTTCCCAAAGCGGTGGCGCTTGAGCAGGGCAATCTCGTGGGTCAGCTGTTCTTCGCGGATACCGTAGCGGCGGATAGCCTCGTCGCGTGCGGCAAGCTCGGCGTCTTGCGCCGCAAGGCGTGCATCGCGCTCACCCAGTTGCGCCAGCATCCGCTCCGCCATCTGGCGGAGTTCGGTCTCGTTGAGATGATTGAGATCGATAGGCGCTTCCATGGGAGTACTGTGCCAGCACCCGCAAATCCGTGCCAGCCGCAATCATCGGCAATCGTTCTCTGGAACTGTGAGCGGGATTCTGGTGTTATCTAATGCCGGTCCATCAAGTGCCCTGCGCCAGCATGCTGCCAGGGTAAGCCGACCACCAGTGCCTGCAACTGCGGCAAATCAATGGCCAGTGGATCACCGGTGCGCAGCTGGCTCCAGACGAACCGACCCTGGTGCAGACGGCGTGATGCCAGCCAGATACCGAAGCCGTCACACACCAGCGCCTTCATCCGGTTGGCACGCTTGTTGGCAAAGATATAGGCGCAGTGGGGCCGCGCCTCGCCGAAGCGGTTGATGACGCGCGCCAGCGCCGTGTCGGGACCGGCGCGCATATCCAGCGGCTCCCGGGATAGCCAGATCTCGTCGATACGGATCACTGCGTGAGCGCCTTCAGCCACTCGACGGACTGATGCATCTGGCTTACCGGCCAGTGCACCGTGATATGGCTCTGGCCCACCGCCACTTCCAGGCGTATCGTATCTCCAGGGGTAACAGGCATTGTTGCTGTCAGTGGCATCGGCCCTCCTGGAGCGGGTAGTCGCAGGAACTCGTCGCTGGCTTCCCGCTGTCGCGCACGGCGCCACTTGTGAATCAGATTGGCATTGATGCTGTGCCGCAAGGCAATCGCGGCAACCGACTCGCCAGAGTGCCGGCACTCGGCAAGCACCTGCTCCTTGAAAGCACGGGAGTGTCTGCGGCGGGGCTTGATGATCCTTGGGGTTGATGCTTCGTGATCCATAGCAGGTGTCCACTTCCGAATAGGTGGACACCTACGTTACCCATCAGTAACCGTCCGGTAAACCCATCTTTTCGAACCCCGCGAACTGCGTAAGCTAGGTGCCCACCTAATGATAAGTGGGCACCTGATATGGATGACGAAGCGTCTCTTCCAAGGATCATCAAGCGGCGGCGGCGCTATTCGCCGAGGTTCAAACAGCGAGTGTTGGCCGAGTGCCATCAGCCAAACACCTCCGTGGCCGAGGTCGCGCTGCGGCATGGCCTCAACCTCAACCTGGTACACAAGTGGCGCCGGTCACGGGCGGTTGATGGCACGGGAGAATTTGTGCGGCTACCCGTGCCCACCAAAGACTCATCCAACCCTGGCCAGAGCGTAGCGCGAGTTCAGCCCACTGTCAGCATCCGGCTGGATGCGCCGCTCGGCCAGGTCACCGTGGAGTGGCCATTGAGCGAGATCGACCGTTCGGTCTCCTGGCTCAGGTCCATCCTGCAGTGATACAGATTGACGAGATTTGGCTCGCGCGTGAACCCCTCGATATGCGGGCAGGCCCCGATACGGCGCTGGCCCGAGTCATCAACAGCTTCGGTGAAGCCCGGCACCACTGTGCCTACGTATTTGCCAACAAGCGCGCCAACCGGATGAAGGTGCTGGTGTGTGATGGCTTCGGTATCTGGCTCGCCGCGCGCCGGTTACATCAGGGCAAGTTCACCTGGAGCCCCCTGCGCACGGGCGGCGTGGTCACACTCGACAGCGCGCAGCTACAGGCCCTCGTGGTCGGCTTGCCCTGGCAATACGCGGCGGCCAATCACGTGATTGACCGGCAGTAGCGCAGAGCAAAAAAGGGCACCGTAGTCTACGCAAATAGTTGATCTGGTGCCGTGCTCGATTCTTTGGCACAGTATCGGTCATGGAATTGCGCACCGATCTCACACACCTCTCAGACGATCAGCTCCGCCAGATGGCAGCGCAGTTGATCACCCAGCTGGGTGATCAACAGGCGCAGCATGCCGCCGAACTCCTCCAGCGCGACAAGACCCTGCAGCATTACAAAATCCGTAACGAACAACTGACTCACGAGCTGGCCATACTGAAACGTCACCGCTTTGGCCAGCGCAGTGAAGCGGGTGGCAGCACGCAATACCGCCTGCTCGATGACATCGTTGAGGAGGACCTCGCCGCGGTAGAGTCGGAGCTGGCGCAGCTCACCGACACACCCAGGTCAACGCGGACGCCACGTAAGCCGGCACGGCAATCCTTGCCTGCAGAATTGCCCCGCACGGATATCCACCACGATCCCGAGTCGACCATGTGCACCTGCGGCTGCCAGCTAGCCTGCATTGGCGAAGATATCAGTGAGAAGCTCGACTACGAGCCCGGTCAGTTCTCGGTAGAACGCCATATCCGTAGCAAATGGGCCTGTAAGCAGTGCGAGACCCTCGTGCAGGCGCCCGTGGCGCCCCACGTCATTGACAAGGGCATTCCGACGACCAACCTGCTGGCTCAGGTGCTGATCAGCAAATACGCGGATCACCTGCCGCTGTATCGGCAACAGCAGATCTATGCCCGCGCGGGTGTTGAGCTCTCCCGCTCAACACTGGCTGACTGGGTGGGCCGCTGCGGGGTGGAGCTGGCCCCGCTGGTCGATGCGCTGCGTCGTGAACTGCTGGCACAGGACATTCTGCACGCCGATGAAACACCGGTGGCGATGCTGGATCCCGGCAAGAAGAAAACGCAGCGAGCCTATGTGTGGGCCTATGCGACACCGCGGACCTTGCCGATACAGGGCGTGGTGTACGACTTCCAACCCACGCGATCCGGCCAGGTGTCTCGCGAGTTCCTGGCCGGTTGGCAGGGGAGCCTCATCTGTGATGATTACGCAGGCTACAAAGCGGGCTTTGTACAGGGCATTCACGAAGTGGGTTGCTGGGCCCATGCGAGACGCAAGTTCCATGAGTTACTGGAGCACAACCAGAGCCCGATTGCGGAGCGAGCCCTTGCCACCATCGGTGCGCTTTATGAGATTGAGCGCGCAACGGCTGAAGCCATGCCGGAACACAGACAACAGGTTCGCGAGCAACAGGCGCGGCCCATCATCACCGCATTCCATGGCTGGTTAACCGGACAGCGATCCAAGCTGACGAGCGGCACACGTACCGCCAAAGCGATCGATTATGCTTTGAAACGCTGGGAGGCCCTGGTTCGTTATCTGGATGATGGGCGAATCCCCATCGACAACAACTGGGTGGAAAACCAGATCAGGCCGTGGGCCCTGGGGCGGAAGAACTGGCTGTTTGCAGGCTCTGTGCGCAGCGGCCAGCGCGCGGCCAACGTGATGACGCTGATCCAGTCGGCTAAGATCAATGGGCTTGATGCCCAGGCCTATCTGCGGCATGTGCTGGAGCGTATCCCCACCGCCAGGCAATCTGACCTGACAGCTCTGCTGCCGCACAACTGGGAGCCGCCCATCAAGGTGTGATTACCGGACGGTTACACCCATCAAGCCGGACATGGGTAGATGGGTTTACCGGACGGATACAGACAAAACATAAAGATTTGCGATGTATTCAACAGCGAAGGCGGAGCTCCCTAGTAAGATAGGAAGGGAGTCCTCGAAGTTAAGTATGGAGATATGCTCGGCCGATCAGACCGAATTAATAGTCATTTCAGCTGCCATCTCTGCAAGCTGATCGCGCTCGATTGAGCCTTTGGGATTGTACCAATTGTGTGTCCAGTTCAACATACCAAAGAACAGCATGACTTTCGGGCCGAGATCGCTGTTCTTACCACGCTTTTTAGCTTCAATTTGTGACAGCAAACTTTCCGCGCAATGTGCTATTCTTCTCTGCTTTTCAACAATTGTTCTACGTTCTTTCGTTGGCAAATTATCTAGTTCGTACAGTAAAACCCGATGATAATCAGCCGCATCGACACAGCACTGCATCAGCTTTGAGGCCAATGTCTTGAATTTTTTAACGGGACTTCCGGTAAGTGACTCAATCTCTTCGATGACACAGATAAGATCATCCACATGTACATTCATGACATCGAAAAGAATTGCCTCTTTCGACGGATAATAATGATAAATTAGGGATTTTGACGTTTTACATTGCACGGACAATTGCGAAATTGATGAACCATTGAACCCTGATTCCGCAAACAAATAAGCAGCCGCTTGTGTGATGGCATCACGTTTCTGATCATAATCTACTGCCTGCGTTCTAGCCATGGGATTTTACGCCTTATGTTTTCGATATATTTGCTTTGTACTACGAGAATTTTTAGTTCTATGAGTATACACTTATTCACCGTTCTCACGAACACTTGTCGTCGTAAGATTCTAGGAATCCAGTGCCTGGCGGATCAGCAACTGGCCTATTGGGCTAAATGGATTCCCAAAACTTTCCATAATCTCGTAGTGGTTAAAACCTTCTGCCTAAAAATAGTGCACTGACTTATTTGTTCAAATTAATTCCTGCGCGAATTCACGTGTCTGCCTCTGAAACTCAGGACTTTCAAGATCGCCATGCACTAGAATAATTGGTACTTTTATCCTGTCCAGATGTCGTAGTGGACTCATCACATCTTCTATTTCTGCGGTGAAAGTCACGTATTTTGAGCGTTTGGACAGTCGGACCGGATGCAACTCATACATTCCGCTAGCAAGGCAAGCACCACGCCTTTGCAGGGAACGTGATGAAATCCCAGCAATTCCCAATCAGCAGCGATCGCTGTGGCGGCGAGGTGGGCGCCTGACGAAAACCCTGAAAGGTAAAGCCGATCAGGGCTTCCGTCTAGCTCAACTGCATGGCTCGCGATCCAGGCGAGTGCTCGGCAAACCTGCTCCAGCATTGGCTCAAGATCTCCGTTGGTTTCATCCACCGAAATAAAATAAAGAGAGGCGAATCCAATCTCCGATGCAAAAAACATCTCAGCCGGAAACATTACTCCCTCTACTTTTCGCTGCTTCCATGCACCACCATGGACATGAACATGGATCGGCGCACCTGCTACGCTGGCGGGATAGTAGTACATTCTTTCAATGCCAGACGGTCCGTAGCTAAAAACCTGAGGTTCCCCGACGCGTGAACGCATGAGGAGACTGGCTCGCTCCATTCGCCGGACTACTCGGCGCATAGACAGATTGGTCATACGCATCATCCAGAGCTGCTTGATCATAATCAAGCCACGCCTTTTCACCTCTTCTGTTACCGCTGGAGTCAGTTGAGCCCATAACTATTACCTGATGGCCCGCTACAGGGCAGTATAACCGCCGTCGACCGGTAGCGCGATACCTATAACAAATTCCGCGCGGGTGGAACTAAGCCAAAGAACAGCGTCGGCGATGTCCTTCGGATGACCAAGACGACCAATTGGATGTCCTGCCGTCAATGCGGTCCGAGCTTCGTTCGTCGCTAGTAAGGAATCCACCATTCTAGTCTCGATAGCTCCAGGACAGACGGCGTTGATACGAATACCTTGAGCCGCGTAATCAATTCCAGCCGATTTCGTAAGCCCAATGACCGCATGTTTCGAGGCACAGTAGGCGCTACTTAATGGAAATGCAAATAGGCCAGCGCCGGACGAAATATTAACGATCGTCCCCCCAGTGTTTTGAGACTTCATGACACGTATCTCTTCCCGCATACCGTTAAAAGCACCCCAGTAATTGACTTCCATAGTCTTACGTGCAAGTTCTTCCTCTATTTCATCGACCATGATCTGCTGGGGATAAAGGCCGGCGTTATTGACGGCACAATCTAATGACCCAAAATGCTCGACAGTAGCGTTAACTGCCATAGAAACAGCTACAACATCAGTGACATCCGCAGCATAGCTTTCTACTTGCCCACCTATCTCATGGATCAGTTTGACTGTTTCACACAAAGATTCTTTGTCTAAATCGACAGCCATTATGCGCGCTCCCGCCTGCGCAAAAGCCACAGCTGTCGCCTGTCCAATTCCCCGTGAAGCTCCCGTAATGAATGCTGTTTTTCCCGAGAATTCCATAACAATCACCTCTCTAGCTCATCATTTTTTTTCGTATACCAACGACCAGGAGATTTGCCTGCACAAATACGGTCAACTCCTACTTCGGCGTTTGGCTCCCAGTAGTATAAAGGCAGCAACGGCTGGCCTATTACTGCGGTTGTGCCACGCGTGCCAGGTCCCTGTTTGGACAACGCTAGAACCTCTAATAAGGTGAACCACCTCACCACCATCGAGTTCAAGCTCAAGTTCTCCGTCAATCAGAAATCCGATATCGACTGAATCTGTCGCATGCATTCCCGGAAATTCCGGATGAAAATGGGTCAACATGCCTGGGTATAGCAGGTCAACTTCGGCCGCGGCAGCCTCCATATCAATATCTGACGTGTAGACTGAATTAGGAGGAAAAACACACATCCTTGCGATGATCTCGTCCTCCTCTGGAAAGTATCTCGGAGCACCCATTGTACCGGAGGCGTGCTCAACAAAACGGGCCCCTTTTTCAGACCAGAGTTCGTACGACTCAAACCCGGGTACCGTGGGTAGCGTAATCGGCTCCACTTCCTCGTCGTTCCGCACAATCGATTTACCCTCGAGGCTATGACCAGTGACAATGCGACGAAACTTCATTGTTGCCTCCTAGTACTACTGCGGTCAGAGACCAGCGTTATGGCATGATCACCTTATATTTTCACGGATTAACTAGATGATGCTGAATATAAATCTATCAATGACTAGACGTAGAGAAGTGCTAATAAGCCTCTTTAGAGATTGCTGAAGCGCCTCTATCACACTACTTTTTGAGAGAAACGCACTCCATATCCTCGACGAATTCATGACGCTAGTAAGAATATTATTTTTTGAGCATGAAGCCTTTAAGATTTCCCTCCTGACGCCAAGCTTCTAGTACTTTATTGAACTCCCTAACACCAAGAGCGTATGATTCCGAAAGAATTCCGCCGCGCAAATGGCCTTCATTATTATAGAATCCCGGAGTGCAGGATTCCAACACTGGCCTATTCACCATTGAGTTCTCCCGAATTATAGAAACCCATTCATCCTCCGCTTCAAGTGTTACCTCGGCAACTTTGGCACCGCGCTTTATCGCCTCATCGATAATGTACGTAACGTGTTTCACTTGCTCCTGCAGCATATATCCCTGGTTAAGACCAAATCCGTTTTGAGAAAAACCGATGTAAAACCAATTCGGAAACCCTACCGTAGAGTGACCATGCAAAGATCGAATTCCGTTCGCCCAGTGGTCGAATATTGATACGCCATTACGCCCAACCACATCAAAACCTATGCCGGTCTTGAAATCAGTAATCGCAATTTCAAATCCGGTGGCAAAAATTATGCAATCGACCTTGTATTCCTTACCGTTTGCAACTACACCATCCTTGGTGATTTTTTCCACACCTTTACTTTCGCTAACATCAACAAGCGCCACGTTGGAACGGTTGAAAGCCGGAATGTATTCATCGTTATACCCCGGCCGCTTGCAGCTAAGCCGATACCAAGGCTTTAACGCTTCGGCGACCTCTTGATTATCAATGAGCTGCTCAATCTCCTTTTGAACCCTATTAACGACTTTGTATTCGGAAACCTCAGCCTCAAACATTAGTTGTTCCGGAGTCATCTCACCAGCCCTTTTCATGAAGGCCTTTGCTTCTGTGAACAAATGTGTCCAACAATCGTCCACGAGATCCTCTTGCGCTTTACCGATTACTACATCTTCGAAATTCTCCTGACGCTTTTTTTGCCAACCGGATTCCAGATTTTCCGCCCATTCAGGATCAGTTTCAGGATTTCCGCCGCGCAAAGAGACAGTATTGGGAGTGCGCTGAAAAACATACACTTGCTTTGCATCACGAGCGAGATAGGGTATACATTGAATCCCAGTTGCTCCCGTACCAATTACCGCAACTACTTTATCTCCGAGCTTATCTAACTTTCCGGTACCACCTTCGCCATCATCCTTGGCATCCCATCGAGCGCAGCCTGGGTCCCCACCGGTAAACTCAAAATCCCAGTGACTCGTATGAAAATTAGGACCCTCAAAATCGCGTATTCCCTGAATGCCGGGCAGCTTGGGCTTACTTCCAACTCCAACCGCTACCATGACAAAACGAGCCTTCATGGCATCATTGCGATTGGTCCTGATAATCCATCTACTGGATTCATCATCCCACTCGATACCCGCTACCTTCGTTTGAAAACACGTATTTCGGTAAAGATCATAGCGGTGACCCACCCGCTGACAATGCTCAAAAATTTCGGCAGCAAAAGAATACTTTTCCTTTGGCATGTAATCGGTTTCTTCGAGAAGCGGCAAATACACGTACGATTCAATATCACATTGCGCGCCCGGGTATCGATTCCAATACCAGCAGCCCCCGAAATCGCCGGCCGCTTCGATAATTCGAAAACTACTGATTCCCCGGCTCCTCAACTGAGCACCTGCCATCAAACCACTGAATCCACCGCCAATAACGACCACTTCTATTTCGTCAGTGAGTGGCTCCCTGATTATTTCTTTGTCAATAAATGGATCGCTATCCGCGTACTCCGAAAAATCCCCTAGTGCATGTATATATTGAGACTCCCCGTCTTCGCGCAGCCGCTTATCGCGCTCCTGACGACATTTCTCTCGCCAGGCTTCTACATCAATTTCGGCCGTTGCGTTTTTCTCTACTGTATTATGGTTTTGCACTTTTCTCACCTTTAGTAATTAAGTTGAAGACAAAATGTGGGAGCAATAAAATGGATTGCCTAGATAGTTCATATACAGAATGGAGATTTCATTAATAGCTTCGCTCAGCTAAACTTACCGGCTCGAGCCACGAGGACAGAGGGCCTCACCTTCTGGGTTACGATGTCCATAATAATAATTAATAGATTGTCCGTTCGGATAATAAATGTCAAGGGTCATAATCAACTTGTCCTTCTAGTAATCTCCATGAGGCGACGCGCCAAGCTTCCACAAATGGCATCGCCTAATCACCAAAAGCTATCCTGTCAGGCATACGCTGGCCCTCTCATGCTCTTCTGTAATGAAGTATTTTTAATGCTCTCACTATTCTCTATCCACAATGGATCCCGTGGATTGTTTTGATTCACGCTTGATTATTTCAATTCCCGCAGGGTCTATGACCTGCCCAAATTGTACGCGAGCATGGGCATGTCCGACGTGATGCATTGCTAATGTACCGGTCAAGGCTTGTTGCTGACCCTGTAAATCCATGCTGAAGTTAACAGCTTGTTTTGCGAGCTTTAAACCAATTGCTGGCCGTAACGCGATTTTATGCGCGAGCTGTAAGGTAACCGCCTCCAGTGCATCACGTGGCACCACATGGTTGACCATGCCAAGATCTTTACATTCCTGAGCCTCAAGTATCGCTCCAGTGAAGAGCATCTCTTTCGCTTTACGCGGCCCCAATTCCCAAGCATGTAGAAAATATTCGTGGCCATTGACACCAAAAGCTACAACCGGATCCGAAAATTGTGCGTCTTCTGATGCGATGATGATATCCATTGGCATAGCGATCATCATACCCCCGGCAATCGCTTTCCCTTGTACTTGCGCAATCGTTGGCTTAGCAATATTTCGCCATTTCCAATGAAGACCTATGTAGTGTTCTTCTTCAGCAGCATACATGCCGCCTACGCCGGGTTCATGATGTCCTGCTGCCTGGACGACAGGCTCGTGCGCGAGCGTATCCCATTCGTCTTTTAAGTCATGACCAGACGAGAAATGCGGACCATCGCCAGCGAGAATAATTACTTTTACTTCTGGATCCCTTGCAGCCGCGTCAAAAGCGTTATTGATTTCATAGAGCATTTTTAAGCTCTGGGCGTTTCGCGTATCAGGGCGCGCCATAACAATACGTGCAATTTTTGGATCAGGAAGCTCATACCGAATTTCCGTGTATTCCATCGCTTTTGACTCCATAGTCATATTAAACGTCAATTTTTTACCGCTTGATCGATAAACGATGTATACCACCTTGTATACATCCTAGATGCCTTTCGGCAGATCTTTAAATGCCACTTCAGCGTCTAGGCGATGTTCTCGAGGTAGACCCAATACGCGTTCGGCTATAATATTGCGCAAAATTTCGTCGGTTCCACCTGCGATTCTCATCGCAGCCCCCCAATAGAAGTTGCGCTGGAAAGCGCCCACGTCAGATAGAAAATCTTCGTCTGCTAGGATGCCATACTGATCGAGGCGTTCTAGGGCTTCATTGGCCACACGTTGCATTTGAGTTGCAGAAATCAGCTTCCCGACCGAGTTCTCAGGACCCGGTGTTTGTCCACGACTCAATGTGGTTAATGATCGCAAGCGTGTATATTTCAACCCCTCGGAGAGGACGTAAAAATCAGCGAGTTTGTCACGAAAACCACCTTCCTTTAATACAGATCCCCCGCCCATTCCGCTAGGCAATGTTGCGGCAAGTGACATTAGTTCTTCCCAGTCCGGGCCCTCAGCACCACCAAAGGAAAGTCGCTCGTTATCTAAGGTGAGTAAGGCCGTTTTCCATCCTTGATTGACTTCTCCAAGACGCTGACTATCTTTTACACGTACGTCTGTAAAGAATACTTCGTTGAAATCACTTTCGCCAGAAGCCATATGAATCGGGCGCACCTCAATACCAGGTGATTTCATGTCGAGCCAAAACATAGTTAATCCTTTGTGCTTGGGCACATCAGGATTGGTGCGCGCTAAGACAATTCCGTAATCAGATTGGTGAGCATACGACGTCCAGACTTTCTGTCCGCTCAACAACCAGCTTCCATCTTCGGTCTCTATAGCACGGGTTCGAATGCCTGCCACATCGGAGCCCGCCGCCGGCTCTGAGAAGAGTTGGCACCAGATGGTGTCACCTCGCACTGCCGGCGGCACCAACCTCGACTTCGTTTCTTTGTCTGAAAATGCTATTACAGTAGGCAAACACATTCCCAAGCCAATGGAGAAATATTGAAACCGGACGCCCAGCTTTTCTTCCTCTTCGGAGAATATGGTTTGCTCCATGGCAGTACCACCGCGTCCGCCCCACTCTACCGGCCATGCTATACAGGCATAACCCGCTTCAGCCTTAGCTGCCTGCCACCGCTTGGCTATTTCCAACTCCTTTTCTCTATCGTATTTTGCCAGCTTAAGCTCGGTAAAGATCGATCCGTGGACGGCGAGCCAGTCCCGAGTATTTTTACGAAATTCAGCTTCTTGTGCATTATCGCGAAAGTCCATTATTCTCTCCTTTCTGGACGACACCACGCTCCTCGAGAGCGCGTACCAAGCGTTCGCGCCAAATCGGCAATCCCCCCAAAACCAAACCTAACTGGCGAGCCCGACGTAAATGTAAATGGCAATCTGTCTCCCAAGTGAAGCCCATGCCTCCGTGAATCTGAAGATTCTCCTGCGCAGAAAATTCGTAAGAAAGACACCCTGCAATCCGCGCGGACGCTGCAGCCTCAGGCAATACGTCCGCGTTCGTAGAAAGCGCCCACGCCCCGTAGTAAGCGTTTGAACGCGCAATTTCCTTCTTTACATACATATCCGCGAACTTGTGCTTTATCGCCTGATACTTTGAAACTATCTGCCCGAATGCGTATCGGTTCATCGCATAATCTTTGGCGATATCAAGACAGCGCTCCGAGCCCCCGATTTGTTCAAACGAGAATAGGACTGCAGCGCGATTCTGTACACCTGCCAGTAACTCTTCTCCTTTACCCTCCTCTCCCAGCGCCTCACCAGGCACCCTATTAAAGATTACCTTTGCAAGGTTACGAGTCGGATCTATGGAGTCAAGTTCCTCTCTTTTTACGCCGTCGGCAGAAAGATCTACCAGGTAGAGACTAGGCCCCTTTTCACTTCGCACTGAGACGATTGCGTGGGTAGCTATGCCACCGTCTACAACTGGAATTTTTTCACCGGTAACAAACCCGCCCTCCGCCCTAACGGATAGGGAATTGATCGAGGTATACCCTCGCCCCTCCGAAGTTGCTAGACAACCGACAATCTCTCCAGATACCAGGCGGGGAAGAATACGCCGCTTTTGATCTTCTGTGCCCGTCAGCATAAGTGCTTCAGCTAGAATATAGACCGTAGAGGAAAAAGGTATCGGTGCAATGACCCGGCCCAATTCCTCCGCGATTGCACATAAGTAAACATGATCAAGGCCAAGCCCACCGTAGCTTTCAGGAACGGCTACTCCCATCCAGCCCATTTCACTAACTGACCGCCAGAGAGCTTCGTCATAAGGAGTATGCTTATCCTCCAAAACCGACCTTGTAACCGATGACGTACATTCAGTTTCCAAAAACGTGCGTACTTGATCTTTCAAGAAGATCTGCTCTTCTGAATAGTCGAAATTCATTTGTGCACTCTATTCGTTTGATATTTTCTTCCGACACCGAGGCCGGTAGGATTCACCGCCGCTCATGACAGGGACGCTAATCGGGCATTGAATCCATAATCGCTTTATGACGTGCCGTGACCAGGCCTTTGATGGTCGAATCGGTGTGCAGATATAAGCAGTTTTCACTAACAGCTTTGAGCAACATTGCTCCTACTTCCCCAGGAGATTTCCCCTGCTTTAGAAATTCACTCATGTTATTGAACCGTTTAGATACCCTTTCCAACTGCTCTGAGCTAAATTCGCCGTTAATTTTAGGCCGAAACTCCTTAGAACGATCCATTATCCCGGTCGTGACTGGACCAGGACATAGCACCGTTACACCAATGTCATACCGCTTCAATTCGATTTGCATGGCCTCACTCATACCCACTATGCCAAACTTTGTGGCGTGATAAAGAACTCCGACATTGCTCGCCACCAAACCCGCGCCTGATGCAGTGTTAATGACATGCCCACCATCACCCCGCGCAATCATGCCTGGCACGAAGGTGTGAATGCCGTTGTATACGCCATTGAAGTTGATACCGACCCCCCAATCCCAGATATCGAAATTCAAGTTTTCAAGGGGTATATCGCAGCCGACGCCCGCATTGTTTACGAGTATCGACACATCTCCCAATGATTCTTTCAGGTCCTTAGCAACGTTTCCGTATGCCTCTCGGTCTCGAACATCTAACGTGGCAACATAAACGTCAGTAATCTCGGCGAGCTCGTCTTTAGCAGTACTCAATGCGTCTTCGTCAATATCAACTAGAGCAAGCTTTGCACCGGCGCCGGCAAACGCTCGTGCGATCCCCAACCCAATACCGTTTGCTCCACCCGTAATGAACGCCGTTCGGCCTGCCACATTTGTCATTACATCTCCCTTATTTCTCTCGACTTCTCGGTACTTCACTTACCCGTCAATGTTTTGTAACCTTGGCTTTGTTGAGCTCAAATGTTAGCCACAGTCAATTTCACCTAATTCACTATCCTAACCAAGAAAAGGGCCTCTCCATCGTACTATTCGGCGAAATTTGGGGTTTAATTAACGCTGCTTTAGCAGGAACCGTTGAACTTTTCCACTCGGGGTTTTCGGTAGATCATCAACAAAATCGATTTCTCTTGGGTATGAATGAGCACCCAAGCGTTGTTTAACCCAAGCTTGTAGTTCTTCTACTAACGAATCGGTTGTACCGACATTATTTTCCAGAACAACGAAAGCCTTTATTATCTCGGTTCGTATGGTATCCGGCTTTCCAATCACAGCTGCTTCTACAACTGCCTCATGTTCGATCAATACGCTTTCGATATCGAAAGGACCAATTCGATATCCTGATGAGGTAATGACATCGTCAGCCCTTCCAACAAGCTTAATACTTTCATTGCGGTTCAATATCGCAATATCACCTGTTAAATAGAATTGCTCGTCCACTAAATTTGTTGAAATACCTTCATAACCCGTGAACCAAAATAACGGAGATCCCGAGAGCTCGACGGCCAGAATCCCCGCTTCTCCAGCTGCCAATTCAGCCCCCTCATCGCTGACAACTGCCAAACGAAACCCAGGCATCGCGTAGCCAGCGGTACCCGGTGTGACTTCATGCTGAAGACCATGGTAATTGCAAAGGAGCATGCCTAGTTCAGTTTGACCATAATGATCGTGGATCACGGTATCCAGGTTTTCAGAAAACCAAGAAATTACATCCGGACTCAGAGGTTCGCCTGCACTACTGACTGCTCTTAATTGCCCTTTGATTTCATGGACGGCTTTACTTTTAGCCCCCATCATCAGCCGGTAAGCTGTTGGCGCTCCAGCGAGATTATTCACGTGATTATCTTTAATGACATTAATAGCGCTATCCACGCTAAAGGGTCCGTCGTACAAGAGCGTTGCGCATCCGAGAAGCAGTGGACCCGTAACGGCATAGTAAAGCCCATAGGCCCAACCCGGATCAGCAAGGTTCCAAAAACGATCGTCGTCCCTGAGGCCTATTGCATCACGCATATAGTTGGCGAAAGGCACAAGCGCTTTAACTGAGACATACAACGGCTTGGGGAGGCCAGTCGTACCGGATGTGAACATCATCAAAAACGCGTCATCCAAATTGCGGCCAACTGGTTTCGTATTTGAACTAGAAAGATCCACTTTTTGATTGAATGCTACATCTCCGGCAGGAAGGGTTTCACCCTCTCTAATGGCCGTAACTATCGTTGCGGACAGACCCGCGCTCTCCAGCTTTGGGCGGTTTACGAGATCAGTCACTATGACTTTTGCACTGGATGTAGTCACGCGATGTTCAATTGCCTTGGGACCGAAAGCCGTAAACAGGGGCTGATAAACTGCTCCAATTCGCCAGACCGCAATAATCGTAATGACTAGTTCAGGAATGCGCGGCAGCAATCCTGCAACCCTGTCTCCGGAACCAACCCCCTGTTTGCGCAGGACATCTGAAAATTGTTCAGAGCGTACCTTAAGTTCCTCAAAGGTATAGTCCCGGGATACACCTTCCTCGTTTCGCCAGTGCAGTGCTATCTTGTTTTCACCGCAATGCCTGTCGCAACAAAGCACCGCTACATTTAGCTGCGAGGTATCTTTACCAAGAATCGCGGTTGTATTCTCTTTTAGATTAAATTGGCGACGCCTCTGTCTATAGTCGACAGCCATATTATCGCTCCTGTAACAATATGCTGGTGTTTTTTCTCATCTGACATTTGCAAGAATGATTAAAAAGTTCCCAGAGTTGATATACGCGCATCACGGAGTGCTGAA
The DNA here is from genome assembly GCF_010669285.1 of Kineobactrum salinum. GTDB lineage: Bacteria > Pseudomonadota > Gammaproteobacteria > Pseudomonadales > Halieaceae > Kineobactrum > Kineobactrum salinum. Next base: position 3,789,273 of record NZ_CP048711.1, on the reverse strand, counting down.
CGGCGCGTTTTGCCCGCATCATCCCTCAAAGGCTCGCTCACGAATTCGTAGCTCTGTGGTAATTTATATTTGGCAAGTCTAGCTGCGAGATATACTGCTAGCTCCGCCTCCGTTACTCCATCCCCAGCCTGAATTATTGCGTGTACTCGTTGACCAAGGTCTTCGTCCGGCAGACCTACAACTGCGCAGGATCTAACCGACGGGTGCTCCTCAATGGCGGCTTCGACTTCTGCGGGATAGATATTAGCCCCGCCGCGCACAATCATATCCGTCCGCCTATCTGCTAGATAAAGGTAACCATCCTTGTCAAACCACCCAATGTCGCCAATAGTGTCCCAACCATCTACGTTTTTCGCTTCCGCACCGACGTAGAAATAGGTTGGAGGCAAGTCCGCGCCAGGTCGCATATAGATATCCCCCACTTCGCCAGGTGGCAGCTCTTCGCCAGTTTCCCCGACGATTTTCATTTCTCCCATCAGACAACGGCCCACCGAACCACGGTGATCTAGCCACTCACAGCCAGAAATGACCGTCACCGCCTGCATCTCCGTTCCACCATATAATTCGTAGACGCGCTCCGGCCCAAGCCATTCAATCCACGCTTCCTTGAGCCAAGATGGGCAATGTGATCCCATGTGATAGACTAATTTCAAACTTGAAATATTAACTCCTTCTCTCTTCTCCCTTGGCAGCTTCCAGATTCGCGATAGCATGGTGGGAACCATCAACACCATCTGAACTTCGTAACGCTCTATCAAGTCCAGTGTACGAAGGGCATCAAATCGGTTTTCTATCACGACATGATTTCCTTGGAATAAACCGTGCATTACCAACGTGAACGGCGCATTGTGGTAAAGGGGCCCAGGCACGAGGATTACACCCGCTTTGGGCAACATCATGGGCAGGGAAAACGGCACAAATTCATTATCTACTTGCGCGGCCACGTTAGACACGATGAGTTTCGGTCGACCAGTACTCCCTCCGGATGTTGGTGCCTTCCAATAGCGCGAAACACGTTCGGGCAAGGGCTCTTCCGATATGTCTCTAGGTACTGAAAAATTGGCCTCGAGAACCTGGCTTCCCGGATAGTCGCTTGCGACGACACCAACGATTAACGCAGGCTTAGCCAACTCGATGATTGCATCTAGTTCGCGTTTAGGCAGCCGTGACGAGACGGGCTGCGGCGTCGCACCCAATTTAAGCACCGCTATTGTAGTTTCAATAAAGGCTGCGCAATTAGGCAGAACTATAGTAACGAAGCTTCCTTCTTTGACCCCATGTTTCCCCAGAATACGCGCCACCTTATTGGTACGCTTCTCTAACTCTCCCCGACTCAGTGTTCGCTCGTCATCAGTCAATGCGGGACGGTTAGGGTCCTGTTCAACCCAGTGTCGCAGTGCGGCTATAGAAGATATAAGAGTCATAATCAATTCAAACTCATATGGGGTGGGTTTTATTATCTCTCAGGAAGAGGGTGTAGCGTCGCCTAAATTCCGATCATTACCATACGGATTTTAAATCAGGCACGCCGGTTTGGAGATCAATAGGGACTGATGCATGTTGCGCCACTTGGTACCATTTTCCATCGGATTTCCGGTAACAGATTGTTACTCTCATGTTACTTTCGTACATGATGCTGTCGTCGTCGTTGTACAACGTAACATGCAGGATATAATTGGCAAAACCATGGTCGTCACCGGCGCTGATTTCCATCCTGAGAAATTCACAATCTAACTTTGGAATGTTAGAGCGCATGCTTTCAAGATGTTTTCTGTGAGCTTCCTTGCCTACGATATTGTATAAAAAGTCAAATGAGACGAAATCCTTGGGATCGCAATAATCGAGGCATTCCCCAATGTCGAAGTCGGGCCGATTAAACAATTTCTCAATACGTAGAATTTCCGCTTCCGATTCTGGATTCCGCATTCCTTTCTCCGATATTTATGTTGCCATAATTATAACTATGGCCGCTTGTCTCAGACCAAAGACCCAATATCAATAGCCAAATTTCTATCATGCTACGATACAAAGCTTCTGTAGAAATATGCCCAGATCGAGTCGCCAGCTTATTGAAGGTCACACGAAGCGGATCGAAGCGAACCAACTCCCCAAAAACTTACTTGGTTAAAGAGGTGCACCCCTCCGGGAAATTCTTACAAACCCTCAAGTACCAGATACCGAATGACCGGCCAATAAAGTAGCGGAATTCCCAAGCACTCAAAAACCGGCATATCGTCGCAATATATGTAATGGAGGCCAGATTCAGACTTACCGTAAAACCGTTCTCTCACCAAGCAAAAACCTCCATATTGCCACTCCATTATTAACAGAATGACCGGTCGGCCTTATATTGTCAAGAGGCTTCGCAGTGACAGAGGCTTTCCATTCACTCTCTTATCAGCAATTTCTCGTTGCACTGGCGGTGCATCACACCAATGCCTCGGAATAAATCTAATATTTTCATTTGGTTACGGGATACGTTTCGAATGAACAGGATAGTTGCGTTGCGAATAATACCCTCCGCTGCAATTGTCGGATCGCCAATAATGTCCTGCGCGGGCGATCCTCCGGTTCGAAGTAGACATTACGGAATTCCCTCTTCGACTTCGCCCGCGTGCCGAAGGAAACAGGCGTGATGACATATTCAATGTTTTATGCCCCAATAGCGCTATGTTAGCGGCCAGACAGCATTGAGGAAGTAATTACTTCCATCCTCGATACGCATACAGATGGGCTATCTCACCGACAGTACACCCAGAAAAATAAATAACTGTACGGACGTTCTTTTATATTATTTGAAGACTCAGTAGTTGAGTGTTCATGCCCTTTGCAGCTATCCCAGATAGTCATGTAACAGCGTTTAGTGTTGTCTAAGTCTGTATTCCGATAACGTTTCATTATCTGACCTCGAGCCAAGTTATCCAAGTTATCGATAATCTTCCATACCTTTGTAATCCCCCAGAAAATAATCGAGATTTTGAGTAGAGGCTTTTATAATGATCGCAGAAGGAGCGATGCATGAAGAAGTCTCGATTTTCCGACAGCCAGATACTGGCGGTTTTGAAGCAGCACGAAGCGGGCGTTCCGGTCGCGGATCTGGCCCGCGAGCACAACGTCAGCACGGCACTGATCTATCAGTGGCGCGCAAAGTTTGGTGGGATGGACGCGCCGCTCATGAAGCGGTTGAAGGAGCTGGAAGCCGAGAATGCTCGCCTGAAGAAGATGTATGCCGAAGAGCGGATCAAGGCCGAATTGCGCCAGGAAGCCCTCGAGGGAAAGTTGTAAGGCCATCTCAACGCCGGGAGATGGCCAGGAAAGGCGTGGCCAAACATGGCATCAGTGTCCGGCTGGCGTGTGTGGTGTACGGCATTAGCGAGACCTGTTATCGCTATCAGGCAAAGCTGGATGGCGAGAATGCCCTGATTGCCGAATGGCTGCTAAAGCTGACGCAAACCCACAAGCGCTGGGGCTTCGGGCTGTGCTTCCTGTATCTGCGCAACGTGAAGGGCTACCCGTGGAATCACAAGCGGGTCTACCGCCTCTACCGACAGCTCGAGCTAAACCTGCGCATCAAGCCCAAGCGGCGGATCAAGCGGGATTATCCAGGCGAACTGGATGTTCCGACTGCGCCGAACCAGGTCTGGTCCATGGACTTCATGAGTGATCAGCTCGTCAGCGGCAAGAGCTTTCGCACGTTCAACGTGATTGACGATTACAACCGTGAAGGTCTGGGGATTGAAGTAGACTTGTCGTTACCTGCCTCACGCGTGATTCGCGCACTGGAACAGATCATTGAATGGCGTGGAAAGCCAGCGGCACTTCGCTGTGACAATGGGCCGGAATATATCTCGCAGTCGCTGGTAGCGTGGGCGAACAAGAACCGGATAACGCTGATCTATATCCAGCCGGGCAAGCCAACTCAGAATGCTTATGTGGAGCGTTTCAACCGGACCGCGCGACATGAATGGCTGGATCTGCATGAGTTCAGCAGCGTTGCCCATGCCCAGCTATTAGCGACACAGTGGCTATGGGAATACAATAACGAGCGACCCAATACAGCTATAGGAGGGATACCTCCGGCCCGGCTGCTACAGGCAGCATAACCCTCTACTCAAATGGGTGGTTAGAAATGGGGGGATTACACCTTCATTTAGAGCATGCCCACTCTGTCAGCCTGGTTGTACAGTTGGCGATTTTGCCTGAATTCACTCCAGAGTGGGCGGTATGAGAGCTTTCATGCCTCGGTATTCCGAAGAACGTAAGGCCGCAGTGCTGAAGAAGCTGTTACCCCCGTTGAACCGCACCGTGGTGTCGGTGTCAGCGGAGGAAGGCATTTCCGATGTGACTCTGTATAGTTGGTTGAAACAGTGTCGACAAAAGGGAATACCTGTACCGGGTAACCGTAATATCGGAGAGCATTGGTCTTCGGAAGCCAAGCTGGCTGTTGTGATTGAAACCGCCGCCATGTCTGAAGCCGAACTCGGGGCTTACTACCCCGAGAAAGGCCTGTATCCAGAGCAGGTGCAGCGCTGGAAGGAAGCCTGCCTTCAGGGCGCTGTCATGCAGGAAGGCCAGGAGAAAGCCGCCCAGAAGCAGCAGCGGGAATCCCGGAAAACCATCAAGAAACTGAAGGCGGAAGTTCGTCGTAAGGACCGCGCCTTGGGGGAGACTACCTCCCTGCTGGTGCTGTCAAAAAAGCTGGAGGCCTTGTACGGCGAAGATCCGGACAACGAGGACAACTGACCTCGTTGACCGCGCGTATTAGGCTCTTGCAGTACTTTGATGAGGCCATAGCCGGCGGTGCGACGCGCTACAAGGCGGCGGAACTGATGGATCTGAGTCAGCGCACCTTGAAGCGCTGGCGCGAAACTGATGGTTCGGTCTCTCAGGATCAACGCGCTGAAGCGAATCGAGTCGAGCAACCCCATCAATTAACCACAGAAAAGGAAGCCGCGATCGTTAGCACCTACAACTTGCCGAAACACCAGAGCCTGCCGCCGTCGCAGATCGTGCCGCTGCTGGCTGATCAGGGTGTTTATCTGGCGTCGGAGTCCTCGTTCTACCGGGTCCTAAAGAAACACCGGCAGTTGAACCACCGTGGGCGCATGCAACCGACCAGAAGAGTGCCGGAGCCTACCAGCTTTACCGCCACCGGGCCGAACCAGGTCTGGAGTTGGGATATCAGTTGCTATCCTTCTGTGGTCCGCGGCCAGCACTGGTATCTGTACCTGATCCTGGACATCTACAGTCGCAAGATCGTCTGTCCTACAGCCGTCCCCGGGTGAGCAATGACAACCCGTATTAGGAGTCCTTGTTCAAGACGGTAAAGTACTGTCCCAGATAGCCAGTCAAGGGCTTTGATTCGCTGCGGGCGGTTCGTGAATGGATGCTGGCGTTCGAGCATGCCTATAACGAGCAGCACTTGCTCAGTGGCATCAACTTCGTCACGCCGGGCAGTCGGCACCGTGGCGAATATCTTGAGAAACTGACGCATCGAAAAGCGGTTTATGAAAGAGCAAAGCGCCTATATCCTAGACGCTGGCCTGGTCAAATCCGAAACTGGGATGCAACCGGACCGGTATCGCTCAACCCTGGAAAGTTACAGGAAATTGAGCGGAATAAATGCGCTGCTTAAGCACAGATTCTTGGACAACTGGACTGAAAATCACCGGCAGCTAGCTAGCGCGAAGTATTACGCTATGAGGCTGTACGACTGTGTGTGTAAGTACGAACTTGAGTTGCAGAAATCCTGCATGTCCTCACCACGTATGTTGCTCGTTTGCGTATATACTCGTACCTGATCTTTCCATAAATACCTTTGGTCCTTCTAATGAATTTCAATAACGAAGCATACAGCCCAGAATAAAAGAAATTACTTCGAGAGAAGGTAGTAGAAAAGCGCGGCTACTAGCACGAATTTCATGAGGGATTACTTTCCTACTCGACTGAATACTTGAATGCCTACTTGGAATTTCATCAGACACCTTTCGAATCAGGCAATCTCAATCGAAAGACCTGCGAATTGATCTACATTGCACTAGATGCCAGCGTAAATCACCTATACTCGGGTGGCATTGAAATGCATATTGTCAAGGCGTTGGAAGAGGACGCCACTGTTTACGAAATCCTTGACACGATTCAGTTGTCGATGCTGACAGTGCACGCTACGCAATGCATTGACGCTCCAATCCTTATTCAAGAGATGGAGCGGGTCGGGATAACTCCCAAAGAACTTGGGAATGATCTTTCCGACCAAGATCAGGCGACAAAGAATAGGTATATAGAAACCACAGGGCATTGGCCTAAAGGTGCTGATGAACTGCTTGAATTATCTAACAGATTTGCTAAAGCAATGCTCAACTATGGGGAAGTCCCTTATGAGAGCGATGCGCTAGCGCCCAGAATATAGGAACTTATTTGCATTGCTCTTTTTTCGTCACCAGTTTCTCCTCAAGCGGATCTTCTTCGACGTCCGTTATGGCCTTTCACGGAGCGCACATAGCCCTGATCCCGTAACAACCCCAAGGGGCGACGCAACACAACCGGATTGGTGCTCAGCATCTCGGCCATTTTCTCTGAGGTAGCGGGCATCGAAGGCATCCAAATGCACCAGGGGAACAGACCGGCAGAGTCTACGACTTCAGGGACTTTGAGAATATCGACTGAGGGTGCTGGCCCTCTGTGGGTGTGATGGCTTGTGTCTATTCAGTGGTGTATGGCTGGAGTATGGCCGCCATAGGCCGCGCCGCATGTAGGTGTTTTGTTGGTAACCACATCTATACTGCTTATTAATGCCTATAAATCTGTGACTTATAAAGCAGGGCGGCGGTGAGGGAGAGATTGTCATACTCCCAGAATGGCGAAATGGTCTCAGTCCGGGAAGCCTGGTGTGGCAGCTTGCCAGAACTGTCTTTGTGGTAGCTTTCGATCAGGCGAACAGAGCTTTTTTTGGGTCGACACTCCATGTAGAGTTTGGTGACTCATCAAAAGAGCGGGTCCGAGAACTCGACAGCACATCGCCCGCTGGATGCGAAATCGGGCAGATCGGTCCAACAGATGGCGAATTTTGGCTATGTCCATCACTTCCGTCCTCCGACGCTGACCACCTTGCCACCGCGCTCCTCATGGCCATGCAGGATAAAGTGTTCCCAGTCGTCCATCAGCTCACGCCGTTTATCAATCAGCTCCCCTCGCGCGTAGGCGGTGCGGGTACGGTCGCTGCTGACGTGAGCCAGGGCAAGTTCCGGTACTTCCTCGGCGTAGCTTGCGTGTTCTTGGGCCCACGTCCGGAATGTGGCGCGGAACCCGTGCGCGGTCACGTCATGCCCAAGCGCCTTGGGCACCTTGCTTACCGCAACGTCTGAAATCGGCTTACCAGCGCGTGGGCCGGGAAAAACGTAATCGTTCATGCGCGGCAGGGATCCCAGCAGCTTCACAGCTTCTTCGGTCAGCGGCACCTTATGAGTTTGCCGCCCTTCATCCGATCGCCCGGAATAGTCCACAGCTTGGCTTTCAAGTCGATCTCATTCCAGCGGGCATCTCTCGCCTCCCCCAAACGGGCCGCTGTCAGGATAAGGACCTGTAAGATGCTGGCCCCCGGGTGTCCTGAGCTTTCAAGCTGAGCCAGAAGTCTGGCATGTCATCCACGGAGAGCGCGTTGTGGTGTTTCCGCTTGGCCACCTTGTGTCCAGCAGAGAAGGTTAAGTCGAGATTGCCTTTCAATCGGGCCGGGTTGTCGCCATTTCTCAGCCCCTTAACCCCGGCGAGATCTAACACGCGCTCTGTGTGCAGCCGGACCCGGCTGGCAGTTTCATGTTTGGTGGTCCAGATGGGTTCCAACAGCTTAACGATGTGAGCTCGCTCTATGTCCGCCACCACCATGCGCCCAAGCGTTGGGTAGGCGTAGGTCTTGAGTTGCTGGGTCAGTTTGTAGACTTGCTTCGCGCTTTTGAACTCGTGAGACTTCTTGGCGATGTACTCCTTCGCCACGTCGCTGAAGGTGACGGCCTTAGCCTGCTCAGCAATCAGGGCAGACTTCTGCGTCTTGCGCTCGGTCACGGGGTCAATCCCCTGGCGGATCTTGTCCTTAGCCTCCCGAGCTCTTTCCCGCGCTTTGGCGAGTGTTACCTCAGGGTAGGGCCCCTTCCCTATGTCCGTCCGCCGACCGTCCACAGTCGCCCGGAGCACCCAGGACCGGGGACCTACCCCCTGCCCATCCGCGGGCGGCTTACAGCACAGCAACATGTCTCCGGTACCACACGCCACACGTAAAACCTTTAATTGCAATAAGTTAAGGGGAGATCTCAGTATCTACCAACGTTCACCCCAACAAAAATCCCTCGATCAACCACACGGCAGTGTCAGTACGGTGCGCCACGGAATACGTGGCGTGGGAAGTCGACCTCAGCGCCAACAGGCAAGCCCCTGCCCCCTTCTGAGTGTTTGCGACGGCAACTCACCGAAGCGCTGAAAGTAATGGCGGGAAAATTTGCTCAAATGCGTAAAACCACAGTCAAGCGCAATATCCGTAATTTGAGTCATATCTTCCGCCCCGGCCTCGATTTGCTCGCGTGCCAGTGACAATCGGCAATTCCTCAAATACGCCATGGGTGATGTGTTCCTGAATTTTCGGAAGCCTGCTTGAAGGGAACGTTCGCTGATATTGCAGGCGAGCGCGATGTCGGCCAAAGCAATAACTCCTCGCGCGTTCTCGTGGATGAACTCTTCTGCCTTGCGAATGTAGCAGGGGGCGGCGCTTTCCGGCTTCTGTTGTAAATGAGGGCTGTAATTGTGCGGAAATACTGACAGGAGCATCTGGGCGAGGGTACGTTCGAGACTGGCGCTTATTTCGGGTACAACAAAAGCAGAATCCTTGCGTAGCATGTCATGGGATGCCGCGCTGATCAGGTTCCACATGCTGGCCACACGACCCTGGAGCCGGAAGCTGCTGGACGCGAATTCGACCGGCCGGGGCCGACTTCGTCCCGCGGACTCGGCTAATACCCTGTTGAGCAACACTGCGGGTAGTTTCAACGTGAGCTGCTCGAAGTCACTCGACAGCTCGGCACGCAGTGACTGCGTGGGGTTGAGAATAAAAAGGGAGCCGGAGCGGGCCGCGAATGCATCCCTGCCCTGGGTTACTTCCGCCGAGCCATCTACTGTTATCACGCAAAGATACGTGTCGTTTATCGGTGGTGCTTCCACGACAGCTTTTCTGCCATAGCGGACGAGGTTGATGGAGGAGGAGGCAAAGTCCACTTTCCGGTGACAGAAATCGGCGCTGCTCGCACCGTTGACCATCGCGCTGCGGTTGGGCCTGAATACGCCGGACATGTACTCGCCGATCCTGTCCGGATCCTTGGTCCGGAAAACCGGCCGACTGTTCCGGAACGCTCCGTCCGGTCTGTGTTCAACAAGGCTACTCATTAGATGTTTCCATCCTGTGTCGCAGTCCACGACCATTATGTGATAGTGCTCAATTGAACCCCAAATTGCAATCCGCTGCGGTTTCGGGCTGGCCCTGCGCAAAAAGGTTAGCAGTGGATGTGCCGGTGAAGATAGTCTCCGGATCAGGCAAGCAGCGCGGGCGCCAAAATCCCCGACAGCTGTTGGGCTTCCGTTAACAGCGGGAGCGAATCATTGGCTAAACAGCAGTGGGACCAGTATTTACTGGTTTGAGGAAGTTCAATGAAAAAACTGGTTTTCGCGATCATGGGGCTAACCGGGGCGCTATTGCCATTATCGAGCGTCATCGTACAGGCCAGTGATGCCGGCCCGCAGCCCGGGAAAAGCTCCAGACCTGTGTCGCCTGCCACGGTGCGGACGGCATAGGCAAGGCGCCCTCCTACCCGAATCTGAGAGGGCAGAAAGCAGCCTATCTCGAAACACAATTGAAAGCGTTTCGCTCCGGAGACAGGCTCGCGCCGAACATGTCCAGAATGGCACGCGAACTCAGCGATGAGGACATTGAATACATCGTGAAATTCTATGCCGGTCTGGGCACCGAATGAGCCAAACCTGTAGAAGGACAGATCTACAATGAATGACTACCCGCAATCTCGCCGCAGTCTCGTAAGGGATTTCCTCGCCATGACCGCCCTGGGTGCGATCGGTTCGCTACGTTCCGCGCGGGCCGCTGTCAGCGAAGATGTCCTGGGAGGAGCGGATATCACCGTCCCCGATTTCAAAGGCAGGGTGATCGGCAGAGGAAGTGACAACTATGAGCTCTGGCGTCAGTCCATGGTATGGCATGACTCGAAGCCCGACAGGTATCCGGCTGTCATCGTCCGTGCCACGGATCGCGAGGATGTCAGGGCCGCTATCGCCTACGCCCGCCGCAATGGCATGAAGGTTTCCGTGAGAAGCGGGGGGCATAATTCCACGGGCAGTTCTCTTCGGGACGACAGTCTGGTGATTGACCTGTCTGCCCTGACTGAGATCCGCATCGACGCACACAATGGCATCGCCTCCATCGAACCCGGTGTACGAAGCTCGCAACTGCTTTATGCGGCACAGAAAAAAGGCTTCAGTTTCCCGGTCCCCCACTGTGATTCTGTCGGCATGAGCGGATTCCTCATGGGAGGAGGAATAGGCTGGAACTATCCCCAGCACGGAGGCGTTTCGACGTTTTCAATCGTCGGTGCGGAGGTTATCACCGCCGAAGGAGAGATCCTGGAGGTCTCAGCTACCCAAAACCCGGATCTGTACTGGACTGTCAGGGGCGTTGGGCCCGGCTTTTTCGGGGTTGTTACCCGGCTCGACCTCAGCCTGTACCCGCATCCTGACGCTGTGTTGGCGAGTTCCTACATATTCCGCCTCGATGATCTGCAGGAGGCGGTGAAGATTCTGGACAAGATCAGGAAAACACCGGGTGTTCACGAAAGAGTGGAGGTTCTGGGTGTGCTGATGGAAAACCCGCATGCGCCGGCTGAACTCCCCCCGCGTGAGAGGAAAATATTTTTTCTGACCGCGTTCGCCTTCGAGGAGTCGGAAGCAGCCGCGGAAAAAATCCTGCGTCTGTTCGCAGATTCTCCCCTGCGAGAGCTGGCGGTCCAACACATGGAGTTTCAATCCTACGACTTTGGTGACCTCTACGCGGCTTATTTCAGTCTGGAGGACTCTGCCGGGCGTATGGCGCGGTACGCTGTTGACAATGTATTCACCGACCGTGGCAGTGACGTGCTGGTGGCGCTTGCGGAGCATGTCCGCGACGCGCCGGCAAAAGACTGCCATATCCTGGCGGTATGGGGCATGAAGCTGGCGCGCCGCGCGGATGCGTGTTTTTCCGGACTCGGAGACTGTTACGTAGGCTGCTACGCAATCTGGGACGGCGAGGAGAACGACCGGAGCAATTTCGATTGGTTGCGGGGCGCAATTCCAAAAATGGACCCGTATGCGACGGGCCACTATGTCAACGAGGTTGAGGGCAGGGGAAACCCGCAACGATATCGGCAGTGTTACTCCTCCGCCAACTGGAACCGCCTTGAAAAACTGCGTGCAGACTACGACCCGCAGGGCGTATTTCACTCCTACCTCGGTCACAGCTGATATCTGGGCGGCAGCCTACACCGGAGCGCAGCCGCCACGGATGGCAAGCCCACTACCCTGCACCCAGGGCCCAGATCTTAGGTCGCCGGCTGAATTACTCACGAAATCTTGTACTGACCACCATCGATCACAATCGCCTGGCCGGTAATAAATGCTGAATCGTCACTCGCCAAGAACGCAACCGGCGCAGCGATATCCTCTGGCTCAGCGAGGCGCTTGATAGCTTGCCCCTGCCAGATATGGGCCTTGAAGTCATCAGGAAAGGCCGAAGTTCCTGGCGTATTGGTAATTGCTGGCAGTATGGCATTGACAGTGATGCCGTCTTCGGCGACATCGTTTGCCAACCCTCTAACAAAGCCAATAACTCCCATCTTGCTGGCCATATAGTGACTCAATCCGGTCACGGGAACCCCAATTGAATTGGACGAAACGTTGATAAAACGCCCCCATTGGTGACGTCGCATCAGTGGAACAAAGGCCTTCGCACTGTAGAAATGCGCATTCAGATTGATAGCCATGGTTTTATCCCATAGATCGGCGTCCAGATCATCAATGGTTGCCATTGGATAGATTCCGGCATTGTTGACCACAATATCTGCCCGACCAAACTGTGCACCTACATCGTTGGCAAGTCGTAGCCACTCTTCAAGACTGGATACATCAGCCTCGATAGTCATGGAGGGTTGGGTTAGCATTGCGGCAGTGTCATCGGCGCGATGTAGATCAACAAGTACGAGTTGAGCACCGCGAGAGGATAGTTTGGCAGCGATGGCGCGACCTATCCCTTGACTGGCCCCTGTGACAACCGCAACTTTTCCCTTCAGGTCATTCATCGTCATCTCGCCTTTCATCCTGGACCAGCTATTGGCTGTATTAAAGTGTCACACTCTGTCGCTCGGGCTATACTCGCGCTAAAAATTATAGCGGAGTGACAAATACCATTCGCGCTCACGGGCGTAAAGGGACTCAAAGTTACCAAAATTTGGCTGATAAAATCCAGTGATCATATACTTTTTATCAGTAAGGTTTTTTATACCCAAAGCAACGCGATAACGCTCATCAGGCGAATGCCAAGTCACGTTCGTGTTGACTAAATGATATCCATCCTGCTCCAGCTGCGGTGTGTTCTGTGCATTGTTAAAGAAAGCCGAGCGGTAGGACCAGTCAATGCGCGGCACCAGCGCTCCCCCACCCTGGAGGTTAATGTCTTTGGAGACAGCGCCATTAAGAGTCCATTCGGAGATCCTGGCAAACTTGTTGTCCAGTGTGATGGCCGCACCGGGCTCCAGCTTCTTGAATTGGGGATCCAGGTAGCCGACGCCCGCCTCAAGCAACCAGCCGGCCGCCGGAATCGCAGAGATCTCCAGCTCCCCCCGTTAATCTCGGCTTCACCGGCATTCTCGATAAAGGGGCCGACCCGCGTCGTATTGGTGATGAAAATCTGCATATCATCATACTGTGTGTGGAACAAAGCGCCGTTTATGCGCAGGCGGTTCCCCGGTGCCGAAAACTTGAAGCCAAGCTCATACACCTCGACAAACTCCGGATCGAAAGCCGGAATGGTAGGCTCAGGCGGGAATACGCGCTGAGTGAAACCACCGGATTTAAAACCCTCCGAATAGGAAGCGTAGGCCATCAATTGCTCGCTCCATTGATAGGATAGATTTACCATGGGAGTCACTTCGTTGATTTTGTTGGTCGCCTCAACGGCTGGCAGGATGGGGGTACCTGCCGGGAACGGAAAGATGAAGGACGGTACATTGACCCGCTCGATCACCTGATCGGGGATAAAGGTTTTCTCGTCCTTGGTATAGCGCAATCCCAGCGTCAGGCTCAATTGATCCGTTAACGCATAATCGACCTGCCCGAATACTGCCAGGGATTCACTTTCCACTTCTCCGCCACTTTTGAAATCTGCCGGAGTAAACTCAAGTAGATTAAGATTATTGGCATTTTCCGAAAGATAAAATGCTCCCAGAATCCATTCCAGCCTGCTGTCAAACAGGTCGCCGAGTAGCTGAAATTCCTGGGTAAATTGGTCCTGTTCCAGCTCATCGTAGAGGTTACCGATAAGCAACGGTGAGTCGTCACCATCGCGGGCAAAGGTGGAGTCGAGATCGCGATAAGCTGTGATGGACTTCAGCGACAGGGCGCCAACCATCCAGTCGACTGTAAGCGTCACTCCCCATAAATCAACATCGGAGAAGTGCGGCGCCGTACCGTCATTCCTCATATCGCCAGCGCCGATAAACCGGCTGTTATAACAGGCCGGGTTATTAAGATTCTCGGCGGAAAAGCAGCTCACAGGATCGCCTGTAGCCAGAACATTATTAAGCGCCATGAAGGATGCCATATAACCGGGATCCTCCGGACCAAGAATATCGGTCACTACCAAGGCCGCGCCATTTTCCCGGTCTCTGGAACCTTCGACGGAAAGATTGAGTTCGAGATTTTCGTTGGCCAGCCAGCGGAACGCAAGGTGTCCGCTCAAGGTATCGTCGTCACCGAGGTCGCGACCATCCGCCGAGCGTATGACATACCCGTCGCGGTTAAAGGACGCCAGGCTCACTCTGGAGAACAGGGTTTCGCCCAGGGGTACATTCATCGACAACTTTATATCATGTCGGTCGTCGGTCCCGGCTGTCACATCGACATAGCCGGAAAATATCTCATCAGGTTTCTTAGTGGTCACACTAATCGCACCGCCGATAGTGTTTCGGCCAAAGAGCGTTCCCTGTGGTCCCCGCAGTACCTCTATTCGCTCAACATCTACCAGATCCAGAACAGCTCCCACCGAACGAGCAATATAAACACCGTCCACATAAAGCCCGACGCCCGGCTCCACGGTAGGGGCAAAGTCACTTTGACCAACACCGCGAATATAAATTGCTGCGGAAGCACTGGAACCACCGTCCCCCGGATTGCTCTGAAATGTCAGGTTCGGGGTGAAATCAGCGAGCCCGTCTATTTTATCTACACCGCGGTACTCCAGACCGTCACCGGTAACCGCCGTTATCGAGATCGGCGCGTCCTGTAGCCCCTCTTCCCTTTTCCGGGCAGTAACCATGACTTCCTCTATCGCATCCTGCGCGGAGTACCTGGCCTGACCGAGAGCGACCTCGGGCAACGTCGCGATTAGGACGCCTATAGCCACGCCTCCAGCACAGAGTGAGTTCCTGAACAAAGCGGCTTTCATCGCGACTCTCCTTTGCGAACGGTTCACTACCATAAACGTGGGCCGGACTACGACCCATACCGCCACCTTAATGCCGGCATCAGGCAGGCCACAACCGCCCGTTCGGGCGGTTGTCTGAAGACGTGCAGCCCCTTAAGTTTGTATTGTCTGAAGGTCAGGTGAGCCTTATGAGCTTGAGCAAAAACGCACCTGCCACTGCCGCCAGCTGCATTTTTCAAGAATCCTGGATTGAAGGTAAAACATCATGTCTGAACGAGCAAAGATGATCGAACAATATATGGCCCTCGCGATACAGCCGGTCATGCGAGGTGCTCACAAACGAGCGGACATAGCACGCAACATCGAGCATATTTCAGAGCTGTGCTACGCGGCGATATGGCTAAGCAATATCGACCTGCCGGTGCGGTTGATCGCCATCCCGGAGGGGGCTCTGCAGGGATTCACCGACGAAATTTTTGACTGGGACCACGAGTACTACGTGGATCATATGGCAATAGATATTCCGGGTGAGGAAACACAGGCGCTGGGAAAGCTCGCCAAGGAATTCAAGACCTATATTATCGCCCAGGCCAAGGCGCGTCACCCGGAATTTCCCAAGCGTTTCTTCAATACCGCGTTCGTGATCGACCCTGAAGGCGAGGTCATCCATACTCACTACAAAGTTCAGGTCTTCGCGCGGGAGCATTCCACGGTGCCGCACGATGTCTGGGATAAATGGACCGAACTATACGGTACCGGGCTGGATGCCTTCTATCCCGTGGTGGATACCGATATCGGTCGTATCGGCTGCGTCATCTGCATGGAGGGGAGCTACCCGGAAACCGCAAGAGGATTGGCCATGAACGGCGCTGAGATCATTTACCGGCCCAGCTACCCAGAGCCCTATGTCGCCAATGAGATGTGGGAAATACAGAACCGCGCACGCGCTCTGGACAACACCGCCTATGTGATCGCTCCCAATCCGGCCGCTTATCTACCCATGGAAGACAGCAAATTTCCTATTGATACCTTCGGCGGAAACACTATGATCGTCGACTATCAGGGCAGGTTTGTCTCTAATCATGAATCCGGCGGTACGGCTTCCTATGCTGGAGGGATTATAGATATTGAAGCGCTGCGCCAATACCGCGCCCGATCGCTATGGGGTAATTGGCTGAAGGACCTGAGAACTGAGCAATTCCGCGTGATCTACGAGCAGGTATTGTACGAACAAAATCGCTGTTTGAACCGTATGCCATTAAAGCACGCGGAAAACGATGAAGTGGTAAGAGCTGCGATCCGGCGCATGCATGACTTGGATATCTGGGTAAAACCTGCTTATATGAGGGAGGAGTAACCGGCTCGGCAGCTGCTCGGGGGACGCTCCTTCGAAAACCAGGCTTGCCCGCAGTGCGAGCCTGATTTTCCGTCGCGGCGAATAGGGATGAATACTGTGCATACGATATCCAGCTCTCAGGTCGATCAGGCGCTACTGAAAGTGGTTTGTCGGCTGCACGACAAGGCCGGTCGCCTTGCGCTGCGACCGACCGAAAGGCGGCTGATTGACCATCTACCCCACAGTAGCGGTGCTGATTTGTTCGGTATCTACCTGTTCGATGAACAGCGGCAGCCCTATTCCCACCTGGAGTCTTCCAATTACGAATCGTTTATCGAAATGTACGAGGAATACCGTCATCGTGACCAGGTACTGCGCCACCTGATACGCCACAAAACCATATCGGAGGGGTCTCATTTACTCGGCGCAACTGGCTGGGAGCGCTCAGACATTTGCCGGCTCATGAAAAAATGGCGCTTACGCCATTCACTGCAGGCGCCGATCATGGTCGGTGACCGGCTCAGGGGAACTATCAACCTGGCGCGCGGAGGGATGCGGGGGGCGTTCAGCAGTAATGAAATAGATCAGTTCCGGAAGTTCAGCCGGGCCATCTCCAGCTTTATTGAGCAATCGATAGAAACAGTCGAACCACGGCACCAAACTGCCGCGCCAGCCACCGTCCCAAGCCCGGGCCGCTGGGAAATCGTGCTCGAAACCGACTCAGGGGGCCAGATCCTCTCTGGCCTGCCTTACAGTTTTGTCCAAGCGGGTGCCGAGGCGTGGATCATGCAGGCCATCGCCACCAATCTGAAAGCGTTACGGGGAACGCGTCGCAGCCACGCGACAGTGGTAGAAGACAAGACTTCCGATGGTCGGCCTACGGCTGTCATAACCTCAGTGGTACCTAGCGACAGTACCCGTTTCATCACTTCGCTGGTGGCAATCGACACGCTGGCCTCGCGTACCACTACCGATCTCGAGATTCTCTCCCCGCGGGCGCGGAACGTAACGGACCTCCTGTTGCGAGGGTACTCCAACAAGCTGATTTCCCAGGAAATGAACATCAGCGAAAATACCGTCAAAGACCACATACGCAAGATTTACTGCCACTTCGGTGTTTCAAACCGTACCGAGTTGGCCTGGACACTGAACTCGCCAGTCTGTTTCTGACCATACCCCGACCAGTCCCGCAAGCACCTTTTGTCTGAATGGCCCCTTTTTGGTCAATCCATGCCTGCTGCTCGCTAATCTAGCCAGTATCGAATGCGCATATGACGGGGTATAGCTCTCTCAAGCGGTCTGGAATGATGACATGCCATCCCGGGATCTGAGATTTAGTCAGGGAGGCCCGAAGCTGTTGTTTCGGAAGAAAAGATGGGATACTCCTACGGAACAATAATTGGCTGCTTGTCCTGGATTTGCTTCCTTGGGTGTGTCATGTAGCAAGAAGGGGGGAACCCATGAAGTCTGTTGTGCCCTCCTCATTGCGGGGCCGACTGTTGCTGTTGCTGTGCACAATCATCGCTCTGTTTTGCGGTGTGTTGGCCTACAGCACTTTCGATCTACGCGCCCGGGAAGCGCTACGTACCCAGCAAAACGCTTTGACACTGGCGCAGGTGACCCGCGACGCCCAGCTGCGCTATATCGAAGAAGCACGCAATCTGTTACCCCTGATCGCTCAGCTGGAGCAGGAAACCCTGTTTATTGGGGGCCGCAGCTGTGACAGGGTGCTCGCGAAACTGCTTCAGAATTACCCCCACTACGCGAACCTCGGTGTCGTCGATCTGGATGGTTCGATACGCTGCAGCGCACTGCCTTTGCCAACGAGCACCAACCTCGCTGACCGCAGCTATTTTCGGCGCGCGCTGGACACACAGGCATTCGCGGTCGGCGACTATCAGGTCGGTCGCATTACCGGGGTGAGCAGCATCAATGTCGCCCTTCCACTCCATGAGTCCCGGCATGGGCTGGACGGCGTGCTGTTCGCGGCGCTGGATCTCGCCCGGCTGAGCGAGAACATGGCTGATATCAATTTACCCCCCAACACTACCATCACCCTGATCGGTGCCAATGGCACGGTACTGGCGCGATACCCCCGGATGGCCAGCTGATTGGGCGGTCAGCCTCACACTGGCCCGTTCATCAGCACATTGTGGCAGCGCAGCGCGAGGGAACCGCCGAAACCGCGGATCACCTCGGAGGTGATCGCCTGTACGCGTTCACGCCAATTCATGCCTTCAGTGAAAGCGAAGCTTATATCAGTGTCGGCATTCCCTCTGGCACCGCCTACGCCGATCTCAACCGGCTATACCACAGGGAAGTGTGGTTGATCCTGGTGGTCGTGGTCCTGGCGGGCATCATCGCCTGGTTGGGCAGTGATCGCTGGCTGTTGCAACCGCTCGCTGCGCTCGGACGTGCCAGTGAGGCACTCAGAGCGGGCAATCTGAGTGCGCGCACGGGACTCGCCCCGGACACCAGGGAAATTGCACAGTTGGCCGCCACCTTTGACGCCATGGCGGATTCACTGCAAACCCGATACGACACCATTCTGGCCCAGGATGCCGAATTGGTGCGCAGCCACCGGGCGCTAAAGACCCTCAGTGGCGGCAATCGGGCACTGATACGAGCCCGGGATGAACGGGAACTATTGGATGAGATGTGCCGGGTGGCGGTCGAAGTGGGTGGCTATGCAATCGCCTGGGTCGCCTACGCCGAAAATGATGCCGACAGATCTGTGGTGCCCGTTGCGCTGCGGGGTGTCGACCCGGCCTTTCTCCAGGAACTGAAGATTTCCTGGGCCGAGACCGATGCAGGGCAGGGACCCACCGGCACCGCGATTCGCAGTGGCCAACCCTATGTAGGCAGGAATTTACAGTCCGATCCCAAGTATCGCCTGTGGCACGACCGGAATCGCCAGCAGGGTATCCACAGCTCGATTTCATTGCCGCTGCAGAGCGCCGGCGCTCCGCTTGGTGCCTTTACCATTTACTCCGGCGACCCCGATGCCTTCGACACTGAAGAACAGGCGATTCTGCAGGAGATGGCGGAGGACATGGCCTACGGCATCAAGACCCTGCGCCTGCGCCAGCAACATGAGGCCGCGCAGAAGCAAATCCATAAATTGGCCCTCTACGACACCCTCACCGGCCTGCCCAACCATATCCAGTTCCAGGACCTGCTGGAAGCCAATATCCGTGTCCGAGACAACGACCAGGGTACGTTTGCGCTGTTGATCATTGGCCTAGATCGGTTCCGTGATATCAATACCACCCTGGGCTTCGAGGCCGGCGACCGGGTTTTAAGCGACACTGGCCTGCGGATTCAGAATGCCCTCGCGGAGGGAGAAGTCCTCGCCCGACTCCGAGGCGATGAATTCGCCGTATTGCTACCGGATGCGACTGCTGACACGGCTGCGGCCAAAGCTGTAAATCTGCGCGAGACCCTGGCCGAACTTTACAACCTCGACGGCTTTACTCTCGCCGTCAATGCCAGTATCGGTATCGTATTGTTTCCAGAGCACGCCATGACCACGGAGCGCCTGATTCAACAAGCGGATGTCGCGCTGCAGCAGGCGAAGCATTCAAGCCTCGGTCAGGCCGTCTACTCCGCCGAATATGACGAGCAGAAATCCTACCACCTGGCGCTCGCCGGCAAATTGCACCGTGCGCTGGAGAAAGGCGAATTGACACTCTACTACCAGCCCAAGATCTCCATGGCCTCCGGCCGGATAATCGGCTTTGAAGCCCTGGCTCGATGGATTCATCCAAAGGATGGAATGATCCGCCCCGACGTATTCATTGGCGTTGCGGAAAGCACCGGCATGATCCGCGCCGTGAGCAGCTGGGTCCTCGACACCGTATTGCAGCAGCTGGCGCAGTGGCGCGAAAGCGGTCTTCACTTGCCGGTGGCAATTAATCTTTCCCCCCGCAATCTGCAGGACGCCGGGCTGCTTGAGAGCCTGGAGCGTTTCTGCACCCACTGGCAGCTGGAGCACGGCATGCTGGAGGTTGAGGTGACCGAAAATGCCATTGCGGAGAACGTCGAACAGGCCAGGGCAAGCCTGCTGCGACTGCGTGCCCTGGGGATTCCCGTGTTCATCGATGACTTCGGTACCGGCTACTCTTCCCTGTCAACCCTGAAAACGCTCCCCTTCTCTGCCGTCAAGATCGACAAGAGCTTCGTTATCGATATGCTGGAGGACAGGGATGCGGCCGCCATTGTGCGTTCCACCATCAAACTGGCACACGACATGGAGCTTGCCGTTATCGCCGAAGGTGTTGAGAGTGAAGCCATTTGGATCGAACTGAAAGAGTTCGGCTGTGATATCGGGCAGGGCTTCTATATGGGGAAACCCATGCCCGAGAATGAAGTCGTACGATGGCTGGCCACGTCGAGGTGGGGAATGCCGCAGTAATTCCTCTGTTGTAACCTACCTGCCGGATCCGTGAACACCGATCAAAGTCTTCCCGGACACCATGCTGGCATGCCGGGCACAGGCGCATGATTTTTGATTCAACACATTCCCAGTTCGTTAGTGATTCTCGTTATCACGAAACCCCGTTAAACCACCCAGGATTACAACAATGTAATCCTGGGGTCATTTTTCTGTTGACTATGCTATCTTGTCATTGTAAATGAAAAATCTCGCTTATCCCCGCTTCTTGCCGAAGCGGGGATAAGCGAGAAACCGGTAGAGATTGATCCATCGTGCGAACGGGCGATGATTCGACACAGGCACAGCCAGGGGTGCGGTTGGGTGATCCGGAATATGGGTGTCACAGTTCTATTGATAATGGCGTTGCTGGGGCAGGCCTCTACCACGGCATTGCTCACCTGTTGCCCTATGGGCGACGAAACGGGCGGGCTGGCCACGATCTCCCGGGATGCAGGCAGGCACCCCGACCACATGGCGCCTGATCATACCGACGATATGCCACATAGCGAGGGAGAGTGTTGTGGCACAGACCAACCAGAGCATGGTTGCATCATGTCGGGATGTGCGTTGCCGATGCAATTGCTGACATCAACCCTGGCTGGGCCCGGTGCATCAGACACTCGCTCTGCCATCATCGCTTTCCACCCCGCCGTATTTCCCCAGGCACCGATTTTCCCATTCCTACGACCTCCCATCGCCTGATTGCAGGGGCGCAATCTGTTCTAGAAACTCCAACCCGGTCAGGAAGCACAGGAGCATCACACACTCGTGTGACTGGAGCCTGGAATCCATTAACGACCTGAATTCTGGCACAGGTTTGCACCCGATCAGGTGCTGCCGCTGAAAAAAGACGGTGGCAGTGAAATGTTCGCCAACGTTGATAGCGCGGCGCAGCAATAGCAATGGGAAAACAGCCATGAAAGCATGCAAATATTTGCTACTCCTGGTACTTGGTGCCGGTGTGGCAATCGTCAATGCAAAGACAGTGCACGAGGGCTTGACGCTAAACGAGGCAGTGGACATGGCCATCGCGGCCGACCCCTGGCTGACTGGCAGCCGTCATACCCAGGCGGCGCTGACCGATGAGGCGACGGCCGCCGGCACTCTGCCGGACCCAAAGATGAGTCTCATGGCCGCCAATTTTCCTGTCGACAGTTTCGACATCAATCAGGAGGCGATGACCCAGCTGTCAGTGGGTATCAGCCAGATGTTCCCCCGGGGTGACACGCTCGCGCTTGCGCAACGAAAGAAGCTGGAGCTGGCGCTACAACAGCCGTTGTTGCGGGAAGACCGCCGAGCCAGGGTGACGGCGACAGTCGCACAGCTGTGGCTGGATACGTACAACGCCCAGGAAAGCATCCGCTTGATCGAGAAAGATCGGGCGTTATTCGAGCATCTGGTCGATGCGACACAGGCGAGCTATGCGACGGCCGTAGGTAGCGCGCGACAGCAGGATGTGATCCGCGCCCAATTGGAGTTGACGCGGCTCGAGGACCGATTAACGACGCTCAGGCAGGGACAGGAAACCGCGCAGATGCGACTGTCCGAGTGGATTGGCTCACGTGCCGGCGATCGGCTCGCGGCGGCGCTGCCGACCGGCTCGCCTGCCGGACCGGTACCGACTCAGGGTTCCGAGCAGGAGCGGTATGAACTGTTGAACCATCATCCCACCTTGCTGGCATTGGACAAGCGGATTGAGGCCACGGAAACCGATATCGAGCTGGCGCGGCAGAAATATCAGCCAGAGTGGGGGCTCACTGCCCAGTATGGGTATCGTGACCGGGATCCGACGGGGCGGGACAGGGCCGATCTGTTTTCCGTTGGCGTCACCTTCGATTTGCCCCTTTTCACGGCTAACCGGCAAGACAAGGACGTCAGCGCCGCCATTGGCCATGCCGAGGCGCTCAGGACCGAGAAGCAGTTATTGATCCGCCGGTTGATGGCGAGCCTGGAAACGGCCAGCGTACAACTGGCGCGCCTTGATGAGCGGTATGCACTTTACATCGACCGGCTGCTGCCGCAAATGGCTGAGCAGGCCGAAGCTTCGCTGGCCGCCTATAACAACGACGATGGCGACTTTGCCGAGGCCGTGCGCGCGCGAATAGCCGAATTGAATGCCAGGATAGAGGCGCTAGCCATCGCGGTGGAGCGCCAGAAGACTATCGCTCAAATCAATTACCTGCTTGTCCGGGCATCGTCTGATGCCGCGCAACCGATGCAAGACTTCTGAGGTGCTAAATATGAAAACGCGTTCAAAAATCTTGCTGGGGACCGCTATCGGCGTGCTGATCGGGGCCGGCGGCACCTGGTTACTGGAAACCTCACAGGAAGACAGCGTCGGTGCGACTGATGGCGCGCGCGAGCCGCTCTACTGGGTGGCGCCCATGGATCCAAGCTACAGACGCGACCAACCTGGAAAATCACCGATGGGCATGGATTTGATCCCCGTCTACAAGGAACACGATGGAGAGGGTGAAGCAGGCACCGTTCATATTTCGCCGGATGTTATCAACAATCTCGGTGTGCGCACTGTCACGGTAAAATCGGGCCGCCTGCGCCTGGATGTCAAGACAGTAGCCTATGTGCAATACGATGAGAACTCACTGGTGACTATCAGTCCGCGAGTGGAAGGCTGGCTGGAAACGTTACACGTCAAGGCGGCCGGTGATCCCGTTGCAAAGGGCGAACCACTGTACACACTCTACTCGCCAACCCTGGTCAACGCCCAGGAAGAGCTGCTGCTGGCGCTGAAACGGGACAATCCGGCCCTGATCGGGGCTGCCGAGAAACGTTTGTCGGCCTTGCAGTTGCCACGAGCAGATATCGAGCAGTTGCGCAAGACCCGCCAGGTCAGCCAGACGATCACCGTCACCGCACCACAGTCCGGTGTCATCGATAACCTTGAGGTGCGCGAAGGAATGTTCGTTAAACCAGGCTCGATCTTGATGTCCATAGGCCAACTGGAGCACGTCTGGGTGATCGGCGAAGTCTTCGAACGCCAGATCGGTCTGCTCAGGAACGGCGACAAGGTACGCTTGCAATTGGACTACCTGCCCGGAAAGGAGTTGCTGGGTCAGGTCGACTATATCTATCCATCTCTCAACAAGCAGACGCGCACGGCGCAGATTCGCGCGCGTTTCGAGAATCCGGATGAAATACTGAAGCCAGGTATGTTCGCGCAGATCATTATCGAAACCCAACCCGGCTCTGAAGTGCTTTTGATCCCGCGGGAGGCGCTGATTCGCACGGGTAGTCAGGCGCGTGTGGTGCTGGCCCTGGGCGAAGGTAGATTCAAGTCCATTGCCGTCGATATCGGCCGCGTGGGTGAACGGGAGGTGGAAATCCTCTCGGGCCTCAATGAAGGTGAACGCATCGTAAGCTCCGCGCAGTTCCTGATTGACTCGGAATCCAGCAAGACTTCGGATTTCAGGCGGATGTCACACACCGACGGGGAGCCTGTCGAGCACGGCAGCCACGATCATGGGGAGAACGAGCATGATTGAATCCATTATCCGCTGGTCGATCGGCAATCGCTTCTTTGTAGTGCTGGCCACCCTGATACTGGTGGGAGGCGGCCTGTTCGCGCTGAAAAACACGCCGGTGGATGCCATCCCGGACCTGTCCGACGTTCAGGTGATCATCAAGACCAGCTATCCGGGGCAGGCACCACAGGTAGTGGAGGACCAGGTGACATACCCGCTGACCACCGCCATGCTCTCCGTGCCAGGTGCTGTCACCGTAAGGGGCTATTCCTTTTTCGGCGACTCCTTTGTGTACGTGATTTTCGACGAGGACACCGACGCCTATTGGGCGCGCTCGCGGGTACTGGAGTACCTGTCCCAGGTGGCTCCCACCCTGCCCGCCAGTGCCCGGCCCCAGTTGGGGCCGGATGCCACCGGTGTCGGTTGGGTGTACCTTTACGCGTTGATCGACCGCAGCGGCCAGCATGACATCAGTCAGCTGCGCAGCTTGCAGGACTGGTTTCTGAAATACGAACTACAGACGGTGCCAGGGGTTTCCGAGGTCGCCGCACTCGGTGGCATGGTCAAGCAGTACCAGGTCAAGGTGAGCCCGGAGAAACTGCGCGCGTTTGACATACCATTGTCTCGGATCCAAACGGCCATTCAGCACGGCAACCAGGAGGTGGGTGCCTCGGTGGTGGAAATGGCCGAAGCCGAATACATGGTGCGTGCCACCGGCTATATCCAGAACACCGATGATCTCGGCTTGATCCCCCTGGGCGTGGACAACCAGGGTACGCCTCTGCTCCTCAGGGACGTGGCCGATATCGAGATGGGGCCACAGATGCGCCGCGGCATCGCCGAGCTCAACGGTGAGGGCGAGACCGTTGGCGGCATTGTGGTGATGCGCTTTGGCGAAAATGCGCAGAAGACCATAGATGGCGTCAAGGCCAAGCTGGAGAAGCTCAAGGCGGGTTTGCCGGAAGGGGTGGAGATCGTCACCGTCTACGACCGTTCCGGGCTGATTTCCCGCGCTATCGCAAGTTTGTGGAAGAGCCTGGCCGAAGAGCTGGCCATCGTGGCACTGATCTGTGTCATTTTCCTGCTACATTTCAGGTCATCCCTGGTGGCGGTGATCAGTCTGCCCCTGGGCATCCTGACGGCCTTTATCGTGATGTACTGGCAAGGCATCAATGCCAACATCATGTCCCTCGGTGGTATTGCGATTGCAATCGGCGCGATGATCGATGGCGCTATCGTCATGATCGAAAACATGCACAAACACATGGAACGTACGCCGTTGACGCCAGAGAACCGCTGGAAAGTGGTGGCCGACTCGGCCGCCGAAGTGGGGCCGGCCCTGTTCTTCAGCCTGTTGATTATCACAGTAAGCTTCCTGCCGGTATTTACCCTGGAGGCACAGGAAGGACGCATGTTCAGCCCGCTCGCCTACACCAAAACCTATGCCATGGCTGCCAGCGCGGCTCTTGCGGTCACGGTCATACCGGTATTGATGGGGTATTTCATTCGAGGGAAAGTGGTCGCTGAAGGCAAAAGCCCGATCAACAGGTTTCTGGTTGCGGGGTATATGCCGCTGCTCAAGACTGCATTGCGATTCCCCAAAATCACGCTGATCGTGGCAGTCTTGATCTTTCTCGTGGGAATCTGGCCGGTGAATAAAATCGGCAGTGAGTTCATACCTGATCTCGATGAAGGTGATCTCATGTACATGCCCACAACCTATCCCGGACTGTCTATCGGTAAAGCCAGGGAGCTGTTGCAGCAGACCGACAAGCTGATCGCGACCGTGCCCGAGGTGAAGACGGTTTTTGGGAAAATTGGTCGCGCAGATACAGCCACGGATCCCGCTCCACTCACCATGATCGAGACATTCATCCAGCTCAAACCCAAGGGAGAATGGCGGGAGGGCATGACGACGGAGAAACTCAAGAAGGAACTGGATGCCCTGGTGAAATTTCCGGGCCTGACCAACGCCTGGGTAATGCCCATCAAGACCCGTATCGACATGCTGGCCACCGGGATCAAGACTCCGGTGGGTATCAAAGTGGCGGGCGAGGATCTGAAGGAAATCCAGAAAATTGGTCAGCGACTGGAACAGATTCTCAAGGATGTCCCCGGTACTGCGTCGGTCTATTCCGAACGGGTGGCTGGAGGGCGCTATATCAAGGTGGATATTCAGCGGGAAAAGGCCGCCCGCTATGGTCTAAACATCGCCGATGTGCAGCAGGTGGTAGCCACCGCCATTGGCGGTATGAACGTAACCCAGACTATCGAGGGACTTGAGCGATACCCGGTCAATCTGCGCTATCCCCAGAACTACCGGGACTCGCCGGAGCAACTCTCGCTGCTGCCCATCGTCACACCGGGAGGCCAGCGTATTGCCCTTGCCGATGTGGCAGAAGTCTATGTGGAGGATGGGCCGCCTGCTATCAAGAGTGAGAATGCGAGGCTCAATGGCTGGACTTTCGTGGATATCGAGGGTGTGGACGTGGGCAGCTATGTCGAACAGGCCATGGACATCGTCCAGCAGCAACTGGAGCTACCAGCCGGCTATTCGGTGTCCTGGTCCGGTCAGTATGAGTATATGCAACGGGCCAAGGAAAAGTTGGCCTATGTGGTGCCGCTGACCTTTGTCATCATCATTGTGCTGTTGTATATGAACTTTCGCAACTTTATCGAAATAGCCATTATTCTCGGGACACTACCACTGGCGGTGATCGGTTCCATCTGGCTGATGTATCTGCTGAATTACAATTTTTCAGTTGCCGTAGCCGTCGGATTCATTGCCCTGGCAGGCGTCACGGTGGAGATAGGGATCATCATGTTGACCTACCTCAACCAATCCTACCAAGGACTGTTGGACACGTGCAGAAAACGGGGGGCAACAGCTCACAGGGAAGAGCTCCTGGAGTCGGTCACGCAGGGGGCTGGACTTCGTGTAAGGCCCGTGATGATGACGACGGTCTCCACCATCGCCGGCTTGCTTCCCATAATGCTTAGTTCTGGCACCGGCTCGGAAGTCGTCAGCAGGATTGCGGCGCCAATGGTGGGCGGCATGATCAGCGCAGTAGTGTTGACTCTGCTGGTGTTGCCGGTGGTGTATTACCTGTGGCGGAGACATTCTTTGAAGGAATGAGAATCCAACAGGGTAGTCAGATGCGCTTACCACACCAGCTGCAATGACCGGGGCTGCCGGAACTCGAAACCTCTCACCTCTATCTGATGCTCAGGGTCGCATCGAAAATTGGGCAGGCGGTCAAGCAGACCCCGGATCGCCAGCCCGGACTCCAGCCTGGCCAGATGTGAACCCAGGCAATGGTGAGCCCCCAAAGCAAAGCCGATATGTCGCCGGAGATTGGGCCGGTCGATGTCAAACCGGTCCGGATCCTGAAAAACGCCTGGATCACGATTAGCCGCCGCGAGCATACAGTTCACAGTATCTCCCGGCTGGAAGCTCACCCCGGCCACCGTCACTTCATGCGCGACATGTCGGGTCGCCGATTGCACCGGACCCGACCAGCGTACGACTTCATCGAGCAGTAACGGTATATCATCGTGGTTGGTGCGGAGCCGCGCTGCAATGGCGGGATGCTGTTCAATCGCATACACTGCGTTCAGTATCAGCGCCTCCACCGTGGAAATTCCACCAAAAAAAATAATCAAGGCATTTGTTCTGACCTCTGCGTCGCTCAAGCGACGCGGTTCCTTGATGTCCAGCATCTGATCCAGCAGGAGGCCATCGGGGTTCGCTCGCTTGTCCTCTATGTGTTGCTGCAAATAGGCATGGAAATCGGCCACGTTCCGCCGCGCCTGCGTCCTTATATCGCTATCCCAGGTAAAATTGGCCAGCGCCTTCTCAAAGGCGTCATACCAATTTCGCAGCTTGCCCTCATCACTCTGCGGCAATCCGAACAGACTCAGTACCGTCTTCACCGGCAGGCGGCTTGCGAAGGCCTCGCGCAGTTCAACCCTGCCGAGAGCTTCAAATTCATCAATAAGACTGTCCACGTGTGCGGCGATTGCAGACTCCATCAGTACGCGAATGCGGGCAGGGCGGAATTGGGTCAACAGAGATGTTTTATACAGCGCATGTTGTTCACCTTCCGTTGTCAACATGTGCTCACCGAATGTATCGAGCAATAACGAATGCTCGGTACCCACGATGAAGTTGGTGGTATCGCGCAGTACGGTCTGTACATCGTCATATCGGGTCAATAGATACATATTGAAGGCGCCAACCCAACTGACCGGTTCCTGCTGCCGCAAGCTGTGATAGCGCGGATAGGGATCTGCATCCATTTCCGCCAGCGTAACAGTGGCGCCATGGGGAAAATCTGTGCCTTGCTTGTTGGCGTGAGGGTTCTGGACGTTGTTCACAGGTGACTCCCGGGTGCAGCGAAACAGGAGGACATTATATTGTGAAATAATGGACAATAGTTTGTTAACATGAACAGGAAAATAACAAGAACAGAAATAATACGCCGATAAATTCAATAAATGGGTGGAATCTGCCTATGAAGATTGGACAGTCAGAACGCCGCATACTGGACGTGCTCCAGCGTGATGGCCGTATCAGTAACGTGCTGTTGGCGGAAGCCGCGGGCATCTCGGAATCCCCCTGTCTGCGCAAAACCAGGGCGCTCGAAGAGTCCGGCATTATCGAGGGTTACAAGGCGGTACTGAGCCCGCGCAAGATCGGCCTCAATGTCTCTGCCTACATCCTGGTCAACCTGGATCAGCGTTCCGAAACCATAACGAACGAATTTTTTGATGCACTACAGGGAGAGCCACGGGTTACGGAGTGCGTGGCATTGACCGGCAGCCACGATCTCCTGCTGAAAGTGGTGGCCAGGGATATCGATGATCTTGCAGAGCTGACGATGGGGGGCATCCTCAGCTTCGATAGCGTCAAGGATATCTCGTCCTGCATCGTGCTCAAGGCGATCAAGCCTCCAGCGCCGCTGCCGGTGGATTCCAGGGGTTAGCGCCACCTGTAATCTGAGCGCGGCCAGCACCTCTGCAAGCGATCACTGCCAGGGACGCGGCGGCAAGGATACACGGAGCGCCACCCGCCTGCAGGCGCGGCGCAGGCCGCCCCCGTGCCGTGGCTTATCGCCGCATCCACCCCAGCCCGAGCAGGCCCAGTCCCAACAGGACCAGGGTCGCCGGTACCGGCACCGTCGCCTGATCCAGCGCCAGCGCGACGGTAAACGAATTGCCGTTGACCCAGGTGGTTGAGGCCAGCGAGATTTCGAGCATATCGCCGGTGATCGAGAACGAGGACAGGGCCAGCCCCAGCACATCGGTGGTCAACTGTTCGACGCCCAGAAAGTCCGCACCCGACAGGACAAGAGAAACGAGAGGACCGTATGTGGTCTCCCCGGTAAAGTCGGTCTCCAGAAAAACTGTCAGGCTGTTGTCGGTGAAGCCGGGAACGAAAAAATCATCGCCAAAGAAGCCGGTTACCGTCAAATCGTCGCTTCCGGCAAGGCCGGTGGCGCTGTCTTCATAGGTTCCGGAGATGAACGAAAAGGTGAGTTCACTGCCGAGCAGGCCCGCGCGCGCCTGATGGCTGGCGAACAAACCGAAGAACAACATCAGGGCGACAAGTGCCCTCGCGAACGTGTTGATTCTGTTCATGGAAGATCCCCTACGCAGTTGGGAGGGACTGTCAAGTCCCCAGTGCATTTTTCCAAGCACACTGCATGCCACTAACATGATTTCTTCGGCATTCCAACAAGCTGCAAAACACCCCCGGAGCCTGCAAGCTGCCCGTTGTAAAAAATTCCGACAGTAATGGCCGCCCTACAGAGAAAATCGCTATGTCATCCGGCACCATTTCGGCCTGAATACAGCCCTCGTCATGCACCTGTCCTGCAAGCGGCCAGGCATCCGCGCTACACTATCCATCCCGTCACAGCGAACCAGGGAGTAGCGCGCTGTAATGCTGGAAACCAGAAAGGTCGCCACCGAGGAGCTGCAAATCGGGATGTTCGTCAGCCAGCTGGACAGACCCTGGCTGGGAACGCCGTTCAGGATCCAGGGCTTCCGGCTGGAGGACCAGGAGCAGATCCGGCAGCTGCAACAGTACTGCCAGTATGTCCTGGTGGATACGGAACAGGCCGACCACCCCACATCGATCGAACTGCCGAAGGTCAGCAGCAGCCGCAAGCCATTGCCGGTGGAAACGATCTTCTATGATCGCAGCATCAAGGGCTACACCGACCAGAGCGACTTCATGGCCGAACACACGGTGGCCCGCAAGGCGCTGACGGCACTGTCGGGCGACCTGGAGGACATGTACCGGCGCGCGCTCGACGATGACAAACTCAATGTTATCCGCCTCAAGCAGTCACTCGAGCCGCTGATCGGCAGCATCAGCCGCAACCCCGACGCCTGCCTGTGGGTGTCGCGACTGAAGCGGCACGACCAATCGACCTATGACCGCTCCCTCAGTTCGGGCATCTGGGCGGTAGCGCTGGGGCGCGAGCTGGGTCTGCCGCGCCGCGACCTGCGCTCGCTGGCAATGGGTGCGATGCTGATGGATGTCGGCACTCTGCGTGTGCGCCAGGAGTTGCTGCAGGCCCAGCGCCCGCTGACCGGCGAAGAAGCCATGGAAGTGCGGGAACATGTGATTCACGGCCTGGACATCATCCGCAGCAGCGGCATTATGAACCGGGACGTGCTGGAAATGGCGGCCCACCATCATGAGCGCTACAACGGCTCGGGCTATCCGCGGGGCCTGGAGGAGGATCGTATTCCCGCCTTTGCCCGTATCGCTGCGGTCGTGGATACCTACGGCGCCATCACCGCTGATCGCGGCTATGCATCGGCCATGTCCCCCGCCCAGGCCATGCGCACCCTCTACGACGCCCGTGATGTCGAGTTCCAGGCAGAACTGGTGGAGGCCTTTATCAGGGCAATCGGCATTTACCCCGCGGGCTCCGTAGTGGAGCTGTCGAATGGTTCAATCGCAGTCGTGGTGGCCGAATACCGGAGCCACCGCCTGCGGCCGACCGTACTGGTCATGCTGGACGAACACAAACGTCCACTGGCCAGACCCACCCTGTTGAAACTGCAAGCCAGTACCGGCTGGCGCAAGCCCAAAATGCCCAGTATCAAGCGTAGCCTGGAGCCCGACGCCTATGGCATCGACCTGGGCATTATCGACCTGCACCGCCAGTTCGGAATCTGAGCACCACCCGAAACAGTGAGGGTGGCAGCGACTCAACTCCGCGGATCGCCCGAATTGTCGGAATTTTGAAATTTCTGGACTTTTCTGCAGAAAAATCACTCATTTGAGGGGGCTCGACGCTAAGCTTGTGTTGACAGTACTGCGGATATGACCGCGGGAGCGCGTAGCCTGAATGCTTGCGACCATTAAAATAGCCACTGACGACCTGGAAATCGGCATGTTCGTCAGTGCCCTGGACCGCCCGTGGCTGGAAACGCCATTTCGCATCCAGGGCTTTCGCATCGAGACCCGGGCACAAATCAGTGGCCTGCGGGATCACTGCGCCCATGTATTCGTGGACACGCTTCAGAGCAAAAAAAACGCCGAGGTCGCACGACGTGTTCGCCGCAGCAATTACCAGCCCGTCCCGTTGCAACACATTTTCTACGACCGGCAACTGGGCAGCTATGGCGATGAAACTCGCTTCGCCGAGGAACAGCCACGGGCAGAGGCAGCACTGCAAACCCTCAGGAACGATCTCGGCCAGGTATACGAGGAGGTCGCCAGGGGCGGTAGGGTCAATGTCATCCGGCTCAAGAAATCCATCGAACCGCTGATTGCGACGATAAGCAGGAACCCCGATGCCTGCCTGTGGGTAACGCGCCTGCGGCAGCATGACGAATCCAGTTACCAGCATTCCCTGGGCGCCGCCATCTGGGCCCTGGCACTGGGACGAGAGCTGGGCCTGTCGCGCCAGGACCTGCGTTCGCTGGCCCTGGGCGCGCTGCTGATGGACATCGGCAAACTGCGGGTCGATCCCGCCCTGCTGCAGCTCCGCCGTGCCCTCAGTCCGACCGAGAAGGCGCAGATGCAGGCCCATGTCGCGCACGGTCTCGCCATCGTCGAGGAGAGCGGCATCATTGTCCCGGATGTTGTGAACATGGTGGCCTGCCATCACGAGCGCCACGATGGCTCGGGCTACCCTCGAGGGTTGAAGGGCGACCAGATCCCGCCGGTGGCCCGCATCGCCGGCATTGTCGACACCTATGCGGCGATGACCCGCAATCGTGCTCATGCCACTGCGATGTCGCCGTCGCATGCAATCCGGGTACTCTACGATACCCGCGATACCGGATTTCAGGCAGAGCTGGTGGAAGCCTTTATCCGGGCCGTCGGCGTCTATCCCGCAACCACGCTGGTGGAACTGTCCTCCGGCGAGGTGGGCGTGGTGGTCGCGGAATATCGCAGTCAGCGCCTGAAACCCAAGGTCCTGGTGCTGCTGAACCCCGCCAAGCAGGCCCAGGCTGCGCCCACCCTGGTGGATCTGCAGAACAGGCCGCTACCGCGCGGAGGAACAGCGCCGCCGCTGAATATTGTCCGCAGCCTGGAACCGGGCGCCTACGGCATTGACCTTGCCAGTTGGGCGCTGCAGGGGGCCCTGGCCGGCGCCTGAGGCCGCGGCCCACTCCATCGACCCTCCACCCAGCTCACTGCTGGAATATCCCTGGCAAATCCCCTCACCGCGAGAGCCTGCCTGATCCTGAAACAGGCCACTTGGGGTCGGAGTCTGCCAATCCCGTCAAGCCGCTCGGCAAAAAACGCGGCTTGATCAATATACATATGTGTCCGTTATAGCTGGCCAAAGCCGGCAGACCGGAGATCGTCAAACGAACCGAAAATCTGAGAAAAGCTCGGCCAGTAATCCAATATATCCCCGTAAAGCAGTTAATACTATCACCAGGTACTATTTCCTCTTGTGCGTGAAATCCCCAGATTCATAAAACTGCGGCTCCGCCAATCCAGCTCATAAACAGTAATTTCTAACTTGACACATGTGTATGGTCAGGCTATTTTCAGTTCAGGCTAGCGCCGCACCGCGAGCATGGCAGGAATGCACCGCGCTCCAAACTGGCTCGAGCCGGAACATAACAAGGGAGCAATTCGACCAACAGCCACGGGGATCCCCATGACTAAAACTCGTAACAGCATATTTTCCAGGAAATTCTTGCGCCATGGGGCCATGGTGCCCTCTGTGGGTATCGTTATCTCGACCCTGGCCACATCACTTATCCATACCGACACATTGGCAGCGGAACAGGATGGGCGGGCCACGGAACAGGTGGAAAACCGGCGACGAGGCGCGCTGGAAGAGATTGTTGTCAGTGCCCGCAAACGCGAAGAGACGGTGCAGAATGTTCCCGGAAGCATTACCGCCATTTCGGCGGAGCAACTGCGCCGGGAGCGGATTCAGGGACTGGAAGATATAAGTCAGGTCGCTCCCAGTATCTCCTGGCTACAGGAACAACCAGGCAGGGGACAACTCGTCATGCGGGGCTCTCTGCTGGCGGGATACCCAACGACCGGCCCACGGCGCGTCAGGGCGTGGGGCTCTACTATGATGAGGTGCCTCTGGGCACCAACCTGCGCATACCGGATCTGAAGGCGGTTGACCTGAATCGCATTGAGGTATTGCGAGGCCCGCAAGGCACACTCTATGGAGCGGGATCAATGGGGGGCGCCATCAAGCTCGTCGGCAACCGTCCCAACCTGAACGAATTCGAACTCGAAGGCAGTTCCGAACTCGCCAGTATCAAAGGAGGAAGCTCCAGCCGTGAAGTAACGGGGATCATCAATATTCCCGTTGTAGACGAGGTCTTCGGCGTGCGCGCTATTGCATACCACGATATGGATGGTGGCTGGACAGATAACGTCTATTTGGGTGAAAAGAATATCAACGAATTGGAGCTCAACGGCGGCCGGCTGATCGCGGAATGGCGGCCCAACCAGAAAACCACCGTGTTGGGGAAGATAATCTATCAGGACCTGAACAACTCGCCCGGCACGGCGCGGCTCATCGATGATCCCTACATTGACGACGTAACCTTGGGTTTCGATGAGACCGATGCGAGAACTGATGAATACCACAAAGATACAATGAAGCTCTACAATCTCGAGCTCAAATACGATTTTGGCTGGGCGGATCTGATCTCCTCTACATCTTTCCAGGATCGTGATGCAGACACCATGGTGGACCTGACCACCTTAACCCAGTTTGCAGCCGGTGTAGACGACGTGGTCAGTCAATTTTTTGAACTGACCACCTACGAAGACTTTGTCCAGGAATTCCGCCTGACCTCACAACACAGCGGCCCCTTCGAATGGCAGCTGGGCGTATTTTACAACAAGCTGAAACACACCTATGCCACCAGCGTGCCCACTCCCGGGTTCGACGAGTCGTTCGGCTCCCCCATAAGCGAGCAGCTAGGCAACAAGGACAATGTATTCGAGTCGGAAAATGAGGTTGACGAGGAACAGGTAGCGATCTTCACTGAGCTGTCCTATGCACTGACAGACAAGTGGTCGGTGACGGCTGGCTTGCGCTGGTTTGACCAGAGCCAGGACTTCAGTCTGGCGGCGAGAGGGTTTCTCAACGGCGGAAGGACCGAAGGCAGCCGGAAAATTGGCGAAAGCGATATCAATCCGAAGTTTCTGGTCAGCTACCAATGGACCGACGATGTCCTCATTGCGGCCCAGGCGGTACGAGGCTTCAAACTCGGCGGCGCCAACGATATCGTCCCCGCCGAACCATGCGCCCCGGATCTTGCTGAGCTCGGCCTGTCCGAAGTGCCTGCGGGATTTGATTCCGAAAGTGCATGGAACTACGAAATAAGCGCCAAGACATCCTTTTTCGACAACCGACTGGTCGTCAACCCCTCCGTGTACTGGATAGACTACGAGGAACTGCAGGTACCAGTAAATCTTTCAGGTTGTGGCTTCAAGATCTATGCCAACGGAGAAAGTGCTCGCAGCACAGGGGTGGAACTCGAGATCTATGCCAACCCTGTCGAAGGGCTCGATTTGCGGTTCGGCGGATCCTACAACGATGCACAGTTGACCGCAGACCTGCCCTTGGGCGTTGGCCTGGACGGGGACAGATTGCCCTCCGCGCCAAAACTGCAGGGCAGTGCCAGCGCTCGCTACACCTTTCCTTTGACTGGAGCTCTCGCAGCCTATGCTGGCTATGCGCAATTTGGCGTCCAATATATGGACGAAACAATCATGGTGGTTGGATGGGAGCGCAGTCTTCCTGTGGTTGGCAGTCCGACAGATGCCTCATTCAAGGGAAACCTGCGCTTTGGCCTCGAGTCACCACGATGGGAAGCCTCTCTGTTCGTAGACAATTTGTGGGATGAGCGGGTTTCGACCTTCAATCGCGTCACGTCTTTTTATAGTGTTCACAGTGTAAACCAGCCACGTGTCATCGGGCTCAGTGTAAGCGCCAGACTCTGAGCAACCATCGCTCCGGCGACCCGTTCGCATTCGACAATGCAGCCCTGTCGCGACAAACATTCGTCGCGACAGGGCCTGGTTGCACCGCAGATGGACAGTAAACTCATTTGATATAACCCGAAACCAGGCGACTCCCATGACCTCTTTCAGACCCAAAAAATCCAGGTATTACCGAAGCCAGGAACACGGCAACATCACCCGACGCGATTTCGTCAACGCCAGTCTGGTCGGAGCCGGCGCCGCCCTGCTTACTGCGCCTGCGCCCCTGGCCGCGCTCGCCTCCGGCGATGGCAAAAAAATCTTCCCCCCCACCCCGGATCTGGGTGACTGGTGGTATGGCTACGGTGGAATCGGCGACTACGCATCATCGCACGGAAATACCCCGGAGGCCGTCTCCGCAGCGCACTCAATGCGGGATGGAAAATACCGGTCTGCCGACAACGAAATTCATGAACTCGCTGAATCCTACGACCTGATTGTGGTCGGTGCCGGCCTGGCCGGTGTCGGGGCTGCATACGAGTACCGGAAACTGGCCGGAGCCAGCGCGAGCTGCCTGGTGCTGGACAATCATCCGGTTTTCGGAGGCGAGGCAAAGCAGAACGAATTCATGGTAAATGGACATCACCTGGTCGCGCCACAGGGTTCCAACGGTTTCAGTATTCCCGACCTGGGCAACGCCGAAGCGGAGGACTTCTCCGCCGGAGATGCCTACTACTATCGGGAGCTCGGTATCCCGACCCAGTTCAGTTACGCCGATCTTCCCGCAGGTTCCGACAATCTGCGCTTTGGCCGGGACAATTACGGCTATCTGTTCTGGACCCAGGACCAGGTTGACGTCAGCTACGTCTTCAACAGCCCCACAGATGAAGGGCCGGCCACACATGTCCTTAACCCCTGGTCACAGCAG
Organism: Kineobactrum salinum; assembly: GCF_010669285.1. Taxonomy (GTDB): domain Bacteria; phylum Pseudomonadota; class Gammaproteobacteria; order Pseudomonadales; family Halieaceae; genus Kineobactrum; species Kineobactrum salinum. The sequence continues at coordinate 3,752,927 of NZ_CP048711.1, read as the reverse complement.
CTCACCAATACACCCTATCCGGCCGCTGTACGTGATGATCTTCTGGCGTGGAGAAGCAGTAATCAGACGCCCTACCAGGGGTCCAACTTCCGTGCCTGGCTGGACACCATGACCTACAAACATTACATCGAACAGGAGCTGGGCCTGTCGGCCGCAGTGACTGAATACTGCGATCCGATATTGGCCAGCGCAGTAGGCCTGGGCTGCGACGTCATTTCCGCCTATGCCGCATTCAATGTGGCGCTTCCGGGATTCCGGGGATATGAGACAATTACCATAGACCACCGACATTCCTTTCCGGGTGGCAACTCCGGGTTCCTGCGTCACTTCGTTAAAAAGGCCAAACCGGAAGCCATATCCGGCGGTGATTCTTTCGCCGAGATATTGAACAATCCCATCCAGTTTGAGCTGCTCGACCAGCCCGGACAACAGCTCCGCTTTCGACAAAATTCCACTGTGGTGCATGTCCGGCATGATAACGCCAACCCGGATTCTTCGAACGGGGTGGAAGTCACCTACATCAAGGATGGGTCAGCGTACCGAATCAAGGCCAGAGCTGTCGTCATGGCGACCGGCGCCTGGGTAAACAAGCACGTCGTACGCGGTCTGCCCTCATCCTATGAGAATGCATTTGCCCGCTTTCACCACGCACCAATTCTCGTGGCCAACGTCGCCCTGAGCAACTGGAGGTTTATCGAGAAGCTGGGCGCAACGGGTACACTGTACAAGGGCGGATTCGGGGCTTTTTGCAATATTCGGCGGCCAATGCATGTAGGCAATGTAACACCACCCCTGGCACCGGACTCCCCCGCTGTCATGACATTCTATGTACCGTTTTATTATCCGGGACTATCTTTGCAGGAACAGGGGCAGCGCGGCAGGCTCGAGATGCTGACAACGCCATTCAGTGAATACGAGCGTCAGATACGAGCGCAGCTGACACATCTTTATGGAAGCTATGGCTTCAACCCCGACAAGGATATCGAGGCCATTGTCCTGAACCGCTGGGGGCACGCCTATGTAACTCCGCAACCGGGCTTCTACTTTGGCGAGAATGGAGCGCCCGCCCCACGGGATGTTCTGACGAGGAATTTCGGTCGCATAGCCTTCGCCCACTCAGAGCTCAAGGGTAACCAGCATTGGGGTCCAGCAGCGATGGAGGGCCGGCGTGCAATTTCACAGCTGAGCCACCTGTTTTCCGCCGGATAAACCAGAACGCATGATTGCTGCGAGTTCTCCGCCCTCTCCACCAGCAAACGATGTTGGCGAACTCAGCGACCGGCAGGAATACTGTTGATGAAGCTCTCGATCGCAGAAGACGTCCGCTTGGGGAATTCCGTGTGTACTGAATGTGTGCCTTCCGCAATATGGTGGATACGGGATTTCGGAATCAGGGTGGCAGTGCGATCAAAAACCGAAGCGGGCAAATACTGATCATTATCCACCTTGATTACCATAACCGGTGACCATATGTTGCTCAGCTCCGCGTCACTGAAACTCGGTTGACTCAACCAGGTACTGCCCAGCCTGTCCACCAGAAGCGCCCAACCATCGGGCTCGCGCGCCAAATCGGTGTATCGGGATTTATACTTCATACCCGAGGGGCCCTGCGGATTCTTCAAATCAGCGATGAATGCTTCCAATTGGCTGTAAACGGCCGCGGGATAATTGTCAGTGTGGAATGGGGTGCCAATCAAAGTGGCGCTTTTCACCCGGTCTGGATAATCAACCAACAATTGCAACAGGATACAGCCACCGTCGCTATGCCCCACAAAGTGGGCCGACTGGATTCCGAGATAATCCAGCAATGCCAACATATCACCGGCCATGCGTCCATAGGTCACCGGCCCTGTACCGATTGTGCTTCGACCTTGACCGCGACTGTCGGGCGCCAGTAGATTGAAATTTGCCAGCTGTGGTGCATCGAAATACGGATCCCAGACATCGGCGTTGCCAAAGCCACCGTGCAGAAATATCACCGTCTCATCGGCACCATCGTCCAGCACTTTATAGTAGATATCGACATCATTGAGCAATACCCGGCGCTCTTCAACAACCCGGAGATTTTCCTCTCCCCCCTTCGGTTCCTGAACCGCTTCTGCATCGGCCGCAATACCGTAGCTGGCCGCGCAGCCACAAATAACCATCACCAGCCACAAAATTGCGCGCGGAATAGTGACTTTTCTTTCGCAGAACAAACTGGTCATTGCCATCACCTTGATATTTTCCCCGGCTGAAACGTGAAACGAAAATTCATGGATTTGACGAAAATTCATGAATTTTCTATTTGAAACTCTACACCAGATCGACCTACAATACACTAGTGTATTGAATAGTATCGGATTGCGATCGCCAGAAATTCCGGTCGTAAATGAAAGTGAGACAAGGGGCAGCGGACGCTTGGAACGACGTCCATCTCACAGTTAAAACGGGGGCTGTTGTCAGGGAAGTATGGGCTCGCCGATGAGAACTTTGGCGTAGATCGGGCGCAGCTTTTCGCGTGTTTCCTTTGACTCACCAAGTCCCAGTATGTAGTACCCGACCTGTTGAAAATAGGTGACGCGCGCACGGATAAATGCTTCTTCTTCACTGCGGCCAAGGTCGAGGAATATCTGCTTTATGATGTCTATGCGCCGATTGTCCACTCGGCGCATGAGATTGGCGACGTGTTTCGAATTTCGGGCCCAATCCCGAATAGCCGCATCATAGGCAGGACTGTACTCTTCTTCATGGAGCCAGATATCAAACACTTTTTCAAACTCACGGGATCCATCATGATTGAAGGCCTGCAACACAGCTTCGAACGCGCGTGTACTGGTTACCGCCCAATCAATGAGAAGAGCATCAAGCAATTCGCCACGACTGGCAAAGTGCCAGTAAAAGCTTCCTCGTGATACGTCAAGATCACGCGCCAGGATGCCCACTTTGACATTGTCGACCCCGCGTTTTACCAGTGCGGTTTTTGCAGCCTCGATCCAGTCATTCGCTGAAAGATTTTTTTTTGCCATATTCTGTTGGTACTCGTCAAAACCAGGACTGTCGCCAGAACATAGTTTACTACTACAGTCCCCGGGGACCTAGCAGATACTGAACCCTGCTGTATGGTGATTGAGCGACAACAATAACGCAGGGTCAGCATCGCGGAAAGTCCATCACGCTTTATTCTGACTGATGATATGCAGCCATGAAACCCAAACATTGCAAAAACAGGAACACCGAGTGCTGGACGCTGGGAGCCTTCAGGGTACGCCTTCCAGTCGTTCACTACCGTCTGGAATGGCCTGACTTTTGCCAAGGGCTGTTGATGTGCGCCGTCGATCTGGCAGCCATCCCGTTGATGATCGAGCTGTTGGGTATGCCTTTCGAGGTAGCCCTGGCGGTGGTGCTGATGAACGGCATCCTCTATCTCACCCATCACATGCTTGGAGACCCGGTGGTGCCGGGATGGATTACGCCCGCGATCCCCTTGGTATTCATGTTTTGCCAGGCCTTCCCGGAAGGAGCGGAACGAGTCCATGCATTGATTTCCTTCCAGCTATTGCTGGGCCTGTTTTGTATCGGCCTGGGCGTAACCGGCCTGTCCAGACGCGTAGTGAGCCTGGTGCCACCGGCACTCAAGGCGGGTATAATTTGCGGCGCGGGAATCGCGGCGGTCAGTTCGGTATTTGATAAAAACGGGCGCTTTGATCAATACCCCGTGACCATTTCCATTGCAGTCGGCATAGCGTTCTACCTGATTTTTTCCCGCCACTTCAATCAGATAAAAACACAGAACCGGATCCTGGCGACGCTGGGGAAACTGGGGATTCTGCCTGTCATTCTCCTGGCAATAGTCCTGGCGCCGATAGCGGGAGAATCAAGCTGGCCCGCTGTCAAGTGGGGCTTCAGCCAACCGGACTTTCATACTCTCTGGAACGAGTACACTGTATTCGGCCTCGGCTTTCCGCCAACCAGCATGTTTCTGAGCGCCCTGCCCACGGTTCTCGCAACCTATATTGTGCTGTTTGGCGACGTACTTCAGGGCCAGGCAATCCTCAAGGAAGCAGACAAGGCGCGGCCGGATGAAACGATAGAGTATGACCCGGACCGGGCGCATATGATCTTCGGGGGACGCAATGCAATAATGGGGGTGGCTGGTCCAGATGTGGCGATGTGTGGTCCGCTTTGGGCGGCCATGCAGGTCGTCACGGTGGAGCGCTACAAACAGGGCAAACGGGCGATGTCGTCGATCTTCGCCGGTGCAGGTTCATTTCGCTGGGGAACCAATACGGGTCTGGTACTCATGCCAATCGTCACCCTGGTGGAGCCGGTACTGAATGTGGCCCTGGCACTGACCCTGCTGATACAAGGCTACGTCAGCGTCCGCATCGGCATTCTGGAAGCCCGCAGCCAGCGTGATCTGGGGATTGCTGGCGTCATCGCTGCAGTGCTGGTTACCCGCGGAGCGGCCTGGGCATTTACTGTGGGCCTGGCTCTATGCCTGCTGATATACGGAAGGGAATTCCTGCGAGGCGAGAACGACAGAACCTTCAACGAGGGCTGAGCCTGTCAGAGTGCCGGGGAGCCGCGGCCTCCCGGAACGGATTCATTCCAGTATGGAACTTGAATGGACAAGGTCTGTGGCGGAGGGCGTGGATTCCGTCTGCAATTCTGCTCCGTGGTGGTGCATAATAGCCACGCTCGTAACAACAGGCTGATGCACGCGGCAGCACCCAGACAGATTCTGCCACCATTCAGGATTATTTCCCACTGATCCGGAAATATCGTACCTTTAGGCTTCCAATGGAATGAGCCACCAAATGGACACTGCCCTGCAGTTGCAACCCGGAATGACAACGCGCACCGCCTGTACTGCAGGAGCCGCCCCCCGATGACCATCGCCGGTCGCATCAATGCCGCGGTCGCCATCGTGATACTGTCGGCCAGTGCCGTGGCGGTCGTGGCCCTCGGTGTGCGCGAATATCACAGCCACCGCGACGACCTGCTGACCAGGATCGTGGCTGAGGTGGGCAGTCAGACAGCGCTGCCGGTGGCGATCTATTTCCGCGAGACCCAGCAGATCGACGGCCTGCTGACCCAGCTGCTGAGGCTGTCGCCGGCGATCAGCCAGGCCCGCCTGTACAGCGAAGAAGGCAACGTGCTTGCGCAGCACAACCGCTTCCCGGGCGCCGCGGAACCACTGCCCGATTTCAGCAGCCTGCGGAGCAGCGGTCTCTCTCCACTGGATACCGGGCATGGAGCCCACGCCAGCGATACCGCACCGACACGCAGTCGGACATTGGCAACGCTGACCGGCGGTGAACGTGTGCTGGACCTGACTGTGCCGGTGCTGTCATCGGTCAATCCTGTGCGCGATGCGCTTTCCCGGCAGGAATTCGGCCAGGCGCTGGCCAGCCCCGCAACCAGTCGCTACGTGGTCGGCTACGTCCACTTTGGCATCAGTGTCAGCATGCTGATGCTGCTGATCCTGCCCTCTCTGGCGCTGCTGACCGCCACCGCGGCAGTCCTGGCCGGTCTCGTCATCTGGCTGCTCAGTCGCCATATCCGGCGCCTGACCGCGCCACTGTCGCGCCTTGCGCGCATTGCCGATGAAATTGCCACCGGCAAACTGGACCAGCCCATCACCGTCGACGGTTCCGGTGAAATCAAGGAGATTGCGAAAGTACTGAACGCCATCATCGGCGGACTCAACAAGTACAAAACGCGAATGGACGTCGACCACCAGCTGCTGAGCATGAAAGTTGAAGAGCGTACCGCGCAGCTGACCCAGCGTAACGATGAGCTGAACAAGGCGGTAGAGCAGGTCACGGAAACCAAGAACCGGCTGCGCCAGATGGCTTACTTCGACAGCCTTACCTCACTCCCCAATCGGCGCCTGTTTACCGAACAGCTGGACCTGCTGCTGCGGCTGGCCAAGCGCAACAACCGCTTGCTCGCGCTGCTGTTTCTGGACCTGGACAATTTCAAGCGCATCAACGACTCCCTGGGCCACAGTGCCGGTGACATCCTGCTCAAGGAAGTCGCCCATCGCCTGGCCAGCTGCGTCCGCGAAAGCGATGTAGTTGCCCACTTCGTGGACTCGGAATCGCGTATCGACGTCTCCCGCCTCGGCGGAGACGAATTCACCGTGGTGTTGAACGAGGTGGAGAATGCCGAGGCCGTTGCGACAATCGCCCAGCGTCTGCTGAACGCGCTATTGCAGCCGGTGGAAATCGAGGGCCATGAACTGGTGGTGACACCCAGTATTGGCATCGCTATCGCGCCCACCGATGCCACCGATATGGAAGGCCTGCTGAAGGCTGCCGATACCGCGATGTACCACGCCAAGGCCGGCGGCAAGAACAAGTACCTGTTCTACAGCAACGACATGGATGCCGCGGGTGTGGAGCGGCTGCTGCTGGAAACCGACCTGCGCAAGGCGCTGGACCGCAATGAATTGCTGTTTCACTACCAGCCCCAGGTGGACACCAATACCGGGACTGTGGTCGGCGTGGAGGCGCTGCTGCGCTGGCAACATCCCGACCAGGGCATGATCCCGCCATTCAAGTTTATCCCGATTGCCGAGGAAATCGGCCTCATCGGCGAGCTGGGTAGTTGGGGACTGCGCGAGGCCTGCCGCCAGCTGGTCGAACTGCGCGAGGAGGGATACGCGCTGCCCAAGATCGCGGTGAATGTGTCCGCGTTGCAGTTCAACCGCAACTTCTGCGCGCAGGTCAAGGCGATCTTGCAGGAAACGGGACTGCCCCCCAGCGCGCTGGAACTGGAACTGACAGAAAGCATCATGATGGAGGACAGCCACTCGACCGTGAAGGCGCTGCAGGAGTTCCGCGGCATGGGCCTGCGCCTGTCCATTGATGATTTCGGTACCGGCTACTCCTCATTGAGCTACCTGAGCCGCTTCCCGCTGGATGAACTGAAGATCGACCGCAGTTTCGTGATCGATTTTGACAAAAGTGATAATGATGCAAGCCTGGTGCTCGCCATCATTGCCATGGGCCGCTCACTGAAACTCGAACTGGTCGCCGAAGGCGTGGAGACGCATGAGCAGTTCCACTTCCTGACTGACAATGGCGCCGAGGTGATACAGGGTTACCTGTTCAGCAGGCCCGTTACCGCGACGGAGTTGCGGCCGCTGCTGGCACCGGGCTATTTCCTGGAACAGATCCGGGAAATCAGGGCGGACAGTCACGAAGGTGGTTACAGCTCAGCTCTCTGATGAGACCGTGCCGGCGGCTTGTGCGGCGGGCGCGGCGGTAGCCACCTGTTCGCGCTTGGCCTTCTGGATATTCTCCAGGCTTTGCTTGTAGGCCGCCGTGACTTTTTCGACGCCCGAGGGATTCAGGCCGCCGTTGTTGCCGGCCACCGTGTAAGTGGCGTAAACACCCGAGGCTGTCATCAGGGCGGCAGAGATCACCCGCGTCGGCATACCCTCATTCTTCATGCCGTTGGCCGTATCGATAAATCGCTGCATGCACTGGGCATGTTGCTCTGCTTCTGTGTTGCTCATGTGGAATCCTGCTCAGGTCGTGGGTGAACTGCCGATTCTACCACTTCGCCGCCCGCGCTTCACCGCCAGCAGCCCACCTCTGGACTGCGCCCTGATGGCAGGAGGAGCCTGCCGCCTGGTCAGGACGCCTGCTGCAGCTGGACGATATCGTCGGGGTGGTGGAAGCGGTGCAGCAGGTTCTCGCGTTGCTGGCGGTATTGTGCCACCGACTTTGACTTCACCGGGCCGTAACCGCGCACCTGGTCCGGCAGTTCGGCGCACTCGGTGGCGACACCGTGGTTGGCGCGGGAAAGATCCGCCAACAGTTCCTCGACCAGGGCCCGGTAGTCCTGGATCAGGGCCCGCTCCTCGCGCCGATCGGGCAGGCGGCCGAACGGGTCCAGCCAGCTGCCGCGCAGGCCCTTGAATCGTGCCAGCAACCCGAAAGCGCGCAGCATCCATGGGCCGAAAGTGGTCTTACGGGGCCGGCCCTGTTCATCCAGGCCGCGATTGAAGATCGGTGGCGCAAGGTGAATCTCAAGCCGGTAGTCGCCGGCAAAGGTGGTCGCCAGTTTGTCGCGGAACTCGCCGTCGCTGTACAGGCGCGCGACCTCGTACTCGTCCTTGTAGGCCATCAGCTTGTACAGGTTCTTCGCTACCGCCTCTGTCAGCGCGGTGGCGCCGGGCTTGACCGCCTGCTCCCGCTCCCGCACCCGGGCCACGAATTCCCGGTAGCGGGCAGCGTAGGCCTGGTTCTGATACTGCACCAGCAGGCCGGAGCGGTGCTCGACAATATCGTCCAGCGACGGCGGCAGGCTGATGACATCCAGCAGGCCGGCCACACTGGCCACATAGTCGTAATCCCGGGCCGCGATCCGGCCCCAGCTGAATGCGCGCAGATTCTCCTTCACATTGACGCCATTGAGCTCAATGGCCCGCTCCAGGGCCTCGTGGCTCACCGGCACCAGCCCCTGTTGCCAGGCGTGGCCCAGCAGGAATACATTGGAATAGACCGTATTGCCAAGGATGCGCTCCATGATCTCATTGGCTTCCACCGTGTGCAGCCGGTCGCTGCCCACAGCACCGGCCAGCGCGCCTATGCGCTCCTGCATGCGAATATCCGCGTTGCGATTGCGCACGAACTGGCCGCTGGGCACCTCGCTGTGGTTGACCAGCACCCGGGTCCGGTCCTTCGCCAGCACCCGCAGCGAACGCGGGTCGGTGCCGACCACGATGTCACAGGCGACCACGGCGTCGGCGCAGCCGTCAGCGATGCGTACCTGGTTGAGGCTGGCCGGACTGCGGCCCAGCCGGATATGGCTGATTACCGCGCCGCCCTTCTGGGCAAATCCGGTAAAGTCCAGCACACTCGCGCCCTTGCCCTCCAGGTGCGCAGCCATTGTAATCAGCGCGCCCACGGTAACCACCCCGGTGCCGCCAATGCCGGCCACCAGCAGGTTGAAATTCTGTACCAAATCCGGCATTTCAGGGGGGGCAGCGCCGCCGCACGGCGCTCAAACTCATCGCCAGCCGGGTCCGCCGCCTGCTTTTTCAGCTGGCCGCCGATCACCGACACAAAACTGGGGCAAAATCCCTTCACACAGGAATAGTCCTTGTTGCAGGAAGACTGGTCGATCTTGCGCTTGCGCCCCAGCGCGGTATCCACCGGATAGATTGACAGGCAGTTGGACTGCACGGAGCAGTCTCCACAACCTTCGCACACCGCTTCGTTGATGAATATGCGCTTGGCGGGGTCCGGATAGGCGCCCTTCTTGCGCAGGCGCCGTTTTTCGGCGGCACAGGTCTGATCGTAGATCAGCACCGTGACACCGGCGATGTCCCGCAGCTCTCGCTGCACGGCATCCAGTTCATCCCGGTGGTGAAAGCTGGTGCCATCGGGGAACAGGCGCTTGTCGGTGTATTTCTCCGGCTCGTCACTAAGTATTGCGATCCGCTGTACCCCCTCGGAACGCACCTGGTTGGCGATGCCGGGGACCGTGATGGTGCCGTCCACCGGCTGGCCGCCGGTCATCGCCACCGCGTCATTGAACAGGATTTTGTAGGTGATATTGGTGTTGGCCGCCACCGCCTGGCGTATCGCCATATAACCGGAGTGGAAATAAGTGCCCTCCCCGAGGTTCTGGAAGATGTGCTGGTTGCCGATAAAGCGGGATTTGCCCACCCAGTTGACACCCTCCCCGCCCATCTGGATCAGCGACTCGGTGTCGCGGTCCATCCAGGAGGCCATGAAATGGCAGCCGATGCCGGCCAGCGCCTTGCTGCCCTCGGGCACCCGGGTGGAGGTATTGTGGGGACAGCCGGCACAGAAATAGGGAGTGCGCTTGACGTCGGTGGGGACCGCCACAGCCACCTGCCGCGCCTGCAGCGCTGCCAACTGCTCGTCAAAGCGCACTTCTGGATATTCATGGGTGATGCGAGCCGCAACAATCGGCGCCAACAGGCCGGGACTGAGCTCGCCCACCCAGGGGATCAGTGGCCGGCCCTCCTCGTCGTACTTGCCCACCATGCGGCTGGGCTTGTCACTCTGGTAGTCGTACAGCGCCTCTTTCAGCTCGCTCTCGATGATGCCGCGCTTTTCCTCTACCACCAGCACCTCGTCCTTGCCCCGCAGGAAGGCGCGCGCGCCGCGGGTTTCCAGCGGCCACACCATGCCCACTTTGTAGATGTCTATGCCCAGCTGCCGGGCCCGCTGTTCGTCGATGCCCAGCAGCCGCAGCGCCTCCATCAGGTCCAGGTGACCCTTGCCGGTGGTGATGATGCCGAAGCGGGCGTCGGGAATATTGTAGATCGCGCGATCGATGGGATTGGCCCGGGCGAAGGCCCGCACCGCCTCCAGCTTGGCCACCATGCGTCCCTCCACCTGCGGCCCTGGCAGGTCCGGCCAACGGTAGTGCAGGCCGTATTCCGGAGCCTCATAATCGGCAGGCGCAGTGAACTCGCGGGCATCGGCCAGGTCCACCGAGGCGGCGCTTTCCACGGTTTCCGAAATCGCCTTGAAGCCCACCCAGGTGCCGGAAAAGCGCGACAGCGCAAAACCGTAGAGGCCGTATTCGATATATTCCGCCACCGTCGCCGGGTTCAGGGTCGGCATAAAGTAGGCCATGAAGGCCACATCGGACTGATGCGACATGCTGGAGGAGACGCAGCCGTGGTCGTCACCGGCGATCACCAGCACCCCGCCATGGGGGGAGCTGCCGTAGGCATTGCCGTGCTTGAGCGCATCACCGGAGCGGTCAACCCCGGGCCCCTTGCCGTACCAAATGGAAAATACCCCATCCACCTCGCGCCCCGGATCGGTCTCCACCTGCTGGGTTCCCAGGATCGCGGTAGCCGCCAGGTCCTCGTTGATGGCCGGCAGGAACTGGATGTCCTGTTCTTTCAGGAACCGGCCCGCCCGCCACAGTTCCTGGTCATAGCCGCCCAGCGGCGAACCGCGATAGCCGGCAATGAAGCCCGCAGTATTCAGCCCCCGGCGCCGATCCAGCTCCCGCTGCAGCATCGGCAGCCGCACCAGCGCCTGGGTACCGGTCAGGAATACTCGCCCGCTCTCGCGCAGATAGCGGTCGTTGAGCTCGTATTGGTCCAGGGGGTGGCAACAGCAGTTTGCGGGGTCATGGCAGGGTTCCGGCACAGAGAATATCTCTTCACTTTAGACCCTATTTCGCGAAATGTGCTTCCTTTTTCTTAGCCTGAAATGGCATTCAGGTGAATTTTATTCCACAATTAGAGTCATTATAGAAATATCCATTACTCTTTCATATTCTCACAGAGTATTTGGCTATGAGTGGCGAGTTTTCGGTCGCAGGTTGGCACTCCGACCGCCGAGCCATCGACCGGGGGCGGTATTCAAGACACGCCGTGAACCCGTCCCTGGGGGCTCGGATGCGACATCCATGTCGCATACGGTCTTGAATACCGCCCCCGGCCGATGGCTCTACCTTGGTAGCCAGCCTATTGTCTCTACCCTGGTAACCAACCTGTGGGACAGCAGTGAGAAATAACCACCACCTACAAGGCGAACAGCAATGGACCGTACCGATATCAGAATTCTGCAGGCCCTGCAGGCCGACGGCCGCCTCAGCAACCAGCGGCTGGCGGAGGTCGCCGGCATTTCGCCGGCGGCCTGCTGGCGCCGGGTGCGGGCGCTGGAGGAGAGTGGCGTCATTTCCGGCTATGCAGCGCTGCTGGACCGCACACGGGTCAAGCTCAACCTCTGCGCCTTTATCCATATCACGCTGGCGCGCCATGTGCGCGAGAGCACCGCGCCGTTCGAAGAGGCCATCCGGCAGCGGCCGGAGGTGATGGAGTGTTTTGTCACCACCGGGGACGCGGATTTCATCCTGCGGGTGGTGACCCAAAGCATCGAGTCCTTCGACCGCTTCCTGGAGGAGTTCCTGTTCTCGATACCGCAGATCTCGCAGATCAAGTCCAATATCGCGCTGCGGGAAGTGAAACTGGACACTGCACTGCCGCTCGACCAGGGGATGGCTGAGCGTTAGATCTGTACGGTCGGCCTGCAATGGCCATTAGTCAGTTAGAGATGCACAAAAATAGTTAGAAACTAGTCGGTTGCCCAAAATTGTCTATCGGCGAATGACACTTACTATGGCTCACTCCGGTGGCAGGTCGACGTCCTGGTAGGGGTGCTTTCGAGACCGTATGCGACATGGATGTCGCATCCGAGCCCCCATGGATGGGTTTACGGCGTGTCTCGAAAGCACCCCTTCCAGGATGTTGACCGGGCTACGGAGCCCCAAAAATCTAAAGTCAGTTCCGTTCGATTATGAGTCGTTCCTGCGCCCCTCTAAAAGTGCCTATTTTCGGCAACGCTTACTACTGGTCGAAGTCGACCACCACGCTGTCGCTGACCGGGTGGGCCTGGCAGGTGAGAATGTAACCCTGCTCGATCTCGCCCGGCTCCAGACCGTGGGTGATGTCCATGTCGACCTCACCCTCCACCAGTTTCGCCTTGCAGGTGGAACACACGCCGTTCTTGCAGGAATAGGGCAGATCCAACCCCTGGCCGATACCGGCATCGAGGACATTCTCGCCGTCGGCGCCCAGCTCAAAGTCGATCCGGCGGCCGTCGCGAATCACCGCGACGCGGCTGAGCCGGCCGCCGTATTCCCTGGCGCGGGCATGGTGTTTCTCGATCACCTGGCGGGCGTCGTCGGCGGAGCTGGCAAACAGTTCGTAGTGGATATGGGCCTCGTCGACACCGGTGCTCCGCAGGCCGCGGGAGACCTCAGAGATCATCGATTCTGGGCCGCAAATGAAATATTCGTCGTAGCTGCCCAGTTGGATCAGGCATCGGTTCAGTTCCGCGCCCTTGCGATTGTTCAGGCGGCCATTCAACACCTCGGCGCCCTGGTCTTCCCGGCTGAGGATGTTGACCCAGTGAAACCGGGACAGGTAGCGGTTTTTCAGGAAGCTCAATGCCTCCCGGAACATCATCGTCGCGGTGCGCTGATTGCCGTACAGCAGGGTGACACGGCTGTGGGGCTCGGTCTCCAGGATTGACCTGATATTGGAGATGACCGGCGTGATACCGCTGCCAGATGCGATAAACAGGTAATTGCCCTCCCGTTGTGGATCGAGTGGGACGTGGAACGTCCCCTGTGGCGGCATCACCTCCAGCGACGTACCGGGGCTCAGCGAATCGTTGGCGAAGTTGGAGAAAACTCCGCCTTCCACCCGCTTGATCGCGATCTGCGGCTGCGGATCATTGATGCCCGAGCAGATGGAATAGGAGCGCCGCACCGGCTCCCCGTCCACCATGGCCTGCAATGTGAGATATTGGCCCGGCTGATAGCGGAAGGCATCTCGCAACTCGGCCGGCACGGCCAGGCTGACCTTGATGGCCTTGTCGGTTTCCGGCTCGACAGCGGCGACGGTGAGCGGATAGAACTGGGTAGCAGCAGCCATAATATCTCTGTTCCTAAATCGGCTTGAAATGATCGAATGGTTCCCCGCAGGCGCGGCACTGGTACAGCGCCTTGCAGGCGGTGGAGCCGAATTCGCTGACCGGGCGCACTTCAGCGGAACCGCAATGGGGCAGCGGATATCCACCGCTTCGCCGGCGCAACCCGGTCCGGGCGGCGCGATGCCGTAGGCCCGCAGTTTTTCCTGTGCCGCCGGGGTCATCCAGGCAGTGGACCAGGCCGGCGACAGCCGGGTCCTGATCTCGTGTTGCGGATAACCGGCAGCGGTCAGGGCCAGGCCGATGTCCTCGGTCATTACTGTCATCGCCGGACAGCCCGAGTAGGTGGGTGTGATCGTGACGACCACGGTGCCGTCGCGCAGCTCGATATCCTGCAGTACACCCAATTCCCACAAACTGATCACCGGAATCTCCGGATCGGTGACCTCATCCAGCAAGTCCCACAGGGCTGGTACCGGAGAGAGGGCCCGGCGCTCTCGGCGCTCGTGCTCTTCCGCCGGCAGCAGCGGAATATGCTCCTTGTCTCCGCCGCTGGCAGTCATCATGCAGGGCTCACCAGGACAGGCCGGGGTAGGCACGCTGCACGAACTGCAGCTCGCTGAGCAAATGCCCCAGCGACTCGGTATGGATACCATTGCGCCCACCGCGCACTGCCCACTCCGCGGTGGGCAGTGCCAGGGTCGCTTCCGCGAGCGTGGCCCGTACTGAGCGTTCCCAGGCCGGCTGCAGCGCAGCGCAGTCGACGGCTATGCCGGCCTCTGCCAGCTCCTGTTCCAGCGCGTCCATATCGAACAGCTCATGAGTGTAGCCCCACAATTGCTCCAGTGCCTTCTGCATCCGCTCGTGACTCTCCGGGGTGCCATCGCCCAGTCGCAGCATCCAGTCGTGACTGCGGCGCAGATGATAGCGGGACTCCTTGACGCTCTTGGCCGCGATGGCGGCCAGGGTGGCATCTGCGGACTGCTGCAACTGTTGCATGAAGGCCAGCGTGTACTCGTCCAGCAGATACTGCCGGGCCATGGTGAAGGCGAAGTCCCCGATCGGTAGCTCGTGCAGCAACAGATTGCGGAACTCGCGGCAGTCGCGCTGGTAGGCCAGTGTATCTTCGGTACAGTCACCGCCGGTCAGTTCCGCGGCGTAGCCGTAGAACATGCGGGCGCGGCCGATGAAATCCAGCGCGACATTGGTCAGCGCCAGGTCTTCTTCAAGAAACGGCCCGTTGCTGCACCACTCCGACAAACGGTGGCCCAGAATCAAGGCGTCGTCACCCAGGCGTACTGCATATTGCCGGGTTGCTTGCTGCGTATCGCTAGCAGTCATTGGTTCCACCTCACATGCTGTTGACTTCGTCAGGCAACTCATAGTGCGTTGCATGACGGTAGGGTTTGTCATCGAGCGGATCGTAGAAACTCTCGCAGTCGCCCTCCTGGGAGGCGACAATATCCGAGGAGTTCACCACCCAGATACTGACTCCCTCACTGCGACGGGTATAGACATCGCGCGCGTACTCCAGCGCCTGTGCCGGATCCTCCGCGTGCAGGCTGCCCACATGCTTGTGATCCAGCCCGCGGCGGGAGCGGATAAAGACTTCGTACAGTTTCATGTGTTCCGACATGGATTGCTTCCCTCCGTCTACGCAGCTGCGCTGGCTGCGCGCTCGCGTTGCTTGGCCTCATGGGCGGTAATGGCGTCACGCACCCACTGCCCCTCTTCGTGCGCCCGGATGTGGTGAGCCAGACGCTGCCGGTTGCACATGCCATCACCATTGATGACCCGGGTGAATTCCTCCCAGTCGATTTCACCGAAATCGTAGTGGCCGCGCTCCTCGTTCCATTTCAGATCCGGATCGGGAATCGTCAGCCCGATCACTTCCGCCTGCTTGACAGACTGGTCGACAAATTTCTGCCGCAGCTCATCGTTGCTCTGGCGCTTGATCTTCCATTTCATCGACTGCGCCGAGTGCGCGGATTCAGCGTCGTGGGGGCCGAACATCATCAGTGACGGCCACCAGAACCGGTCCAGTGCATCCTGGGCCATGGCCTTCTGTTCGGCACTGCCGCGGGCCAGGGTCATCATGATGTGGTAGCCCTGCCGCTGGTGAAAGCTCTCCTCCTTGCAGATTCGTACCATACCGCGGGAATAGGGCCCGTAGGAGGTGCGCTGCAGGGAGACCTGGTTGACAATCGCCGCACCGTCGACCAGCCAGCCAATCGCGCCCATGTCGGCCCAGGTCAGGGATGGGTAGTTGAAGATCGACGCGTATTTGGCCTTGCCGGAATGCAGGCCTTCGATCAACTCCTCCCGGGTGATGCCCAGGGTTTCGGCGGCGCTGTACAGATACAGGCCGTGGCCACCCTCATCCTGGACCTTGGCCAGCAACACACACTTGCGGTGCAGGGTTGGGGCCCGGGTAATCCAGTTGCCCTCGGGCTGCATGCCGATCACTTCCGAGTGCGCATGTTGGGAGATCTGGCGGATCAGGTTCTGCCGGTATTTTTCCGGCATCCAGTCCTTCGGCTCGATTTTTTCCTCGGCGTCGATCCGGGTCTGGAACAGGGTTTCCTGCTGTGCTGCGTCGGGTTGTGACATGGTGCTGCTCATCGCTGCTCTCCTGTTGCCAATCGTTCTCTACACACGTTCAATCACCAGCGCGATGCCCTGCCCCACGCCGATACACATGGTGCACAGGGCGTAGCGGCCATCGCGCCGCTGCAGTTCATACATCGCGGTGGTGACCAGGCGGGCGCCACTCATGCCCAGCGGGTGGCCCAGCGCGATCGCGCCGCCGTTGGGGTTGACCCGGGACTCGTCATCGGCCAGCCCCAGCCCCCGCAATACTGCCAGCCCCTGCGCGGCAAAAGCCTCGTTCAGTTCTATCAGGTCCATGTCTGCCAGCGTCAGGCTGGCCAGCGCCAGTACTTTCTGTGTCGCCGCCACCGGCCCGTAGCCCATGATGCGCGGCTCCAGGCCGCTGCTGGCCATTGCCACCACCCGTGCCCGGGGCGTCAGGCCCTGGGCGTCCGCTGCGGCTGCCGAGGCCAGCACCAGCGCGCAGGCACCATCGTTGACGCCCGAGGCATTGCCCGCGGTAACGGTGCCGTTGTCGCGAAACGGTGTCGGCAGCTTTGCCAGCGCCTCCAGAGAGGTCGCCCGCGGATGTTCGTCGACGCTGACCAGCAGCGGGTCGCCCTTGCGCTGCGGGATGCTGACCGGCACCAACTCGGCGTCGAAGCGGCCCGCCTCCTGGGCCGCCTGGGTACGCTGCTGGCTGCGCAGCGCAAAGGCATCCTGCGCCTCGCGCTCTATACCGAAATCCCGGGCCACGTTCTCCGCAGTTTCCGGCATCGAATCGATACCATACTGTTGCTGCATCAGCTTGTTGACGAAACGCCAGCCAATGGTGGTGTCGTACATCTGCGCGTCGCGGCTGAAGGCAGTGGCAGCCTTGGCGACCACAAACGGGGCCCGCGACATGGACTCCACGCCGCCGGCAATGGCCAGTTGCGCCTCGCCACACTTGATCGCGCGCGCGGCGGAGCCGATCGCATCCATGCCCGAGCCACACAGGCGATTGACGGTCACGCCCGGCACCGTCGCCGGCAGACCCGCCAGCAGCGCACTCATGCGCGCGACATTGCGATTGTCTTCCCCCGCCTGATTGGCGCAGCCGTACCAGACGTCGTCGACCTGATCCCAGGCCACTCCCGGATTGCGCTGCTGCAGCGCCCGCAGCGGGATCGCTCCCAGATCATCCGCGCGTACCGCGGACAGAGCACCACCGTAGCGGCCGATAGGGGTACGCACTGCATCACAGATAAAAGCGTCTTGCATTAAACCGGTTCTCCCGTTGCTGGCCCGGCCGTCTGATCGACATCGCCGGAGTTTGCTGTTGCGACCAGCTGGCCGCCGATACGGTGGGAATTGCCGCGAAACAGCGCGATTACGTCCCCCTGCTGATTGCTGACCTCAACATCGTAGAGGCCGGTGCGCCCGCGCTGGATCACCTGCCGGGCACGGGCAGTCAGCGTCTCGCCGAGCCGCGCCGGCGCCAGAAACTCGATCCGCGCGCCGGCAGCTACCGTGTTGAAATTTTCACTGTTGCAGGCGTAGGCGAAACTGCTGTCCGCCAGCGCAAAGATGAAGCCACCGTGACAGATCGCGTGGCCGTTGACCATGTCGTCCCGCACTGTCATCGACATGACCGCACCGCCCGCCGTGATCTCCTGCAGTTCGATGCCGTGAGCCTGACAGGCTTTGTCGCCCACCCACAGCGCCGCGCCGCAGGCCTGTGCCAATTGCTGCTTCCCGGCTTCCACTACTCGCCCCGATACTGCGGCTTGCGTTTTTCCAGAAAGGCGGCCACGCCCTCCCGATAATCGCTGGTCTTGCCGGCTGCGCGCATCAGCTCCTTTTCCAGTTCGAGCTGCGCATCCAGGGAGTTGCTGGCGGAGGCCGCCAGCGCCTGCTTGGTAAATGCGAAGCCGCGGGTGGGCTGGGTGGCCAGCTGTTCGGCAAGGCCGAGCGCGTGCTCCTGCAACTGCTCATCGTCAACCACTTCCCAGATCATGCCCCAGGCCAGGGCCTGCTCTGCTGACACTTTTGGTCCCAGCATCGCCAGCCCACGGGCCCTGGCCATGCCCACCAGCCGGGGCAGAATCCAGGTGCCGCCGGAATCGGGAATCACACCGAGCTTGCAAAACGATTCGATAAAGCTGGCCGAGCGGGCCGCGATCACCAGGTCGCAGGCCAGTGCGATATTGGCACCGGCGCCGGCCGCCACGCCATTGACCGCACAAATTACGGGTTTCTCCATGCCTGTGATCAGCCGGATCAACGGATTGTAGTACTGCTCCACCGAAGCGCCCAGATCGGGGGCTTCGTCGCCGGAGGCGACCGCGCGGTCGTTGAGATCCTGACCCGCACAGAAGCCACGTCCGTTACCGGTGAGCAGCACGGCCCGCACCGCCTTGTCCCCGGCGGCCTGGGTCAGCGCCTCGTTGACCTCAGCGTGCATCGCCGCGGTAAAACTGTTCAGCGCCTGGGGCGGTCCAGCGTCAGCCGGGCCACGCCGCGCTCGATGACAAACTCTATGTTCTGATATGACATGGACAAGGCTCTCCCGGCTCAGGCTTCGCGGCGTTCAACAAGCGTCATGATATCGTAAACTGCCACCGCTTCGTCCGCCTGGTTGGTCACTTCGATGGCCCAGACCACCACACCGTTGGGTTTTTCGTCTCCGCGTGGCTTTTTCTTGATCTTCTTCTTCACTGTCAGGCGGGTACGGATGGTATCACCGGGTGCCACGGGCTCGATAAAGCGCAGATTTTCCAGACCGTAGTTGGCAATGACCGGGCCCGGCGCCGGATCGACGAACATGCCGGCCGCCGCCGAAATCACGAAATAGCCATGCGCCACCCGCTTGCCGAAAAAGGAATCCTTCGCCGCGATCTCGTCAAAGTGGGCGTAGAAATGATCGCCACTGATACAGCCGAAGTTGACGATATCGGCCTCGGTCACGGTACGCCGGTGAGTGAGCAGGGTTTCGCCGATCTGCAGCTCCTCGAAATACTTCTTGAAAGGATGGACCGCGTCGCTGTAGCCACGGGCGCCCGGATGGTATTCCGAGGTGATGGCCATCAGGGTGGTCGGCGAACCCTGCAGCGCGGTGCGCTGCATATAGTGTTTGACCGCGCGGATACCACCCAGCTCCTCACCGCCACCAGCGCGCCCGGGACCGCCGTGCACCAGCGGTGCCAGCGGCGAGCCGTGGCCAGTGGATTCCGCCGCGCAGTCGCGGTTGATGATCAGCATGCGGCCGTGCCAGGGCGCGGTGGCCAGAATGACCCGGCGCGCCTCCTGATCGTCGTGGGTAAACAGTGAACCCACCAGACTGCCCTTGCCCAGGCGCGCGATGGCCACCGCGTCGTCGATGCTGGTGTAGGGCATCAGGGTACTGACGGGGCCAAAGGCCTCGACTTCGTGTACCAGTGATTGGTTGAGGGGGTCGTCGCAACGCAGCAAGGTGGCGGGAAAAAACGCGCCGCTGCTGTTGTCCGTGCCAGTGAGCGCAAATTCCTCGCCGCCGCCGTAGATGATCTCGCACTCCTGGGCCAGGCGCTGGACATTGGCGCGCACGTCGCGGGCCTGGTCCCGGCCCACCAATGGCCCCATGCGCACACCCTCAGCTGCCGGGTCCCCAAGCACCGCCTTGTCCAGCCGCGCCTGCAGCGCCTCGCTGACCGCCGCAAGTTTGTCCGCGGGCACTATCGCGCGCCGGATCGCGGTGCACTTCTGCCCCGCCTTGACCGTCATCTCGCGCGCCACCTCCTTCACGAACAGCTCGAACTCAGGGTCTTCCGGCTGTACCGTCTGGCCGAGGATGGCGCAGTTCAGTGAATCCGCCTCCATCGTAAAGGGCACCGAGTTGGCGACGATGTTCGGGTGCGAGCGCAGTTTGCGACCGGTGCTGGCGGAGCCGGTAAAGGTCACCACGTCCTGTTCTTCGAGCTGGTCCAGCAGGTCGCCCACCGAACCACAGATCAACTGGATGGACCCCTCCGGGAAAAAGCCACCGGCGATCATCTCCCGGACCACGGCCTCGGTCAGGTAGGCGGTCGGCGTCGCCGGCTTCACGATCACGGGTACGCCCGCTGCCAGGCTTGGGGCGATTTTTTCCAGCATCCCCCAACAGGGAAAGTTGAAGGCGTTGATATGCACCGATACGCCGGGCTTGGAGCTAAGGATGTGACGGCCGACAAAGCTGCCATTCTTGGACAGACGCTCCATTTCGCCCTCCACCATGACCACATCGTTGGGCAGTTCGCGGTTGACCAGGCTGGCATAGGTAAACACCGTGCCGATACCGCCCTCGATATCCACCCAGCCGTCGGCGCGGGTGGCGCCGGTGCTGGCCGACAGTGCGTAAAAGTCTTCCTTGTGGGCCATCAGGTGCTTGGCCATGTCCTTGAGCGCGGCCGCGCGCTGGTGGAAAGTCATCGCCCGCAGGGCCGGGCCGCCGGTGTCGCGGCCGTGCCGTACGACTGCGGCAAAATCGATGCCCTCGCTGCTGACTTCGCACAGGGGTGCGCCAGTGACCGCATTGTGTACCACAACAGGCTCACCGGTACCGTCCCGCCACTGACCAGTCACATAACTCTGCAGCCTCATAGAACCTCTCTTCTGTCATCCGGATGAATTCGAATGTACCATATAGGTGCATTCGCAATTTCATTTATGATACACAAACCAATCGCACTGTAAAGGTTTATGTAACACTTTGTAGGCAGGAAGGAACAGCCTTTCCAGGCAGCCCAAGACAGGGAGAACCCATGAACGAAAACGTTGTGAGCTACCAGCTGGAACAGGGGCTGGGCCTCATCCAGATCGACAACCCCCGGTGAATGCGCTGTCCCACGCGCTGCGGGCAGGGTTGATGAGTGTCCTGCAGCAGGCAGGCGAGGACGACAGCCAGTTGCTGCTGATCCTGTGCCGGGGCCGTACTTTTATCGCCGGTGCCGACATCACCGAGTTCGGCAAGCCGCCACAGGCACCCAGCCTGCCAGAGCTGATTGCCGCCCTGGAGCAGTTTTCCAAGCCGGTGGCGGTGGCACTGCACGGCACCGCGCTGGGTGGCGGGCTGGAACTGGCACTGGCAGCCCACTACCGTGCGGCCCTGCCGGCACCCGCCTGGGATTGCCCGAAGTCAAGCTGGGCCTGCTGCCAGGCGCGGGCGGCACCCAGCGCCTGCCCCGCCTGATCGGGGTCGAGCAGGCACTGGCGATGATGAGCAGCGGTAACCCGATTGCCGCCGACCAGGCACTGCAACTGGGCCTGGTGGACCGCTTGCTGGAAGGCGAGCTGCCCGAAGCGGCGATCAGCTGGGCCCGGGAACTGCTGGCGAAGGGAGCACCGGTGCGCCCCACCGGCCAGCTCCCGGTGGCCCCTCCCGCCGCCGCGGACTTCTTCACCAGCCACCGCCAGAAAAACGCGCGCAAGACCCGGGGCCAACTGGCGCCGGGTTATATCGCGGAACTGGTCGAACTGGCACTGACCGCGTCGATCGAGGAAGGCCAGGCAAAGGAACGGGAACGCTTCGTCGAGTGCCTGAATTCCCCGCAGTCCGCCGCGCTGCGCCATGTGTTTTTCGCCGAGCGGGCCACCACCAAACTGCCGGACATTCCGGCCGACACGCCCCGCCGCCCGATCGAGCGGGTCGCGATCATCGGCGCCGGCACCATGGGCGGCGGCATCGCCATGTGCTTTGCCAATGCCGGCATTCCGGTGACGCTGGTGGAGACCAGCGACGAATACCTGAGCAACGGCATCGCCCGGATCGAACAGAACTACGCCACCTCGGTGAAGCGGGGCCGTTTCAGCGAGCAGCAGGTCGCGAACTACCGCGCCAACATCAGTGGCACTATCGATTATGCGGACATCGCCGATGTTGATCTGGTGATCGAGGCGGTGTTCGAAAACATGGAGGTAAAGCAGCAGGTATTCCGCAAGCTCGATGCCAGCTGCAAGCCCGGCTGTATTCTTGCCACCAACACCTCCTATCTCGATGTCGACGCAATTGCCGCGATCACCGGCCGGCCCGAAGATGTAATCGGCGCGCACTTCTTCAGCCCTGCCAATGTGATGAAATTGCTGGAAGTGGTGCGAGGCGCCAGGACCGCACCCGACGTGGTACAGACATTCATGCAGCTGGCCAGGAAAATCGGCAAGGTTCCGGTCGCAGTGGGCGTCTGCCACGGCTTTGTCGGCAACCGCATGCTCAAGGCCTATGCCCGCCAGGCGCAGCTGCTGCTGTTGGAAGGCGCCACGCCACAGCAGATCGATGGTGCAATGGAGGACTGGGGCATGGCAATGGGGCCACTGGCTGTGGGCGACCTGGCGGGACTGGACATCGGCTACCGCTCGCGGCGCGATCAGGGCATCGAGCCGCGCTCGCTGATGGAATTCGCTCTCGCCGACACGCTGGTGGAAATGGAACGCCTGGGGCAGAAGTCAGGAGCAGGCTATTATCGCTATGATCCCCAGACCCGGGCTCGCGAGGCCGACCCGGAGGTGGCGGCGCTGAGCGAACAGATTGCCGCCCAGTGGCAGGTTTCCCGGCGCGAGATCGACAACGGGGAAATTGTCGATAGACTGGTGCTGGCGCTGGTCAACGAGGGCGCCGCACTGCTGGCGGAAGGAATCGCCGCCCGACCCAGTGATGTCGACGTGGTCTATCTCAATGGCTATGGTTTCCCGGCCTGGCGCGGCGGCCCGATGTTCTACGCGGACAGCCTGGGCTTGCCGGTAGTAGTGCAGCGGTTGCGGGAACTGAAACTGTTGACCGGCGATGATTGCTGGGAGCCAGCGCCGCTGCTGCTTCGGCTGGCGCAGGACGACAGCAGTTTCGGAGCGTTGAACTAGGGCTTTAGTACTGCTGGCGGGGGAGGCTTTCGCCGCCCCGCTACCGCCGCTTGTCAAATACCCGTTTGGCCTTGCCCTCGGAACGCGGTATGACCCGGGGGCATGGGGCCGCACGGTGGTGGAAATCCCGATCATCGACTTGATCCGATGCTGCAGTGCGCCGGCAGCCAGTTGCATGTCCGCGGCGGAGGTTTCCACCACCATCTCCACATGCACTTCCATGGTATCCAGGTGTCCGTCCTTGTTGACCTCGATGAAGTAGTGAGGCGACAAGCCGGGCACCGCCAGCAACTGCTCCTCCACCTGGGTGGGAAACACATTGACCCCGCGAATGATCAGCATGTCATCGCTGCGGCCGGTGATTTTTGCCATCCGGCGCATGCTGCGGGCAGAGCCTGGCAACAGCCGGGTCAGGTCGCGGGTGCGATACCGTATCATCGGCATCGCCTCCTTCGTCAGGCTGGTGAAGACCAGTTCGCCCTCCTCCCCGTCAGGCAGGACTTCGCCGGTTTCCGGGTCGATGATCTCGGGGTAGAAATGGTCCTCCCAAATGGTGGGACCATCCTTGCTCTCCAGACATTCCTGCGCCACGCCGGGCCCCATCACCTCGGACAGGCCATAGATGTCGACTGCATCCAGGTTCAGGCGCTGCTCCATTTCCCGGCGCATGGCATCGGTCCAGGGTTCGGCGCCGAAGATACCCACCCGCAGGGAGAGCTTGCGGGTATCCACCTGCTGGCGGTCCATCTCATCGGCTATATTCATCATGTAACTCGGTGTCACCATGATGATGTCCGGGTCAAAATCACGAATCAACTGCACCTGCTTCTCTGTCTGGCCACCGGACATCGGGATCACGGTACAGCCCAGGCGTTCAGCCCCATAATGCGCGCCCAGCCCGCCAGTGAACAGGCCATAACCGTAGGATACATGCACCTTGTCCGAGGCTCTTCCCCCCGCGGCGCGGATCGAACGGGCCACCACGTCAGACCAGACTTCAATGTCGCCCCGGGTGTAGCCCACCACCGTCGGCTTGCCGGTGGTACCACTGGAGGCATGGATACGCACCACCTGTTCCATCGGCACTGCAAACATGCCGAACGGGTAATTGTCGCGCAAATCATCCTTGGTGGTGAAAGGGAACCGCGCCAGGTCCGCCAGCGAGTGCAGGTCGTCCGGATGCACACCACGCTCGTCGAACTTGGCCCGGTAGACCGGTGAGTTGGCATAGGCATGCCGCAGGCTCTTTTGCAACCGCTCCAGTTGCAAGCTGCGCAACTCGTCAAGACTGGCGGTTTCGATCGGATGCAGCGGATCCAGGCAGGGTTCGGTGCTCATGGCGACTCCAGAGTGGTCGTTGAATTGATAGCAATTCCAGGGGATGGCAGTGTTTTAATATAATACAATTTACACCAACATCTCAATATTTTTGTATCATAAATTGCCCATCACACAAAGGAAAGGGCAGCTTGCGCGACATGTTATCCTGTCGCGGCTGAGGTAGTATTCCGTCTGGCCCCAATGGGCACCACCATCACCCTGTCGGGGAGGAATCCATTTGTCAAAACCCGCCGCGCTCCGGCGCCTGCTGACCCGCTTTCTGGCCCGCAAACCCATGCGCAGTACCTCGCTGATCATCACCCTGTTCGGCGATGTGGTCTCCCAGCACGGTCATACCATCTGGCTGGGCAGTCTGGTACAGGCACTGGCTCCGCTGGGAGTCAATGAGCGCCTGGTGCGGACTTCGGTATTCCGGCTGGTGAAGGAAGGTTGGCTGGAGGCGGAGCGGGTCGGGCGACGCAGCTACTACCGTTTCAGCACTCACGGCAATGCCGAGTACGAGCGCGCGGCCCGCCGTATCTATGCCACCGAGGACACCTCCTGGGAGGGACACTGGCAAATCCTGGTGCCGCTGGCCATTCCCGACCGGGATCGGGAGGACTTCCGCCGCAGCCTGGGCTGGCAGGGCTTTCGCAACATTGCCAATGGCACCTTTGCCAAGCCGGGGGCCGGGGGCCGCGCCCTGCGCGAGACCCTGGAAGAATTCGACGCCAGCGACAAGGTCATGGTATTCGATGCCACCAGTTCCAGGCTGGCCTCGCCCCAATTGCTGCGCAAAATGGTGCACGAATGCTGGCAACTGGAGCAGACGGCCGCCGCCTACCGGGCGTTTCTGGGTGACTTCAAGCCCCTGTACAAATGGCTGCAACAGGAGCAGACGCTCACCCCGGAGACCGCCTTCATCATTCGCACCCTGCTGATCCATGACTACCGCAGAGTACTGCTGCATGACACACCGCTGCCGGAGGAATTGCTGCCTCCCGGCTGGCCCGGCGCCGAGGCCCAGGCACTGACCGGAGCCATGTACAAGACCCTGGCGCAGCCCTCGATGCACCATATCACCAGTACCCTGAAGGCGGGCAACGGCCCCATGCCTGCCGCCGGCAAGGGTTTTGCAGCACGCTTTCCAGGTTTCGGGCCGATACCGACATCCGGCACATAAGTGACACCGCAGGACTGGATGAAGTGCTCTCAGCCTTCTCCCGGCGACCAGAGCGGCGCCAGCAGCCGGCGTTTGCCATCGTGGCTTTTGGCAATACCGGGTTCGTCCAGGTCGAGCCGGTCCCACAGCTCGCAGGTCACCTGTTTGTGCTTCTGGTCAAGGCCCTCGCAGTAGTTACTGTAGCGGCAGATGATCACCTCCGGACCATAACCGGTGCGCACTTTCTCGAACCAGTCCGGGTCCGCCAGTGCCTGGCGGGCAAAACCTATGATATCGGCCTGTCCCTGCTGCAATATCTGTTCGGCCTTGTTGAAGCTGAAAATCCCCCCTGCCACCACCACCGGCGTCTGTTGATTGGCGCTACGCAGAGCCTCGCGGATGGCGGCGACCGGCTCGATATTGCGGCCGAATGGACCCTGTGGATCGGAGATATAGCCGGGCATGCACTCATAGCCACTCCTGCCGGTGTAGGGATAGGCTGCCCAACCCACCTTGGGCTGTTTGGCATCGTCGAACTTGCCACCGCGGGACAGCGACAGGAAGTCCATCCCCGCCTCGGCAAAGCGGGAGGCAAAAAAGCAGGCGTCATCGACCCGGTTGCCGTCGTCGATGATTTCGTCGCTGAGGAAGCGACAGCCGACGGCAAAATCCGCTCCGGTAGCGTCCCGCACCGCCCGATAGACCTCCAGCGGCAACCGTATCCGCTGTTCCCGCCCGCCACCGTAGCCATCGTCGCGGGTGTTGGTGGGCGACAGGAAGGAGGCCATCGTGTAGGCGTGGGCATAATGCAGCTCCACGCCGTCAAAGCCCGCCGCCTCTGCACGGGCCGCGGCGCTGGAGAACAGTTCTGGCAGGGTTTGCGGCAATTCGGCGATCGCGGGGATATGGGTATCAGTGACACGCTCGCGGTAGCCCTGTTGCATATCCTCCCACTCCTTGGCGGACAACAGCTGCTGCAGCTCTTCGGGCGCCAGTTCCAGCAGCCGGTTCCGCACGGCTTCTTCACTGGACTTCGCCATGTCCAATGCGGCGCGATGCCTGTCTTCAATCTGCAGGAAGCGCCGCAGGTATTTTTCGGGGTCGGGACGACGGCGAATGGTCAGGAAATCAATCAGCTGGATAAACAACCGGGTGCGGCCCTCGCTGGCTTCGCGCACCACCTCCGCCAATTGTTTCAGTCCGGGAATACAGCGGTCATCGCCGATCCGCAGCAGCGGCCCGCTGGGAATATCGCGAATGCCG
The DNA here is from genome assembly GCF_010669285.1 of Kineobactrum salinum. Taxonomy (GTDB): domain Bacteria; phylum Pseudomonadota; class Gammaproteobacteria; order Pseudomonadales; family Halieaceae; genus Kineobactrum; species Kineobactrum salinum. Next base: position 3,726,317 of record NZ_CP048711.1, on the reverse strand, counting down.
GTGGCTTCGACCACGATCACCCCGGGCTTGCCCAGGGCAAAGCGCCGGTACCACTGCAGCACGTCCTCGGTGACCTCGCCCGCCTCGTTCGAGCGCCAGGGCACCATGGCCGGCACCCAGGTGCGCTGCTCCAGTGTTACCGGGCCGACCTGCAGGGGTGAAAACAGCAGGCTGTCGCGGGCTTCGGAGCGGCTGGGCCAGTCCTCTTCAACGGCGGTGTACTTGATTCGCTGCGGTGGTTTCCACATAGCCTGTGCCTCGCATTCGGAACAAACATTTTAAACATAAAATATCTGTTCCGCAAAGGCCCTGGCGGCAAGTTACTGCCCGATCAGCCTGTCGTACTCGCGCAATGCCTCGGCGATGGCCCTGCGCAACTGCGGTTGGGCGCGGTCCCAGGCAGCGTGCACCTCAGTCTCGACATCGTGACGCTCCCATTCCTCGGCGAGGTCTGGCGTCGAGTCGCGGAACTCCAGCAGCAGCTCACGGTACTTCTGCGCCAACGGCCCGCGCTGCTCGGGATCCGAAAAATCCCGGTTGCCATCGACGAACACATACAGTGGCGCAGAATGCAGCAATGCCCCGCTGCGGCCATAGGCGCGCACGGCAAACCAACCCGAGCTTACGGCGTTCCAAGCATGATCGATCGCCAGCTCGGTGATACCGTCGCCCCGGGCCTCGGCCCGGGCGACGACCTCTCCCTGCCTCACCAGTTCAACACGGTCCATGGTATCGAAATCCGGGTTGACGGATACGCTGGCACTGACTTTCAGCGTCTCATTCTGCTTGACGGCGAATTCACTGCTGCGGGTATCGCCATTCACCGACAGCTCCAGGGTCATCCAGTTGGTGACATAGGAACGCTGCTGGCGCAGGGCATCAAACCAGTCCTGGGCTGAGCGCAGCTCGGGGGTATGGACGTACAGACGCTCAGCGCCCGGAAAACCGATATAGGGATAGTCTGATCCGGCCGCCGGCAGCAGACGATACCCCATATTCAGAAAGTCGTAGAAATACGCGGTATTCATCACCCCGTATTGCATCATTTCGATGAAATCGACCTTGCCCCTGGGCACATCCAGCGCCAGGCCGTAGTGCATATTGAATGCCTCGATCGCGACGTGGGCGTAGCCCCAAAGGCCCCCTTCCTCACGGATCGCGTCGGAAGTGCGATCATAGAAAAAGTATTCTGCCTGCGGCCAGTGAAAGCGCCGGGTATTGAGACCAATACTGTGACCGCGGTGCGAGGTGCGGGGAGATTCCTGGCCGGAGACGAGAAAGTAGTCATCCTCGCGGTGTACGCCCGCTTCACCAAAAGCGTATTGCCTGAAATAGGAGTCATGCAGGTTGCCCATCTGCAGCAGATTCGCTACCCGCAGGTCTTCAGCCCGCATGAAATTGAGAACCCCGGCATTGTCGTTCGCATCTTCACGCCCGATATGAATATGAACATCACCGGAGAGCCAGCCGTCCGCGCGCGGATCGGACCAGCGCGCGAGCTGTACATCAAGCACGGTGCTCTGACCCGGTTCGACCGAGAACGGGCGGCGTACCATGCGATATTCCGGCCCTTTCATTACCACGAGTTCGTAGTCACCGGACGGCAGGGAACCCTTGTAGTCTCCGTCGGCAAAAAACACATAACGCCCATGCTCGGGCCAGCTTGCCGGCACGGCAACGAGCGGCAGGGTGCGGGTATCTTCCGTGTAACGGCGCAACTCCAGGGCCGCATCGGCCACCCGCGGTTGCCAGCCATCCTGCCGATAGATCCCGACCCGCGCAGCAGTGGGCTGGCCTTTCTCGTCCCGCACCCGCAGCTCCACCGAAGCATCGGCAACCGCGGTATTGAGCTCATCGGGAATGTTCAGCGAAATATCGCACAGTACCACCTGGCCACTGCCTTCCGGGTGATGCAGCTGGCTGCCGATTCCCGCAATGCCCAGGTCACTGCCATAGTACTTGCGGTTGGCAAACCGCGCCCTGTCCAGGGTCATCGATACCCGGTGCCAGGGGCTGCTGGTGTCAGCTTCCCCGAAGCTGTGCTCCACCGCATGGGGTACTACCGCGTGGTCCCAGGACAGGACAAAGCCGTCGGTTTGCGGCCGGTAGAACTCCATCTCGACATTGATTGACGCATCGGCATCAAATACCACGTCATCGTCCACATCAAACAGGATGTAGCCACTGCGTATGCAGTCGCGTCCCTCCACTTCAATCATTTCTGCCGCGGGTGTCCAATTGACCACATTGGCTCCGGCGTGAAAATCGAAGTTCAGCGAGAATACCGAGGCTATCGCCGGGTCAGGCTGCCAGGCATGGCTGATCTTTCCCAGCGGCCCTTCGGGATGTCCTGTGGTATGGCCGCGCGCCACATCGGCAGTCGCCACCAGAGTGCAGGCAAGAATGCAGCCATACAGGAAATACATCGGTGTCCGGCCCCGCCTGGCCGTGCTGGTCACCGAACGTGGGCGCAGTGCCAGCTGGTCATTGCTCATAGACCACTCGCCCCTGGAACACGGTTTGCATCACTTCGGTGTCGCTGATCGCGTCAACGGGAATATCGAAAAGCGATTCCTCCAGCACGACAAAATCTGCCGACTGACCGCCCCGAATCATTCCGGTCTGTCCCTCCAGCCTCAGCGCGCGGGCACCGGACTGGGTGAAAATGAGCAGAGCTTCTGCCAGAGTGATCGCCTGGGATTGCCACAACGTGCCGGGATAGCTGTCCTGCGGATGGCGGCGCGTCACTATCGCCTCAATGCCTTCCCAGGGGTTCATGGTCTGAACCCCGGCCGGCCAGTCGGACCCGGCAAGCACAGGAGCTTCCGCATCCAGGAGGTCCCGCACCGGCCAGTAGCGCTCCCCCCTGTCCCCGAGGGCCCCCACAATGGACTCCATGATACCCGAGGGATACCACAGGTAGGGCGACAGGTCTGCCACGACATCCAGTTTCTTGAACCGCGGCAGATCCTGCGGGGCAATATAACCGGCATGCGCCAGTTCGTGCCGCAAGCCGCTGTCACCGTTGGCCTCGCGCACCCGGGCGATCGCATCGAGCGCCACGCGCACGGCACGGTCACCCGCCGTGTGGATCTTGACCGTATAGCCGCGACGATCAAGCTCGAGAATATCGGTAAAAAGCTGTTCGGGACTGATGTGAATCTTGCCGTTGTGGGTCGCCCCTCCCGCAGTGGCGGGCAGGTAGTCCTCCAGCATGGCTGCGGTACGCGATGCGGTCGGCACACCATCCAGGTACAGCTTGACATAGCGGACATCGAGTTCGTCACTGTGATACCGGTCCCGGGCCGCATCCAGCTGCTCATAGTCCAGCGCCGCCCCGTCGCGGCCCCGCGGTGTCGCAATGGCCGCAGCGATATAGGTGCTGGCGCCGCCTGCACGCACCACTGCATCATAAGCCGCCAGTACCTCGGTAGTCGCATTGGCGTCCTTGATGCCCACCACGCCATACCGGTTTGCCACCCGTACAGCTTCGAAGGCACCCGCCTTCAGCTGGTCCGGGGTCCACTCCGGAAGCAGGGCAAAGACATCGTATTTTGCCGCTTCAAACAACAATCCATTGGGTTTATCCGACCCCGGCTCGCGGCCATAGCTGCCCCCGGAAGGATCCGGGGTATCTGCCGTGACGCCGGCGAGTTCCAGCGCCCTGCTGTTGGCCCAGCCGTTGTGATGGCTGTCGTCGCTCAGGACTATCGCCTTGTCGCCAGACACCTCGTCAAGAAAACGCCGCGGTGAGGGTATATCGAAGCGCTCAAAGAAACCGCTGTCCCACTGTCCCCGAGAATCCACACGGCATCGGGATTGTCTGCCACACAGCGGGCGATGGCATCCTGCACATCTGCGGGGCCGGCACTGAAGGGAAACTGGCACTCATACAGATTCGAGGTACCGCCGCGCACGGGGTGCAGATGCGCATCGATCAGGGCCGGCATGACGAAGCGGTTCTCCAGATCTGTTTCGGCATGGCCCTGGCGTAGAAGCTCGCGCGCCCTGGCTTCCGACCCCGCAAACAGATATTTGCCGTCGCGCACCACAAAGGCTTCGACCCAGGGCTGCTGCGGATCCTGGGTATACACCTTGCCATTGGTGAACAACTGATCGGCCGCCCCGGCGCGAGCCGATAATGACAGCAGGATTGCCGCGAACACCGACAGGCGGGTGCCGGTTCCCGGCGCAGGACGCCACGCGAAGATATTGCGCATCTCAGATTGCCCTCATGATCAGTCCTTGCGTATGCGAAAAGCCGCAGCGACAGCTGCGGCAGTGACGATGGTCCCGCTCAGACATCCTGTCCCGTCAGAAATTGTACTCGAGCGAGACGCCGTAGGTACGGGGCATGCCAACGGAGCGCGCGAAGCCTCCGTTGACACCGCCGAATGCCGCCGGATAGTAGTACTCATCGGTGAGATTGCGCGACCACAACAGGGCGCGCCAATCACCCGCCGCGTTGCCCAGGCCAAGTCGGGCGTTATAGAGTGTATAGGACTCAACCGAGTTCTGGGGACGCACCGGGTCGGGCATGTCATCAGTGTAGTTCATGTCACCACTGATACTCGCCACCAGGCCGTTGCCCACGCTCCATTCGTAGGTCGCCAGAATATTGTAGGAAAGCTCGGGTGCCTGGGGCAGCTCCTGACCAGAAGCATCCACCGTGATCACTTCACTCACCTGTCCGGTGGCAAAGTCGAAGGTGCCGTCGACGACCGCGTCCCAGCGCTTGATTTCGGTCTCGAGCCAGGAGGCGCCGGCCGCAATGACAAGACCGGATACCGGCGTCCACTGCAGATCGAACTCAAGGCCGGTGATTTCCGACTTGGGCACGTTGCCCAGCCCACCGATCGCGCCTACCGGTGTAATGGAACGCTCTGACTCCTGCTTGTCTTCATAATCATAGAAAAAGCCGGCAATGTTCAGCTGCATATTGCCGTCGAGCAGGGTCGACTTGAGGCCAAGCTCATACGCGGTCAGCTCTTCCGGCTTGTAGGGCTGCAACTGAGCCGTGGTGTTGGAATTGTTGCCATTGAAACCACCGGACTTGAAGCCGGTTGAGATCGTCGCGTAGCCCAGCAGATCCCCGCTGAATGCGTAATCCAGACCGGCACGCCACATCCACTTCTCCGTACTGATATCGGTTTCAAAGACCTGGAAGGCTTCGTTGACACGCGGCGTACCCGCCACACTCGAGATATTCGTGGGTGAGCCGGCGATATCGTTGAGTGTGCCGCAGTCGCCCGGCTGCAAGGTGCTGCCAAACTGGGCATTCCAGAAGCTGGCCAATGAGCCATCACCGGCGTCAAAAGTACAGCCGGCCCAGTCGCGTTTCTCTTCGGTATAGCGGGCACCCAGAGTCAGGCGAACCCGGTCAGTGAGCTGGTACTCAACCCGGCCGAAGGCCGCGGCGGACTCGGTCTCCTGCTTGTATTTGGTGTGCAGGCGATAAATGGGATTGGAGGCAAAAGGCAGGGGAAGGCCCCAGGCCGCTGCGCCATCACCGAACAGGGCGTCCTGCATGAAGAAATTGTAGAACTCGTCGACTTCATCCTCCGAGTAGTACAGCCCCGCAATCCAGAACATCTTGTTGCTCTCCCCCGACAGGCGCAGCTCCTGCGAGAATACGGAGAGATCGGTGATGTTGATATTTTCCTGAATCGAGAGATGCGTTCCGTCCACGTCATTGGTTTCAGAGCGCTCGAACTCATCGTAGCTGGTGATCGAGGTCAGCGTTGCCCAGTCGAGGTTCCACTCCAGCTTGCCATAGATACCGTAGCGCTGGTTGTCGCGCTCGGGCCGGAGACTGACGGTTTCGCCATTCAGTGGGCTGGTCCACTCATTGGTCCAGTCCGCGCGGCGATTGTCGCCTGTGGAATACCAGGGTGGCGTCTCGCCAAAATTGCTGCCCGTGGGCAAGCGGTACTGGTCCAGACCATTGTAGGGAACACTGAACTCCTCGATACCGATGTCCCTGCCATCATAGGCCGTTTGGGCCATATTGTCGGAACGGTCGTCACCGTAGCTGGCGCTGATCAGCAGGCTGGCGTCCTGGTTCAGGTCAAAATTCAGCTGGCCACGCACGGCCATGACGTCCTTCTCACCCAATGTGTCGCCGGGCCGGGTCAGACTTTTCTGCCAGCCTTCACCGGACTGGACGGTACGAAAGGCAAAACGCCCCTGCACACCTTCCGTGAGTGGGCCACTGACATGCCCCTCCACATTAAGCTCCTGGAAGCGGCCATAACTTCCCAGAATGCCGGCCTCAAACTGGTCGGTGGGCTTGTTGGAAATGTAGTTGATCTGCCCGGCAGTCGTGTTGCGCCCATACAGGTCACCCTGGGGGCCCTTCAGTACCTCGACTCGCTGGATATCGAACAGGGCACCACGCGACATCACCGTGTAGGGAATGGCGACTTCATCAAAGTAGATACCCACGGTCGAGGAGCTCGAGGTTGTCAAATCCTGAAAGCCCACGCCGCGGATGGTATAGACCGGGACGCCGGTGGCGCCGGCTGCGTTCACCGAAAGTCCGGGCGTGTAGGTCGCGATGTCTTCCGCGGAAAGGATGCCGAGGTCGCGCAGGGTCTCCCCGGCAAAGGCGTTGACAGTAATGCCCAGGTCGTTGATTCCCTGAGCCCGCTTCTGCGCGGTGACAACCACTTCCTCGATCTGGGCAGCGACCTGCCCGGTCGCGCCAACACCCAACGCGGCGGCTATTCCGCAGGAATACAACTGCGTCAACGTTTTGAATCTGGACATACGCTAAATTCCCCTTTGAATAATTAGCTGGTGCCGCGCACTGCTGCGGTCCGGGATATCTCCTGGCGAAATCCCCATTTGCAGCGCACATCGCGGCGGCGCAATCAGGAAAGACTGCACTTTATTCGTCGATTGACCAATACTTGCTGAAGTGTCCCACAGGAAGTGGCAAATGGGTTAGCTTCTGCGTGAAGCCGATTCTTGACTTAGAGCGAAGCGGGCACCAGCGATGGACACATGAAGGTGAACTTCGCTGGCGCCGGGCGGGCTTATTTCACGCAAGCACCGTGGCAGGTATTTCCGGCGGGTCAAGCCGTGTCAGAAAGCATAGCTCAGACTCAGGTTGAGGCCGTCATCACGATCGAGCTGGTAGCCGTTGACGTTGGCGTTGATCTTGCCTGTCCACTCCAGGCCCAGGCGCACCCCGGCGGCAACACCCTGCTGCATTGCCAGGTTGAGGCCCAGGCCGTAGTCCAGAAACTCGCCGCCGTAGTTGGCCTGCAGGTCAGGCGGGCTACCGTGATTGTGGGCCCCATTGTAGTGACCGTCGATATCGCCCTCCTTGCTGTAGCGCAGGCGCAGCGACAGGCTGAGCCAGTCCGCCACCCGGTAGGCACCCCAGGTGGTAGCGCCGTACTTCTCGCCAAATGCGAAACCGGCTTCGTTTTCACTCTCCATGGGCAGGCGTGCGGAGAGCTGGGCGCCCCAGCTCAAACGGTCCCGGCCTCCGTTGTAGGTCACGGAGGGCAGGAGGTCCCAGGTACCACTGCCCAGTTGCATGCCGTAGTGGACATAACTGCCGTCGGCGTTCTTTTCCTTCACCGAGCCTGTCGGCACACTGACAGCCAGCGTCGAGTGCAGCCGGTAATCCTGGCCATCGGCAATGCGGAACAGGCCACCGAAAATGGTATCGCCCAGTCCCGAGGTGCCGTGGTCATGGCCAGCCATGCCGTGCTGGCCGTGTCCGTCGCCGGTGTCACCGGTACCATCCATGGCCGTTGCGGTCGCCTTCATCGACATGTCCATCGACATGTACTGAGGCATCAGCATCAGCGTCAGGTCGTCGGATACGGCGTACATGATGTCCAGCATGTGCATGTCCATGGTCATGCCTGTGGGCATCATGGTGTAACCGGCTGCGCTCAGCTCGGCCGCACCGACCCTGTCGGAGCCGTGACGCATGCCCTTCTGATCCTCGCGCATGTAGCGATAGCCGAACATCCACTCGCCTGTTGCATGCAGATGATCGGCCATCACCCCCGCAGGAGCATGGGATTCAGGCAGATAGGCAGGGCTATCAGCATGCGCCAGTGCCAGCGACGCGGAGAGTTGAGATACAAGGCCGGCGGAGGCCAGCAGGGTTTTGCGGAAAGTGTGCATCAGATAGTTCCTATAATGGAACGGCCACTGCCGTCCTGTCCGGCAGATACGCCGGACGGAGGGTAGCCGCCCGTCGATAATCCACGACAAGGCAAGCCTCGTCGCAAAGCGAATAAAGTTGTGAACGTGCTAAACGAGGTCGATGACGGGCGGTGCGCGCGAGGGTGGTTGCAGGTAGTCGCGTTGCCGCGAGGGAAGAAATGCCGGGACAGCAACCGGCGGAACGGCATTCCGGGCCAGCCGCGGAAGGTCCAGCGCCGGCGCGGGCGCCACCCCGACACCGGCAGAGAAGCCGCAATGATTGTCGGCAAAGGCCTGCGCGGTGGCATCGTCGTGGTTATGCGCAGCACCGTGATGAGCATGCTGATGCGAGGCCAGCGCCTTCAGCAACAGAGCGCTGCGGCTGTCCCCGTGGCAGTAGTCGTATGGTGTACCTGCGGCCAGGGACGCGGGCATGAAGCCCGCCGGCGCCAGGCCCCGTACCGTCAGGAAACAGCTCAGCAACAGCAGGGTCAGCCAGGGCCCGGGTTGGCGGCCTCTGGCTATTGACAATGTTGGTGACTGACTGGGTCGATGCACGTCCGGCGTACTTGGCTGCAACAGGAGCGGCAAGGATATAGGGCTGACCGGGGGGCGTCCAGCGCCGCCCCTGAAGCTGGGCCCGAACGGGCGCGTCGCCCCCGCGGCGGCTATACTGGAAGCGAATCCGAACAAGGGGACAAGTCATGGAACCGCGCTACAACATCTATTTCGATGGTCAACTGCTGGACGGCCATACCAGTGCCGAGGTCAGGGCGCGGCTGGCCCGGCTGTTCAAGGCCGACGAAGCGACTCTGGACAAACTGTTCAGCGGCAAGCTGCAACTGCTCAAGCGCGACTGTGACAAGGCCACCGCGCTGCACTACAAACAGGCCCTGGAACGCGCCGGGGCCCGCCCGCTTGTCAGGCAGAGCGCTGTTGACAGTCCTCCCCCCGCTGCCGGGACGACGGACGCAATCACCCTCGCCCCGGCCGGCACCGAGGTATTGCGACCCGGAGAGCGCAGCCAGACTCCGGCGCCGCAGGTACAAGCACCGGATTTCGAGCTGGCAAGCGCTGGCACCCGCCTGGCCGCGACCGGCGCCACACCACCCGCGGCGCCCGATGTGAGCCATCTCGGCCTGGCAGCCCTGGGTGAGCCCCTGGCCGCCGCCCGGCAGCCCGTGCCGGAAGCGGTCAATATTGACCCGGAAATCCTGTTGGCAGCGCCCGATTCAGATTTCAGCGACTGCGCCCGGGCCGAAGCGCCGGAGCCGGCCCTGGACCTGTCAGGCCTGGAACTGGCCCCCAGCGGCGCCGATGTGCTGGAGGAAAAGTACCGGCGCCGGCCGGCTGTTGCGGTCCCCGACACCGGCAAGCTCAGGCTGGAGCCATAGCCGCGGTCGAGCGGCCGCTACGCCGCAGCGACACTCCCCCCGCGTCGGCCATGATGCTAGACTGCGCACCATGCCCACATCCTCACTCCCAGGCACTCCCGCCCTGCCACGACGCTTACTGGCCCTGCTTTACGACACCCTGCTCGTGATCCCGTTGATTGGTGTCACGGTGGCGCTCGCCACCGTGGTGTCGATGGCGTTGAGCGGCAACAGCGCGGCGGGAGACTATTACCAGCTGCATCCGCAGTGGGTGCAGCTGATCGCATTCGGCTGCGTGGTGACCTTCTGCACCGCCTTCTGGCACAAGAGTGGCCAGACCCTGGGCATGCAGGCCTGGCGGGTAAAGCTGGTGGACAGCTCGGGCGCGCCTCCCACGGTGGGTCGCTGCGTCTTGCGTTGTGCTGGCGCCCTGCTGTCGGCGGCCTGTCTCGGCCTGGGTTACGCATGGTGTCTGGTGGACCGGCGCGGGCGCTACTGGCACGATTACTTCAGTGGCACTGAACTGCTGCTGCTGCCCAAAGCCGCCAAGCGGGCAGCGCAGGCCAAGCCTGTCAGCGAGTCCGGGTAAGCAGCAACAGACCGGCCGCCAGGCAGATCAGAATCGGCACCAGCGCTGCATACATCGGCGAGAACCCGAACACCAGGCTGGCCGGACCGAGCAGATCCTGGCTGATCCGGAACACGATCCCCACCAGAACCCCCGCGAATATCCGCAAACCCATGGTGCCATCGCGCAGCGGGCCAAAAATGAACGAGATGCCAACCAGCACCAGACCGGCAATCGCCAGCGGCTGCAGCAGTTTACGCCACAGCGCCAGCTCGAAATCGTCGGCTTCCAGGCCCTGCTGCTGCAGATAGCGACTGTAGCGATACAGGTCCAGCAGCGGCAGCCGCTCGGGCGCCACCACCTCCATCGTGAGCAGCTGCGGTGTGATGCCTGTATCCCAGCGCAGTGTGGGGTGATGGCTCTGGCTGGTCGCCCAGCTGCTGAAATCGGTCTTGACCACCTGCTCCATCACCCAGTGATCCTGCTCGAAGGTGGCACGCTGTGCGCGCAGCGCAGACTGCATGCGTTGCCGCTCATCGAACTGAAGCAGGGTAACCCCATAGACGATACCATCGGGCTCGAGCGCATTAAAATGCAAAAAGCTGTTGCCTTCCCGGTTCCACAGCCCATAGCGGCCGGCAACCCCCTCGCCCGGATTCAGAGCGATTGCGCGGCGGCTCTGCGCCAGTTGCTCGGCCTTCGGGGCAATGTATTCTCCCAGGACAAAGCCGATCAGGGCCACCAGAATCGCCGCCTTCATCACAATCCAGACCAGCCGCGCAACGGACACCCCGGCACCGCGCATGATCACGAGTTCGCTGGCACTGGCCAGCTGCCCCAGGCCCACCATGCAACCGATCAGGGCCGCAAAGGGAATGTATTCATAGAACCGGCCCGGCACCGTCAGCAGCACATAGAAACCTGCCTCGGTCACGGTATAGCTGGGGCTGAGATCGCCGGACTCATCTATAAATGCTGACATGGCATCAATACCAACGATCACCAGCAATACCAGCGCCACGGCACTGAGCACGGTGTGGCCGATATAGCGGTCAAGCAGGTACACGCGCACTTCCACCACGGCGGTGACGCAGCTGCTGCCAGATCCGGCCACCGTAAAGCAACATTCCCGCCAGTAGCAGGAACAGCAGATGCACCCGCCACAGCAGCCATGGGCCGCCGCCCTCTTCCATGGAGGAGCGGCCATTGCTCAGCAGGATCAGGTAGGCCAGATAGAGGAAGAACGCCGGCGCCATCTTGATATAGCGGCCGCGCCGATGATCGGTCCGGCTCAGACACAGGGCAATGATCGCCACGATGGGCACGGTTGCCGGCAACGACAGGCGCCAGTGCAGGGCCGCCACGTCTTCCCTGCGATCCGACTCCAGCAATGCCGCAGTGGGCCGACCATCCACTGGCGCGGCGGAGCGGATACCGCCCTCGGGCTCGGGAATCCGTTCGCCGAAGCTGTCGAACCGGACTACCTGGTAATCCAGCCGTCCGGGCAGCCCCTGGTAGCGATAGCCGTTGCGCAGCTCGAGATAGCGGGCCCCGGACAGCGGATCAGTCACTATCTCGCCCTCTTCCGCAAAGGTGACCACCAACTGCGATTGCGCCCCTTCCCCCCTTCCTGCTGGGCCAGAAAAACCGAACGCATGACGCCGGTATCGGGCGATATGGTCTGTGCGTAGCTCACCAACCCACTGTCCTTGCGCCTCTGGAAGCGCCCCTCCGTCAGCGTCTGCAGACTCTGCGCGGCGCCCGGATCATCCAGCAGAGCTCTCGACTGGGTAGCTCCCAGTGGTGTCACCCACAGGCTCAGCAACGCCACCAGAGCCATCACTAATGCGGCCGGCACCAGGGTGTACAGCGCCAGCCGGCTCGGGCTGACACCACAGGCCGCCAGTACCACCATCTCGCTTTCAACGTACAAGCGCCCGTAGGCCATCAGGATGCCGATGAACAGGCCCAGCGGCAAAATGAGCTCAAGGAAACCAGGCAGGCGGAAGAACATCACCGGCAGCAGGATGTCAGCCGCGAGATTGCCAACCGCGGCCTCGGCCAGATATTTGACGAAGCGCCCGCTGAAAATGATCACCAGCAGGGTGAAACTCACTGCCGTAGTATGCAGCAGTACATCGCGTGCGAGGTATCCAAGGATTTTCATTGGTAGCCCAATAAATGGCGCCCGGTGTTCAGTTTAGGTGCCGCTCATCATACACTAGGGCCACGCAAAAAACTGACAGGGGAACCTCATGCCGACAACACTACGCTTCACTGCCCGCCAGACAGCGGCCATCGTCAAGGCCAAAAGCCAGTGCGTCATCGTCCCGGTGTTCGCCGGCACGCTGTCCGCCGCGGCCGAAGCTCTCGACGGCGCCGCCGGTGGAGCGATCAGCACTGCTCTGAAGCTGGGTGATTTCAAGGGCAAGGCCGGCCAGACCCTGATGCTGCCCGGCCACGGCAGTGCCGCAAGGATTTTGTTGCTGGGCTGTGGCGAACGCGAGAAGCTTGATCGCGCCACCGTGCGCGAAGCAGTGCAGGCACTGTGCACGGCCCTGGGCAACAGCGGTGCGAAGGACGCGCTGCTGGATGGACAGGAGCTGCAGGGCGGTGACGCGGATCTAGCCTGGGTACTGGAATACCTCGCGCGCAGTCTGGTAAGTCACACCTATCGCTACACGACCACTGTATCCAAGCCCAAAGAGGCGATGACGCTGCAGCGCCTGTATGTCAATCCCGGCAAGGCCCTGGCGACAAGTGCCGCGCAACGGGCCCTGGATGTTGGCGCCGCGATCGGCCGCGGCATCAATCACGCCCGCGAGCTGGGCAACCTGCCGGGCAATATCTGTACCCCGGGCTATCTCGCCAAAGAGGCCCGCAAGCTGGGTCGCGGCAAGGGCAAGGTGCGGGCCCAGATTCTCGAAGAAAAGAAGATGCGCGAGCTGGGCATGGGCGCACTGCTGTCAGTCTCGGCCGGCAGCGACCAACCCGCCAAGCTGATTGTGCTCGAATACCGGGGCGGCAAGGCGGGAGCGGCGCCCTACGTCCTGGTGGGCAAGGGCATTACCTTTGACAGCGGCGGCATCTCGCTGAAGCCGGGCGCCAAGATGGACGAGATGAAATACGACATGTGTGGCGCAGCCAGTGTGCTGGGTACGCTGCAGGCGGTGATCGAGCTGGGTCTGCCGCTGAATGTGACCGCGGTTATCGCCGCGGCGGAGAACATGCCCAGTGGACGCGCCACCAAGCCAGGGGATGTGGTAACCAGCATGGCAGGCAAGACCATTGAGGTGCTAAACACCGATGCCGAGGGACGCCTGGTGCTGTGCGATGCACTGACTTACGCCGGCCGCTTCAAGCCCGCCGCCGTGATCGACATCGCCACCCTCACTGGCGCCTGCGTCATTGCGCTGGGCTCTCACGCCTCGGGACTGTATGCCAATGACGAGGCGCTGGCCACCCAGTTGCTGAGCGCGGGCGAAAGCAGCCATGACCGCGCCTGGCGCATGCCGCTGTGGGAGGAATACCGCAAGCAGCTCAACAGCAATTTTGCCGATCTGGCCAATATCGGCGGGGCGGAGGCAGGCAGCGTTACCGCCGCCTGCTTCCTGGCTCAGTTCACCGACGACTACCCATGGGCCCACCTCGATATCGCCGGGGCCGGCTGGAACAGCTCGCCCAAGGGCGCAACGGGACGCCCGGTGGCACTGCTCACCCACTATCTGCTGGACCGGACCGGAGCCTGAAGTGACCCGGGTCGGCTTCTATGTGGTAGCGGCGACCCACCCCGGCGGCCGCCTGCAGGTCGCGACGCGCCTGGCAGACAAGGCCTTCCAGCGCGGCCACCGGATCTACATCAATGCCTGCGACGAGTCCCAGGCCCGGCAGCTGGATGCATTGCTGTGGGAGTTTCGGCCCGCCAGTTTCCTGCCTCACGGACTCCCCGGGGTGGCGGGCTGCGAGCGGATAGCCATCGGCTGGGAGCAGGACCCGGGCTCCCACACCGATCTGCTGATCAACCTGCAGCCCGGTATTCCGCCTTTTTTCAGCCGCTTTCACCGGGTGGCCGAAATCGTCACCCAGGAAGCCGAGAGCCTGGCGATCCAGCGCCAGTCCTGGCGCTTCTACAAGGCCCGCGGCTATCAATTGGAAAAACACGACCTCTGAGGCGTATAATCGCGCCCTTTTCCGACCCCGGACAGCCAACGTAATGGACAAGACATTCCAGCCTGCCAATATTGAAACCCGCTGGTATCAGCATTGGGAGGCCGCGGGTTATTTCAAGCCCCAGGGTGGCGACAAGGCCTTCAGCATCATGATCCCGCCGCCCAATGTGACGGGCAGCCTGCACATGGGCCACGGCTTCCAGGAAAGCATCATGGACGCCCTGATCCGCTACCACCGCATGTGCGGCGACAACACCCTGTGGCAGGTTGGCACCGATCACGCCGGCATCGCGACCCAGATGCTGGTTGAGCGTCAGCTGGAGGCCAGTGGCAGCAGCCGCCACGAGCTGGGGCGCGAAGCCTTCATTGAGAAGGTCTGGGAATGGAAGCGCGAGTCCGGTGGCACAATCACCCGCCAGCTGCGGCGCCTGGGTGCATCGCTGGATTGGTCGCGGGAGCGCTTTACGATGGATGCGGGCCTGAGCCATGCGGTCCAGGAAGTGTTCATTCGGCTGTATCGCGAGGGCCTGATCTACCGTGGCCAGCGCCTGGTGAACTGGGACCCGGCCCTGCATACGGCGATTTCCGATCTCGAGGTCATGGCCGAGGAAGAACCGGGCCAGCTGTGGCACTTCCGCTATCCGCTGGTCGGCGACACTGGCCACGTCATCGTCGCCACCACCCGGCCGGAAACCATGCTGGGCGATACCGCAGTCGCGGTGCATCCGGACGACGAGCGCTACCGCCACCTGATTGGCCGGCTGGTGGAGCTGCCCCTGACCGGACGCCAGATTCCAGTCATCGCCGATGACTATGTAGACCCCGAATTTGGTACTGGCTGTGTCAAGATCACGCCCGCCCACGATTTCAATGATTACGAAATGGGCAAGCGCCACAACCTGCAAATGATCAACATCCTCGACCAGAATGCGGTGATCAACGACAACGCACCGGCGGACTATCGCGGACTGGACCGCTTCGTCGCCCGCGAACGGGTGGTAGCCGACCTGCAGGCCCTGGGACTGCTGGACAAGGTCGCCGATCACACACTCAAGGTTCCCCGCGGCGACCGCTCCGGCGTGGTGATCGAACCCTGGCTGACCGAACAGTGGTACGTCGATGCCCGCAAGCTGGCCGGGCCCGCGATCGCCGCCGTCGAAAATGGCGCAGTGGAGTTTGTGCCCAAACAATGGGAGAACACTTATTTTGCCTGGATGCGCGACATTCAGGACTGGTGCATCAGCCGCCAGCTGTGGTGGGGGCACCGCATTCCGGCCTGGTACGACGAGGCCGGCAACATCTACGTCGGCGCCAGCGAGGCGGATGTGCGCCGCGACCACCAGCTGGATGCCGGCGTGACCCTGCGCCAGGACGAGGACGTGCTCGACACCTGGTTCTCCTCCGCGCTGTGGACCTTCTCTACCCAGGGCTGGCCGCAACAGACGCAGGATCTGAAACTGTTCCATCCCAGCTCGGTGCTGGTCACCGGCTTCGACATCATCTTTTTCTGGGTCGCCAGAATGATCATGATGACCCTGCATTTCATGGATGAAGTGCCGTTCCACAAAGTCTATGTCCACGGTCTGGTGCGCGACGCCGAGGGCCAGAAAATGTCCAAGTCCAAGGGCAATGTGCTGGATCCCATCGACCTGATCGATGGCATCGACCTGGAAAGCCTGGTCGGCAAGCGCACGGCCGGATTGATGCAGCCACAGCTGGCCAGGAAGATCGAGCAGGCGACCCGGCGCCAGTTCCCCGACGGTATCGAGTCCTACGGCACCGATGCGCTGCGCTTCACCTTCTACTCGCTGGCCTCCACCGGCCGCGACATCAGGTTCGACATCGGCCGCATCGAGGGCCATCGCAACTTTTGCAACAAGATCTGGAACGCGGCGCGCTATGTTTTGATGAACTGCGAGCAACAGGATTGCGGCAGTGATGACAGCCTGCCGGTGACACTGAGCCTGGCTGACCGCTGGATACAGTCGCGTCTGCAGCAAACCGCACTCGAAGTGGAGCATGCCATTACCCAGTTTCGCTTTGACCATGCGACCCAGGCGCTGTATGAGTTTATCTGGAATGAGTACTGCGACTGGTATCTGGAACTGTCCAAGCCGGTCCTGTGGGACGATCAGGCCAGTGCTGAGGCCCTGCGGGGCACCCGTCGTACCCTGATCCGGGTGCTGGAAACCTGGTTGCGGCTGTTGCACCCGTTCATGCCGTTTATCACCGAGGAGATCTGGCAGCGGGCCGCCCCGCTGGCCGGCAAATCCGGTCCTACCATCATGCTGCAGCCCTATCCCCACAGCGAGGACAAAGCCATAGACAGCGCTGCAAATGCAGATATAGAATGGCTCAAAAGCATTATCGTCGGTGTTCGGAACATCCGTGGAGAAATGAACATCGCCCCCGGGCGCCTGCTCTCGCTGCTGTGCAGAAATGGCAGTGACAGCGATGCCGGGCGGCTGCGTGACAATGCATCGTACCTGAAAAAACTGGCCAGGCTGGAGCGCATAGACTGGCTGAAGGCAGACGAAGAAGCGCCGGTTGCGGCCACCGCGCTGGTCGGGGAGCTGGAGATTCTGGTGCCGATGGCCGGGCTGATAGACAAGGATCAGGAACTCGCGCGCCTGAACCGGGAAATCGGCAAGCTCGAAAACGAGCTGGCGCGGCTGGAGAAAAAATTGGGGAACAGCGCTTTTGTCGACAAGGCGCCTGCGGAAGTCGTTGCCAAAGAGCGCGACAAACTGCAGTCACAGCAGCATGCGCTGGGCAAGTTGCGCGGTCAGGCGGAGCACATTGCCCGCCTGTAAGCACCTCGGTGACAGATTTTCAAGGACGTCACGGCGATGGCCGCGGCGGATAATAAAAAGGCAGTGGGCAACACCGAGGAAAGCGGTATGAGTGAACGTGTAAGCGGCACGGTAAAGTGGTTCAATAACGCCAAGGGGTTTGGTTTCATTACCCGGGAAGAAAGTAGTGACGATGTATTCGTCCATTTTCGTTCCATCCAGGGAGAGGGCTATCGCACCCTCAATGAGGGGCAGGAAGTTGAGTTCAACCTGGTCGAAGGTCCCAAGGGACTGCAGGCCGAGGATGTACAGAAGCGATGATTCGGCGCGGCTAAGGCCGGCGCTTCGCTTCAATACGCCCCGCGGCTGACGCCCTGAACCGGGCGCAGTCTCCGTCCCCCCAGCAGCACTGCGGCGCCTACCGTGCCGCAGTGCTGTTGTACGCATTTCAAACGCAACGAGAGGACCACAATGCAGTTTTTTGTCAAACTTGTTATCAGTCTTGTTATCGCCGCCCTGGCATCCACACTCGCCACTGCTCTTCAGGGCGGCACGTTTCCCGACTTTATCCTGTTGACCTGCTTCGCGCTGGCAACCGTGGCGACCGTTGTACTCGCCCCCCTGGTTCCAGCTCGGCTCAATGCCCACCCGCCCAGTGCGGCCAGGACGGCCAGGGACGACAATTCCGGCAATTCGCGTGAACAGGGCACGGTGAAATGGTTCAACAGCGCCAAGGGTTTTGGTTTTATCATCAGGGACGACGGCGAGGAGATTTTTGTCCACTTCCGGGCCATATGCGGTGAAGGAGAGGGCCGGCGCAGCCTGCGCGACGGTCAGCGGGTGGCATTCCACACCGCCAGCAGCGACAAGGGGCCACAGGCCGAGGACGTGGAAATACTGGATCGGGCGGGCTGACACAGGTGACCACGCGCACAAAGACCAGGACCGAGCGCCGCTTCCGCGGCATGATCATGCCCACTGCATCACATCCGGCAATCCGCCGGGTTCGGCGTCAGGGCAAGCACCCATCCATTCACGGCAACAAATTGTGGAAATCCAGCTGTCTGTTGCTGGATTACCTGGGCAAGCACCCGCCCAGCCACAGTGGCACGGTGCTGGATGCCGGCTGTGGCTGGGGTATTGCCGGCATCTGGTGTGCCTCCAGGCTCGGAGCCGAGGTCACCTCAATGGACGCGGATCCCGACGTATTTCCCTATCTGGAAACCGTAGCGACGCTCAACGGCGTAGAGACGCGCCATCTGGTGAAGCGCTTCGAACAACTCACCGTTCGTGAGCTGGCTCACTACGACATGCTGATCGCAGCGGATATCTGCTTCTGGGACGAACTGGTCAAGCCCGTTACCAACCTGGTGAATCGCGCGGTGCGCGCGGGCGTCAAGCACATCGTCATCGCCGACCCGGAACGCTCCACTTTCCTGGAGATGGCCCAGGGTTGCATTCAGCGTCACTGCGCCGACCTGCTGCCCTGGCGTTGCCGCGGCAGCGTAGAGGCGCGCGGGGCGATCATGGTGATTGAAAACGCTTGATCGCCTCCCGATCCAGATAACGGTAGCTGCGCTCAAGCCCGGTGGCAGTCACCGCCTGACCGTTGTCGAAGCGTGGCCGGAATCGGGTTGCCAACAAGCTGCGGTACAGACGCATGGCAAAACCCTTGTGTTCCTCATCTTCGGCATCGGTCTCCAGATTGCGGGCGCGACCATCTGCCGACACATCGTAGCGCGCCGCCAATGAAATTCCGCCTGTGCCCGGATCGCGCAGGAACACCCCATTGTCAGGCAGCTCCACCGGCTCGGCAAACCATTCCTGCAGCAGCGTGCTCTGGCCGGTCTCGATCAGGTGGCCTGCCAGAGCGGCGTAGTCCTCCCGGGCCCGATGCCGATTGCCGTTCCATTGGTGCCAGTCCGCCAGCGCCAGCCAGGCGCGGGCCTGCAGAACCTGACTGCCGGCCCCCGCGCCAGCAATGAAATCCGTCAGCAGGGAGGCACCCTGCGCCACCGCGTTGCGCTGAATGCTCAGCAGCCGCTGCTGGTGGATGTCCAGTTCCTGCTGTTGCTGCTGTTGCCGGTAAAATGGCGACGCCGTCATGCTGTCGCGCAGATCCAGCCGAGGCTGTACCAGCGCTTGTATCAGATACAGATTGCGCAACTGACTGGCGACCAGGCGCCAGTGTTCCGCCGCCGGGAGAGCCCCCCTGCGGTCACTGTCTCCTCCAGCACTCGGGCGTTGTGTTCGTACAGGCGCAGCAGGCGCCTGTCGGCACTGCTGTCGAGTTGCCGCCGCAGCGCCTCCCGCTGCCAGCGGAAATACTCCAGTGTCACCCCGATCCCCTGGTCCTGCGGCGCACCCGCAATCCGGTGGTAGTAGTCATAGCGCTGATCCAGACCCTGCCAGTCGCCGAGACTCCGGTGCACTGTCAGCAGGTTCTGTACCAGCGGCAGCTGACGTTCGCTCAGCAGCCCATCGTTGATCCGCACAATGTGCAGAGCCTGGCGATACAGCTGCCCCGCCTGCGCAAACTGCCCCGCATTCAGATGCAGGTGCCCCAGATCCATCAGCGGTTCCTCAAGGCCCGCGGCATAGGGGCCCTGATCCAGCTCGAGCTGTTCCAGCCGCTGCAGATGGCGGGCACCGTCCTCCCCGATATCGCTGTCGGCAGTTGCAAGCGGCACAAGCAGGGGCCCGGGGGTGATTCATCCTGCCAGCTGTGGCCGAGACGGACGAAGCTCTTGCCGTAACTGGCGCCCGGGTCGGCCGCTACCGGCGCAGCCAGCAGCGCTGACAAAAGTACTGACAGAGCCGTCGGGCCCAAGCGCAGAGAGCTGGAGCGCATGGTCTGGATCCTCGCCTGAAATGGCAGTCGTTGCGATACTATACTGACAGCGGGCAGCGGCGGGAATTCCTGTTCCTGGTTCTTTCCCTTCCAAAGACGGCCTGGCCACCGCCAGGCGAGCAGCGGCAACCCCGCAACACCTCTTCGATACCCACCACAGCAAATAGGGTGCGTTGAGGCACGAAACGCACCAGGTACCGCAAACCCATAGGGTGCGTTGAGGCACGAAACGCACCAGATACCACAAACCCATAGGGTGCGTTGAGACACGAAACGCACCAGGTACCGCAAACCCATAGGGTGCGTTGAGGCACGAAACGCACCAGGTACCGCAAACCCATAGGGTGCGTTGAGGTACGAAACGCACCGGACACGCCCCACCCGGTGCTTGAAACAGCGGCAAGGAGCGAGCAAAGGGCGTCGGCGATGGTGCCCCGTGGGCGATGGTGCGCTTCCTTCGTCAGCGCACCCTATGCTGCTGGCCCGGCGCCAGGCACAGCAGGCTGGCGATCACTCGCGTCCTGACCTATCCTGTGTCCTGACTGAATCGGCGGCCCCCTATGAGCAAAAGCAAGCGACGCGACATTCCCGTTTACCAGACTCCGCTGATCGAAACCCACTGCCATCTGGACTATCTGGATCAGGAGCAGCTGCAGCACACCCTGGTACGCTCACGGGAGGTCGGGATCGAACGCATCATTACCATCGCCGTGTCCGCCGCCAACCTGGAGCGCGTATTCAACCTGACGCGGGTGGCCGGGGACATCTGGGGCACCCAGGGTATCCACCCTCATGAAGCAGAGGGTTTCGACGATGCCGTCGCCGACATTATTCAGGAGCGCGCGCGCGACGCCCGCATCGTGGCCGTGGGTGAAATCGGCCTGGACTATTTCTACGACCATGCCGACCGCGCGGTGCAACGGCGCGTGTTTTCCCGGCAACTGGCGCTCGCAGTCGAGCTTGACCTGCCGGTAGTGATTCACACCCGGGAGGCCGACGCCGATACCCGCGCCATCCTCGCCGAATACAGTCCCGACCTGCGGCGCAAGGGGGTCATCCACAGCTTTACTTCCAGCCTCGAACTGGCTGAATATTGTCTGGGTGAGGGCTTCATGCTGGGCTTCAACGGCATCACCACCTTCAATCGCGCCGACAATGTGCGTGCAGTGGTCGCCATCACGCCCATCGGCCAGCTGGTACTGGAAACCGATTCTCCCTATCTGACGCCGGTGCCCTACCGCGGCAGGCCCAATGCACCCTTCTACCTGCCTTTTGTCGCCGAGCAGGTTGCGCAGACCAGGCAATTGCCGGTGGAGCAGCTGCTGGCGGCCGTCCGGCACAACAGCATGGCGCTGTTT
Source organism: Kineobactrum salinum (assembly GCF_010669285.1). Lineage (GTDB taxonomy): Bacteria > Pseudomonadota > Gammaproteobacteria > Pseudomonadales > Halieaceae > Kineobactrum > Kineobactrum salinum. Next base: position 3,705,037 of record NZ_CP048711.1, on the reverse strand, counting down.
TTCCCTGCCGAGGCAGGCTCCTGAACCGATTGACTTTTCCGGCCCGGAGGTGGCATTTTTAGGCTCCGGGGCCGCAATACAAACCGTTCGGTGGTAATATACGCCGCTTTTGCGGGGAGCTGATACAGGCTCCAGCCGTTACAGCAAGGACATTATGGACTATATCGTCGGCCAACGTTGGGTCAGTCATGCCGATGCGCAGCTGGGATTGGGGATTATTGTCGAAGTGGAACCGCGCCGGGTTACGCTGAGTTTTCCCGCGGTGGGTGAAGAACGCACCTATGCCGCCGACAGCGCCCCCCTGACACGCCTGCGGTTCAAGGCAGGGGACCATATATCCACCGTCAACAATGTCGAACTGGAGGTCACTTCGGTAAAGGAGAAAGAGGGACTGCTGCTCTACACCGGCACCGACCATCACGAACAGACGGTGACCGTTTCCGAGCTGGAGCTGGATGCCTTCGTCCAGATCACCACGCCCCAACAGCGCCTGCTCAACGGCCATTTCGACAAGCACAGTGATTTCGCGCTGCGGGTCTCCACCCTGATGCAACTGGACCGCCTGCAGCGCTCCAGTGCCCGCGGCCTGATGGGATCGCGCACCAACCTGCTGCCTCACCAGGTCTACATCGCCAATGAAGTGGGTCAGCGCCATGCTCCCCGCGTACTGCTGGCGGACGAGGTCGGCCTCGGCAAGACCATCGAAGCCGGCATGATAGTGCAACAGCAACTGCTTACCGGGCGCGCGAACCGGGTATTGATCCTGGTACCCCAGACCCTGCTGCACCAGTGGCTGGTGGAAATGCTGCGGCGTTTCAATCTGCATTTTTCGCTGTTCGACGACGAGCGGCTGCGGGAGACCTCGAGTGTCGACCCACTGGACGATGATCCATTGCTGCAGTTGCCCGAAGACAACCCCTTCGATGCAGAGCAACTGGTGCTGTGCAGTCTCGACCTGTTCCAGGCCAATCCCGGCTACCGCAATCTGGCGCTTGCCAGTCACTGGGACCTGGTGGTCGTTGACGAAGCCCACCATTTGCACTGGTCGCCGGAACAAGCCGGTGAGGACTACCACTTTGTCGCCGAGCTGGCTGCACAGAGTCCGGGCCTGTTGCTGCTGACCGCCACCCCCGAACAGGTGGGCCTGGCCAGCCACTTTGCCCGGCTGCAACTGCTGGACCCGGAGCGGTTCCACTCGCTGACCGAGTTTGAGCGCGAGGAGCGCGAATACCGGCGCTGGAGCGAGATGGCCGCACAGCTGGAAGCGGGGGACAGACCCGAGGACCTGCCCGCGGGGCTGGACCCCGCTGCGCCGGCCGCCACCCTGATCGATCAGATCCTGGATCGCCACGGCACCGGCCGGGTGATGTTCCGCAACACCCGGGCGGCGATCAGCGGTTTTCCGAACCGGGTCATGCACCGTCACCCGCTGCCCAACCCCGACTCCTATGCCCATGCAAGTCTCGATATCGCCGCAGCGCTGCATCCTGAGCTGCCCTACCACGATGACAGCTGGCTGGCCTTCGACCCGCGGGTAGCCTGGCTGGAACAGACCCTGAAGCAGCTGCGGCCGGCAAAGGTACTGGTCATCTGTGCCCGCGCCAGTACCGCTCTGGCGCTGGAACACTACCTGCACTTGCGGGCGGGTATCCGTTCTGCGGCCTTCTACGAGGGGCTTTCAATCATCGAGAGGGATCGCGCCGCAGCCTATTTTGCAGACGAAAACAACGGCGCCCAAACGCTTGTCTGTTCGGAAATCGGCAGCGAGGGCCGCAATTTCCAGTTTGCCCACCACCTGATCCTGTTCGACCTGCCGCTGAACCCCGATCTGCTGGAACAGCGCATAGGACGGCTGGACCGGATAGGTCAGGAGCAGGATGTGGAAATCCACGTCCCCTACCTGGAAGGCAGTGCCCAGGAAACCCTGCTGGAATGGTATGACCGCGGCCTGAACCTGTTCCGGGAAAGTTGCTCTGCGGGCACCATGATCTTCGATACGTTCCAGACCCGGCTGCTGGCCCAACTGGAGCACAGAAACGACGATTTCCAAACGCTGTTGGACGATACCGCGGAATTTACCGCCCGCACCCGGCTGGAGCTGCGCGAGGGCAGGGATCGCTTGCTCGAGCGCAACTCCTGCAAACCGGAAGTGGCCGCCGCGGTGATCGCCGACATCCGGGCCAATGAAGACAGTGACACGCTGGCGGCCTATCTGGAGTCACTGTGTGAGGCCTACGGCGTGGAACACGAATTCCACTCCGACCAGGCCGTAGTGCTGCGTCCAACGGAGCATATGCTGACCGGCCACTTCCCTTACCTGGATGACGAGGGCCTCACGGCAACCTTTTCCCGGGACAAGGCCCTGGCAAGGGAGGACATGGCTTTCCTCACCTGGGAACACCCGATGCTGGTGGCAGCCATGGACATGGTGCTGTCCACCGAGTTGGGCAATGCCTCTCTGGGCACCATCAAGCTGCGCGGCATCGCCCCCGGCACCATGTTGCTGGAATGTCTCTATTCCATCAATTGCGTGGCGCCGCGGTCCCTGCAGGTTGAGCGCTTCCTGCCGCTGACCCCGCTGCGCCTGCTGGTGGATGCGCGCGGCAAGGACCTCGCCGGGCTGGTCCCGCACGAGCGCCTCAATGGCCTGGTGGAGCGGGTCAACAAGAATACAGCCCTGGCGATTATCAAGCAGGTGCAGGCGGATGTGGAAAGCAAAATGACCCTGGCGGGGAAACAGGCGCAGGAACGACTGGCTCCCATCCTGGTCGAGGCGGAGCAGGAGATGCGCGCCGCTCTGGGGGCCGAACACGATCGTCTGACAGCGCTGCGCCGGGTCAACCCGTCCATCCGTCAGCAGGAATTGGATCACCTCAGCTACCGCATGGAGGAGTGCGCCATCCACATACGCCACGCCGGCCTGCAGTTGCAGGCCCTGCGACTGATCATTACCACCTGAGCGCGGGCCCGTCGGCCTGCGCGGCTACTTTCCCTGCCAGCGCGGCGGGCGCTTGTCGAGAAACGCGGCCACGCCCTCCCGCGCATCGGCACTGGCTACGCAGATTTTCTGCAGCCGGGCCTCCTCGGTAATCATACCGGCCAGGTCCGTTTCCATCGCGGCATTGAGCGCTTCCTTGGCGTAGCGCAGCGACAGTGGCGCCTTGCCGGCGATTTCCCGGGCCCATTCCAGAGTGTCGGTCAGTAGCGATTCGGCCGGTACCACCCTGTTGCACAGCCCCAGTTCCAGGCAGCGGGAGGCGGCCAGCTTTTCCCCGGACAGAATCAGCTCATAGGCGCGCTTGCGGCCCAGCGTTCGCGCCAGGTGCCAGGTGGCGCCGCCATCGGGAATCAGGCTGATCGCGGTAAACGCCTGATATAGAAAGGCGTTCTCCGCCATTACCGTAAGATCACAGACCATCGCGAAAGCACTGCCGATCCCCGCGGCAGCGCCATTGACTGCGCTGATCCAGGGTTTGGGTGCATTGGTGATGGCCATCAACACAGGCTTGTACTCGTTGTTGAGCTGACCCTCCACATCGAAATCTTCTCTCTGGACTTCCGCCAGATCGGCACCGGCTGAAAAGGCGCGGCCACTGCCGGTCAGCACGACGGCCCGGATACGTTCATCATTATTCACGGCAGTGGCTGCCTGCAGCAGATCGCGGCGCAAGGCCTCATTGAACGCATTGAGATTATCGGCCCGGGCCAGGCTTAGCAGGGCTACCGAGCCATGTGTGGCCACCGTTACGGTATCGTAGTGTGTCATTGTTTTGGTCCTGTTTCTCGATCAGCCAATGCAGCCGGATTCGCGCAGCTGCCGAATCTCACTGGCCGCAAAACCCATCGCGGCCAGCGTGGCCTCGGTATCCTCGCCAATACCGTGGGCGCCGTGGGCCACCTCGGATGGAGTACGGCTGAACCGCGGAGCCGGGGCCGGCTGGGTAACACCATCCACTTCAATATAGGTGTTGCGAGCCACGTTGGCGGAGTGCTGCGGTGCCTGGGTAAAGGACAGTACCGGGGCAAAGCAGACATCCGTGCCCTCCATGATTGCACACCACTGGGCCTGGGTCTTGCGTTTGAAAACGGCTGCCAGCTTGTCCGTCAGTTCCGGCCAGCGCGACTGATCGTGCTGATCCCCGAAATCATCCTCCGGCAATTCCGCCAACTGCTTCAGCAGTGCGTAGAACTGGGGCTCGAGCGAACCCACCGACACATACTGGCCATCGGCGCACTCATAGGTGTCGTAAAAATGTGCGCCGCCGTCGAGCAGGTTGGCGCCGCGCTGGTTCGCATCCCACTCCCCGCTGGCCTCGAAGCCATGGAACATCCACATCAACTGGGCGGCACCGTCCACCATGGCGGCATCAATAACCTGGCCCTTGCCGGAACTGGCTGTCTCCAGCAGCGCCGCCAGGATCCCGGAGACCAGCAACATGCCACCGCCGCCCATGTCACCCACCAGATTCAGTGGGGGCACCGGCTTCTGGCCATTGCGCCCAGTGGCGTACAGTGCTCCGCTCAGCGAGATGTAGTTGATATCGTGGCCGGCAGCATGGGCCAGCGGGCCATCCTGACCCCAACCTGTCATGCGGGCAAAGATCAGGCGGGGATTGCGCGCCATGCAGACATCCGGAGCGACACCGAGCTTTTCGCAGACCCCGGGACGGTAGGGGTCGATCAGCACATCGACGTTCTCCACCATCCGCAGCAGGGTCTCGACGCCATCCGGCTGCTTCAGGTTCAATACCACGGATTTCTTGCCGCGGGCACTGACATCACAGGCCTGGCGCAGGTCCGATTCCGATGCGCCGGCGCGCTCAATCCGAATCACCTCCGCCCCCATGTCCGCGAGCAGCATACCCGCCATCGGTGCCGGCCCAAGACCCGCGAGTTCGATTACCGTGAAACCGTTCAGGGGACCCATGACAAACTCCTAGCGTGGCTGCATGCGGATCGCGCCGTCGAGACGGATACATTCACCGTTGACATAATCATTCTCGGCAATGAAAACCGACAGGTGGGCGATTTCCGCGGGCTTGCCCAGTCTTGGCGGGTAGCAGACACTGTTCTCCAGCGATTTATAGGCCGCCTCGGGAATGCTCTCGAACAGCGGCGTATGAATCAGCCCCGGCACGATGGTGTTGACGCGGATGCCATAGCTTGCCAGGTCCCGTGCCATCGGCAGGGTCATGCCCACGATCCCGCCCTTGCTGGCGCTGTAGGCCAGCTGGCCCACCTGCCCCTCCATCGCAGCAATGGATGCGGTATTGATGATCACGCCGCGGCCGCCATCGTCATTGAACGGTTCGTTATTGGCCATCTGTTCCGCCGCATAGCGCGCGACATTGAAGGTACCCACCAGGTTGATATTGATCACCGGCATGAACTGGTCCAGCGGGAATACGCCCTTCTTGCTCAGGGTCTTGCAGGCACTGGCGATTCCCGCGAAATTGTTGCAGATATGCAGCGCGCCAAAATGCTCCACCACCTCGGCCACCGCAGCCTTTACCGAATCCTCATCGGCAACGTTCACATTCCAGAAGGCCACGTTGTCTGCCCCCAGCGCTGCGATCACGGCATTTCCACTGGCCTCGTTGAGATCAAAGATAGCGACCCTGGCCCCCCGGGCAACATAGGCCTCCACAGTGGCTCGCCCCAGACCCGAGGCACCACCAGTAACAATTGCAATCTTTCCTGCCAGTTCCATTGCGTATCTCCCTGTTCACATTGTCAGAAGTTGCGGGTATTGAATGGCTGATAATTGTCCGACAGGCAAGCACGGCTGATAATGATTTTCATCACCTCCGAGCTGCCGGCATAGATGGTTGATATTCTCGCATCGGTGAACTGGCGGCTGATCGCATACTCGTCCATATAACCCGCGCCACCGTGCAACTGCACACCGAGGTCGGCTGCCGCCATCTGCAGCTCACTGGTCAACAGCTTGGCCGCGGCGGCGTCCACCGCGGTCAGCGCGCCGCTGTTGAAGGCGTGCACACACTGATCCACATAGCATTGAGCGACATCCAGTTGCATACGCATTTCCGCCAGTTTGAACTGCGTGTTCTGGAACTGTGCCAGCGGCTTGCCGAAGGCCTTGCGTTCCCGCACATAGTCGGCGGTGAGATCCCACGATAGCTGGGCTGAGGACAGATAACCCACGGCGCCGATCAGACGCTCCTCGGCGAGCCCTTCCATCAGGTAGTAAAATCCCCTGCCGGGTTCACCCAGTACATTGTCGCGCGGCACTTTGACATTGTTGAAAAACAGTTCAGCGGTATCCTGCGCCTTGAGGCCCATTTTCTTCAGATTGCGACCGCGCTCGAAGCCCTCCATGCCGCGCTCCACCAGAAACAGGGTCATGTGGTGAGGATTGTTGGCGGGATCTGTCTTCGCTGCGACAATCACCAGATCAGCATTGATGCCGTTGGATATATAGGTCTTGGAACCATTGAGGACCCAGTGGTCACCCTGCTGCACAGCGCTGCTGCGCATGCCTGCAAGGTCGCTGCCCGCATCCGGCTCCGTCATCGCAATGGCGAGGATCGTGTCACCGCGAACGCAGCCCGGCAGAAAGCGCTGGCACTGTTCTTCGTTGCCAAAGCGCGTGAGATAGGGGCCCACCAGGCGGCTGTGCAGGGTGCTGAACCAGTCACCCACCCGGGCGTAGGCGGTTTCCTCCATGATGATCTGCTCGAAGCGAAAATCCGGGTCTCCCATGCCGCCGTATTTTTCTTCTGGCCAGATCATCAGGAAGCCCTGTTCACCGGCCTTGCCGAAGGCCGAGCGATCGACGATACCAGCCTCTCGCCACTGCTCCATCTGTGGCACAATCTCGGTTGCGAGGAACTTGCGGTAGGCCTCCCTGAACATGTTTTGTTCATCGGTAAAATCGCGTTGCAGCATGAGTAGGGCCTCAGGGGAGAAAAATAATGACACGCAACAGTATGGGGATGGCTGAAATAGCCAACAATGACCTGTGCCGACAAATAAATTGACTTAAACTAACAGCGTCACAGCAAGGGGTTGAGCGGAACATGCAGGACATATTTGCAGACAATCTGGTCTACGCGCACTACGGGCTGATCCTGGCGCTCAGCTGTGGCCAGCTGCTGGTCCTGTATGCCTTGAGCAACAGCAACCAGCCTCCGGCCGGGCTCGGGCTGTTCACCGTCTATTTCATGACGACACTGCTGGCCTGGTTTGCTGTCAGTCTCAACCAGGTCATACCGGTAGGGCTTGATATCCCCGCCGTCGCCGCCATCATCAGCGCCTGCTTTCTGGCTCTTGCCACCAGCCAGCGTGCCGGCGTGGCCAGAGCCCACTACCTGTTGGGGCCGGTCTGTCTCGGCACCATCCTGGCGGTGTTCCTGCTGCCACCAGACACCTTGTTCCAGTTGTACCTCGCCACGGCTGCACTGTTCTGGGCCGTCGCCGCCGCACTCGGCGGCTGGCGTGGCTGGCGCGGCCGCAACATCGGTGACAGCCTCATTGCCCTGGCGGGCCTGCTGATGACTGCAGCGATGCTGCTGTGCTGGTACCTGCTGGCCCAGGAGCGTCAGCCGGCAATCGCGCAAAGCCTGGTCTACGCAGTGCACGGGGCTGCCCATGCGCTGGTAATCATTGGCTTTCTCGCCAGCACCTTGCAGGATCAACAACATCAGCTGTCGCATTTGAGCACCGTGGACCCGCTGACTCGCCTGCTCAACAGGCGCGGCCTGGAGAGTGCTTTGAACGTCACCCTGGCCAATGCCCGTCGCCACGGCGAATTTACGGCCGCGGTCATGGTAGACATAGATCACTTTGCCGAGCTCAACCGGCACTTCGGCGAGGATACCGGAGACCGCATCCTGCAATACATGGCGCGCGGCCTTGAGCAGGAGTGCCGCAGCGGCGACGTCGTGGCACGCTATGAACGGGATGTATTCCTGATCATTCTGCCCAATTCCGGCCTGGAAGCGGCGCGCAATCTTGCCGAGCGCATCAGATCCCGGCTCGGCAATGAGCCCCTGATTATCGAGCAACAGTTGATCAACGTCACTGCAAGTCTGGGCGCTGCCGCCAGCGGCGATGCCGGTCTGGACGTCCTGTACCGCGATACCACGCGAGCGTTGCAACTGGCCAAGCGCGGCGGCCGCAATCGGGTGGCTGCCGTGGAGCACAGGCCCCTGCACCTGAGCAACGCGGCCACGCTGCGGTAGACACAATGCGCGAACGGTCCATCTCTGTCTATTTCGCCCGCGCCGTGCTGCGCAACGCGGTTGCCATCGGCCTGGATCCGATGCAGCTGTTGCGCAAGAACCGGATCTCCCCGCGCCTGTTGCTGGAGGACAACGCCCGTATTTCCATCGAACGTTTTGCCGATCTCCAGGTCAGCACCATGCTGGCAATGGGAGATGAGTCGCTGGGCTACAATACCCGCCGACTGCCCATCGGCAGCTGGTCCATGATGTGCCATGCAGTGATAGGCAGTGAAACCCTGGGGCAGGCACTGAGCCGCTACTGCCGGTTTTTCCAGTTGTTCGATGCCTCGCCCGTTCCCTGCCTCCACGAGAACGGTGATGAAATCAGTGTGCGCCTGCAATATGCCGGCCTGGAAAGGATCGAGCCCTACCCGACTGAATTGATGCTGTTCAATGTGCACCGTTTCGCCAGTTGGCTGGTGCAGGAACACCTGCCCATGCAAGTGGTCCGTCTGGCCTATCCCGCCGCCGCGAAACCGGATGACTATCGCCATATGTTCGTGGCCAATCCGGTGGAGTTTGAAGCCCCGCACTGCGAGCTGGTGTTTGCCCGTACCCTGATGGACCGGATTATCCAGCAGAATGAACAGAGCCTGCGCCACTATCTGCGCCACCCGGTGCTGATGATGCTGACCCAGGATTTTTCCCGCAACAGCTGGACTGCGCGGGTACGCGACCTGGTCCGGCGCCGCCTTCACGAGATGCCGGAACTGGCAACGGTGGCGCAGTCCCTGCAAATACATCCCCAGACGCTGCGGCGCAGGCTTGCCGCCGAGGGCACCACATTCAAGGAAATCAAGAATCAGATGCGGCGGGATACCGCGCTGCATTACCTGGGCAAGCATGGCCTCTCTATCGAGGAGATCGCCTACCGGGCCGGGTTCTCTGAATCCAGCGCCTTCATCCGCGCCTTCAAGGGCTGGACTGGAGTCACGCCCTACGCCTATCGCAAAGGGCTCTGAATGTCGTGGCGGCCGACCACCTGCAATTGCCCATAGGCTATAGTTAGGGGCGAGACCATCGCTGCACAAGGAGATCGCACTGTGCGAACAGTTGTCCGGGGAATAGCCCTCGCCTATCTGATGTATCTGGCCCTGAGCTTCCTGGTACTGCTGCCAGTACTGAACTTCGTGACACCGTGGCTGGTGCACCAGCAGATACAGCGCACCTTCAGCAGCGAGTTGATTCTGTTCAATCCCTTCAGCCTGACCCTGCACATCCGCGAGGCGGAACTCGGGGACGCCGATGGCAGCCGGCTGCTGGCGTTTGACCGGGCTCAACTGAACCTTAGCCTCGCGACGCTGTGGCAACCGGGGCTGGTATTCGACGTGCTGGCCCTGGAAGGACTGTACTTGCATCTGTTGCGCCGGCCGGACGGCCAGTTCAACATCGCCGACCTGGCGCCCGCCCGGGAACCGGCCGCGGCACCCGATCCGGAGGCGGATCAGGATCCACTGGGTATCACCGTCGGCAAGCTGCGATTCTCCGCCCACCGCATCGAGTTTATCGATCAGCAGCACCCCCAGGATTACCAGTCCTACCTGGAAGGGCTGCGCCTGGAGGCCAGCGGGCTGTCCACGGTCATCGAAGCCGGACAGGCCTATCACCTTGTCGCCTCCAGCGAGGGCGGTGGCGAGTTGGAATGGCGGGGCGATGTCTCGATCGCCGCGGGCCACAGCACTGGCGAGCTGGCACTGCGCAATATCGACCTGCGCCCGCTCTGGCGTTTTGCCGAACCCTGGCTGGCTTTCGAACTCGAGCGGTCCACGCTGGAGCTGGAAGCGCACTATCACATCGACTGGAGCGGCGCGCTGCGCTATGGCATCGACCAGGGCCGGCTGGAACTGCGGGACAGCGTCATCAGTGCGGCGGATACCACTGGGTTGCCCGACACCGGCGTCTCGCTGGCATCACTGCAAATTGAGGGCATCGCGGTGGCCAGCGCCGGGCGGACGGTCACCGTCGACCATGTCCTTGCCAGCGAACTTGAGGTCGCGGGCTGGAGCGAGGGTAGTCGGGTCAGCCTGGCTGAGCTGTTTGCAATGCCCGCCACCGATACCCGCGCCGACGACAGCGACACGCCACCCTGGCAGGCGCGGATCGACGGGATCGAACTGCAGGACAGCCAGCTGCGCTGGCGCTCCGAGTACACCGATCCGGCCCTGCTCACGATCTCCCCGGTCGACGCCGAGCTGCGCGATCTGCACTGGCCGGCACAGGCCGAGAGCCCGCTGACCCTGTCGCTGCGGGTGAATGACCAGGCCAGCCTGGGCGCCACCGGCAAGCTGCACCTGGGAAGTGGTGACGGCAGCGTTGAGTTCGAGCTGCAGGCCCTGCCGCTGGCCTGGTTGGGGCCCAACCTGCCACCCGTCCTGCGCGCCGAAATAGGCAGCGGCCTGGCAGACACTGCGGGAACGCTGACTCTGCGGGACTTTGCTCCCGACAGGATTGAGCTCGACGGCGCCATCACCGATTTCTCGATGGTGCTGCACGGCGCCGACGATGCCCTCACCCGCTGGGACCACCTGAGCTGGCACGGCCTGGCCCTGCAACTGGCCCAGCGCCGGCTGGAACTGGCCGAACTGCATCTGGAAGGTTACGAGGGACGGCTGCATATCCTCAAGGACGGAAGTATCAATGTGCAACGCCTGCTGGAAGAGGACGCCGCGGGGCGCGAACACCCGGCCAGCGAGCCGGCCTCAGCTGCAGTCGATGCCGCGCCGCAAGAACCGGCCTGGCATATTGCAGCGCCGGCCATCTTTGTTTCCGACAGCCAGCTGGACTTCGAGGATGAATCCCTGCCGATCCGGTTCCGGTCTGTGATCGGCGGTCTCAATGGCACTATTACAGACCTGGGTACCGACCCTGGCCAGCCGATGAAGATCGACCTGCAGGGTTCTGTCGACGGCTACGCGCCAGTGACCCTGGACGGCACCGCCCGCCCTCTGCAGGAGCCGCCAGCCCTGGACCTTGAGCTGAATTTCCGCGGCGTCGACATGGCGCGGCTGACCCCCTATTCGGCCACCTACGCCGGCTATGAAATTGAACGCGGCAGTCTCGACCTGACATTGCAGTATGCTCTGAAGGACAACCGCCTGCAGGGCGACAACGAGCTACTGATAAAACAGCTCAAACTGGGAGAGCGGGTCGAGAGCGACCGGGCGCTGGACCTGCCGCTGCGGCTGGGCATCGCGCTGCTCACCGACAGCAGCGGAGTTATCGACGTGACGGTGCCCGTCAGCGGCGACATCAACAACCCCGAGTTCAATCTCGGCAGCGTGATCACCGGTGCGCTGGTCAATCTGTTCACCAAAATGGTGACCGCACCGTTCCGGCTGCTGGCTGGCCTCGTTGGCAGCGACGAGGACCTGGAAACAGTCGACTTTGCCGCCGGCAGCACTGAGTTGGACAATCACGGCCAGCAGAAACTGCGGGACCTGGCGGAGGCCATGCAGCAGCGACCGGCCATCAAACTGGTGCTGACCGGGCAGATCGACCCCGACACTGACCGGCGCAGCCTGCAACAGCAACGCTTGCAACAGGAGTTGCTGGACGAGGGCTGGACAGGGAAGATATCGACCAACGCAGTGCGGCCTGGGAGGAAGCCATAGCCGAGCGCTACAGCGATCTGGAACCGGATCCCGACACCGCCGGAGAAACGCCTTCCGCCCCCTTCAGGCCCGGCGGGTTCTGGAGCAGCAACCGGTGCCCGCGCAGGCCCTGGCGACACTGGCCCGGGACCGGGCGGCTGCCAGCAAGCGCTTTCTGGTCAACGACGCGGGCATCGCCGCGGACCGGGCAGTGATCGAGGAAGCCGATCCCGACAACGGGGCCGAAAACGTCAGTGGGGTGAAAATGGCAATATCCACCTGATGCCGCACGCTCAGTCACTGCTGGCCAGCCGTTCGGCAACCGGCGTCAGTTCTGAATCGCAGTCGCGGCAGCGATAGCTGGCCTGCCCCCGCAACACGCGCCGGTGCCGCACCGTCGAGACCGCGTGCTCGCGACAGGCACAACGATAAGGGTAGCGCCGCTGCCGGCGCACCGGGACTCCTGCCAGATCCAGGTCGAAGGTCACCCGTGGCGGCACCCCGAAACAGTCCATCAACCAGCGCCACTCCGGCCCGTGGGGCCGCAGCCGCCGCTGTCCCCAGCGCCGGTATACGGCATAGTGCGCCACCTCGTGGGGCACGGTGTGGCGCAGGTTTTCGGCAAAGTGCAGCGCAAATATCCAGGGATTGTAGCGGATCTGGCAGCGCCGCCCCTGGACACTGAACATCCCGGCCGCGGTACCGCTCAAGTCAAATACCACCGCGACCGGTGGCAATGACAACTGCAGGTGGCGCGCCGCTTCGGCGACAAAGTGTTCGGTGGCCCGTTCCACCTGCAGCCGCTGGCTGGCGTCAATCGGGACTATCGGGTCCGGCACCGGGGCCTCGCTGGGTGTCTGTATCCGCGCCCAGTGTATCCGACACGGCCTCCCGGCACAGCTGCAGCCAGCGCTTGAGCGCCGCATTCTGGAACTTTTTCCGGTGCAGGATGATGTTGAGCTGGCGCTGGAAGTCCCTCCCCGGTACCTGCAAGGGTATCAATGTGCCGCGGGCAAACGCTTCCACCAGGCTGATGCGGGACAGGCAGCCCACCCCCAGGCCCGCCTCGACGGCACGCTTGATCGCTTCGGTGTGCTGCAACTCCAGGACGATGTTGAGATCCGGCAGGATACCGTGCATCGCCCGCTCGAAGGTCTGCCGGGTCCCGGACCCTGATTCCCGGACGATCCAGTCCAGTCCCAGCAGATCCCTGTCCGCAAGCCTGGCTTTGCCGGCCAACGGATGACCCGGCGCGGCAAAGACCTGCAGCTCGTCGGGGCGCCAGTGCAGAGTCTCCAGATCGGGATGGTAGAACTCCCCTTCGACCAGTCCCACGTCCAGCTCAAAACTCGCCAGTTGCTCGGCAATCGTCGCAGTATTGGCTACGTTGAGGGCAATGTCTGCACCCGGGTAGCGGGCCCGGAAGGCCGCGATCATCGGCACCGCCAGGTAGTTGCCGATGGTCAGGGTCGCGCCCAGCTGCAGACGGCCGCTGACTTCCTCCCCAGCCAGCGACCGCTCGAAGTCCCTGGCCTGGGCCAGCAGGTTCTCTGCCTGGGGCCGCAGTTGGCGCCCCAGCTCGCTGAGCCGCAGTCGCTTGCCGAGGCGGTCAAACAGGCGCACACCGAACTGCTGCTCCAGCTCCCGCAGCGCGCCACTGGCCGCGGACTGGGACATCGCCAGCGTGTCCGCCGCCCGGCTGATATTGTCATGCTGGGCAGTGGCGAGAAATACTTCCAGTTGTCGCAGACTGTAGCGCATAGACCCCACCCATATCGGACTTACAACTATAGTATATCTATAAAATCCATTTTACCAATATAGTGCCGGGTCGTATCCTGCACACTCCCACACATGCTCAACTGCCACGAGAGGTAAGCAATGGCTACTTTGCTGCGCGAACAGGTCACCGGTGTCCACCACTGGACCGACCGTCTGTTCAGCTTCAAGACGACCCGCAACCCGGGCTTCAGGTTCGAGAACGGTCATTTTACAATGATTGGGCTGGAGCGTGAGGGTAAACCCCTGCTGCGGGCCTACAGCATGGCCAGTGCCAACTACGAGGACGAACTGGAATTCTTCAGCATCAAGGTGCCGGACGGCCCGCTGACCTCCACCCTGCAGAACATTCAGGTAGGGGACGAACTGCTGGTCAACAGCAAGGCCACCGGCACCCTGGTGCTGGACAACTTGCTGCCCGGCAAGAATCTGTACCTGATCGCCACCGGTACCGGCCTGGCGCCGTTCATGAGTATTATCCGTGACCCCGCGATCTACGAGCGCTTCGACCGGGTCATTCTGGCCCACGGCTGCCGTTTCGCCAGCGAGTTGGCCTACCAGGACACCATCACCCGGGAACTGCCGCAGCATGAATACCTGGGCGAAGAGATCAGCGACAAACTGCTCTACTACCCCACCGTGACCCGCGAACCGTTCCGCAATACGGGCCGGCTCACCGACCTGCTGGTCAGCGGCAAGCTGCCCGCCGACCTGGGGCTGGAGAAAATCGATCCGGCCAGCGACCGGTTCATGATCTGCGGCAGCCCCAGCATGCTCAAGGACATGACCACGTTGCTGCACGAGCGCGGCTTCAACGAATCGCGCCACGGCGACGCAGCCCACTATGTGATTGAACGGGCCTTCGTGGAGAGCTGACCGCAGCGCTTGCGCCCACAGCACTGCTGCTTCGTGCATCCTGCGACCTCTGGTAGACTGCGCAGGCGATATAACAGCGAAGGAGCCCCATGAGCGCTCGACAACTCGATACCCGGCGGTTGGCAGCCTTTCTGGCCGACCATATTCCCGACTTTGATGGCGAGCTCACGGCGGAGAAATTCGCCGGCGGTCAGTCCAACCCCACCTTCAAACTGAACGCCGGCGGCCGCTCCTATGTGTTGCGGCGCAAGCCACCCGGGCAGCTGTTGCCCTCTGCTCACGCGGTAGACAGGGAGTACCGGATAATCAGCGCCCTGGCCGATACCGACGTCCCCGTGCCGCGAACTTATGTGCTGTGCGAGGATGAATCGGTGATCGGCTCCATGTTCTATGTCATGGAGTTTCTGGAAGGCCGCATCCTGTGGGACCCCAGCCTGCCCGAGGCGCGTGACAAGGCCGAACGGGCCGCAATATACGACGCGATGAACCAGACCCTGGCGGCATTGCACAATGTCGATGTGGACGCCGTGGGCCTGGCCGATTACGGCAGGCCCGGCAATTATTTTGAACGCCAGCTGGGGCGCTGGACCAAGCAGTACCGCGCCTCGGAAACGGAAACCATGGCAGACATGGAACAGCTGCTGCAATGGCTCCCGGCCAATATGCCCGCCGACGATGGCAGTATCAGTCTGGTACACGGCGACTACCGTCTGGACAACATGATGTTCCATCCCGAGCAACCGCGGGTAATCGCGCTGCTGGATTGGGAGCTGTCCACGCTGGGCCACCCGCTGGCAGATCTTGCCAACCAGTGCATGGTCTGGATGCTGCCCGGCGAAGGCAGCATGAAGGGCCTGGCTGGCATTGACCGCCAGGCGCTGGGCATTCCCTCTGACGAGGAATACATTGCCCGCTATTGCGAACGCACTGGCCGCGACGGTATCGACAACTGGAATTTCTACCTGGTGTTTTCCCTGTTCCGGCTCGCCGCGATCGTGCAGGGCATCAAGCACCGCGTCCGCCTCGGCACCGCGTCCAGCGCCGAAGCGGAAGAGCGCGGCAATCTGGTGGCCCCGCTGTCCCGGCTGGCGGTTGAGCTGATCCAGTCTGGCGGACGCTGACACTGAAGCGTATTGTTACGATGCATGTCTAGCCAGACTTCACCGTCTTGCCTGCCGCGGCACGCTTGCGCCGCACTCTGGTTTTGGTTCCGGAGCCACCGCTCCCCGAAGCAGTTCCGGCACGCTCGTCCAGCGTCTCCCGGTCCGACCAGGTAGGTTGCGGGCGCCGCCGGGACGACCGCGGCCGATGGTAATCCTGTACCCTGCCCGGGCGCAGGTCACCGTACTCGAAGCGCTGCAGGATCTCTTCCATCGTGCGGCTGATCTTGGTGCACAGGCGTATCGTCTCTACATTGGGAAAACAGGAGTGGGCACCGCCTTCCATCAACTCAACCAGTTCCTTCTCGGACAGGTGGGACAGAATCCTGGCCGGGTTATACCAGCGAAAACTCGGCACGATGTTGATATCACCACTGTAGTCCTGGTCCAGCAGGGAATGGACGCCGTTCAGCAGGAGATTGAACCGTGGCCAGTTATCTCCCTTTTTCTGTGCCACTCCGCGGTAGAAGTTCAGCACCTCCCGGCCGATGCCGACACCCAGACTGCCCAGCGCCGCCGAGAAAGCCCCGGCCCTGCCCTTGCGGTTGCCGCGCAGAAATGGCGTCGCAATCGGGTTGACCATGCTGACGATATAGTGATTGGTGCTGAACAGGCGTGACAGCCGTTTTGCGGGCAGATCGTCAGCGATCGAGCCGTCCACCCATTTGCGGGTTGGCAGGTAGGGCTGGGCCTCTCCATGCACGTTCCTGGCCATCAGCATCACCGGCGGGAATACCCCGGGAACGGCGCAGGAAGCCATCACTGCGGAACGCACATAGACGTTGGGGGAAGTGATGGCATTCAACAGCCGGGAGCGCTGGTGAGTTTCGGCGGGGGCTACGGTTATGCTGATCTGGCGCCCGGTTTTCTCGTAGGCTTCCTGGAAGGTCATTTCCGGTATCAGCCGCGCTATGATGTTTTCCAGATCGCGAATATCGATCTGGGGATGGCGTCCCAGAAACATCCGGGAGAATACGCTGGCCTCCCGTTCTGCCTCGAAGTGGACATTGACGGGGTCGAAGAAGTGTTCAAGCTCCTCATCGCTGTGGGTACCCACCACACCCGCCACCAGGGAACCCGCGCTGGAACCGGAGATCACCCGCGGCAGCAGACCCTGCTCCAGCAGCGTCTTGACCACTCCCAGGTGGTAGAAACCGAGGACGCCTCCGCCGCTCAGCATCAGGGCGGAACGGCCAAAACAGAGGTTGGCGCGGTAAAAGAAGTCCAGCTTCTGCTGGATGGTCACGTCCGGGCTTTCCAGTTCCGCCAGGTAGCGCAGCGAATCATCGATCTCGTCGATATACTGCTCTATCAGGTGCTTGGTGCCGAACTTGGCGCGCTGATACAGGGTGCTGCGGCCCATCCCGCCCATATTGCCGTGTATGCCCTCATTGAGGGTGTACAGCAAACCCTGGTCATCGTGCCGCGAGCGCAGGCTGCGCAGACGATCCAGCCGCAGGCGGATCTGGCTGTAGTCATACTGGCTGGTCTGGTCCACTTCGCGCCAGCGCTGCATTCCCGACAACTCGTCGTGCTCGATCGCGGCATCGCGCCATTGCTCATATGTGGAACATTCATTCATCTCGCGCTCGAGCTGGCGCAGTGTGCTTGCTTTACTCACCGGCGAACCTCATGGCAACAGCTGTCTTCCCCAGCATACTGCAGCCCACTAGGCTTTGTCGTTGCCATCATCGGCGGCCTCGGTGCCCGGCTCCACCCTGGCCGCTCCCCGATACTCTTCCAGCAGGTGGCGCTTGTACAACTTTCCGTCGTCCCGGCGCGGCAACTGCCGGTGAAAATCCAGCGAGCGCGGCAGCTTGAGGTGGGAGATGCGCTCGCGCAGCCATTCGGTGATTTCGATTGCCACCTCATCGGTGGCGTCCACCCAGTTCATCGGCTGTACCACGGCCTTCACCTCTTCCCCGAATTCCGCGCTGGGAATACCGAACACCGCCACATCCGCCACCTTGTCGTGGTTGATCAACAGGTTTTCTATCTCCTGCGGGGAGATGCTCACCCCTCCACGACTGATCATGGAGTCCTTGCGGTCAGTCAGGTACAGGTAGCCATCGCGATCCAGATAACCCAGATCCCCGGTGGTGGCCCAGCCGCGCTCATTGAAGGCTTCGGCAGTCCTGGCCGGTTCACCATGATAACTAAACTGCGCCTGTTCACCGCTAAAATACACAGCACCTGTCTCACCCGGCGGCAGTTCCCTGCCCTGCGCGTCAACGATGTGCACCTGTCCGACCAGGGCGCGGCCCACCGAGCCCTTGTGGGTCAGCCAGTTGGCTGAATCGATGGCCGTGATGCCTATCCCTTCGCTGGCGGTATAATATTCCACCAGCACCTCGCCCCACCACGCTATCATCTGCTCCTTGACCTCGACCGGGCAGGAGGCTCCAGCGTGGATCGCATACTGCATGCTGCCAGGGTCGTAGCGCTCACGCACTTCCTGCGGCAGCTTGAGCATGCGTACAAACATGATAGGCGCCCACTGACTGTGGGTGGCCCGGTGTTCCTCGATCAGGCGCAGGGCCAACTCGGGTTCGAAGTACTCCATGATGATGGAAGTGCCGCCCTGGTAGAGGTTCATCATGTTGAAATGCAGCGGCGCCGCATGGTAGAGCGGCGCGGGCGACAGATAGACCGTTTCGGGACTGAAACCAAAGGCGGCTCCCAGTGAATCGGCCAACGGGTGAGGCGCGTTGACATCATCGCTGTCCGGGGGCCGAAACACGCCCTTGGGCTGGCCGGTGGTGCCGGCAGAATAGAACATCGGTACGCCGTTGGCCTCATCGTCGATGCGCTGCGCAGGCTGCTCCGCCACGGCCTCCTCCCAGGACTCGAACCCGGTCTGGATGCCGTCGATCATGAAACAATGGCGCAGCCCGGCCACACAGTCCCGTAACCTGGCCGCGGCCTCGCCCTGCCCATGGGACACAACGAACAGGCTGGCGCCGCAGTTGTCGAGGATATAAGCGGCCTCTTCCTGCGGCAGATGGAGACCGACCGGGGTAAAAATCAGGCCGGCGCGCTGGGCACCCCAGCAGATTTCCAGGAACTGATGGCTGTTTTCCAGCATCATGCCGATATGGTCGCCCTTGCGCAGACCCAGGGAACGGAACAGCTGCGCCACCCGATTGCTGCGCTCGTCCAGTTCGCCGTAGGTGACCATATGGCCGGATTCTCCCATGATGATGGCGGGCTTGTGCGGGTAGGTCTCCGCAGTAACGGCGGGATGAGGCATGGCGGCGTCCTTCGACTGGGCGTTGTGATGACGATCCATCATAGAGCCCCGGCTGAGCCGAGGCAATGCAGCGCCCGCTGGTGCGCCCCGCGTTGCTGCGCGGGCATTGATGGCAACTGGTTAAGTCGGGGGCAAATCCAGTACCATGTGCGCCAGTACGCGCCCATCACCGGCCCACGAGGTTAGCAATGCCAGCATCAATGACACCTGCCCAACTGCGCCAGAGCATCCGGCGCGGCGAGCACCGGGGCAATACCTCCGGGTTCGCGCCGGGTCATGTCCAATGCAATATCGTCATCCTGCCGGCTGCCGTGGCCGGGGATTTCCTGCGTTTTTGTCAGGCCAATCCCAAGCCCTGCCCGCTGATAGCCAGCTCCGACACCCCCGGCGATGCGGCACTACCACTATTGGGGGATATCGATATCCGCACTGACCTGCCAGGCTACCGCATTTTCCGCGAGGGTAAATTGAGCGAAGAACGCCAGGACATCGTTGAGCTGTGGCGGGACGATCTGGTGACTTTCGCACTGGGCTGCTCCTTCTCCTTCGAAGAGGCGCTGCTGGCGGACGGGCTGGAAGTGCGCAATATCACCGAGCAGGTCAATGTGCCCATGTATCGCACCAATATCGACTGCCGCAGCGCCGGTCCCTTCGCCGGCAAGATGGTGGTAAGCATGCGTCCGTTTCGGGCAGCGGATGCCATCCGTGCGGTGCAGATATGCACCCGGTTTCCGTCGGTGCACGGCGCGCCGGTCCACCTGGGCGACCCGGCCCTGATCGGTATCGACGCAATCGGCAAACCCGATTTCGGCGACCCGGTGTCGATAGCGGCCGACGAACTTCCTGTGTTCTGGGCCTGTGGGGTAACTCCCCAGGTGGCGCTGGAACGGGCCGCGCTGCCCTTCGCCATCACCCACAGCCCGGGCTGCATGCTGGTTACCGATTTGCGCAACAGCCAGCTGGCCATGCTCTGAACCACAGGAATGACGATGTTACTGAACTGCGATCTGGGTGAAAGCTTCGGCAGCTGGACCATGGGTATGGATGCCCAGGTCATGCCGCATATCGACCAGGCCAATATCGCCTGCGGCTTCCATGCCGGCGACCCACTGACCATCGACCGTACCCTGGCCCTGGCCGCCCGCCATGGTGTCAGTGTCGGCGCGCACCCGGCCTACCCGGACCTGGCAGGATTCGGGCGGCGCTCCATGGCGCTCAGTGAAGACGAACTGGCCAGCAGTTTGCGCTACCAGATCGCCGCACTGGATGGCATGGCTCGCTGCCATGGTCTGGAACTGGCCTACGTCAAACCCCACGGCGCGCTGTACAATGACATGATGGCCGATGCGGCCGTCAGGGCCGGCGTGATGGCGGCGGTGTCGGGCTATCACCGCTCTGTCGCACTGATGTTGCAGGCGACCCCGACGGCCGACAGTCATCTGGCCGAGGCCGCAGCGCTGGACCTGCCCCTGCTGTTCGAGGCCTTCGCCGATCGCTGCTATGACGACGAGGGCAGGCTGCTGTCGCGGCGCAAGCCCGGCGCAGTGCACGACCGCGAGCGCATGCTGGCCCAGGTGCGCCAGCTCTGCACCGACAACAGTATCACGACGGTCAGCGGTGCACGGCTGCAGTTGCGGGTGGATACCCTCTGTGTGCATGGTGACAACCCCGAGGGCGTTGCCGCGATCGAGGCAGTCCGGGCGCTGGTCAACGGGAACTGAATTCGCATGCAACTCAGACATGCCGGAGAAAACGCGCTGATCCTGTATCTGGGCGAGCGCAGTGGCCCCGAGACTGCAGCGCGGGTGCAGGCAGCGACTCTCGCCGTGCGTCAGGCTCTGGACGGAGACCTGGTTGACCTGGTGCCATCCTATGCCTCCCTGCTGGTGATATACGACCCGATGCGCACCGATCACATGCGGGTCACCCGCTGCCTGCACCGTATCGAGGCCGACCTCGGCCAGCTGGATTCCGACCACGGAGGGGGGATGTCTGCCTGCCCGTTTACTACAGCCCGGAATCGGGCGCCGATCTTGAACGGCTGGCACAGCAGGCCGGCTTGTCAGTGGAAGACGTGATCGCACTGCACAGCGCGACCGAGTACAGGGTCTATGCGATCGGTTTTGCGCCGGGTTTTGCCTACCTCGGCGAGGTGGACCCGCGCATAGCCATGCCGCGGCTGGCCACCCCGCGGCCCCGGGTGCCGCGCGGCGCAGTCGCCATCGCCGACCGCCAGACCGCTGTCTACCCGGCGGTGTCCCCCGGCGGCTGGAACCTGATCGGGCTTTGTCCCCGGCGCATGTTCGATCCCGACGCCAGCCCCACCATGCCGGTAGCCGTGGGCGACCGGGTGCGATTCGAGCCCATCAGCCGGGCACGCTTTCTGGAACTGGGCGGGGAATTGACATGAGTCTGGTGGTACGCCAGCCCGGCCTGCTCAGCCTGCTGCAGGACAGGGGCCGCTTCGGCCAGCATGGTATCGGCCTGACCACTGGCGGCCCGCTGGATACCGAAGCGTTTGCCCTGTGCCAGCGCCTGCTCGGCAATGCTCCGGACAGTACCCTGATCGAAACCAGCTTCGGCGGCCTGGAACTGGAGGCCCGGGTTGCTACCTTTGTCTGCGTAACCGGCGCCAGCATGCCACTGACCATCAATGGCCGGACCCAGGCCCTGTGGACCGTGCACCGGATCGAACCCGGCGACCGCATCAGTCTGGGCTACGCCGAGGCCGGCTGCCGCAGCTATCTGGGCGTGGCCGACGGTTTCGACATCCCTCCCCAGTTCGGCAGTACCGCCACTGTCCTGCGGGAAAAGCTGGGCGGACTGCGCGGCGAGAAGCTGGCGCCGGGAGATGTGCTACCCTGCGCAGCGACGAGCGGGCGGCCGCTGCTGCAGCTGCCGCCCGCCTGGCGTCCGCATTACCAGAACCAGGTTACCCTGCGGGTCATTCCCGGCTATCAGCAGGCCCACTTCAGCCGCCTGGAGCAGCGCCGCTTTTTCAGCCACCGCTTTACCGTATCGGATGCCTGCGACCGCATGGGCTACCGCCTGGAGGGCCCCGCGATCCGCTGCGACATCGAGGGCATCCTCTCCGAAGGTATCTGCCATGGTGCGATTCAGATTCCGGCCGATGGCCAGCCCATTGTGCTGCTGAACGACCGGCAGACCATTGGCGGCTACCCCAAGATCGGCGCCGTGCTGTCGCTGGATACCGCTGCGCTGGCCCAGTTGCAGCCAGGAGGCAGCGTGTACTTCGCCGCCATCAGCCCCCACGATGCCCACAATGCACTGCACCTGGCACAGGCGCGCTTGAGCTGTGTGCCCATGCCGGAGCGGCCCCATGAGTATCAATGATGAATGAACAGGCACTCAGCGAAGCGATTGAGGACCTGCTGGTCGCGCGCAATCCACGCAATATGCGTCTCGCCCGGGCGGCGCTGAGTCCCGGCTACTACCTGCGGGCGGCGCGGGCATTGCAGGTCGGAAACCGCTGTGTGCTGATCGGCACCGGCTTTCCGGTGGCCGGCACCTTCGAGACCGACGGCCCGGTCGGCGCCATAGCCCTGTACCAGGGTCTGCAGGCCCTCGGCGCCGACCCGGTGCTGGCCTGCGCGGCGCCGCTGGCGGATGTGCTGGCGGCGGATTACCGCGTACTTCCGCTGAGCTGCAACGACGTCGCTGACAGCACTCTCGAAGCCGGCCGCTGGCTGGCACAGTGGCAGCCGGCGGCCGTGGTCTCCATCGAACGCCCCGGTCTCACGGCCGACGGACGCTATTACAATATGCGCGGCGAAGATATCAGCGCCGGCGCCGGCGTCTTCGATCCGTACCTGAGCCTGGCCAGCTGTCCCACCATCGCCATCGGCGATGGCGGCAACGAGATCGGCATGGGCAAGATCGCCGCTGCAATCGCCGCGCTGGACATCCGGGTATCGGTCACGCCCTGTGATGAACTGTTGGTCGCAGACGTATCCAACTGGGGTGCCTACGGCCTGCTGGCCTTTCTGGGCCTGTGGGCCGGCCGCGACTTGCTGGGCGAATTCTCGCCGCTGGCCACACTGCAGTATCTCTCCGCCAGGGGCAGCGTCGATGGCGTAACCCGGGCAAACACCCTGACCGAGGATGGCATGCCAGCAACGGAGGGCGACGCGGTCATTCGCCAGCTCCGCGAGCTGAGCGGGATAGCGGCCACCTGACTTCGACTCTATTGCAGCAACAGGATCATGTTATGAGCACAGTATTTTTGAACGGCGAGTATATGCCGATGAGCGAAGCCCGCATCTCGCCGATGGATCGCGGCTTCCTGTTCGGGGACGGCATCTACGAAGTGGTGCCCTCCTACGACGGCAAGCTGGTCGGCTTCGGCCCTCATATGGATCGCATGCAGGAGGCCTGGACGCACTGCAGATTCAGCACCGCGTCGATCACGCCTGGTGGCGCGAAATCGCCGGGCAGTTGAGCGCCCGCAACGGCGGCGGCAACCTCGGGCTCTATTTCCATATCAGCCGCGGCGCCGATGAACGGCGCCACCACGCCTACCCCGACAACGTCTCTCCGACGCTGTACGCCTTTGCCTTTGAAATCCCGCCGCCGCCAGCCGCGGACAAGGCCGCCGCCACCCGGTACCGGGTCTCCACCGAGGAGGATCTGCGCTGGCGCCGCTGCAATATCAAGTCCACTGCGTTACTGGGAAATGTCATGCACTACCAGTTCGGGCACAGCAAGGGTCACAATGAAACCCTGCTCTACAATCAGACAGGTGAATTGACCGAGGCCGCCGCCTGTAACGTGTTCGTGGTGCGCAACGGCGAAGTCGCCACCCCGCCGCTGGATCACCAGAAACTGCCCGGCATCACCCGCCTGCTGCTGCTGGACATCCTGCACCGGCACAGCGATATCCCGGCACGGGAACGGGTGGTGCTGCGCTCGGAACTGGCCGACGCGGATGAGGTGTGGATCACCAGTTCCAGCAAGGAGATCGCCCCGGTAGTAGAAATCGACGGCAAGCCGGTGGGCAACGGAGAGGTCGGCGATGTCTGGCTGGCGGCGCAGACGCTGTTCGCAGCTCACCGCTACGACTACTGATGTCACGCCCCAGCCAGGCCCGTCTGGACCTCCGCGCACTGCGCCACAATGTCGCGCTGGCACGAGAACTGGCGCCCACGGCACGATTGATGGCAGTGGTCAAGGCCAACGCCTACGGCCACGGCGCGGTGACCATGGCCAGGGCGCTGGAGCCGCTGGCAGATGCGTTGGCGGTAGCCTGCAGCGAGGAGGCCGTGGAGCTGCGCCGCGCGGGCATACGCTGTCCCATCCTGCTGCTGGAGGGCGTGTTCGAGGCCGCTGAGCTGGCGCTCGCCGCCGAACATGACTTGTGGATCACCATAGACAACGATACCCAGTTGCGCTGGCTGGAACAGACCTCCCTGCCCGGCCCGCTGGCCTGCTGGCTCAAGATTGATACCGGCATGCACCGTCTGGGCGTGGCGCCCGAGCAGGCTCGCGACTATCACCGGCGGCTGCTGGCCAGCGGCAAACTGGCGGGACCACCGGTTCTCTCCACCCATTTTTCCTGCGCGGATGAACTGGACAAACCCCAGACCCGGCAGCAGATAGAGCTGTTCGAAACCAGCTGCGAGGGCCTGAGCGGGCTGCGCAGTGCGGCCAACTCCCCCGGTGTACTGGCCTGGCCCCAGGCCCACTACGACTGGATCCGACCCGGCTTCATGCTGTGGGGCAACTCTCCATTCACGGTGCCGCAGCCGCAGGCAGACCGTTTGCGCCCGGTGATGACCCTGTGTTCGGCGGTGATCTCGGTGCGGGATGTGGCGGCCGGCGAGACGGTGGGCTACGGCGCAACCTGGCAGGCCCGGCGTCCGTCCCGCGTCGCGACCGTCACAATCGGCTACGGCGACGGCTACCCGCGCACCGCCGGCAACGGTACCCCGGTGCTGGTGAATGGCCGGCGGGCGCCGCTGGCGGGACGGGTGTCCATGGACATGATCACGATAGATGTCACCGACCTGCCCCCGGTGGCGGTGGGAGACCCGGTGATTCTGTGGGGCGCCGGCTTGCCGGTGGGCGAGGTGGCGCGCGCCAGCAGCACCATCGGCTATGAATTGCTGACCCGGATGCCAATGCGCACTCCCAGAGTCATTGTGGCGGACTGATTCGGGCCGCAGCGACGCCGTGAAAGCGGACAGAGCCTACCGTTTTGCGCTATACTGCATAGCCACCCAAGCTCAAGAGAACCCAGCATGGCCGCCAAACCCCAACGCGCCCCCGCCAAGAAAAAACAGCCCGCCGCCGTCGAAACCTCAAAATCCATAGAGGACCAGACCCGCGACTTCCTGCAATCCGGCGGTTCCATCCAGAGCATCAAATCAGGTATCAGCGGTCAGCAGGGCAGCTATGCAGCGCGCCCCTCAGGCGCCAAAAAATAGACTATTTTGCAAACCCCGCCCCACGAACCACTGCCCGACGGCAGTTTGCTGGCAGCGGTGGATCTCGGCAGCAATTCGTTTCACCTGATCATCGCCCGCATCGAACATGGCGAGATGCGTCCCATTGAAGTGCTGGCGGAGAAGGTCCAGCTGGGCGCCGGTCTGATGGACGGCATGCTGTCCCAGCAAGCCATCGACCGCGGCCTGGACTGCCTCGGCCGCTTTGCGCAGATGCTTGGCAGCGTTGATCCGGAGCGCATCCGGGTAGTGGGAACCAACGCGCTGCGGGTTGCTCGCAACCGGCGCGAGTTCACCGTCCCCGCCCGGCAGATCCTGGGTGCCCCGGTGGATGTGATCTACGGCCGCGAGGAAGCCCGCCTGATCTACCTGGGGGTCGCCCACTCCCTGGCCGACGATGCCCACTCGCGGCTGGTGATCGACATCGGCGGTGGCAGCACCGAGCTCATCATCGGCCAGCGATTCGAACCACAGCGGCTGGAAAGCCTGCAGATCGGCTGCGTCAGTTTTTCCGACAACTGTTTCAAGGGCGGCAGGATCAGCAGCCGCAGCTACCACCAGGCCTATGAACAGGCGCGCCTGGAGGTCTCCCATATCCGCTACAACTACCATGCCGGCCACTGGGCCGAGTGCGTGGGCTCCTCGGGAACGCTGCAGGCCATAGAGGCCATCGTCACCAGCGAGGGCTGGAGCGACAGCGGTATCGACCGTGCCAGCCTGCGGCGGCTGGAACAGCGGCTGCTGCAGTTCAAGCGCTTCGACACCATCAAGCTGACGGCCCTGAGCAGCCAGCGGCGCAATGTTATCGTCGCCGGGGTAGCCATCGCCAGCGCGCTGTTCGACGAACTCGGGATCGAGCGCATGCGCTGCTCCCGGGGGCCCTGCGCGAAGGTCTGATCTACGACCTGATGGGACGCCTGCGCCACGAGGATGTGCGCGAGCGCACCATCAACGCGCTGATGCAGCGCCATGCGGTAGACCTGACCATGGCCGACATCATGGCGCGCCGCGCGCACATGCTGTACAGCGCGACGCGCGACGGCTGGCAGCTGCGCAAGACCGACCGCGAGCTGCTGAAGTGGGCCGCGCACAGTCACGAAATCGGCATGACGATTTCCCACAAGCACTACCATCGCCACTCCGCCTACCTGCTGCGCAATGCCGACCTGCCCGGATTTTCCCAGGAGGAGCAGGAACAGTTGGCCCTGCTGGCGGCAGCCCAGCGCGGCAAGCTGGAAGACGCCCTGTGGACCTCGGTCAGTTCCGGTGAACGGCCCCGGCTGCTGCGGCTGGTCACCATTATCCGGCTGGCGCTGGTGTTCAAATACGTGGAGCAGCTGGAAACGCTGCCGGATTTCGTGATTCAGGCCAAGTCACATTCGCTGCGGCTGGCTTTCCCGGCAGGCTGGCTGGACCAGCATCCCCTCACCGCGCGGGAACTGCAGTTGGAAAAAGCCGTACTGGCCCGCCAGGGCCTGACGCTGAAGATTCGCTGAGGGAATAACTGCCCTACAGATTGACCCAGCTGTTCAGTGCCCGCAGCCGGAACTGCTTGCCATCGTGACTCAACACCACCGAATCCGGCAGGATCTCCTCCACCACTACTCCGCGCCCCACCGACTCCCCGGCAGCAGCCTCGGTGCCATTGATGGTGACCCTGGAGCCGCCCTCGCCACGGTAATCATGCTGCAGGTACATCAGGGTCGGAATAGCATCCTTACGTTGCTGCGACAGTGCAGCCAGAAAGGACACCGGATGCTGCGCCAACTGCACATCGTCAAGCGCCTGTTCAGCGGCGCTCACCAGACTGTCGACATCGACCGCCATGTCATCATCACTCGCGCTGTTCCCGGCTTCGCTATCGGCGTCAGCGCCAGTCTCTGCATCCTCCCTGATATCCGGCGCGCTCACCTCCTGCCGATAGAGCGCCGCCACCTCCGGTGCGGAAGTGACGGGAACGGCGGTAGGCCTCGCTGGCGGCGGTGCTGGGGCCAGTGGCACCGGCGCCCGCACTTTCTCCGGCCCCGCCACCGGGGGTGCGGCCGCAAACTGGCGCCACAGCAGTCCGGCAATCACCAGCAGTGCCAGCAGCAGCAACGCTGGCAGTACCCGCTGCCGCCAGCCGACCGCGGACTCCACCGGCGGAAAGTGCTGGCTGTCCAGTCCCGGCACGACACGGCCATCGGCCGGTTCGCCACGTGCCCGATTGAGCGCATCCAGGATCAGCGACATCGGTCTGTTCCTTCACAAGCGGTCATCGTGGTCCTTTCCCAAAGCGACCAGCTCGCGGTCGCGGCCCAGCGCGGCATTCAGCCGCAGCAGCGTCTGGACACCGACGATACCGTCGGCCTGCAATTGTTGCCGACGCTGGAACAGTCGCACCCGCGTCGCCAGAGCGTTATTGTAAGTGTCAGAGGCGAGCGGTTGTTGCTGGCCATCGATACGCGCAAACATCGCCGCCACCGCTGCCACCGCCGGCCCTGAGTCCCCCAGCGCGAGCGGCCCGTCGAAACCGGCGGGCGGGCGCCACAGCAGGCGATAGCCGCCGCGCCAGAGCGGGGCCAGTTCCGTCAGCGCGACCCGCGCCGGAGCTTCTCCCGCCCACAGCAGGGCATTGTCATCTTCCACCCCCAGGAAAACAGCGGCCGCCGCAGAGCGGGCAGGCGTCACCAGTTCCAGCAGCAAGGGCCGCTCCAGTTCCACCAGTTCCTGCCAGGTCTGGGCCTGCTCGCGCAGGCAGCTGAGCGGAAAGTGAATCTCGCCGCCGCAGAGCCCGGCAGGCATCGTGGCAGCGGCTTCCTCGCCGATTTGCAGTTGCCACAGTTGTTGCAGAGCACCGCCCGTGGTCAGTAACCAGTCAGTCCCCGTCGCCGTGTTCTCAACCTGAGCCACCTGGGTTGCCTCAGCCGTGGCAACAGGGGACGCCGGCGGCGCCGACTGCGGCCGCAGCAGCCACCAGCCCAGCCCCAGCAGCAAGCTCACCACCGCGGCGCCGCCAGCGACAGCCAGCCAGCGCGAGTGAGACCGGCCGGCCAGTTCCTCGCCCATCACCTCCCGCGCGGCCAGTTTCAGCATGGTCTGGTCAGCCCGCTGCCGATTGCGGCCGTAACAGCCCAGCAAAATGCGATCGCACAGGACATTGATCAGGCGCGGTATGCCCCGGGTGACCCGGTGAACACCCCGCACCACGTCGGGTGGAAACAGCTCCCTGCCTGGAGCCAGTCCGGCCACCTGCAGGCGATGTCGAATATAGGCAGAGGTTTCTTCAAGGCTCAGTGGCGCGAGGTCGTAGCGCGCGGTAATGCGCTGGTTGAGCTGGCGCAGTTCGGGCTGCTGCAACAGCTGGGCCAGCTCCGGCTGGCCGATCAGGATGATCTGCAACAGCTTTTCGCTGTTGGTTTCCAGGTTGGTCAGCAGCCGGATCTGCTCCAGCACCCGATAATCCAGATGCTGGGCTTCGTCGATCATCAGCACCGTCCTGCGACCGGCGGCGTGGTTCTGCAGAAGGAAACCGTGCAGACTGTCGGTGAGGGTCTTCAGCGTGGGGCGGTCGCGTTGATAGTCGATACCCAGCTCATCACAGACCGTCGCCAACAGTTCCAGTGCATCGAGTGCCGGGTTGAGAATGATCGCGACATCGGTGGCATCGGGGAGCTGCTCCAGCAAGCAGCGGTTGATCGTGGTCTTGCCGGTACCGACCTCGCCGGTGAGCAGGATAAAACCGCCTCCGCTGCCAACCCCGTACAGCAGGTGGGCCAGGGCATCGCGGTGGCGGGGACTCATGAACAGATAGCGCGGATTTACCGCGATCGAGAATGGCGCCTCGTTCAGTCCGAAATACTGGTGGTACATCTGCCGCTATGCTGCCCCGCCTGAAATCAGGCGGCCATTATGCCCAACACGAGGGCCCGGCGCCATGTTGTCGCGGCGCCCTTCGCTCCCCAGCGCTCAGGGACAGGCATAGGCCGTGTAATGGCCATCGCCTTCTTCGATTGACTCGCGCACCAACGTGTCGGCCCCATATCCAGAGCCTGCTCGCGGGCCAGGTTGTCGAGTTCGACCCGTATCTTGTTGGCCCCCGGGGGATCCCCGCGACCCTGGCCTTGACCTTGCTGGAGACCGTGCCCAGACGCTTGCAGGCGGTGACCTGGCCGGCGTCCACCAGGTCGATTGCGCGCGCCTCGTCGGAGATCCTGACCCAGGTGCAGGCAGATACCGACAGCAGGGCCAACACCAGCAGCGAAGAGAGCAGACAAGTGGATCGGTAACGCATGTGAAACATCTCCGTAACGGCTGATCGTGTTCCCATGATTCTACATCGCCCGGCCATCGGCTGCACCGGGGGACGGGAACGAAGCTACTCGATGGTGGCCAGAATCTCCAGCGCCTCATCACACCAGGCGAGAAACTGTTCGCCGTGACGGATGCCGCCCAGCAGCGCCAGATAGACTCCCCTGCGTCGTACACTCAACTGCTCCGGCCTGGCGTAGTGTCGGCGCCGGATCTTCTCGTACAGATACAGCCGCTGCATCATCTGTTCGCGGCGCTGTTCCACTTCCGCCGCCAGATGACGGGCGTTGCTCTCACTGAGATTGTACAGCTTGACGAACAAATCATCCTTGCCCTCCCGCACCCGGCTGCCGCCCAGCACCCAGGCCTCCAGCGCCCGCTGCCCCGCGGGCGTCAGAGCATAGACGATCTTGTCCGGCTTGCCGGTCTGGCCCACCGTTTCCCGCTGCAGCCAACCCTTTTCCGCCAGCTTGTGTAGCTCCTGGTAGATCTGTTGATGACTGGCATGCCAGAACAGGCCCAGGGACACGTCGAAGTCCCTGGCCAGTTCATAGCCGGACAGTTCATCCTCCAACAACGCGGTCATGATGGCATGGGACAGAGCCACGGCAGCGACGATTCTCCCTGTCAAAGTTCGGAGCAGTTTAGCTTCTTCAGCTTATCCCGAACAATAAGATTATGCAAAAGGTTGCATATAAATTTAATATGCAATAAATTGCACACCAATCAACTATCGAGGAGCTTCGTTATCATGGCCCTGCCCGCCTCCCTGCAGCACCGCCTGCGGCTGCCCGCCGTCGCTGCGCCAATGTTCATCATCTCCAATCCCGACCTGGTAATCGCCCAGTGCACTGCCGGTATCGTCGGCTCTTTCCCGGCTCTGAACGCGCGCCCGGCGGCACAGCTGGAGGAGTGGCTGGAACGGATTACCAGCGCGCTGGCAGCCTGGGATGCCGCTCACCCGGAACAGCCTTCGGCGCCGTTCGCGGTCAACCAGATTGTGCATAATTCCAACGATCGCCTACAGCATGATCTGGAGCTGTGTGTACGCTACAAGGTACCGATCGTGATTACCTCGCTGGGGGCCAAGGAATTCGTCAACGAGGCGGTACACTCCTACGGCGGAATTGTCTTGCACGATGTGATCAACAACCGCTTTGCCCGCAAGGCGATCGAAAAAGGCGCCGACGGATTGATCGCGGTCGCCGCCGGCGCCGGCGGTCACGCGGGATCGACCTCGCCGCTGGCGCTGGTGCAGGAAATCCGGGAATGGTTCGACGGGCTATTGCTGCTTTCCGGGGCAATTGCCACCGGGGACGCAATCCTGGCGGCCCAGGCCATGGGCGCGGACCTGGGATACATCGGCTCCGCTTTCATTGCCACCCGGGAAGCCAATGCCGAACAGGCCTACAAGCAGGCCGTGGTCGACAACAACGCGGCCGATATCATTTACAGCAATCTGTTCACCGGCGTTCACGGCAACTATCTGCGCCCTTCCATCGAGGCCGCGGGCCTGGACCCGGACCAGCTACCGCAAAGTGACCCCAGCGCGATGAGCTTCGCTTCCGGCAGCGACTCGGCAGCCAAGGCCTGGAAGGATATCTGGGGCTGCGGTCAGGGCATCGGTGCGGTCAAGAACATCCTGCCTGCTGCAGATCTGGTAGCCCGGCTGCAGCGGGAATACGCCGCCGCGCGCGAGCGGCTGTGCGTCAAGCCCAGGGCTGTAGAGTAAAATTCAATTGCCCGACCCGGGTTCCGGAACGTCGATATTGACCACAATTCTCAGGGCGCCTGCAGCCGCTTGTGCATGAAACTGGATGAAGAGGGACACAATCCCATGAACTGTTCGGTTTGGGCTATCGCTGCGGGGGCGGTTGAACGAGGTACCACCACATAACCCAGCTTGGCAAAAAAACGCTCCGCGGAAATGGTGAGCAAAAACAGCTCCGTTATGCCCTGCCGCAGCGCAAACGCCTCGGCGTGCGCGACCAATGCCTGGCCAACGCCCTCAGCGCGCGCCGTTCCGGTAACCACCAGCGAGCGCAGCATGCCATCGGAACCGTACATCTCCAGGCCCACCACACCCACCAGTTCCCCATACTGGCGGGTAGCAAAGAGTTGCACTTCACGGGCCTCGTCCAGATCCGATACCGGCAGCCCGGCGTCCACCAGCAAGGCCCGGACCTCGGCATTGAGTGCAATAGGCTCTACCTTCATTTTCCGTCCATCCAGGCCAGTGTGTGTGAGCGACGGGCAACATTATACGAGGGACAGGTTGCCGTCCAGCGCTTCAGCGCAACTGGTCCAGAACCAGGCTACCCCCTGTCGCCCGCCGCTGCACCTGCGCCAGCAATAACTCGGCGGCAGCGAGCGCATCGTGCAGCGCCCGGTGAGCCGGCAGCGGTGGCAGGCGGTAGCGGGCGCGGCAACGGGCCAGGCTCAGGTCGCCCCGCGCCAACAGGTGGCCTCGCCGCTGCAGCTGGCGCCGCTCCAGCTGCAGCGTATCCACCACCGGCAGCAGCAGCGGGGCGCCAAAACTTGCCCGCCCAATGCGATCCAGATAGGCCAGGTCCAGCGCCGCGTGATGGAACACCAATACGCAGCCGCGGGCCGCGACCAGCAATTGCTGCAGGGCCTCGGCCGGTGTCAGGCCCGTTTGCAGGTCACAGTCGCGCAGCTGATGCACAGTGGCGCTCTGACCCACGCTGTGCTGTGCCCGCAACAGCAGCTCAGTGGCGGAGGCGAGCACAATGCGCCCGGCCTCAATCCGCACCCAGCCGAGACTCAACAGCTCGCCGCGCTGTGGATCCAGCGCTGACATCTCACCGTCGCACACCAGAAACGGCTGCTGGCGCCAATCGCGTCCTGGCGGCGGCAGCGGCTCCGCCCAGCAATCCGCCAGCGGGCCGGGTTGCAGATGACGGCGCCAGTACAGCCGGCGCCAGCGCAGACCCCACATCAGGCCATGCCCGCCCGGTAGCGCTGGCGCACCGCGGCCTGGGCCTCGTCGATGATGGTGAAGGCATCGCGCAGCTGCTCCCGCGCCAGCCTGGGCAGCTCGCCCGGATTGAGCTGGTTCCCCGGCAGTTCACCGTGGTTGATCTGCTCGCACTGCTGCTGCATCCGCAACTGCTGGATGCAGTGCAGCGCATCGCCAATATTGCGGGCATCCACCAGGTGCAGCAGCTTGCCCGCGGTCAATTCCCGTAGCCGCTGTTCAGTATTGACCGCGGTGATGCCAGCCGCCAGCGCATGCAAGCGCACGATTTCGGTCAGCGGCAGCACGCCGCGTCGCTTCAGGTCCAGCGTGTCGCGATGCTCACCGTCGCGGTCCACGACAAAGCGCCGAAACAGCCCCAGGGGCGGGCGGTGCTCCAGCACATTGGCAGCCAGCGCAGCCAGAAAGATGCTGTTGCCCGATGCCTGCTGCAACATGGCCGCCTGCAATTGCGCGGCCAGCTCCGCCTCGCCGTGGATCGCCCTCAAGTCAAAAAAAATGCTGACTCGCATCACCGCATCCGGGTCGGCGTGGCGCACCAGCGGCGCACCGTGTCCCGCCACACCGCCAGCGGCTGGCGCCACTGGTCTGTGGTCGCCATTACCGCGCCTTTGCAATAGGGATAGCCGCAGCTGTCGAGACCGTCCGACACCCGGCTGGCCAGCGCCTGGAACCAGACCTCGTCGCCGGCCGCCAGGCTGTCGTCAATCACAATGCCATTGTCCTGGTCGGCGCCGGGCAGTTGTTCACCGCGGGCCTGGGAGCCAAACGCCAGCCAGCACCAGGGCGCCGGCGCTGGCCCCAACTCCGCCTCCGCCAGCGCTATCAGGCGCCGGGTAACCGCATCGCTGATCGCCGTCAGAATGTGGCCGACCTGGGGCGCGCGCATGCCGGCCTCAATCCAGCTGGCCATCAGCGCGGGCACGGCCATCACTCGCGCGCGGATACTGGCGACATCGGGCTGCCGCGAAATATGCTGCACCAGATAGACCGGGTCATCCTCCCGCGCCAGCATCAGGTCGGAGGTGGTGACGATTCCCAGCAAGCGTTCGTCGTCCACCACCGGCAGGTGGTGCAGGCCATGACGGGTCATCATCAGGGTCGCATCGAACAGGCTCGCCGTGGGGCCGATCGTCAGTGGTGCGGGGCTCATGATTTGCGTCACCGGTGTCGTACTGGGCTGTCCCCGGGCCACCACCCGCGTCCGCAGATCGCGGTCGGTAACGATGCCCAGCAAACGCTGGTCCGTACAAACCAGCGCAGAGGACACCCGGCGCGCCGCCATCCGCTGCGCCACCACTTGCACCGGGTCCTGCGCTGCCACCGTGACCAGGTCCGTGCTCATCACCGTGTGCAGTTTGCGCAGCAGACTGTTGGCGGCCGGTTGGTAGCGCGCCGCCCGGCGCAGGCGGCGGTCGCGCTGGCGGCTGAAGAAGCGGTCGAAGTCGCGATGCCGGTTGCGCAGCTCCCGCCAGTCGCCAACAGGCAGCAGATACAGCAGGCAGTCTTCGATCACAGTCGCCGTGGCACCATCTGGCCCGGCATCGAGATCAAAACTCTCTCCCTCGCCCAGCCGGTCCAACAGCTCGTGGTCGCCGTCGCGGATATCCACCGCCCCGCTGCGCAGAATACGCAGGCCCTGTTCGTCGCTGGCGGCCTCAAAGCGCTCGCCGCGGCGATGATAGCTCACCAGCAGTGCCGTTACAGCCTGTTCCAGGTCCTCTCCGGGCAGGTCCTGAAACGGCGGTAGCCGGGCCAGAAAGTCCCGCACCGGTGCGAGTGCGAAATCGCCCTCAGTGGTCATGGGCCGCAGCGGCCCCCACCGGTACGCGGATGTGCTCGACCAACTCCCGCACCCGGGCCGGCGGCGGCGCTGTAATGCGCGACACGGCGAAGGCGACGCTGAAGTTGATGACGGCGCCCACTGCACCAAAGGCGTTGGGCTCAATACCGAAGAACCAGTTTGGCTGCATCTCCCCGAGGAACGAGGTGGAGGCAATGAACATGATGCCCTGGTGCTGGAACACGTACAGCAGCGTAACGCCAATCCCCGCCAGCATGCCGGCGATCGCGCCCTCGCGGGAAATGCGGGGCGAGAAGATACCCATCATCAGCGCCGGGAAAATTGACGAGGCGGCGAGCCCGAAAGCCAGTGCCACGGTACCGGCCGCGAAGCCCGGTGGATTGAAGCCGAGGTAGCCCGCACCCGCGATCGCCACCGCCATCGCCACCCGGCTGGCCAGCAGCTCCTGCTTTTCGGTGATGCCCGGCGCGATCATGCCCTTGAGCAGATCGTGGGAAATCGACGAGGCGATAGCCAGCAGCAAGCCCGCCGCGGTGGACAGCGCCGCGGCCAGCCCGCCGGCGGCCACCAGCGCGATCACCCAGTTGGGCAGGCGGGCGATTTCCGGGTTGGCCAGCACCATGATGTCGTTGTCCACCGTCACCATTTCGTTGACCTCGGGGTCGGCGCTGTACTGGACCCGGCCGTCCTCGTTCTTGTCCTCGAAACCCAGCAGGCCGGTAACCTCCCAGTTTTTGAACCACTGCGGCCGCTGCTCGTAAACCATGTGTTCGCCGGGGCTGGGTTCCAGCGTCTGCATGAAGTTCAGCCGCGCCATGCCGGCCACCGCCGGCGCTGTGGTATAGAGTATCGCGATAAACAGCAGCGCCCAGCCCGCAGAGGAGCGCGCATCGCGCACCCGGGGTACGGTAAAGAAGCGGATAATCACATGGGGTAGCCCCGCCGTGCCAATCATCAACGACAGCGTGAAAGCAAACATGTTGAGGCCACTCAGGCGTACATCGGTGGTGTACTCACGAAAACCCAGTTCGGTCACCACCTGGTCCAACTTGTCCAGTAGCAGCGTGTCGGAACCCGCCAGGGTGCTGCCCAGACCGAGTTGGGGAATCGGGTTGTTGGTCAAATTCAGGCTGATAAAAATCGCCGGGATGGTATAGGCGAAAATCAGCACGCAATACTGGGCAATCTGAGTATAGGTGATGCCCTTCATGCCACCCAGCACGGCATAGAAAAACACGATGCACATGCCCACCAGCAGGCCGGTACTGTAGTCCACCTCCAGAAACCGGGAAAAGGCCACGCCAATGCCCTTCATCTGGCCGATCACATAGGTGACCGAACAGATAATCAGGCACAGTACCGCCACCACCCGCGCACCGCGGGAATAATAGCGGTCGCCGATAAATTCCGGCACGGTGAACTTGCCATACTTGCGCAGGTAGGGTGCCAGCAACAGTGCCAGAATCACGAAGCCGCCGGTCCAGCCCATCAGGAATACCGAGCCGCCATAACCCATGAAGGCAATCATGCCCGCCATGGAAATGAAGGAGGCCGCCGACATCCAGTCCGCGGCAGTGGCCATGCCGTTGGCCACCGGATGTACACCGCTGCCGGCGACATAGAAATCCCGGGTCGAACCGGCGCGCGCCCATATCGCAATACCGATATAGAGCGCGAAGCTGGCGCCCACCACCAGATACGTCAGGGTTTGCAATTCCACTAGTCTTCCTCCACCCCGAACTCGCGATCCAGCGCCGCCATCCTGCGGGTGTAATAGAAGATCAACAGCACGAACACGTAGATGGAGCCCTGCTGGGCAAACCAGAAGCCCAGCTTGTAGCCACCCAGCCGGATCTGGTTCAACTCGTCGACCAGGATAATGCCGCAGCCGAAGCTGACCACGAACCAGACAATCAACAACTTCAGCATCAGGGACAGGTTGCGGCGCCAGTATTCGCGGGCGCGCTCCGGACTCATCTGGGGCATGTTGCGTGCTCCTGTTTGTTGTCTCCTGCCTGTTATCGTTGCCGGCGAGTGCGAACCGCCGCGGCCAGCTCTTCCAGCAATTGCGCAGTATCGTCCCAGCCGATACAGGGGTCGGTAATGCTCTGGCCGTAGGTCAGTGCCTGGCCGGCCACGACATCCTGGCGCCCCGCCAGCAAATTGCTCTCCACCATGATGCCGAAAATGCTGCGGCTGCCCCGGGCCACCTGGGTGGCGATGTCGCGGATCACGTCCACCTGCCGCGCCGGAATCTTGCGGCTGTTGGCATGGCTGGCATCGACCATGATACGTGCCGGCAACCCGGCCCGCACCAGCATCTCGGTGGCGTCGTCGACAGAAAACATGTCGTAGTTGGGATGCTTGCCGCCGCGCAGAATAATGTGACAATCTTCATTGCCGCTGGTCTGGAAAATCGCCGAATGGCCCTGCTTGGTCACCGACAGGAAGTGGTGCGGCTGGGAGGCGGACTTGATCGCATCTATCGCCACCTGGATGTCGCCGTCGGTGGCGTTCTTGAAGCCCACCGGGCAGGAGAGGCCGGAGGACAACTCACGATGGGTCTGGCTCTCGGTGGTGCGGGCACCGATCGCGCCCCAGGAAATCAGGTCGGCATAGTACTGAGGGCTGATCAGATCCAGGTACTCAGTGCCGGCCGGTAGCCCCATCTCGGCCAGGTCCGCCAGCAACTGCCGCGCCAGGTGCAGGCCCTTGTTGATCTGAAAGGTGTTATTCAGGTCCGGGTCGTTGATCAGGCCCTTCCAGCCCACCGTCGTGCGGGGTTTTTCGAAGTAGACACGCATCACCACGAACACATCATCGGCGATCTCGGCCGCCACCGCCCGCAGGCGCCGGCCATACTCCCGCGCCGCCTCCGGGTCGTGAATGGAGCAGGGACCGACCACTGCCACCAGGCGGTCATCCTCCCCCGCGAGAATACGGTGTATACCCTGGCGTGCAGCCGATACAGTCTCGGCGGCGCTGTCACTGACGGCGATGTCGGCGACAAGTTGCCGCGGGGCGATCAGCTCAATGGTGCGCTGGATGCGCAAATCGTCGGTATTGGTAGTCATGGAGCTCCAGAGCGAGGCGAACAAACGCGCTAATATAGCACCAAGCAGCTCACTCCGGCCATCGCGCAAGATCAGCCGGCCGGTCGACATCGCGGTGGATGCCGGGATCGTCGACCGCGAGCAGGCGGCGCGCAGGCCCCGCCTCCCGCAGCAACTGGCGCGCGCCCTGATCGCCCTCCAGCTGTGCCAGCCGCGGGAACAGACTGCGTCTGAAGCCCACCGGGTGACCAGGCCGCCCCTGTATTCCGGGCTCACCAGCTCGGCTTCCGCCAGCGCGGCAGCCACCGCGGCATAGGTAGCCGGGCGAATTGCCGGCATGTCCGCCAGCGCGATCAGCAGCCCCTCCCACGCCGGCAACAGAGGCAGCGCATCGGCGATGGTGCACCCCATGCCGCGCTCTGCATTGGGACACAGCACCGCACTGGCACCCAGTACCTTCAACTCCGCTGCCGCGATCTCATCCCCGGGTCGCAGCGCCACCCGCAGTGGCAGGCCGCTGCGCTGTATCGCGCCCAGGCTGGCCTGCAGCAGGCTGCTGCCGTCGGCCAGGCGGGCAAAGCGTTTGTCACTGCCGAAGCGGCGGCTGCTGCCGGCGGCGAGCAACAGCACACCGACTGTCATCGACGTCCCGGCTGGCGGCGCAACTGGATCAGCTGCGCCATGATCGACACCGCTATCTCCAGGGGTGTCTTGCTGCCGATATCCAGCCCCACCGGCGCATGCAGGGACGCCAGCTGTTCCTCGCTCAGCTCCAGCTGGCGCAGCCGCTGCAGACGCCTGTCGGTGGTGCGGCGGGAACCCAGTGCTCCCACATACCAGGCCGGGGTGGTCAGTGCCTCCATCAGGGCCATGTCGTCGATGCGCGGATCGTGAGTCAGGGTGATGACGATACTGTGGCGATCACTGGCATGGTCGCGGACCACATCGTCGGGCATGCCACCGAGCAACGGTACTGACGGACCCTCCCACTGCTCCAGCATCGAAGGCCTCGGATCCGTCACCAGCACATCATAGTCCATGGCCAGCGCCAGCTCTGCCAGGCCCTGGCTCAACTGCCCGGCACCCACCAGCAGCAGCCGCATTTGCGGACCGAAGCTCTGGGCCAGTTCACGGCCATCGAAATCCAGCGCCTGATGCAGCTCCTCTTCACCGTAGCGGGTCGCGCCAGTGCTGATATCCACCACCCGGCGCAGACAGCGGCGCGCGCCGATTGCCGCCAGCGCCGCCTCCAGCCAGGGCAGGTCGGACTGCACCTGCAAACGCTGTACCAGCACCTGCAGGCGGCCGCCACAGGGCAGGCCCAGGCGTTCGTTCTGCGCCGCGCTAACGCCGTACTCGATCAACGCGGCGCGGGCTCCCGGCAACCCGTCCTCCCGCAGTCGTTCCAGCAGATCTTCCTCGATACAACCACCGGAGAGCGAACCCAGCTGCTCACCGCGACCATTGCAAACCAGCAGCGCGCCCGGCGGCCGCGGCGAAGCGCCCACAGCGGCCGCAATAGTGCAAAGCCACACCGGGAGCTCCGCCTCGGTCAGCCAGTCCCGCGCCCGGCCGAGAATCTGCTGGTCTGCCGCCTGCATGGCCGCCGCCTCGCCTCAGGCCGGCCGTTGCCGCGGCAGGGACAGGCCGTCCCAATACCGGTCCAGCATCCGGCCGATGGTGTTGGGCACCACCAGATGTGCGGCGTACCAGGTGTGCAGGCAGCGGATGCGGCTGAAGTCGGCGATTCCGCCGATACCGCGCCGGGCCAGCACCGGGGCGAAACCGAGCTCGTCCAGCAGCGTCCGCTGTGCCTCGTCCAGATAGCTGTCACGCAACTCGATGTGGGCACGATGATCCGCGCACATCGCCTCCTGCAGGGCACTGTCCGTATTGACCACACCCTGGAAATCCTTGATCAGACCCCGCGCCTCATCCTGGTCGATACGGTAATTGATCACCGGATCCACCAGCCAGAACAAAGTGGGAAAAGGTTTCTCATCCACCAGCGATGCCACCCGGATCACCCGCGGCTGCAGCGCCGCATCCATCACGGCGATCGCCTGCAGGCCCCGGGCTTCACGACCCAGCAACGCAGCGACCTGCTCACTCTGGGCCTGGGAAATGGTCATGGCGCTGCCCCCTGTCTTGAAT
Source organism: Kineobactrum salinum (assembly GCF_010669285.1). Lineage (GTDB taxonomy): Bacteria > Pseudomonadota > Gammaproteobacteria > Pseudomonadales > Halieaceae > Kineobactrum > Kineobactrum salinum. The sequence goes on along the minus strand of NZ_CP048711.1, from coordinate 3,665,376 downwards.
CTGGCCGGTATTCTACGGCAAAGCCGCGCCCGCGGCACAGCGACCGCGGCGACAAATTGACAGCCAGCGCGGGACTCACTACAGTGCCCCGCGTGCCAGGTGCCTGCCGCCGCTGTCACCAGACAGGGCTGGGCCGGTTAAATGGGAAGTGTGGTGAGGCCTCGCGCCGATGCCACCGCTGCCCCCGCAACGGTAGACAGCAATGCTGTGAGCCCGATACCTGCCTGGACAACAACAAGTAGCAACGATGGAGCGGAGGGCTTCATTGAAGGTTGCCCGATGCCCCGGTGCATTGCGTTCCCTGGATCCCCTCCCTCAATCGCCACCCTGTTCTGGCTATTGAGGTACCACATGAAATCACAAGCAATTCTCGGCGCACTCGCGCTGATCTCCACTCTGCCCGCCTATAGCGATAGCGCTGGACCACTGGAAGAAATGGTCATCACCTCGTCGCGGGTGCCGATGCCGCTGCGTGAAGTCGGCACATCGATCTCGGTGATCGATGCCGCCGGGATCCGCGCCCGCGGCTTCACCTCGCTGCAGGATGTGCTGCGCAGCCAGCCTTCGGTCGCGGTCAGCAACAATGGCGGTGCCGGCAAGGTGTCCTCGCTGCGGATCCGCGGCGAGGAGGCCTACCGCACGCTGGTGCTGATCGACGGCATCGACATCTCCGACACCTCGGCACCCCAGATCGGCCCCCGCATCGAGCATCTGCTGAGCGCCGGCATCCAGCGGGTGGAAATCCTGCGCGGACCGCAGGGCATGATGTACGGTGCCGACGCCGGTGGCGTGGTCAATATCAGCACCCGCGTGCCCGTCACCGGGTTCGGCGGCGATCTCAGCGCCGAAGCGGGACGCTACGGCAGCCGCCAGCTGAGCGCCAATGTCGCGGCCGGCAATGAGCAGATGGATGCCAACCTGGCGCTGACAGACTTGCGCAGCGATGGCTTCAATGCCCGCAGCACCGATCTGGATCCCGGTGACCGCGATGGCTATGACAACCGCAGTGCGCACGGCCGTGTAGGCTGGAACCCGGCCGAGCGCTTGCGGCTGGAGCTGGTCGCCCGCGATGTCGACGGTGACAACGAATTCGACAGCTGCTTCACCAACGACACCTCCTCCCCCACCAATCGCTGCAGCGACAGCTTCGACCAGCGCTCCTGGCGCGGCTCGGCGCAGTACAACGGCGAGCAGTTGCGGCATGAATTAGCCTACAGCCACAACCGGACCGAACGGCAGCAATACAGCGAGGGGCTGCCAGGTTTCGGTACCGAGGGCGAGATAGCGCACTGGAGCTACCTGGGCAGCTTCGCCCCAAGTCCGCAGCTGCAGCTGGTCTACGGCGTGGATCACAAGCGGGAGACCATGGACGACGGGGGTTTTGACACACAGCGCGACCAGGACGGCTACTATCTGGAATACCAGGGGAGTCTCGCCGACAGTCTGTTTTTTACCGCCGGTGCCCGCTACGACGACAATGACGACTTCGGCAGCCACGACACCTATCGTGTGAGCGCCGCCTACCTGTGGCCGCTGGCCGCGCGGGAACTCAAGCTCCGGGGCAGCTGGGGCACCGGTTTCCGCGCCCCCAGCCTGTATGAAATCGCCTACAATCGCAGTTCTTTTGCCGGCCCGCCCGCGGCCGGACTGGAACTGCGCGAGGAACGCAGCGAGGGTTACGAGGTGGGCCTGTCCTGGGGAGACAGTGAACTGCTACTGGAAGCCGTGTATTTCCGCCAGAGTGTCAAGAACGAGATTTTCTTCGACCTGGACACTTTTTCCGGCTACCTGCAGGGCAGCGGGGACAGCGATTCCTCTGGCATCGAGCTGATTGCCGACCTGCCGCTGGCGGCACAGTTCCGCCTGCAGGCCAATTACACCTACAATGACAATGAAACCGCGGCGGGAGGTCATCGCGTATATCGTCCGACCCATCTGGGCAATCTCGGCCTGCAGTGGCGTAGCCAGTCCGAGCAGCTGCGGCTGGGTGTGCAGCTGCGGCTGGCCCGGGATGCGCGGGAAGCCGATGGCACAGCGCTGGACGACTACGAAGTGATGGACCTGAATGCGCGCTTCGCGCTGCTGCCGGACCTGGAGTTGTACGGCCGCGTGGAGAACCTGCTCAACAGCCGGTACCAGGAAATCCCCACCTACCGGACCAGTGCCCGCGCCGCCTATGCCGGTGTGCGCTACTCTTTCTAGGATCCCGACCATGACCCAGAGCGACAAGAACAGCCGTCACCAGAAGGCGATGGCAAAGCAGAAAGCCAGCGTTGACGCCAGCATCGAGGCTGCCAGCACCGAACGCGGCGTCGCCATCCTGCTGACCGGCAACGGCAAGGGCAAGTCCAGCTCCGCCTTCGGCATGGTGATGCGGGCACTGGGCTATGGTTACAAGGTGGGAGTGGTGCAATTCATCAAGGGCGAGCAGTTGTCCGGTGAAGAGATCTACCTGCGCGATCATTGCCCGCAGGTGGATTTCTACCAGATGGGTACCGGCTTCACCTGGGACACCCAGGACCGCAGCAGCGATATCGCCGCGGCCCGCACCACCTGGGAGCGGGCCAGCGCAATGCTGGCGGATCCGGCCTATCACCTGGTCGTGCTGGATGAGCTGACCTATATGCTGGCCTTCGATTACCTGCCAGAGGCGGATGTCATCGACGCGCTGGCCGGACGCCCGCCGGAACAGAGCGTGGTGGTCACCGGCCGCGGTGGCGGCAGCGCGCTGCAGGACATCATGGACACTGTGTCCGAGGTCAAGGACATCAAGCATGCCTTCAACAGCGGCATCAAGGCCCGCCGCGGCGTTGACTACTAGCGCAGCACCCGCCACCACGCTGCGCCGGCGCCGCGCCGGCCAGCTGATCGGGCTTTTGCTGCTGCTGTTGCCGCTGGCGATCCTGCTGGGACTGGGCAGCGGCGCGGTGAGCCTGGGCCCGGCACAGGCCTGGCAGGCGTTGTGGAGTGACGGCACCGGCCAGGCAACGATGATCGTGCAGCAGATCCGGCTGCCGCGGGTGCTGCTGGCCGCGGTGATCGGCGCCACCCTGGCGATGAGCGGGGCCGCAATGCAGGGCCTGTTCCGCAACCCATTGGCCGACCCGTCACTGATCGGTGTTACCGCCGGCGCCTCTTTGGGCGCCTCCATCCTGATCGTGCTCAGCGGCGGCCTGCTGGAGGGGTTTTTCGGCCTCACGCTGGTGTCGGCCGGGGCTTTTGCCGGTGGTGCACTGGCAGTGCTGTTGGTCTACCGACTGGCCAGCTCGGAAAACGGCACCTCGGTGGCGACCATGCTGCTGGCAGGCATCGCGATCACCGCGCTGGCCGGCGCGCTGGGCAATCTGTTGGAATTCTTTGCCGACAATGAACGCTTGCGGCGCATCAGCCTGTGGAGAATGGGCGGCCTGGACGGCGCCAACCTGTCCCGCCTGGGACTGGCCACCGCGGTCAGCACGCTGGTGCTGCTGGCCCTGCCGCGCCATGCGCGGGCGCTCAATACCCTGCTGCTGGGGGAATCCGAAGCCCGCCACCTGGGCATCGACGTCAACCGCAGCAAGCTGGCACTGATCGGCTGGGTCGCCCTCGGAGTGGGCACCTCGGTAGCGATGGTCGGCACCATCGCCTTTGTCGGCCTGGTAGTACCTCACCTGGTACGCCTGCTGATCGGCCCCGACCACCGCACGCTGCTGCCCGCCTCGGCGCTGGCCGGCGCCATCCTGCTGGTGGTGGCCGATACGCTGGCGCGGGTCGTGCTGGCGCCGACCGAATTGCCGGTGGGTATCATTACCGCGCTGATCGGGGTGCCCTTCTTCATCTCCTTGCTGCGCCAGCGCCACCACTACGGCATGCAGACATGACGCTGCTGAAGCTGGACTCGGTGGCCGCCGCGCCCTGGGGCAAGCCGGTACTGGCCGCACTGGACCTGCAGCTGGTGGCCGGCCAGGTGACCGCGCTGATCGGCCCCAACGGGGCCGGCAAATCCAGCCTGCTGCGGCTGATCGCCGGCGACTTCAGTCCCAGTCACGGCAGCATCAGCTTTGCCGGCAAACCGTTGTCGCAGTGGCCGCGACTGGAACTGGCGCGGCGGCTGGCCTTCCTGCCGCAACTGTCGCTGCTGAATTTCCCCTATACCGTCGAGGAAGTAGTGCTGCTGGGACGCACCCCCCATGCCACCGGTCTGCGCATCGACCGCCAGATCGCCCACCAGGCGCTGGCCGCCACCGATGCACTGGCGTTGCGGGACCGGCTCTACACCCAGCTGTCCGGCGGCGAGCGCCAGCGGGTGCAGCTGGCGCGGGTGTTGGCCCAGATCTGGGATCAACACAGCATGCATGGCAAGCTGCTGCTGCTGGACGAGCCCACCGCGGCGCTGGACCTGGCCCATCAACAGCAATTGGTCCGCGCCATCGGCGAACTCGCCGGGCGCGGCTGCGCGGTGTTGCTGGTAGTGCACGACGTCAATCTCGCGGCGTCCGTGGCCGACCAGTTGATCGTCCTCGGTCAGGGCCTCCAGGTCGCGGCGGGCAGCCCACGGGCAGTGCTGACACCGCAGTTATTTCGCGAGCTGTTCCAGGCGGAAGTGCTGGTGCAGGAGCATCCCAACGGCCGCCAGCCGCTGGTGATCGGACTGTGAGGCAGCGTGGCGCCAGGCTGGCCTTCCTGCTGCTGGCCGTCGCTGCCCTACCGCTGGCCAAAGCGGCACCGATCTCGGTGCAGGACGCACTGGGCCGGACCGTGACACTGGAAGCGCCGGCCCGGCGCATCGTGGCACTGGCGCCCCATATTGTCGAGAATCTGTTCAGTGCCGGCGCCGGTGACCGGCTGGTAGGGGCAGTGAGCTACAGTGACTATCCGGCAGCGGCGCAAGCCCTGCCGCGGGTGGGCTCGTTCAACGCTTTCAGTCTGGAGCGGATCATCAGCGCCAGGCCGGACCTGATCCTGATGTGGGGCTCGGGGAATGGCCCCGGGGCACTGGCAACGCTGGAACGGCTGGATATTCCGGTCTATGTCAGCGAACCGCGCCAGTTGGCGGACATCCCGGACAGCATCCGCAGACTGGGCCAACTGGCAGGCACCGGGCAGCAGAGTGAAGCCGAGGCCCGCCGCCTGGAACGGGGTTTCGCTGAACTTTCCGGGCGCTACCGACAGCAAGCCCCTTTGACAGTGTTCTACCAGGTCTGGCACGAGCCGCTGCAGACCATCAATGGTAACCACCTGATCAGCCAGGTCATCAGCCTCTGCGGCGGGCGCAACAGCTTTGCCGACGCGGCGACCCTGGCACCGCGTATCAACCTGGAGTCACTGCTGGCGCGGGATCCCGATGTAATCGTGGTAGGCGCCGGCGGTGAGGCCAGGCAGGCCTGGCTGAAGCACTGGCGCCGGTTTCCCGCGCTGCGGGCAGTGGCTGGCGGCGCAGTGCTGGCGGTAGACCCGGACTACCTGCAGCGCCCAACCGCGCGGGTGTTGCAGGGCGCGCGCGAACTCTGCGCGCAACTGGACCGCCTGCGTCAGTCTCAGTCGGCGTCACCGTCAGCGGACCTGTTCGAACTCTCTTCCAGCCCCTTGAAAAACTCGCCCATCTTGCGGCCCGCTTCCTCCGGGCTCATGTCTTCCATGTTCTCGAATTGACCGACATCCTGGAACCGCCTTTCCATCTGCCGCGCTGCACGTTCGCTGGCGATATTGGACAGGATCATCAGCACCGCCAGCACGCCAAATACAATTTGCGCGGTCTTGCGCTCACGCCCATGCACCGACACGCTGGCTTCTACCAGCAGGAATGCACCCCAGGCGATGGTGATTATCGTGCCCAGATAGGGGACGATTGCCAGCAGGGCTGTCACCGGATAAATCGCCGCCACCGAGGCCTGGCAGCGAAACGCGGTCTCGTAATCTTCCCCCGAGCCCATCAGGCGCCAGATCACGAACAGGATCGCGGCGCCGATAAAAGCGCCGATCACCGCAAAGATCGGCATCACGATAATCGCGCCCAAGCCCGCTGCCAGCATCCCGGTGGTGGAGCCGAACAGGGACCAGACCGCGGTCACCAAACCCATTGCCGCCCCATCACGGCGACAAATATGACCGGATTGGCGTAGCCGCCACTTTTGGGCATGTGTTGAAAGTAGCCGACGGGATTGGTAATAATTTCCCTGGCCTGTGCAATCACCTGGTTGATATCAAAGGTAGCCTGTTCGTTCATGATCTCCTCCCCATGGATGTCCCATATTGTGGTGCCGTCACCGACCGGTAAATGGTACGACTTTACAGGGGGTGTTAGCCAGTTGCATAGGCTCGCGTGCAAAGCACTGGTATCCTGAGCGTAAATCCCGGCAATGAGGCCCGCACCGATGTATCGTTCGCTGACAATAGCCACCCTTTTGCTGCTGGGCCTGCTGTACTGTGCTTCCGCGCCAGCGGCGGCGTTCGAGGTCCTGTACCGAGCGGCAATCCAGCCCGACACCGGCCTGGCCGAGGTGGAGATCCTGCTGCGCGGCGAACAGCTGCCCAGTCGGCTGGTGCTGCACCTGAACCCGGAGCGGCACCAGAACGTGCGCAGCGACGCGGGCCTGACCCGCAAGGACGACACCGCGACCTGGCGCCCCCGGGGGCCCGAGGCCAGTCTGCGTTATGAGTTCGTGATCGACGAGCAAAAAACGAGTGGCCGCTACGACTCCCACATCACAGATGACTGGGCCATTCTGCGCAGCGACAAGCTGATCCCGCCGATCTCGGCGCGCATGGTAAAGGGACTGGAAGCGAGCGCGGAACTGGTATTCAAACTGCCCAGGCAGTGGTCCGCGGCCGCGCCCTATGCGCTGGTGGACGACAAGCCATTGCACTACCGGATCATCGACCCGGGCCGGCGCCTGCCCCGGCCCAAGGGCTGGCTGATCCTGGGCGACATCACCAGCCGCCAGGACATCATTGACGGCGTGGATGTGCGGGTCGCGGCCCCCTCCGGCGAAGGCGCCCGACTGCAGGACATTCTCGCCTTCATCGCCTGGAACCTGCCCGAGGTCAAGGCTGTATTCCCCGACTTTCCCGAGCACTTGCTGGTAGTACTGGCCGGCGAGCCGATGTGGCGCGGCGGCCTGTCGGGCACCCGCTCCCTGTTCATGCACGCGCAGCGGCCGCTGATCAGTGGCAATCGCACCAGCAGCATGATTCACGAACTGGTGCATATCGGCACCGGCATCCGGGGCGCCAAGAACAGCGACTGGATCGTCGAGGGCATCGCCGAGTACTACGCCTCCGCCATCCTCTACCGCAGCGGTGGCATCAGCGAGACCCGCTACCGGGAGACTCTGGACTGGCAGGCAAACTGGGCCCGCCGCGCCGATACGCTGTTCACGCAGCGCTCTTCCGGGCCGGTCACAGCTCGCGCCGTGGGGGTAATGCATCACCTGGACGAAGCCCTGCGCGAGGCCACCGGTGGCGAGGCCACTATCGATGACGTCGCACTGGCGCTGGCCCAGGGCCCCAGTAAAGTATCACTGCAGCGACTGCGCGATATTGTGGCGGAACTGGCGACAGACGAGGTCGACCTCGATGCGATTATCGCCGAGGCCGAACAACCCGATTGATAAAGGGCAGCTGTTTGACAGTCGCGCCGCAGTGAACTTAACTGCTTGCAAAAGGAGCAAGGTTCATGGCTGCCACCACCCCCATTCCACGCACCGCAACAGCCACCGTCTGCCCCTGTGGCAACCCTGCATCTGGCTGCGCGACGGCTGGCGGGACCTCTGGAGCCACCCCGGCGCCAGCCTGGCCTACGGGGCGCTGGTGGCCGTCCTGGGAGGGATCCTGCTGGCCTACCAGCGCCACCCCCTTTTTCTCGCCACCGCTACCCTCGGCTTCCTGTTGGTGGGGCCGGCTTTCGCCGCCGGCTTGTGCGAGTTGTCACGCTGGCGTGCACTGGGCCGGCAGGCCAACTTCGGGATCTCGCTGCAGGTTCTCCGTCGCTGCCGGGAGCCACTGCGCCGCTTCGCCTTTATGCTGCTGGCACTGGCGGCGCTGTGGTTTGCGATTTCCCTGGCGGCATTGAGCTGGGCCGAGGTGGATATCGCCCCCACGCTGGCCAGCACTGTCTGGGGCGATGTGCTGCGTCAGTTGAGCCCCGTGCAGTTGCTGATCTACGCGGGCATCGCGCTGGTTACCGCGATCGGCGGCTTTGCGCTGACCGTAATCAGCGTGCCGCTGATCATTGAGCGCGAGGTCAATGCCACTACTGCAATGCGCTGCAGTGCCACCGTCACCTGGCAGCATTTGCCGGTGATGCTGGTCTGGGCCAGCCTGGTTTGCGTGCTGGTCCTGGTGGGCTTTGCCACCTGGTTGCTGGGCCTGATCGTGATTTTCCCACTGCTTGGCCACGCCACCTGGCGTGCCTATGAGGATCTCAGACCCTGATCGCCCCCGACGGGTTTTTGACTAAGCCCGCCCAGCCCCTTATCCTGCGCCGACAACAATACTACTGCATCGGGGAGCTGCAATGCCGGGTCATAAAATTCATCGTGGACTGCTCACCGTGTTGCTGGCTGCCACAGCCATATCCGCGACAGCGGCCCAGCCGACCGAAGAAGAGGAGCAGGCCAGATTAGGGGAGATCGCCGACGCCGACACCATGATCATGGTGCCGATGCGCGATGGCGTCGGCCTGGCCACCGATGTCTATCTGCCCAGGGACCGCGAGGGTCCCGTCCCCACCCTCTTTGTCAAAACCCCCTATGATTTCAATCGTATTGAAGGACCCCAGCTGCAGTGGGCACTGGAAGCCACAGAGCGCGGCTATGCCTTCGTGGTACAGAACGAGCGCGGCCGCTTTTACTCGGAGGGCGAGTGGGAGATTCTGGGTAACCCGCAACAGGACGGCTGGGATTCGCTCGACTGGGTAGCGGAACAGCCCTGGTCCGACGGCAGCGTGGGCACCCTGGGCTGTTCCTCATCCGCGGAGTGGCAGCTGTCGCTGGCGGCCCTGGATCATCCCGCCCACAAGGCCATGGTACCGATGGCCGCCGGTGCCGGTATCGGCCGTGTGGGCGAGTTCCATGAGCAGGGCAACTGGTACAAGGGCGGTGTACACCAGACCCTGTTCTCGGTCTGGCTCTACCACGTCCAGCAGAACCTGCGGCCGCAGTTCCCGGCGGGCCTGTCCCAGGAGCAACTGCAGCGCCTGCGCAAAATGTATGACCTGGCGGCAACCATGCCTGAAGTCAACTGGAAGCAACAGCTGGCGAAACTGCCTGCCAGCGAATGGCCGGAACAGGCCGGCGCCAATACCGGCCCCTGGGCGGAACTGATTACACGCAAGCCCGACGATCCCGGCTGGTACCAGGGCGGCCTGTATCACGATGACCAGGACTTCGGGGTCCCGGCATTCTGGTTCAACAGCTGGTTCGATGTCAGCCAGGGCCCCAATCTGGCGCTGTTCAATCATGTCCGCAACAATGCCTCCGACCGCGCGGTGCGCGACGGCCAGTATGTAGTGATCGCCCCCACCCTGCACTGCGGCTTCTACAACATTCCCGAACACGAGGACCTTCTAGTCGGCGAACTCAACGTCGGCCGTCCCGCGCTCGAAGTCTGGGACCAGGTATTCGCATTTTTCGACCACTACCTGAAGGAAGAGGCCAACGACTTCGCCGCCACCACCCACGGGTGCAGTATTACACCATGGGCCGCAACGCCTGGGGCGAAGCCGACAGCTGGCCGCCCGGGCAGCCAGTAATGTTGTCTACTACCTGCACAGCGCCGGCGGCAACGCCAACAGCGTGTTCGGCGATGGCAGCTTGAGCACCACTGCCCCACCGCAACCGTCGCCAACAGCTGGACCTACGACCCCATGAACCCGGTGCCCGCGCTGGGCGGCGGGGTCTGCTGCAATGCCGATGCCGCGCCGGGCGGCAGTTATGACCAGCGCGCAATAGAAGCCCGCGCAGATGTGCTGGTGTTCAGCAGCGAGGTACTGGAGCAGGACCTGGAGGTCACCGGCAGCGTGCGCGCCACGCTGTTTGTGTCTTCAGACGCCCGCGATACCGACTTTACCGTCAAACTGGTGGACGTGCATCCGGACGGCACCGCCTACAATGTCGACGATACCATCCAGCGCGCCCGCTATCGCGAGGGTTATGACCGGGAAGTATTCATGCGCGAGGGTGAGGTGTATGAAATAACACCGGCGCCGATGTCCACCAGTCACCTGTTCCGCAAGGGCCACCGCATCCGGGTGGAAATCGCCTCGGCCAAGTTTCCCCAGTACATGCGCAATCTCAATACCGGCGGCAACAATTACGACGAAACAGAAGCGGTGACCGCGCGCAATACGCTGCACCTGTCACCGCAATACCCTAGCCGCGTGGCCTTACCGGTAATGCCTGCGATCGAACGCGACTGAGGGGCGGCGCCTGCGCTATCATCGGCGACTGTATCCAGGCCCGGAGCCAATACTGCATGCGCGCGCGCAACCCTCTTCGTTTCCACTTGCCTCTGGCCCTGGTGTTGCTGTGGCTGTTGCCGCACACCGCGGCCCGCGCCGCCGAGGTCGAATTGCCGGTCACCCTGGATCATCAGGTCGTTCACCAGGCCCTGACCCAGCAGCTGTTCAACGGGCCGGAAGGCAGCGCGGAGCTGTTCCGCGATAGCCAGAACTGCAATTCCTTGATCCTGACGGAACCCCGGGTCGACGCCGACGAGACGGGACAGTTGCGCCTGACCACCCGGGTAAATGCCCGGGTCGGCACCCCGGTAGCCGGCCGTTGCCTGCTGCCCCTGAACTGGAGCGGGGTCGTCGAAACCCTGGAACAGGCCCATGTGCCCGTCGGCGGCAGTACTGTCGCCTTCCGCATCGTGGATTCCCGCATCCTCAGCACCGATGCCGAGTCGGCTACGCTCTCCGGCACGGTATGGGACTGGGTAAAGGGTCATGTCCATCCGAAGCTGGGGGCGGTAACCATTGATTTTAGCACCGCGGTCCAGGACCTGCGCGGGCTACTGCTCGACGTTCTGCCGGGCGACGAAGCCAACCGCCAGGCCGTCGCGCAAACCCTGGTACTGCGTTCCGCCGCGACTACCGCCGATGGCCTGGTGATTCGTTTTGCGCTGCAGCCGCCGCCGATTCCGGTGGACTGGGATGCCGCGGAGGAAGCCCCACTCACGGCGCAAGAGCTGGCGCGCTGGGACGCCAGCTGGCAGGCCTGGGACGCTTTTGCGACCTGGTTGATCAAGGATCTGGCCGCGCCCTCGGACCCGCACCTGCGCCGCGCGCTGGCCGAGGTCCTGCTGGAGACCCGCCACGACCTGCGCGCCACACTGGCCGCCGACCAGCTCGCCGGCGAGCCGGTGCGCGAGCTGTTCCTGGCCACCTGGTCGCGGCTGGCGCCACTGCTGCAGCGCAGTGAACTGGCCGCCGCAGACGGCACCCGCAGCCTGCAGTTGGCCACCTTTGTTACCGGCGCCAATGCCCTGCAGGCACTGGACAACGCCGCGCCGCACCTGGGTATGAACCTGGACCAGCATACCCTGCGCCGCCTGGCCCGCATGTTGACGCCCACGGTTACCGAGCAGCAGCTCAACTACGACACCCACGTGGACCCGGAACTGCGCGCGCTGCTGGGGCTGGACCCGCAGTTCGATGCCGGGGAAGCCCCTCCGACGCCCCTCCCCCTGGCCTGGCTGATACCCCGGGCGGAGGCGGCGTCCATCGACCGGGCACTGGTAGAGACCCTGACCGGCTGGATACCCGCGGCCGGTGACCTCGACCGCTACCTGGCGGCAATGGAACAACTGCTGGACGAAAGCATCGCCGCGGAGCGCAAGCGCAACAAGGTTCCGGCACAATTTTTCCCGCTCTACGAGAATCTGGTCCGGGCCACTGCCTGGCAGGAATCCTGCTGGCGCCAGTTCGTTGAACGCGATGGCGAAATAGCGCCGATCCAGTCTTCGGCGGGTTCAGTCGGACTGATGCAGATCAACAAGCATGTCTGGCGCAATGTCTACGACCTGGAGGCGCTGGAGGATGACGTCGGCTACAACGCCCGGGCCGGCAATGAAATTCTGGCACACTATCTGGTGGACTACGCCATCAGGCGCAAGGAGCATGAAGTGCGGGGCGAGGTCGATGACCTGGTCCGCGCCACCTATGGCGTCTACAACGGCGGCCCGAGCCACCTCAGCCGCTACCGCAGGGCCGAGACCAATGACTATCTCAAGGGCATCGACGCCGGCTTCTGGAAAAAGTACCAGGCCATTCGCAAACAGGGCGCCGAAGCGGTGAAACAGTGCTACTGAACAACCCGAATCTGTAGTACCTTCTCAGGGCAAGGAGCCAACCCCAAAACCGGAGTACGACATGACCATAGCCCTGACCCCCCTGATCTCATTGATTGCCGGCATCCTCATCCTGATCATGCCCAGACTGCTGAACTACATTGTTGCAATCTACCTGATCGTGATCGGCCTGGCCGGTATTTTCGGCGCCAACAACATGAACTTCTCGCTATAGTGCGTTCGCCGCGGCCGCAACCGCGGCACTAATTTGGCTTTATGTTAACTACCGCACGACGTGTTTCCTCCCGATATTGTTAACTACCGTACCATGAGATCCTGATCGCTGTATTGCCAGGGAATGCCTGATGTCCGTCGCTGTAACCTCCTTCCGTTATTTGATAGTGGTCCTGAGCCTGTGCCTGGCGATGCCGGGCAGCAGGCTGCTGGCCCAGGCCATGGTGGAGGAAAGTGACAATTTCTCCAGAAAGAGCGTGATCGAACGCGCGCGGCAGCTGTCGCAGGAGCCCTTCAAGTCGCTGCCGCAGGCTCCCAAAGTACTGAGCAACCTGGATTATTCCGACTACCGCAAGATCAACTATCAACAGGACGCGGCTGTCTGGGGTCGCTCGCCAACGCGATTCTCCATCCAGCTGTTCGCCCCGGGCTTTTTGTACCGTGACCTGGTCGATATCAATATTGTAGAGAATGGCAAAAGTTCTCCGCTCATTGTCTCGGAAGACTCATTCCGGGTGCCCGACCCCGCGCTCGCGAAGATACTGGCCGAGGTGGGCAAATACGCTGGCATGCGCCTGCACTATCCACTGAACAGTGAGGACTATGCCGACGAATTCCTGGTGTTCCAGGGCGCCAGTTACTTCCGCGGCGTGTCGAAGAGCCAGCTGTACGGCCTGTCGGCGCGCGGTCTGGCCATCGATGTAGCCGGCCCCCAGGGCGAGGAACATCCGATCTTCCGCCAGTTCTGGGTGGAGCGGCCCTCAAGCAGCCACGATTCAATGGTGGTTCACGCGCTGCTGGACAGCGAGCGGGTGACCGGGGCCTACCGGTTTGGCATTTATCCGGGCTCACCGCTGCGCATGGATGTCGAAGTCACATTGTTTCCCCGTGAAGACATTGAGCATGTAGGCCTGGCGCCGCTGACGTCGATGTTCATGCACGGCCCGCTGGACCCCGCCGACCTGCGTGACTACCGGCCCGCCGTCCACGATTCCGGGGGTCTGGCCATCAAGCGCGGCAATGGCGAGCACATCTGGCGGCCCCTGGCCAATCCCCGCCATCTGCAGATCAGCGCCTTTGTCGACGAAAACCCCGAGGGTTTCGGCCTGATCCAACGCCACCGGGACTTCGGCTATTTCCAGGACCTGGAGGCCAGTTACCATCGGCGCCCCTCCGCCTGGGTGCAACCGCTGGGGGACTGGGGCAAGGGTCATGTTCAGCTGGTTGAAATTCCGTCAGACTCCGAGGCCAATGACAATATCGTGGCGTACTGGCGTCCCGATCAGGGACTGCGGCAGGGCCAGCCATTTGAGTACGCCTACCGGCTGAGCTGGCCGGACGATGTACCCGGCAAGGCCGATACAGCGCGAGTGGTGCGCAGCGCCGGCGGCGAGAAACTGTTCAGTGACCACCACGAGGTGATGATCGACTACGGCAACCTCGCGGTAGATAACCTGGAGGATATCGTTGCTCACGCCGCCATCCAGCCCGGGCGCATCCTGGAGTCCCGTGTCCAACCCAATCCGGCAATCAATGGGATCCGCGTGTTCCTGAGCCTGGAAAACAGCGAGGAGCCTGTTGCCGAGATGCGGGTCGACCTCAAGCGTGGCGATGAGCCGGTGGCGGAAACCTGGCTCTACCGGTGGCTCAATGAGTAGCGAAAATGCCAGCACCGCGGCAGTGGTGGAGCAGCAACCGCTGGCAGCCGTGCCGGCGGAGAATCCACTGCCGATGCCGCGGCGGCAATTGCACGAACCGCGCCACAAACTCCGTACACGCTTTTCGCTGACCGCCGGCCTGAAGACCCTGCTCGCGCGCCTCTATGTCGGCGGCTTGACGCTGGCGATGGCGGCCTACGGCAGCATCGAGATGCACGGCGTACTCAGTACCACTACAATCACGATGCTGCAGTGGGTTTTCCTGGTCCTGTTCAGCATCAACTTCACCTGGATCTCCTTTGCCTTCGCCCAGGCCACGCTGGGCTTTATCCAGAGCCTGCTGCCGCGCCTGCTGAGGATCCCTGAACACAGCGGCGAGATCCCGTTCCAGACCGCGATCCTGCTACCGGTGTACAACGAGTCTCCGCACAGCATCGCTGCGGCAATCACCGCGATGCGCAGCGAACTGATCGCCCACGAGCCCGGCAAGTTTGCCTTTTTCATCCTCAGTGACAGCAACCAGGCCGATGCCTGGATTGCGGAAGAAGCCGTGTTCCGGCAGCTCATTGTCGAGGCCGATGCCAACTGCCCTGTGTTCTACCGACGCCGGGCCGACAACAGCGAGCGCAAGGCCGGCAATATTGCCGACTGGGTTCAGCGCTGGGGCGGTGACTACGAGGCCATGATCATACTCGACGCCGACAGCATCATCAGTGCCGACACACTGGTAACCCTGGCCCGCAGAATGGCCGCGGCACCCGGGGTCGGCCTGATCCAGACGCTGCCGCGTATCGTGCGCGCCAAAAGTCTCTATGGCCGGGCCCAGCAATTCGCCAACCAGTGTTACGGCCCCATCTATGCCCGCGGGCTGGCGGCCTGGCACGGCCTGGCGTCCAATTTCTGGGGCCACAATGCAATCATCCGCTGCCGCGCCTTTGCCGAGTCCTGCGCGCTGCCATTGCTGCGCGGCCGACCGCCCTTCGGCGGTGCCGTGCTGAGCCACGATTTCATCGAGGCGGCGTTGCTGCGCCGTGCGGGCTGGGGTGTACGCTTTGACGTAGATATCAAGCAGAGCTGGGAAGAGGCTCCCCCCTCCCTGGTGGACGTGCTGATTCGCGACCGGCGCTGGTGCCAGGGCAACCTGCAGCATATCCGTGTGCTGTTCGCCCGCGGCCTCACGCTGCCCACCCGACTGCACCTGTTCACCGGCATCATGGCCTATGTCAGCGCAGCGCTGTGGCTGCTGCTGGTCGTGGTCGGGCTGACCATTGCGGTGCAGGCCAACCTGGTGCGGCCGGAGTACTTTGCCGAACCCTCGCTGTTCCCAACCTGGCCGGTATTCGATTCCGAGCGCGCGCTGAAACTGTTTGTGATCTCCATGGGCGTAGTACTGGCACCCAAGCTGTTTGGCTGGTTCGCAGCGCTGGTCAACATCCCGCTGTGCCTGCGCTTTGGCGGCCCCATACTGCTGACCCTGAGTACCGTGTTTGAAACGCTGCTGTCCGCCTTGTATGCACCGATCCTGATGGTGGCCCAGTTCCACGTGATCTGGGCCGTAGTGCTGGGCCACGACGGGGGCTGGCAACCCCAGCGGCGCGATGATGGCGCGCTGGACTGGGGCGCGGCCTTTCGCGCCCACCGCTGGCACATGCTGTTCGGCGCGGCACTGGCACTGCTCGCCTGGGAAATGAGTGAGCCATTGTTCTACTGGTTACTGCCCATCACCCTGGGGCTGATGCTGGCGGTGCCGCTGAGCTGGATCAGCGGCGGCAGCCGCCGCGGCCGCCTGTTTGCGCTGCTCGGATTGCTGCGGGCCCCGGAAGAGAAACGTCCGGCGCCGGTGCTGGCGCGTATGCAGGCCGAACTCGAACAGATGCCCGCGGAAGATCACAGTCCCGCGCTGAGGCATCTGGCAAGCGACCCCGAGCTGTTCGCCTGGCATCGGGCGCAACTGGCTCCAGCTCCCGCCAAGCCGACGCTGGCGAACTTCAATGCCGCGGCAGTCACGGCAGCCTGGAAAGCTGAGCACGCCAGCAGTCTGGACGAACTGTGCCGCTGGCTGGAACCGGCAGAAACACTGGCCCTGCTCAACCAGCGAGCGGGGCTGGACCGATTGCAGACGCTGCAGCAGGCAAAGCCGGGGCCGGTGGCGGCCCGCTAGCTGGCCGGATTACTCCAGCTCACCATCCAGTTGGTTGGCCCGCTTTGCGGCCTCCCTGGCTTCCAGTCTTTCGACGTAGCGGCTAAATACCGGCAGTGGCTCGATTTGTTGCTGCAGCAAGTTCCAGCCCAGATAGCTGCCCAGCACCAGATCCGCAGCGGTGAACTGTGAACCGCAGAGGTAATCCCTGCCAGTCAGCGCCTGCTCCAGCGTAGCCAGCGTATCCCCGATCAGGCCGCAACCCACCACCTGCGCAGCTTTCTGATCGATTTCCCAGCCCTGGGACCTGGCCGTCATGGCCATTTCCAGCGGGCCCGCGACGAAGAATAACCAGCGATAATAGCTACCGCGTTCCGGGCTTCCCACGGCCGGCGCCAACTTCTTTTCGGGAAACTGGTCCGCGAGATAGGCGCAGATGGCCACCGTCTCAGTTACCACGGTATCGCCGTGGACCAGTGCCGGCACCTTGCCCATGGGGTTTATTGCCAAATATTCCGGGGCTTTGATACTGCCGTCATATTCCATGATTTTAACGTCGTAGGGCGCTCCGGTTTCTTCCAGCATCCAGCGTGCAATGCGGCCGCGGGAGTATGGGTTGGTATAGAGGGTCAGATCTTTCATCGTCTTGCTCCTGAACAGTGGTTGGGTCGACAGCCAGCCTGTCTGCGGGCAGAATACCGTCCAATCAGGCCATATTCCGTCCTATTTAAAAACCGGGTAATCAAAAAAGGAGAAGCAAGATGTCCGGCCCCACCACGCGGGTACTGGCACTGCTGGAACTGCTGCAAACCCACGGCCGCATGACCGGGGCCGACATCGCCCGGCGCCTGGATGTGGACATTCGCACCGTGCGGCGTTACATCACGGTGCTGGAGGAACTGGGCATCCCGGTGACCTCCGAGCAGGGGCGCTACGGCGGCTATATGCTGGTGGCAGGCTTCAAACTGCCTCCCATGATGTTCACCGACGAAGAGGCCCAGGCCATCGCCCTGGGCCTGCTGGCGGCCGGACAACTGGGGCTGCGCGAGGCCACGCCGGCCATCGCCAGCGTACAGGCCAAACTGGAACGGGTCATGCCTGCGAAGCTCAAGCGCCGTGTGCGCGCGGTGGGCGAAACCATCGACATAGTGTTGCCACCGGTAGAAGCCGCCAGGGACGAGGGAGCATTGTTGCGGTTGACGGACGCGGCGCAAAGCCAGCAGCAGGTGGAATTCAGCTATCAGTCCCAAAAGGGCGAAACCACCCGCCGCACGCTGGACCCCTATGGCCTGGTCTATCGCCGGGGACGCTGGTATATCTGTGGCTTTTGCCACCTGCGTGAGGAGCTGCGTACCTTTCGCCTCGACCGCCTGTACCGGGTGGAGACCCTGGCCGCCACTTTCCTGCGCCCGCCGAAGTTCGACGCGGCGGATTATCTGCAGCGCAGTATCATCACCGCGCCGCGCGAACACCCGCTCAGCGTGTTGCTGCATACCGATATAGCCACCGCGACCCGCGCGATGGGCGAGATGGAGGCCCTGTTCCAACAACAGGAGCACGGCGTGTTACTGCACACCGCCACTGACAGCATCCCCTGTTTCGCCCACTGGCTCACCTGCCTGCCATTCCGTTTTACAGTTCTGGAGCCGGTTGAGCTGAGCTTGGCCGTGCGCGAGCGGGCAACTGCATTGCTGGCGATGGGACAAGACTCTAATCTACCAACGCCTCCTCCACACCCGGCACCTGCCCAGCCCCTGCCACAATCCTGATACTGGAATTCTGGAAGTCGTCGCCAATCGGTTGCACGCGACCTCCCAGGCATGCGCCGAGAAAGCTTTCCGCCACGGCATAAAACGCCAGTCTATTTTCCGGTTTCAGGAAGCCGTGCCCCTCATCCGGGAACAGAGCATAGGTCACGGGAATGTCTCTGGCTCCCATTGCGTCGACAATCTGGTCGGACTCCGCCTGCTTGACCCGTGGGTCGTTGGCGCCCTGCCCCATCAACAGCGGCCGTCGGATGGCGTCCACGCGATTGAGGGGCGAGCGCGCTGTGAGCAGGCTGCGTCCCTCCTCACTATCCGGATCACCGATGGCCGCGACCAGGGTGCGCAGGATACCTTCCCAGTAGGGCGGAATCGATGCCAGCAGCGTATTGAGATTGGACGGCCCAACAACATCCACACCGCAGGCGAAGGTGTCGGGGGTAAAGGTCAGGCCAACCAGAGTGGCGTAGCCACCATAGCTGGTACCCATGATGCCGATCCGCTCCGGTTGCGCGACACGATGCTCGACGGCCCAGTTGACGGCGTCGATCAGGTCATCATGCATCTTGCCGCCCCACTCGTGGTTACCGGCATTGATAAACGCTTTGCCAAAGCCAGTGGACCCGCGGAAATTGACTTGTAGCACGGCATACCCCCGGTTGGCCAGCCACTGAACTTGCTCGGAATAATCCGCGGTATCCCGCGCCCACGGGCCGCCGTGTACCAGCAACACCATTGGCACCGGCCGCCGGGGACGGCCATCGCCGTCCGGATCACTGCCCACCGGTAAGCTCAGGTAGGACACCAGTTCCAGGCCATCGCGGGCCTGGATGGTCTCATCGTGCTTGGCTGCCAGGGGCAGGCCCTCCAGGCGGGTGTTGGTGACAAACAGTTCCGTCAGTTCGCGGGTGCCGCGGTTATAGACCGAATAGACCGGAGAGGCGTCGCTATTGCCGACGAACAGGGTCCATTGTTCCCCATCCAGCGTAGTCGACATGATCTGGACGTCACCGCGAGCCTGCTCACGGATTCGCTCGAAATCCGCTGCGTAGCGATCATCCAGCGCCTGCCACTGACGGCGGTGACGGTTGATAGCGACCGCGATCACCTCATGAGTGCGCGGGTGAAGCAGTACCTCACTGATATCGGCTTCCGGCGAGATCGCCAGCTCGCGGCTCTCGCCCGATACGGCATCGATCAAGGTGAGTGCCGCGGTGTCCCTGCCACGGCTGTCCACCATATAGAAAGCACTGTTGTCGGCATTGAACCCCAGTATTCTGGTACTCAAATAGTCCTCTGCCGGAACCTCAAACAGCGGCCGCCAGCTATCGTTCTCTCGCGTATAGACCGTGAGGCCACCCGCCTCCGTTTGTTTTGTCGCCAATCTCATCGCAAGGTCGTTGTCCACATGCAGGGACGCAAAGCCGGCATTCGTGGCCAGCAATTCGCGCTCACCGCTGTCCAGATCAACCAGATAGGCGTCGTGCCAACGGGGATCACGATCATTCATGCCAATCACAGCCTTGCCGGGGTGTTGTTCGTTCTGGGCGATGAACTGTGCCTTCACTTCGCTATAGGGGCTTAAGTCCTTGACCTCCCCGGACTCGAGATTCACCCGGTAGATGTGAAAATTTTCGTCGCCGTTCCGATCCTCAATATAGAGCAGATGCTTGCTGTCGAGTGTCCAGAAATGTACCGGAATGCCGCGGCCCTTATTGCGCGTCACAGGCCGCGCGGCGTCGATCTCACCAGCGGGTGCAACCCACAGATTCATCACACCGTCCAATGGAGCCCGAAAGCTCATCATACTGCCGTCGGGACTCACCCGGCCCTGAAACCGGGTAGGGTTGCCCAGCAGTACCTCCCGATCGATCAACTCTGCCTGAGTTGGGGCGGATCGCTCGGAAACGTCGGGCGGAGTAGAGCCACAACTCGTAACGCCCAGCACTACGGTTGCAGCCAGTAACGCAAAAACACCAATTCCTCTCATCGGGGATCTCCCACGGTCCTTCGTTGCGGTATCGGCGGGGTGCTGTGCTCGCCGCCTGTTATTTGCGCCAAACAGGGACAGCTTAGGTGATTGCTCTTGTCAGGCCAAGTTGTTCTTCAGGAGCAAACTCGTATCAATTTCAATCAGTGGGCAGAATGGCCTCCGAGTGATCAAATTTCCTGAACCAACTACCTAAGCGGACGATCTGGATAGGAAAAAATTGGAAGTCCAATATCGATCTGCAAGCGATCCAACTCATCTTCCACATACACCGACTGACAAGAATCAATGAACAGGTTCGGAGAAATTGCCCCGTCGGCAAAGCCTACAGTGATCCGAGCACCAAGCGTTTCGGCAAGACCGCTACGAAAAGTGTAAATGATTTCCTTCGGTCTCGGATTCCCCCGCCACACATCAATTACGTCAACATATAGGACCCACCAGGACCTGGAATAGTACGCAGGAAGATCATCTACCGTTCCGGTCCAGGTGAATCTGATCGAGCTAGACCCTTCGATAGTGATTTCATCACCGGATGGTACGCCGTCGAAAAAACTGGAATCAATCGGTAATTGTACGACAGCAGCTGGCGGAGGTGGGACATCATCAGGCTCTTGCATTATCCCCCTGACTCTCGCGGAAAAAAGGACTTCCGCTTGGTCAAAAATTTCCTGTTCCGGGATACAACTACGAGAGTATGCAAAATTTGACGCCACTCCCAATATGAACGCCACCACCAGACTCATACCAGTTGCTTTGGGCATACCTCTGGACTCCTATAGCGCTTATGCAGCGCCTCTCGCAGACGCCTCATAGGGAAGATATATTCCTCAGATCGGAATTTGAGCATTCGGCCAAGAGCCGACGTTTGTAGCGTTCGGTACAGCGGCGCACCGTGAATTTTGCTCTTCGGCTTTGCATAATACATGCCCTTTCGATCACGTCAGACTACACTTGGAGGTTAGGTATTCCGTAATGTTGGCAAATCGGCAAGCGCCAATTTTCCTCCCTGCCTTCCGGCGGCATGCTCGCCCATTCGGCGGATAACCTGACGAATGGCCTCGGCGAGCCACGTATATTCATTTGGGCTCAGTTTCATGAGAGTCGCATCAGCCTTTCGCGCGGTGTGGCCATCACCACGGGTAGAACTCAGTTTTCCTATTTTCTCCAATATTTCCTTCTCCAGCTGGTATGTAGTTGCCGCCTGCTTCCGTCCACCCGCTGCGCGCTCAAGGACAGTAAGCACGAAGTACGCCATAGACTGCAAAGGCTCCTTGCCTTCCTTGAATCTCAACCATCGACAATACACCAATTCAACATCAGGTGTGACGGAGAAGTCGCTCGGCGGTGCCGGATAACGGGACCACTGAACAGTCAAAGTACCGTTAACAGATACGGTTTTGGATACTGCCGGCTCACCGATGAAGCGGGCTTCACCAGATCTTGGCGGCTCGCGATCCACTACGTCCGCTTGATCGAATTTGAACCGAATGGTTCCGATATTGGAGATAAGGTCTTCATGCATTTCCCAAGCCCGTAGGAATGGTTCGATGGCCGACCGGGCCTCCTCCTCACTACCGAAGTACTCCTTGGGCCTTACCGTCAGACTACCGTCATCAATTGTGAAATCAGCAAGTGCGTGGGAAACGCGGAGAGCATCTGGTTCCTTGTACGTTATGACTCCGTCGGACGAGACTTTATAGTACAATGCGCGGACGTGCGGGTTTCGCATAGACCTATCCTTGCCAATGATTCCGAATTAGCGAGCGCATCCTAGTCGACTATCTGCAAACTGTACAAAGCCCGTTGGCAGGTCAAAATACTATTCAAGTGGGTCAAGCAACATCTCTGCATCAAGAAGTTTGACGGCATATCAGAGAATGCCGTGAAAGTGCAACTTTGGACGCCACCGGAAAATGACATATTTTCTAACCAACTACATTTAGCTGAAAATTAACCGAACACTATTGATACGAAAATATTCTAATAAAAGCAGATCCGCCCAATAAAATACCCGGAATTCCGGGGAGACGGCTTACCTTTTTAATGTTCGCATTGGGGTCGAAAGCGGCCCCACTATCCGACATCAGCTGTTACCATCTACAGGATCCACCCACTCATACTAATCCCGAAGCCACCATACCACCAGACTCAAATTTCTCCGTCGCAATACCCTCAACTCCCATCCATCAAAACAAGCCATCACCTTGCGATCGCCAGCCCAACACCCCACACTATAACTGTATATATGCACAGCATCAATGAGGTGACACCCATGACCAATCTCGCCTTCCCTCCCATCCCCACGCACTTCAATACCGACCATATCGCCAACGAAATCACAATGCTGGCCGGCCAGATCAACGCCGCCACCCACCGCCTGTTGAAACTCATCGGCCGGTTCGACCAGTGCAAGGGTTGGAGCGGCGGCGGCACCGTGCGCTCCTGCGCCCACTGGCTGAACTGGAAATGCGGTATCGACCTCGGCGCGGCGCGGGAGAAAGTGCGGGTGGCGAATTGCCTGGAATCCTTGCCCCAGATCGATGCGGCCTTCGCGTCCGGCGAGATCAGCTATTCCAAGGTCCGCGCGATGACCCGGGTGGCCACGCCGGAGAACGAGGACTATCTGTTGCAGATCGCCCAATACGGCACCGCCAGCCATGTTGAGAAAGTCGTAGGCAAGTACAAGCAGGTGACGCGCAAAGACGATGCCGTAGAAGAGCTGGAACAGGAGGCAGCGCGCAAGCTGGTGTATTTCCGCGACGAGGACGGCATGTGGGTAGTGCATGCCAAGCTCCCGGCAGAAGCCGGAGCGCTGCTGGTAAAAGCCATCGAGGCCATTGTGGCGCCAACACAGGCAGAGAAGCAGACGCAGATTCGAGAGCAGCGGCAAGCACAGTCGCAAGATAATCTTTCCGCGGAAACGCGGGAGCCGCCTTTCGAGGCCCAAGAATCCTGTCAATTCCAAGAGCTGCTGGAACATACCCGGGCCGATGCACTGATCGCGATCAGCGAACACTTCCTCGCAACCTGCAAGAGGAACGAAGGACTTGCGGCGCTAAAAGGCAGTGAGCGTTGCCAGGTAATGCTGCATGTGGACATCGAAACCCTGCGGCGGCAGCAACACGCCACCGACTGTGAACATTCGCACTGCAATCTCGATGACAAACACTGGATCGCACCACACACGGCCAGGCGCCTGTCCTGCGACGCCACCCTGGTGACGGTGCTGGAAGACAAGGACGGCAACGTCCTCAATATCGGCCGCCGCTCCCGCACCGTTCCACCCGCCCTGAATCGGGCGCTGAAAATTCGGGACAAAACCTGTCGTTTCCCCGGCTGCTGTGAATCGCGCTATGTGGATGTACATCATATTCAGCACTGGGCGGACGGTGGCGAAACCAGTCTGGATAACTTAATGGTCCTGTGCCGCTACCACCACCGGCAGTTGCACCGGGGTGCTTTCAGCGTTTCCGCGGAAAGCTCGCCCAGCGGCAGACAGCTCATCTTCAAGAACTCCGCGGGTCATACACTTGAAACAAATCTGGCACCACAATTCCCCGGCGTTTCAGCGGAAACGTCCAGCGCCGCACTCCGAACTATGGCGCCGAATGTTAATGCCAAAACGGCAGTAACCCGCTGGACCGGGGAGAATTGCGACTACGGAATGGCGATAGACGCCCTGCTGCGCAGGGACCAACCGGGATTCAGGGCCCTCTCGCCTCCCTAATTGATGCTGGGCCGCTACCAATTCCCCCCTGATCCACAGCATAGGTGTAGATCACGTCGGTACTCGAGTTCAGCGCCGTCTCCGCGGAATCCTGCACCACACTGATAATGAAGCCCACCGCCACTACCTGCATCGCCACATCCAGCGGGATGCCGAACAGGGAGCAGGCCAGTGGTACCAGCAGCAGGCTGCCGGAGGGCACGCCACTGGCGCCACAGGCGGCGAGTGCGGAAATCACGCACAGCAGCAGCGCGGTGGCCATCGACACCTCTATTCCCAGCGTATTGGCCGCGGCGAGTGTGAGCACCGTGATGGTGATGGCTGCGCCGGCCATGTTGACCGTGGCACCAATCGGGATGGTGACTGTGTACAGCTCTTCACTGATACCCAGTTTTTTTGCCAGATTCAGGTTCACCGGAATATTGGCGGCGGAGCTGCGGGTGAAGAAGGCGGTGATACCCGACTCCTCCAGACACCTGAATACTACCGGGTAGGGATTGCGGCGAATCAGCAGAAACACCAACAGGGGATTCACCAGCAACGCCATCACCAGCATGCAGGAAACCAGCAGCAATGCCAGACTGGCGTAACCTGCCAGCGCACTCAGCCCGGTAGTGGCGACGGTGTGACAGACCAGGCCAAAGATACCCAGCGGCGCCAGCCGTATCACATAGCGCACGATATCGGTAACGCCGGTAGCGATGGTTTCCAGATGCTGCTTGAATGTTGTGCTGGCGCGGCGAAAGCTCAGACCCAGCAGAATCGCCCAGGTCAGGCAACCCAGGAAATTGCCGGTCAACAATGCATTCACCGGATTGTCGATCAACTGGAACAGCACATCCCTCAATACGGCAGTCACCGCCTCGGGCGGGCTCCCCTCAACCGCCTCGGCCAGGACGATCGTCTGGGGGAACACCTGACTCAGCAGCAGCGCCACCACCGCTGCGCTGATCGTGCCGGTCAGGTAAAGCGCCAGGGTCAGCAGGGTCTTGCGCCCATCGCTGCCACTTTCGTGCTTGTTGGCGATCGCCGACATGACCAGCAGCATCACCAGCAGCGGCGCCACCGCCTTCAACATGCCGACGAACAATGCGCCCAGCAGGCCCAGTGGCTGTGCCACCGCTGGATACAATGCCCCCAGCAAGGCCCCAGGGCCACACCGAGTAGAATTTGTGGCACCAGGCCAAGCGAGGACAGCCTCATCGGTAGCGGGTCTCCCTGCCAAAACAAAAACAATGGATCACTTGTTGTCAGCGCTTTTGAAGCAATCACCGCACAGGCCGTGCAGCTCCAGCTGTTTACCGCTCAGATGAAAGCCGGTGGCTTCGATTTCCCGCCCCAGGGACGCCATGGTTTCCGGTTCAACGCCGACTTCACTGACCCGTTGACAGCCGTCGCAGATCAGGAACTGCGGTGGTTCATGGGCATGGGCACAGCTGATATGGGCGCAGGCGACATACTTGTTGATGGCACTGAGCTTGTGCACCAGATCCTGCTCGGCAAGAAAATCCAGCATCCGATAAACCGACATGACCGGGATGGACTCACCATGATCGAGCCGATACTGCTCGGCCAACTCGTAGGCCGACAGCGCCTGTTTCCGGTTTAACAGAGTGAGCAGCACAGCCTTGCGTTTGGTCGTAAGCCGCACACCGGCTTCAGCGCAGCTACGCTCGGCGTCAGCGACAATTCTGTTGATTTTGGCACTCGTCACCGGGCGGGCGTCCTGGATTAGCCCAACTGCTCGAAGTGGTCGGTCAGCAGGCAGTCAAAGCGGCGCGCATCGTATTCCCGCAAAGGCTCGAGATCCTGCTCGCGGATCAGGCCTTTATCCACGGCCTCGCGCAGTGCCGCATCGAAATCCTCGGCCTCCAGCTCGCCCTTGTCGCGGGCATGCAATACCGTCTGCCAGGCCTCGTCTACACTCAACAGTAACTGATAGGTGGTTTCCACCCGGCCCACCGCGTCCTCCGGGTCCTTGCTCAGATAGACATGGGCCGCCAAAGCCTCGCGCACGGGATTGGGCTCCATGATCAGGTCGCCCAGCTGACGAACCAGGTTATCGGCCGGCGGCAGCAACGCACGTCCAAGCGGGAAACTGATAATCCGCAGGAGCAGACCCAGCCAGCGGCGGGGGAAGTTGTCGCAATAGGCCAGCAGCGCCTGCTGGGCGCTGTAGAGCGCCTGTTGCAAGGCGTAGGCCGCGTGCGCATCGGCGGCACTGCTGGCGGGCTGGGTGACGTGATATTTGAGGATGCTGCAGGCAATCAGCATCTGGCTGTGGGCGTCGCCGAGCCGCGCAGACAACAGTTCACGGCGCTTGAGTTCGCCGCCCAGAACACCCAGCGCCACGTCGGCGCAGGTCGCCAGCGCGACGCTGAGATGATTGATTCGCTGATACCAGCGCCGGCTGAAATCGTTCGCATTACCAGGCACGGGGCTGAGCAGCGCACCGCCCAGGCCATACCACAACAGGCGGACCGCATTGCTGGCTATATGCCCCAGGTGCCCCATGAAAATCGGCTCAAAGACATCCAGGCCCTCGTCCGGCTCCAGTGCCAGGCTTTCCATTTCGTCGATCAGGTAGGGGTGACAGCGGATCGCACCCTGGCCGAAAATCATCAGCGAGCGCGTAAGTATATTTGCGCCCTCCACTGTGATTGCCACCGGCAGCGAGTGATAGGCCGGACCGAGGAAGTTGCGCGGCCCCAGCTGGATACCGCGGCCGCCCACCACATCCATGCCGTGATTGACCAGCACCCGCATGCGCTCGGTGGCGTGGTACTTGGCCATCGCGGTCAGCACCGCAGGAGTACCCTCTTCCAGTCCACGGGTCACCAGCTCACGCATGGCCTCCAGTGTGTAGGCGCCGGCGGCAATCTCGGCGGTGACTTCCTGCACACCCTCAAATTTGCCCACCTCCAGGTTGAACTGGCGCCGGATGCGGGCGTAGGCCCCGACCGTCAGATAGCACATGGCGGCGCTGGCCGTCGCCAGGGAGGGCAGTGAAACCCCGCGGCCGGCACCCAGGCACTCGATCAGCATGCGCCAGCCCTTGCCGGCCATGGCCGGACCGCCAATGATCCAGTCCACTGGGATGAACACATCCCGGCCCATGACGGGCCCGTTCATGAAGGGAGCGCCGGGATTGTGCCGGCGGCCTGCCTCCACCCCGGGATGATCGGCCGGCAGCAGGGCGCAGGTAATGCCGTAGTCTACTTTGTCCGGGTCGCCCAGCAGGCCGTCGGGGTCACGCAGCTGGAATGCCAGGCCGACAACGGTCGCCACCGGGGCCAGGGTGATCCAGCGCTTGTGAAAATTCAGGCGCAGGCCAATCACCTCGCTGCCTTCGAACTCGCCCTTGCAGACCACACCCAGATCGGGAATCGCGCCGGCATCCGAGCCCGCCTCCGGACCGGTAAGACCAAAACAGGGCAGCTCGGAGCCGTCGGCCAGACCGGGCAACCAGCGCTGCTTCTGCTCTTCGGTACCGTACTTGACCAGCAGCTCCCCGGGGCCCAGGGAATTGGGCACCATCGCGGTAACCGCAGCGGTCAGGGAGCGGCTGGCGATCTTGCTCATGATCCGGCTCTGGGCGTAGGGGCTGAAATCGCGGCCCCCAAAAGACTCGGGAATGATCAAGCCAAAAAAACCGAATTTACGCAGGGATTCCCAGACTTCGGGCGAGAGGTCCTGCCGCTCCTGTACATCCCACTCGTTGAGCCGGCTGCACAGTTGTTCCACTTCGTTGTCCATGAAGGATTGTTCGCGTTCGGTCAGGCGCGGCGGCCGGATAGCGGCAAAGCGCTCCCAGTCGGGCCGGCCACTGAACAGGTCCTTCTCCCACCAGGTGGTACCCGCTTCCAGTGCCTCGCGCTCGGTGTCGCTCATCGGAGGCATGGCCTTGCGCAGCAGTTCGTACACTGGTGCCACCAGCAGGCGGCGGCGCCACTCGGGCACATTGAGAATGGCCAGCACCGCGAGCGTAGGCAGCAGCAACCACCACATGCCGCTTTCGAACACTGTGAGCAACAGTGTGCCCGCAATCACCAGCAGGGAGCCCACCAGCAACGGGGGTCGGTACATCAGCACTGCGGCTACCAGCACCAGATACAGGACAATGGACAACAACATCAAAACACCTCGGTGTTTGCAGGGACAATGGTTCTACCATAGTCGATTGCGCGGCGGCCGTACAATGAGCCCCTGGCAGCGCGATTGTGGGCCCGCGCACAGACGCCGGGAGTAGCGTCGATGACAATATCATAACAGAGCCCGTAGCGGGGTAGGCGCAGCGCCGCGATCCACGATATACTTTCGCGTCTGCGCTACACCCTTTTTCGGCCTGCTGGCCACTTCAAGCACCTCATACTACCATGGAGGCACTATTATATGGCTTTTGAACTCCCCCCCTGCCCTATCCCCGCAATGCCCTGGCACCCCACATTTCGGAAGAGACGCTGGACTACCACTACGGCAAACACCACAATACCTATGTGGAGAAACTCAATGGCCTGGTACCCGGCACTGAGTTTGAAGGCAAGTCACTGGAAGAGATCATCAAGAGTTCGTCAGGCGGCGTATTCAACAATGCTGCCCAGGTCTGGAATCACAGCTTCTACTGGGATTGCCTGAGCCCCAATGGCGGTGGTGAGGCCAACGGAGCGGTTGCGGCGGCGATCGACAGCGCCTTCGGTTCCTTCGCCGACTTCAAAAAGCAGTTCACGGAAGCCGCTGTGGGCAACTTCGGCTCCGGCTGGACCTGGCTGGTGAAGAAGGGCGATGACTCGGTGGCAATCGTCAACACCAGCAATGCGGAAACGCCGCTGACCGACGAGACGGTCACCCCGCTGCTGACTGTCGACGTTTGGGAACACGCCTACTATATCGATTACCGCAATGCGCGGCCGAAATACATGGAGGCGTTCTGGTCGCTGGTGAACTGGGATTTCGTCAACAAGAACTTCGGCTAAAACCCGCGGCGCGGGTTCCGGCCCGCGCCCGCTTACAGCGGCAGTGCCGTGGTGGACTTGATTTCCTCCATCACGAAACTGGCGGTAACATCGAACAGATCTGCAGCGATCAGCTGTTGGTAGAGCTGGTCGTAACCCGCCATATCCCCCACCACCGCCTTCAACAGGTAATCCACCTGTCCACCCAGGCGGTAGACTTCCAGTACCCCCTCTACGCCCTGCACCACCTGCCGGAACTGCTGCGCCCAGGCCTCGTTGTGCTGGTTGGTCCGGATCGAGATGAACACTGTCAGCCCCAGCCCCGCCCGCGCCGCATTCAGCAAGGTGACCCGCTGCCGGATCACGCCGTTGCGTTCCAGTTTCTGGATCCGGCGCCAGCAGGCCGACTTGGAAATGCCGATCAATTCCGCCAGTTCTGCCACTGACAGGCCGGCATCCGCCTGCATCAGGCGTAGCAATTTTCTGTCCAGTCCCTCAAGCATGGGCTCTCCCCGAAACAACGTGCCATATTTCCCCGTAATACTGGAACAATTAGAGACAATGTGCCAGCCACAAGCCGCTATCATTGCGATATTCCCGCAACCGACCCGCGAGCACAACCACCATGAGCAGTCTGATCGCCCGCATTCGCGATGGCATTATCGGCCAGCACCAGCCAATCACCACCCCCTTTGGCAGCCCGCCACTGGTCTATGCCGATTACACGGCCTCCGGCCGCAGCCTGGGTTTTATCGAAGACTATATCCGCGAACAGGTGCTGCCCTGGTACGCCAATACTCATACCGAGAGCTCGTACACCGGTGCTCACACCACCGCGCTGCGCGAATCAGCCCGCGCCACGGTGCGGCGGGCGGTCAATGGCGGCGCCGATGACAAGGTGATTTTCTGCGGTTCGGGAGCCACCGCGGCCATCAACAAGCTGATCGATATACTCAAGCTGCGCCAGCCGTTGCCCGAGGCGGAACGGCCGGTGGTTTTCATCGGCCCCTACGAGCACCATTCCAATGAGTTGCCGTGGCGCGAGAGCAGCGCCGAGCTGGAGGTCATTCCACTGGACCGCGCCGGCGGTATTGATCAGCAGGCACTGGCGCAGGCGCTGGCCCGGCACCGCGACCGCGCACTGTTGATTGGCAGTTTCTCCGCCGCCTCCAACGTGACCGGTATCAAGAGCGACGTCGCCGGCATCACTGCGTTGCTGAAACGCCACGGGGCACTCGCTTTCTGGGATTACGCCGCGGCCGGGCCCTATGTCGCCATCGACATGAATGGCGCCGATCCGCTGGACGCGGTATTCCTGTCCCCGCACAAATTCGTCGGCGGTCCCGGTACGCCCGGCCTGCTGATTGCCAAGAGCGCGCTGTTCCGCAACCGGGTGCCAGCAATGGTGGGCGGCGGCACCGTGACCTGGGTCAGCCCCGAGGATCACCTCTACATCAGCGATATAGAACGGCGTGAGGAGGGCGGCACGCCCGCCATCGTCGAGTCCATCCGCGCCGGGCTGGCATTCTCGCTGCAGCAGGAAGTGGGCACCGCCGAGATCCAGCGGCGCGAGGAAGAACTGGCTGCAAAAGCGATGCAGCGACTGCGCGACTGCGCCGGTATCGAGGTGCTGGGCAGTCTCGAGGCGACGCGACTGCCGATCTTTTCGCTGCGCTTTCACTACGGCAGCCGGGAATTGCACTACGGCTATGTGGTAGCGCTGCTCAACGATCTGTTCGGTATCCAGGTGCGCGGCGGCTGCTCCTGCGCCGGCCCCTACGCCCACAGCCTGCTGGGCATGTCCCGCGACTACAGCAAACGGCTGGAGGCCGCCATCGCCGGGGGCGCCAGCCTGCTGCGGCCAGGCTGGGTGCGGCTCAACTTCAATTATTTCATTGCCGACGCAGAGTTCGAGTACCTGCTGTCCGCGCTGGAACTGGTGGCGGAACATGGCTGGAGGCTGCTGCCCTGCTACCGCTACGACAGCGACCACGGCGTGTGGCGCTACCAGGACGACCCTGGCTGCGAGCGCGATCCGCTGGCGTCACTGTGCTGGGGTACCCGGTCGAATTCGCCCAGTTGCCCGGTCGCGGCGCCGGATTTCGCACACTGCCTGACGCTGGCCAGGACAGAGTTGCTGCGCCAACGGCAGACTGAGTGCTGCGCTCCACCGAAGCTCGCACCTGCCCACGAGGCCCTGCGCTGGTTTGCGCTGGCCCGGGATCTGCCGGCGCTGGACGCAGCCGACCAGGCGTAACTATTTTTGGTACTTCGCCTTCCATTCGCTGTAGGGCATGCCGTAGACGCGCTCCCGCGCCTGCTCATACTCCACCTCCATGCCCTCCTCGGCTGCCGCCTCCATATACCATTTGGCCAGGCAGTTGCGGCAGAAACCCGCCAGGTTCATCAGGTCGATGTTCTGGACTTCCTTGTGCTCGTCCAGATGCTCCAGCAGGCGGCGGAAGACGGCCGCTTCGATATTATTGATGTTGGACATGCTGCATCCTCTCTGGTTATGTACAGATCAGTCGCCCGCCGGGGCGACACTTCTCAGGATCCACTGTACCAGAAATGCCTGGCGGCTGACTGCCATCAGGGATCGCTCTGCATGCTGCGGATAAATGCTTCGGAGGACGCAATGGAGCGTCTCATGTCTTCAATCAGGCTGCGTATATCGCGCTCGATCTGCGCGAACTCCACATTGATGGCAGCCACGGCACGCGCATTCAGGTTGTGCTTCAGGTAGAGGACGTTGTCGTTCAGCGCGGTGAGCACCGGATCCATCTTGCGCGTGGAGGCCTGCATGGTATCGATCATGCCGGCATAGCGCCGGCGGGTTTCCTGCAGCTTGCGCTGGCTCTCCGCTTTCAGCGAGGCACTGGAGTATTCATCGATCTCGTCTTCCCACTCATCGAACAGCGCCTCGGCAACATGCTCGACTGCGGCTACGCGTTCGCGCACCTTCTGTGCCGCTGCCTCTGCATCATCGTAGTTGGCCTGGGTTTCCTTGTAGATGGACTCGAGGTCGCCACCGTCGTAGTTGATCAGCGTAGTGAGTTGCTCCAGTGCCGACTCGAAGGTTTCCTGTGCCTCCCCCTGGGCGTCCTTGGAGGATTCGACACGGCTCACCAGAATATCCCGCTTGTGGAAGCCCAGTTCTTCCGCCACGCCGTAGTAGGCCGACTGACAGCCTGCGAGCGACAGCAGCAGGCCCAGGGCAAAAATACTACGCATAGCAATATCCTCGTTTTGGCGCCATGACTATCACAGCACTTGCATGAGATACTCATTCTACAATACAAAAGAGGTCGAGGGGGAGGGCCGACCTGCAAGCCATACCGCCGTTCTGGCCGCGCGCGAAACCGAGTGTGCTACAACTTGGGTCGCTCGGCACCGGCAGCCGCTTCACGCTCCTGGTCGGCGCGCTCGGCGGCAATCCGCTCCGCCTCGGCCCGGGCATAGGCCACGGTGCGCGCGTTCCCTGCCCGGATCATATTGGCGTCGTAGAGCAGCGTACTGTATTGCTGCACGTGTTCGCCCTGCTCCAGGAATACAGCCAGGATGAAGCCACAGTGGCTGTGCTTGCCATAACTGTCGGGGCGCATCTGCAGCGACAACAGATGCCCGGTACGTTCGGCGCTGCAGCGTCGTGCTGCCTCGGCAGCAAGCGGCTGGCCGCCGACATCCCTGGACCAGGACAGCATCTGGAACAGGCGATACTGCTGGCCACCGCCACGGCTGTCGCCAGCATCTTCAACCAGAGGCGGCCCATACTTTTCCTCCAGCATTTGCCGCAGTGTTGCCGCCGGCAGCGACTGCTGCAGGTTCACCCTGCGATAGACAATGACGACCTGCCCGTCGCTCGGCGGGGCCAGCCCGTAGGCCACGATAGTATCGGTGCCCGCACCGTGCCGCGCACGGCCGTGGCGGTTCAGCGCCGCACTCACCCGCCCACGGTAGGGCAGGCCCTGCAACAGCGAGCCCTCTATGTTACCGATGTCACCGGGCACTTCCTGAATAAATGCGGGTGGATAGTGTGCTCTGAGCCTGGCTGCTACAGTTTCAAAGGTATCACCCAAACGTATTCCGAGAATGTCAGGCCGGGACTCCTCTGCCTGCACCAGTTGCGACAGCAAAACGGTGAGCAGAAGCACCAGCGAGCTGCCGGGCATCACAGGGTAGACTCCCCGGAGGCTGAGGGCTCAAGCACGACCGCCTCGTGCAGCAGTCGGCCCCGGCTCTCGGCCAGGTTTTCGAACAATTTATAGCTGAGAATCTCGGCGTCGAGTTGGCCACTACCTGAATGGGCATCCACGCTGGCCCCGGTAAGCCGCAGTTCCATCTCTACCAAAATCTGTCGCCCCATCTGTAGTCCCAGGGACGACAGTACCGCCTGTGCCTGCTCGGGAGGCAACACCCAGGCATAGGCATCCAGCGCGTTCACCAGGCGTACGGTGGCTTCCCGCTGCACAGGCTCGAAATAAGCGCGCAAACCGCTGCCGGGAGCAAAGGGCTCGATATAGAGTTCCTCGAACTGGGCGTCGTAGGGCCCCAGTTTACCGCGCACGGTGGCGTGGACATAACCGATATCTCCGGCCGCCTGATAGGGGGCTTCCAGTTCTGCCACCAGGGTGTCCAGGAATGCTTCCTGATCGAAGAATTCGTCGACGATCTCGCCCCGTTGGCTCGCCGCCTGACGCAGGCCGGGTTCCAACCATTCCCGTATTGGCGGGACCACATCCGCCCAGTGGTACATGGCCCAGAACAGGGCTTCCGCATCAAACTCCCCCAGCCGGCGGCTACGTTGCCGGCCTGTCGGTGACACTGCCTCCGGGCCGGCGGTGGAGGCCTTTGGCGTAGAAGACCCAGCAGCTGCTGCCTGGTCGCCACCACCACAGGCGGTGGCAAGACAGCCAGACAGTACCAAAGTTACCAATCGCATCGCTGAAATCTCCCTACAGATCCGGCATCACTGCCGCTGCCTCGCGGGCAGCGTCCTGACGTTGCTGTTCGAGCGCCGCCGCCAGCTCGGCCTTGAAGCGCTCGCCACCTTCGTAGAAGGCCTTCTGATCCATTACGCCAATATCGAAACGGTCTACCAGCAGGTCATTGCCGTGGTATTTGGCTATACCAGCGCGCACCACGGTGCCACAACTGCCCGACCAGCGGTGCGTACCGGAGAAAGCCGGACTGATGGTCAGGCACTGCTGGTATTGCGGATTCTCCGCGCTGACTCTGCGACCGCGCAGGTCGTACACCCAGTTCAGCGAAATGTCCCCTTTGCGCATACCCCAGTTGTGCAGGCGCATTTCCTCGCGATGGCTGGGTTCGCCATATTTGTCGATCAAGGCCTGCTCGAGTTTGTCGACACTGGGCCTCGCATCCTCCGGATAACTGCGGCTGCGCCAGACTGCGCCGGCGATTTCCTGCCCGAACATGCCGGTAAAGCCCACGTAGACCTCGTCCGTGGCATCGCGTACGGCGCGAAAATTGGACCCGCTAAAACCACCGATGCAGCGCTGGTTTCCCGCTATCGAACCCATGTCGCGCGCAATCTCCTGGCCGCTGCAGGCAACCCCGTTGGTGGCGCGCAGCACCTGGCGGGTGGGCAGATCGCCCGTGTCGCGAATAACCCAGCGCGACGCCACCTCCAGGGTATAACCCTCTTCCCGGCAACCGAGCCGAGCATGGACGTCATCGAAACTCTGCCCCGGGCGCACCCCGACAATGTCGTCGACGGCCTGACCGGCTGCGGGAGCGGGGGTAGACAGGACCGGAGGGCAGCGATCGGCGGTATCCTCAACTGTCGGCTCGGTCTCACTGTTCCGGCCCTCCCCGGCCTGCGGTGGTGCTTCAGCAGCCTCAGGCTCCCCGGAAGAACCGCATCCGACCATCAGAACGGTTGCCAGCAACGTCAGCTGGCAGTACCCCAAAAACCTGGTCATTCTCATTGTTCACCCCCCGCGGGTTCAATTGGTACACGCCCTCAAGCATCGCGCGTCAGGCCCGCAAATACATCGACAACTAATGCTAAATAGGGATGGTTAAGGACAGATAAGAGCCACCGCCACGCGCATGCGCGAATGATCCGCTGTGTTATATTGTGTTCCAAAGAATCGGTGTTCGACCGGCAACAGGAGTGTGCTCGACACATGTCAAACCGGGAACAGCCCAGTCGCAGGCGCGGCATTCGCGCCTCGCGAACCCGGTTGTATCGGGCCCTGACCGCAGCAGGGTTCAAGACCCAGGCAGCGTTGGCGGAAAGCATGGCCGACCTCGAGGGCCTTGCCCAGGCACCCAAGGACGTGGTCAGCAGGGTGTTTCGCGAGCAGCCGGTGGAGCTGCCGACGCTTGAACGAGTAGCACGGGCACTGGGTGTTGACGCCTGGGAGCTGTACAAGACCGCCGATGAACCCGAGCCGGCGTCGGCTGGCGGCCCCGGGCACACAACCCCAGCACCTCGGCCAGCCAGAATTGGCCGGTGGCATATCGGTGTCGGCTTGCTGCTCCTGCTGCTTGGGTTCGCGGGCCTGTGGTGGGTACAACAGGACTCCACCGCCTCCGATTCCCGAACCATCGCCGCTACGGCCATCTCACTGCTGGACCCCGGCCCACCAACCCTCGCCCTGCATCCCATCGCCGGTGACAGCGACGATCAACTAACCGCTGCCCTGCGGCTGTACCTCGACCAGCAGTATACGCTGTCCTCTCCCACTGCTACCGTGCTGACCCACGATCTCGAAGCGGACGCGGTAGCGCAGCGGCTGCGGGTGCAGGCGGTCGTGGAGGGTGAATTACTCACTGTGGGACGCTACAGCGCAGTGCGTATTTATCTATACACAGGCAGTGTGCGCGCGCAGGTCTGGGCCGAAACCGTGCCCACTATTGAACTCGACGAAAATCGGCTGGGCATCGCGGCCAATGCCGCTCGCGCCATCGCCGATCGACTGGGGGTGCCAGCAGCCGGAGACGATGAGTGGCCCCTGTACTTTCCCGCAGCAACGGCCCAGGATTACTATCTCGAAGGCCTGGCGCACCTGGACGGTCCCGCCAGCGAACTCAATGTCCTGCGCGCACAGAGCCGCTTCGAGGCCGCCCTGCGCCAGGACCCCGATTATGCCGATGCCCATGCAGGCCTGTGCCGGGCCTTGCTGGAGGAATACTGGATGGAGGAGGCGCAACGCGCGCTGGCGGATGCCGCCCAGGCCTGCAACCGGGCGCTGCAGCTTGCACCCACGGCGCCAGCCACCCGCCTCGCCCAGGCCCATTTTCTCCGTGTCACCGGCCGTCTCGAAGAAGCCTTGGATAGCTACGGGATTCTGCTGACAGGAAATCCACGGGATGCGGCGGCGCTGTTGGATATGGCAGTGACGCTGCTGCAGTTGTTCCACAGGGATGGGAATCCGGCTGATCTCGAAGCGGCCAGAGCCGCAGCTACCCAGGCGACGGTCGCCGCCCCGGACTTCTGGAAGCCGCCATTCTGGTTGGCGACCCTGGAATATACTGCTGGCGACATCGGCGCTGCAATTGCAAGCGCGGAGGAGGCTCGCGGGCGCGAAGAGAACGAGTTCATCCTGGCCAATCTGGGTACGTTTTATTTCTGTGCCAACAACCTGACCCAGGCGCGGCTCGCCTATGAGCGAGCCCGCGATATTGCGCCGCAGTCCTATGTCGGTGATGAGTTCCTCGGCATGCTGTTGTACCTACAGGCCGATTACGCAGGATCAGCGCAGCTGCGCCAGCGCGCCATCGACAACCTCAGCGCAGTCGGACAGCCCGAAATTCACGAGATGTGGGGCAATCTCGCCGACTCCTATCTGCACAACGGCGCCTCCGCGGCGGCTGTGAGGGCTTTTGTGAAGGCGGCGGAAATCGCCGAACGCGACGTTCTCCAGGGCATTGGTACACCCGCTGATCGCGCGTCGCGCGGCTATTATTACACGATGCTGCAGCAACTGGTTCCAGAGCAGGTACCTGTCACGGCACGGGAGCATATCGTGGCTGACATGGAGGCTGCCTCGGCGACCATTCTTGAGCCAGGTCCGGCGATCCGGCTGGCAAAAGCCTGGTTGCAGCATGGGCGCCCCGAGCGGGCACTGCGGGCCTTCGAACAGGCGGTCTCCAGTTGCGCGGGATACGCCAACACGCCTGGGCTGGATTCACTGAGGGCGATGCTGGTTGTGCAATAACAATCGCTGCGGGTACTCAGGCGTACAGCAGCGCCACACGGTCGCTGCCCAGGCACTCGCGCAGTTCCTGCAGCAGTTCGTCACTGGGCACTACCGACCAGTTCTCGCCCAGGCGTACCCGGGCGCGATTGCGGGGCTGCCGGTACCACAGGGATACCGGGCAGCTGCCGCCGCCGGCGCCGGCCAGGGTGCGGGCCAGGCGCTCCTCCAGGCCGTTGCCGAGCATCTCCTGGCAGACCTCGATACTCAGTTCGGCGGCGAAGGACTGGCGCGCCTGCAACAGGCTGCGCACTTCCCTGGCGCGCATGGAGAGTCCGCCGGCATAGTCGTCATGGGCGACGCTGCCCTCGATAATGACGATCTGGTCACGCACCAGCAGGTCGCGGTGAGCGCTGTAGGTGTCGGCATAGACGGTCACTTCTATCCGCGCGCTGCGGTCATCCAGTTGCAGAATCGCCATGCTGTCGCCGCGCTTGGTGCGCATGGTACGGGCCGCGACGATCAGGCCGGCCAGTTGCTGGTTGCCCTTGTCGGCGCGCAGGTCGGCTATCCGGGTAGGTGCGAATTTGCGCAGCTCGGCTTCGTATTCATCAATGGGATGGCCGCTGAAATACAGGCCGAGGGTGTCTTTCTCTCCACCCAGGCGCTCCTTGTCCGTCCAGGGGCGGACGTTGCGAAAGGCCAGGTAGGGATCCTCATTGCTGGCACACACCGGCCCTGGCACCACTTCGCCAAACAGGTCGGCAATGCCGCTGTCGCGGTTGCTGGCGCTCTGCTCGGCGGCCTTCAGGGCATCGTCGACCGCGGCCATCAGTATCCAGCGTTCCACCCCGAGGCTGTCGAAGGCACCGGCCCGGACCAGGGCCTCGATCGCGCGGCGGTTGACCTTGCGCGGGTCGGTGCGGGCACAGAAGTCGAACAGGTCCCGGAAGGGTCCGCCCCCTTCCCGGGCCTGGAGAATGTTCTCGATCGGGCCCTCGCCCAGACCCTTGATCGCACCCAGGCCATAGATGATGGCCTGGTCCGGATTGACCGTGAACATGTACTGGCCTTCGTTCACATCCGGCAACCGCAGCGCCAGCTGCATGGCCCGGCACTCCTCGACGAACACCACGATCTTGTCGGTGTTCTGCAATTCCGAACTCATCACCGCGGCCATGAACGGCGCCGGGTAGTGGGTCTTCAGCCACGCGGTCTGGTAGGACACCAGCGCATAGGCGGCGGAGTGGGATTTGTTGAAGCCGTAGCCCGCGAACTTTTCCACCAGGTCGAAGATCTTGATCGCCAGGTCTCCGTCGATGCCCTTTTCCCGGGCGCCCTGCTCGAACACTTCACGCTGCTTGGCCATCTCCTCGGGTTTTTTCTTGCCCATTGCCCGCCGCAGCAGGTCGGCGCCACCAAGGCTGTAGCCGGCCAGCTCCTGGGCGATCTGCATCACCTGCTCCTGGTAGAGGATGATGCCGTAGGTGGGCTCGAGGATGGGTTTGAGCAGCGCGTGCTGGTATTCGGGGTCGGGGTAGGAGATGGTCTCCCGGCCGTGCTTGCGATTGATGAAGTTGTCCACCATGCCCGATTGCAGCGGACCGGGCCGGAACAGGGCCACCAGCGCGATGATGTCCTCGAAGCAGTCCGGCCGCAGGCGCTTGATCAAATCCTTCATGCCGCGCGATTCCAGCTGGAACACCGCGGTGGTCTCGGCGGCCTGCAGCAGCTGGAAACTGGCCTGGTCGTCCAGTGGGATGGCAGTGATATCCAGCGCCGGCTCGCCCGCGGGCCGCACCTGGTTGATCATCTTCACCGCCCAGTCGATGATGGTCAGCGTGCGCAGGCCCAGGAAGTCGAACTTCACCAGGCCGGCATCCTCGACGTCGCCCTTGTCGTACTGGGTCACCAGACCGGAGCCGGTTTCGTCGCAGTATAGCGGCGAAAAGTCGGTCAGTTTGGAGGGTGCGATCACCACCCCGCCGGCGTGCTTGCCGACGTTGCGGGTAATGCCCTCCAGCTGCAGCGCCATGTCCCAGATTTCCAGCGCCTGGCTGTCACCGGCCAGGAATTCGCGCAGCACCTCCTCCTGCTCATGAGCCTTGGCCAGGGTCATGCCGACCTCGAACGGGATCATCTTGGACAGCTTGTCGGCCAGGCTGTAGGGCCGGGCCTGCACCCGGGCCACGTCCCGCACCACCGCCTTGGCCGCCATCGTGCCAAAGGTGATGATCTGGGACACCGCCTCGCGGCCATAGGTGTCGGCCACGTAGTCGATCACCCGGTCGCGCTTCTCCATGCAGAAGTCGACGTCGAAGTCGGGCATGGACACCCGCTCAGGGTTCAGGAAGCGCTCGAACAGCAGGTCGTACTGCAGTGGGTCGAGATCGGTGATCTCCAGCGCATAGGCCACCAGCGAGCCGGCGCCGGAGCCCCGCCCCGGGCCCACCGGGATATCGTGCTGCTTGGCCCAGCGGATGAAATCCATCACGATCAGGAAGTAGCCGGGGAAACCCATCTGGATGATGGTGTCCAGCTCAAAGTCCAGCCGCGCGCGGTAGGTCTGCTGCCGCTCCGCGAAGTCCGGCGCGGCGCTATCGAACAGGCGTACCAGGCGCTGGTCCAAGCCCTCGTGGGACAGCTGGCGAAAGTACTCGTCCATGGTCAAACCGGCCGGTACCGGGTAGTCTGGCAGGTAGGGCTTGCCCAGCTCCAGCACCAGGTTGCAGCGGCGGGCGATCTCGACGCTGTTGGCCAGCGCCTCGGGAATATCGGCGAACAGTTCCGCCATCTCGGCGGGTGAGCGCAGGTACTGCTGGTCGGTGTAATTGCGGGCGCGGCGCGGGTCGTCCAGGGTGCGGCCCTCGCGGATACAGACCCGGGCCTCGTGGGCCTCGAACTCGCTGCTGTCCAGGAAGCGCACATCGTTGGTCGCCACCACCGGGCAAGCCAGCTGCTGGGCCAGGGTCACCGCTGCGTGCAGATGCGTTTCGTCGCCCTCGCGGCCGGTGCGGTGCAGTTCCAGGTAGAAACGGCCAGGGTAGAGCGACATCCAGTGCCGCGCCCGGGCCTCGGCCTGGGCCGGCCGTTCGGCCAGCAGGGCCTGGCCGACGTCGCCCGCGGCGCCGCAGGACAGCGCGACCAGGCCCTCACTGTGCTGCGTCAGCCAGCTTTTGTGGACGTAGGGCTGGCCCAGATACTGGCCCTCGGTATAGGCTCGGGAAATCAGTACGGTGAGATTGCGATAGCCTACCTGATCCATTACCAGCAGACACAGCGGGTAGGCGCGCTCGGGATCGTCCTCGTCGAGAATGCGCAGGTCGACCCCGAACACCGGTTTCACCCCCGCGCCAAAGGCGGCCTTGTAGACCTTGACCAGCGCGTAGAAGTTACAGACGTCGGTCACGCCCACCGCCGCCATGCCCAGGCTGGCCACCCGCTCGACCAGCGGTTTGATCCGCACCAGGCCGTCTACCAGTGAGTATTCGGTGTGCAGTCTGAGATGGACGAAGTCGGTCATGGGGAGGGAGTTTACCCCTCGCCGGTGTCGGCTAACAAACTTTTCACGGGCGCAAAGCTGCGCCGGTGCAATGGAGTGACACCCAGCGCCCGCAGCGCCTGCAAATGGGCCCGGGTCGGGTAGCCCTTGTGGGCGGCGAAGCCGTAGCCGGGATAGCTCAGATCCAGTGTCACCAGTTCATTGTCGCGCTGAACCTTGGCGAGAATGGAGGCCGCGGCGATCGCCGGGACCAGGTCGTCGCCCCCCACCACCGGCTCCGAGGCATAGGGCCAGCGCGGCAGGCGGTTGCCGTCCACCAATACGTAGCGCGGCTGCAGCTGCAGCGCCTGTACCGCCCGGTGCATCGCCAGCAGCGAGGCCTGCAGGATGTTGAGCTCGTCGATCTCCGCCACCGAGGCGCGGGCGACCGCCCAGGCCAAGGCCTGTGCGCGGATCTGCAGCGCCAGTTCCTCACGGCGGGCGGCAGAGAGTTTTTTGGAATCGCGCAGCCCGGCGATGGGTCGGGCGGGATCCAGGATCACCGCGGCGGCCACCACGTCGCCGGCCAATGGACCGCGCCCGACCTCGTCGACACCGGCCACCTCCCAGGGTTCATAGCCCGCGCCAAAGACAATGCTCACCGGCGCGCTCCGGGCAGTAGGGACTCCACCGCGTCGGCGCAGCGCTCGCCAAAGCCCAGCGCCAGCGAGCGGTGAATAGTGTCGAAGGCCTGGCGTTGTGCCCGCGCCTGCTCGCTGTCGCGCAACAACGGCTGCATCGCCGCGACCAAAGCGTCCACGGTCGCCGCGTCCTGGATCAGCTCAGGCACCAGCTCGCGGCCGGCCAGGATATTGGGCAGGGCGGCGAAGGGGGTGCGCACCAGCCGCGACACCAGTGCCCAGGACAGCGGCGCCATGCGGTAGGCCACCACCATGGGCCGCTTCAGCAGCAAGGCTTCGAGCGTAGCCGTGCCTGAGGCCAGCAACACCGCGTCCGCCGCCGCCATCACCTCGCGGGATTGGCCCGCCACCACCGTCAGTGGCAGGTCAGGATAGTGCGACAGCAGCGCCTGCAACTGGGCCATGCGCGCCTCGCTGGCGGCGGGCAGCACAAAGGACAGTTGCGGATCCGCCGCCGCCAGGCGCCGGGCGCAATCCAGGAACAGGGGCGCCAGCAGGCCGACCTCGCCGCCGCGGCTGCCGGGCAGCAGCGCCAGCACCCTGCCCTGGGGTGCCAGGCCCAACCCGATGCGGGCGGCGCCGTGATCCACTTCCGCAGGAATTTCGTCCGCCAGCGGATGGCCGACAAATTCAGCGGCAATGCCGTGCTGGTGGTAGATATCGGGTTCGAACGGAAACAGACACAGCATGCGGTCCACCGCCCTGCCGATGCCATGAATCCTGCCACGGCGCCAGGCCCAGACAGAGGGGCTGACCAGGTGCGCAGTGGCTATGCCGGCGGCCCGCAGCCTGCGCTCGAGAGTGAGGACGAAGTCGGGGGAATCGATGCCAATGAACAGATCTGGAGGATGAGCCCGAAAGTGCCGGTACAGCGAGCGCCGGATACGCAGCAGCTCCGGCAGCCGCTTGAGCGGCTCGACAAAGCCCATCACCGACAACCGCTCCATCGGAAACAAGCTGTCTAGGCCCTGGGCCTGCATCAGCGGCCCGCCGATACCCTCCACTTGCAGCTGCGGGTAGCGTTGACGCAATGCCGCCAGCAGGCGGGAACCGAGGATGTCACCGGAAGGCTCCCCGGCCAGGATACCGATGCGCACTAGCGAACGATGCCGCGCTCCGAGGCGCGAATGGAATCGATCAGCACCTGCACCTCCGGCGTATCGCGCAGCATGGTCTCCAGCCGCTGTATGGCCAGCTCCAGGGTCAGGCCCTGCCGGTAGACAATCTTGAACGCGCGGCGCAGCTGGCTGATCGCCTCGGCGGAGAAACCGCGCCGGCGCAGCCCCTCTATATTGATGGTCTTGGCTTCGGCCGGGGCCCCACTCACGGTGACATAGGCGGGCACATCCTTGCCGATGGCGGTGCCCATGCCGCTGAAACTGTGGGCGCCGATCTTGCAGAACTGGTGCACCAGGGTGTAGCCGCTGAGGATGGCCCAGTCATCCACCCGCACATGCCCCGCCAGCGCGGTGTTGTTCACCAGGATACAGTGATTGCCCAGGATCGAGTCGTGACCAATATGGACATAGGCCATGATCAGGTTGTTGTTGCCCAGCGTGGTCTCGGCGCGGTCCTGCACCGTACCGCGATGGATGGTCACGTTTTCGCGGAT
Source organism: Kineobactrum salinum (assembly GCF_010669285.1). Classification (GTDB taxonomy): domain Bacteria; phylum Pseudomonadota; class Gammaproteobacteria; order Pseudomonadales; family Halieaceae; genus Kineobactrum; species Kineobactrum salinum. The sequence continues at coordinate 3,622,680 of NZ_CP048711.1, read as the reverse complement.
GATGTTGTTGTCGCCTATTACCAGGCGGGTAGCTTCGTCCCGGTATTTGAGATCGGGAGTCGCCTCGCCGATGGTGGAGAACTGGTAGATGTGGTTGCCCGTGCCGATCCGGGTAGGACCCTTGATGACAACATGGGATTCGATCTTGCAGCCGGCACCGATCTCGACGTCCGCCCCGACCAAGGTCCAGGGTCCGATCTCGACATCGTCGGCAACACGGGCAGAGGGGTGAACGATGGCTTGACTGTGAATCATGACTTAACGGTCGGCACAGAGAATGGTGGCTGAGGCACAGAGCTTGCCCTCCACATCAGAGCTGACATTGAATTTCCAGATGCCGCGGCGGTCGGAGATGATCGACGCGCGCAGCATTACCTGATCGCCGGGAACACAGGGGCGCTTGAAGCGCAGGTCATCGGCACCCACGAAATAATACATCGAGCCGTCCGCCGGCGTCTTGCCCTGCGACTTGAAACCCAGAACCCCGGCGGCCTGCGCCATGGCTTCCAGCAACAGGACCCCGGGGAATACCGGTTGCTCTGGGAAATGACCGTTGAAGAAGGGCTCGTTGGCCGAGAGGTTTTTGCAGGCGACGATGGACTTGCCCAGCTCGATTTCCAGTACCCGGTCCACCAGCAGAAACGGGTAGCGGTGCGGCAGGTACTTGCGTATTTCCGTGATGTCCATTATCAAACTGCAGATCTCCCCTGGGGCTAGTTCTTTGTGGATTTTTCCAATGCCGACAAACGCTGCTGGATGCGATCCAGCTGGGCAAATCGCACCGCGTTGCGTCGCCATTCCCGGGTGGTGGACATCGGGGTACCCGACGAGTAGGAGCCGGCCTGGCTGATGGATTTGGTCACCATTGTCATGCCGGTAATGTGGACGTTGTCGCAGATCTCGACGTGCCCCACCACCCCGACGCCACCCGCCAGGGTACAATTGGCGCCTATAGTCGTGCTTCCGGCAAGTCCGGTGCAACCCGCTATCGCGGTATTTTTGCCGATGTGGCAGTTGTGTGCTATCTGCACCAGGTTATCGATGATGGCGCCATCCTCAATCACGGTGTCATCCAGCGCGCCGCGGTCAATCGTGGTGCCGGCACCCACCTCCACCCGGTCGCCCAACCAGACGCCGCCCAGCTGGTGGATCTTGACCCAGCCTTCTGTAGTTGGCGCATAGCCAAAACCATCAGCACCCAAAACAGCATGGCTGTGAATTATGCACTGCCGCCCCAGTCGCACCCCCCGGTACAGCACCGCATGCGCATGCAACTGACAGCCGGCGCCGATGCTGCAGTTCTCGCCGATACTGACATGGGCGCCAATGACGACGCCGGCAGCGATACAGCTGCCCGCCTCGACCACCGCCTGTGGCCCGATAGCGGCAGATTCATCTACCTGCGCCTGCGCCGACACCACTGCGGTGGGATGAATACCGGCGGCCGGCCGGGCCGCCGGGGCAAACAGGGCGGTGGCCCGGGCGAAGGCGAGATAGGGATCTTCAGCCTGCAGGCAGGCGACCGGGCACTGCGCCGCCTGCGCCGGACGAAGAATCACTGCCGCGGCCCGGGTACCGTGCAGCTGCCGCAGGTACTTGTCGTTGGCAAGGAAGGAGAGCTGATCCGGCCCGGCTGTTGCCAGCGTAGCCAGGCCGCTTACGCGGCACTGCGGATCACCCGAGAGTATGACGTCAAGGGTCTCCGCCAACTCTCCCAGAGAGTACATGCAGCGCCTAGTTCGCGAAGGCCTGGTTCAGCTTGTCGGTGACCTTGGCGGTAATGCTGTACCCCGCATCGGCGTGAATCACCGAACCTCGTTGCAACAGCAGGCCAATGCCTTCAGAGGCAATAAGCTCCTGCAGCACTTCCTGGACCTTGGGCGACATCTCCTGCAACAACGCCTGGCCCACTTCCTGCTCGGTCGTTTGCAGCTTGCCAGCGACATGTTCCAGATCCGCCTGCTTGCTCGCCAGACGCTTGCGCGCGGCCAGTTGCTGTTCCTGGCTCATCACCGCAGCATCCTTCTGGAATTCCTGCACCAGGCTGTCGAACTCCTCCTTCAGCCTGTCGAACTCGTCCTTGTCGGACTTGTACTCAACGCGATCACGTTCCTCACCCAGCCGTTTCTGGGCATAGTCAGTTTGCAAGATCGCCTGTTCCACATTGACCACGGCGATCTTGCCCTGCGCCCACCCCAGCGCGGGAAACGCCAAGGCGGCGACAATCAGGACGGTTTTCAATACTCTCGACACAGTACTCTCCACTATCACTAGAAAAAATCAGAAACCCCGGCCCAGCGTGAACTGGAATATTTCCCGCTCATCCTGGGGAGAATCGTTGAGGGGCTTGGCGAGGCTGAAACTCATCGGTCCAAAGCCTGTTATCCAGGTAACACCGACCCCGACGGAGTAGCGCAACTCGCCGGCATCCACATCAAAGCAGTTGACCTGGTTGCTGGAACACTTGGTGTTGAACACGTTGCCGGCATCGAGGAAGAACGCCGAGCGCAGCTTGCGGCGGTCCTTCAGGAAGGGCAGCGGGAACAGCAACTCGACGCCGCCTTCAATCAGTGCATTGCCGCCAAAGGGATCCGGATCACGGCGACGGTTCAGGGTGCTGAATTCCAGCTTGCCAGTCTCGGGGTTCATCACATAGCCGAACAGCCGGCCGTCCTCGCCCCCGAGCTCGACCGGGTTACCGTCCTCGTCCACCTCGGTCGCCGGCCGGTTGGTGCTGTAGATCTGCGCCGGCGTACTGCGCGGGCCCAGAGTGTTGCTCTCGAAACCGCGTACCGAGCCAAAGCCGCCGGCAAAGAAATGCTCGAAGAAGGGCAGGTTGGTGGTACTGCCGTAACCATCACCATAGCCCAATTCAGTGCGGAATCTCAGCACCCACTCGTTGGTGATCGGGAAAAATACCTCACCGCGATAGGTCAGCTTGTAGAACTCGGAATCCGAGCCCGGCACTGCCAGCTCCAGCGCCAGCGACTGGGATGCACCCCGGGTCGCCAGGATACCACGGTTCAACGAGGACTGGTTCCAGCTCATGGATGCGGTCCAGTTCAGGAAATCATCGCCGTTCAGGTCGAGGAAGCCGGGCTCGTTTGGGAGAGTCAGTGCATCGGCGGGCAATTCTCCGATCGGGATGAACTCCTCCGGGCCGGAATAGGTACCGTCATCCTGCAGGGTGCTGACAAAATAGCCGTCGATGCCGTCGATCAGACGCGGACTGCCCTTGATTTCCTGAACCGCGAACCGGCCGGCGGTAATCTCTGTATTGGAGACCCCGAAACTGAAGCCCAGACGCTGGGTTTCCTTGATCGGATAGCCGAAGTTCAGTGCCGCACCCAGGGTATCGGTGGTATAGCTGGCGACATTGATTTCCGACAGGTCGGTGGAGCGGAAGTACACATTGAAACCGCGGCTGACGCCGTCCTCGGTATAGTAGGGGTTGGTATAGCTGAAATTGTACACGTCCTGATAGCGGGAGGAGTTCAGGCCAATGCCGACCCGGCGGCCGGTACCGAGGAAGTTGTCCTGCTGCAGGTTGAGGCCGAAGATCAGACCTGCATCCTGGGCGTAGCCGAAGCTGGCTCCTATGCTGCCCGAGGACTGCTCCTCGACCGCGAAGTCGACATCGATGAGGTCGTCGTGGCCGGAGACTTCCGGGGTTTCCACCGAAGCCCTGCTGAAGTAGCCCAGCCGCTCCAGCCGCACCCGCGACTGCTCGATGGCCGACGCAGAAGCGGGGGCCCCCTCCATCTGCCGCATCTCCCGGCGCAGCACCTCATCGGCGGTCTTCTGGTTGCCCTGGAAGCTGATCCTGCGCACGTAGGTGCGCTTGCCGGGGTCGACAAAGAACTTCATCGCCACGGTGTTGTCTTCTTCGTCGACCTCCGGGATGCCGGTGACCTTGGCGAAGTTGTAACCCTCATTGCCCAGGCGCCGGGTCACATACTCCTCGGTCGATGTCACCAGTTGCTGGGAGAACGTCTGACCCTCGGAGATCAGCAGGAAACGGCGCAGGTCCGACTCGGGCAGCACCAGGTCACCCGACAGGTCCACCTTGCTGACAGTGTATTTCTCGCCTTCGGTGACATTGGCGGTAATATAGACAGCCTTCTTGTCGGGCGACACGGACACCTGGGTGGAGTCGATTGTAAACTGCAGGTAGCCGCGGTCCAGATACCAGGAACTGAGAGTTTCGAGGTCCCCGGTCAGCTTTTCCCGGGAATACTTGTCGTCATTGGTAAAGAACGAGAACCAGCCAGTGGTTTTCAGTGCGAACAGGTCGATCAGTTCCTCGTCGTCGTAGATCTCGTTGCCGACGACATTGATGTGCTTGATCGCCGCGACAGTGCCCTCGTCGACATCGATATTGACCGCCACCCGGTTGCGCGGCTCCGGCAGCACCTCGGTTTCGATATTGGCGTCATAGCGGCCCTGCTGCACATACTGACGCTGCAGTTCCAGTTGCATGCCCTCCAGTGTGGAGCGCTGGAACACCTGCCCGACCGCCAACCCCGCGCCCTTCAGGCCTTCCATCAGGGCCTCGGTTTCGATCGCCTTGTTGCCCTCGATATTGATCTCGCTGATGCTGGGCCGCTCGGCGACGATGACTACCAGCACATTGCCGTCGCGACCGATGCGTATATCGTCGAAATTGCCGGTAGCGAACAGACTGCGGGATGCGGCCCGGATCGCCGCGGCGTTGACCAGGTCCCCCACTGCCAGCGGCATGGCGGCAAATACCGAGCCGGCAGAAATACGCTGCAGGCCCTCCACCCGGATATCCGATACGATAAACGAGGAGTCCTGGGCGGTGACCAGGGGCGAAAGAGCCAGCATCACGGCTGCCAGCAACAATTGGATACGTTTGCTCAAAATAATTCTAATCACCCGACAAGGTCCGACCCCGAGGTCTTTGAGTTATATTTGCCCGCTGCACTCAAAATGCTAGAGGCGCGCAAAATCGTTATACAGGGCCAGCATCATGATCCCGAGGATCATGAACAGGCCCACTTGATACCCCAACACTTGTATTTTCTCGGGCACGGGTTTTCCCACCACCAGCTCCACCGTGTAGTACAGGAGATGGCCTCCATCCAGCACGGGAATCGGCAACAGATTCAGAACTCCCAGACTCACGCTGAGCAAGGCGAGAAAACCGATGTAGGACTCCAGGCCCGATTTGGCAGAAGCGGACGCCACTTTAGCAATGGTGATGGGACCACTCAAGTTTTTTGGCGATATCAGGCCCTGCAGCATCTTTTTTATCGAACTGAGGGTAAATCCCACCAGATCGCCGGTACGGATGACCGCGGCGCCGAGGGATTCCAGCGGTCCGCGCTGGAACTCGCGCAGCATCGCATCGGGCATGGCGGGCTGCTGCACCGCGATGCCCACCCGGCCCACGACCTCGCCATCGGCCTCGGTCACCCGCTCCGGTGTAATGCTAAGCGTCTTCTGCCCGCCGTCGCGAAGCACCTCCAGGGTGATGGCCTGGCCGGGCCGGGCACGGACATAATCCACCCAGTCCATCCACAGCGGCATCGCCACGCCGTCGGCACGGAGCACCTGGTCGCCTGGCTGCAGGCCCGCCCGGGCACCGGCGCTGTCGGCGACGACTTCAGCCACCACCGGCGGAATCTCCGGCGTATAGAGACGCAGGCCCAGGCCCTTGAACAGGTCCGGCTCCTCCTGGTCGGCCAGCCAGCGCTCAACCGGCGCCTCGGACTGGTACACCATGTCCGAACCGGGGTATTTGACCGTAAACTGGATGTTGCCGCTGTCGCCGATCCGATCCAGCAAGCGGAAGCTCAGGGCCTGCCAGGTCGGCGTTTCCTCGCCATCCACGGCAATGATCTCCTGGCCCTCTTCCAGCCCCGCCAGGTCGGCAACCGAGCCCGTCTCGACCGAGCCTATCACCGGCGCGTAGCCGCTTTCCCCGCCCATGAACAGGGCCCAGTAGGCAACTATCGCCAGTGCAAAATTGGCCAGTGGCCCCGCCGCCACCACCGCAATGCGCTGCAATACCGGCTTGCGGTTGAAGGCCTGGTCCAGCTCCTGGGCGGGCACTTCGCCCTCGCGTTCATCCAGCATCTTGACGTAGCCGCCCAGTGGAATCGCGGCGATACTGTACTGAGTGCCATGGCGGTCCCGCCAGCTGCACAGGGACTTGCCAAAGCCGATGGAAAACCGCAGTACCTTGACGCCACAACGGCGCGCCACCCAGAAATGGCCGTACTCATGCACCGCGACCAGTACGCCCAGGGTGCCGAGGGTTATGGCAATAGTATAAATCAGGTCCATCAATGCTCCACTACGCGGGTACCGGAGCGCCAGCTCCGGGCAACAGCCTCACCGGCCAGCTGGCGAGCCTCCCGGTCTGCAGCTTCGACCACAGCCAGGGAGACGGGTTCAACTACGTTAGCCTGTTCCAGGGTGGTCTCTATCACCCGGGGTATATCAGCAAAGCCAATAGCACGGGCCAGGAAGGCCTCCACCGCCACTTCGTTGGCGGCGTTGCAGGCCGCCATCGCAGTGCCGCCGGTGGCCACCGCCTCGCGGGCCAGACGCAGGCAGGGAAAGCGCGCCTCGTCCGGCGCTTCGAAATTGAGACGGGCCAGCGCCACCAGGTCCAGCTCCGCCACGCCCGACGCCAGCCGCGCCGGCCAACCCAGGCCGTAGGCAATCGGGGTACGCATATCGGGGTTACCCAGCTGCGCCAGCACCGAACCGTCCACATACTGGACCAGCGAATGCACGATGCTCTCGGGGTGCACCACAATATCCACCTGTCCGGGCGCCAGGTCAAACAGCCAGCAGGCCTCGATCAACTCCAGCCCCTTGTTCATCAGGCTGGCGGAATCCACTGAAATCTTGCGCCCCATGGACCAGTTGGGGTGGGCACAGGCCTGGTCCGGGGTAGCCGCCGCGATCTGCGCCGGCGACCACTGCCGGAAGGGCCCGCCCGAGGCGGTCAGCAGGACCCGATTGACACCCGCCAGGCCTGGTCTGCCATCGGCGCTGTCGGGCAGGCATTGAAAAATGGCATTGTGCTCACTGTCTATCGGCAGCAGCAGCGCCCCGGCTTCGCGCGCCGCAGCCATCAGCAGATGCCCCGCCATCACCAGCGACTCCTTGTTGGCCAGTAACACCCGCTTGCCTGCCCGCGCGGCGGCCAGGGTTGAGGGCAGGCCCGCGGCGCCCACCACGGCAGCCATCACCGCATCCACCTCGGAGTGGGCTGCCACCAGTTCCAGCCCCGCCGCACCCGCCAGCACCTCGACCTCGCTGCCGGCCGGCAATCCCAGGCGCAGCTGCTCGGCCGCGTCCGGGTCCATCATTACCGCATAGCGCGGCCGGAACTGCCGGCACTGCTCCAGCATGGCCGCCACTGATTGCCGGGCCGCCAGCGCAAATACGCGCAAGCGGTCCGGATGCCGGGCGATGACATCCAGCGTACTGACGCCGATTGAGCCGGTACTGCCCAGTACCGCTATGTTCCGTATCCCGGCCATCGCTACCACCCCGCCAACAGCAGGCCGAGGGCAAACACCGGTGCAGCGCTGCAGAGACTGTCCAGCCGGTCCAGCAGGCCGCCGTGCCCGGGCAGCAGTGCGCCACTGTCCTTGACGCCGCTCTCGCGCTTGACCATGCTGACCGTCAGGTCGCCTACCACCGATGCCAGCGCCGTTGCGACAACCACCGCGATCACTGCCGCCAGGCTGACATGCGCCATCTGCGCCGGGATCGCCCACCACAGCAGTACCGCCAGCAGCAGGGCACAGCTCATGCCGCCCCAGAATCCCTCCCAGGTCTTGGCCGGACTGACCCGCTCCACCAGCTTGTGACGGCCGAACCGGGTACCGGCGAAATAGGCGCCGATATCAGTCGCCGCCACCACGATAACCATGACAACCAGCAGCAAGCCGCCGCGGGAAAAGGTGAGCAGGTAGACCGCCGCCAGCCAGGCGGAGGAGAGGATCAACAGCCCCATCAGGCTGCGCATGATCCGGCTGTGCCACAATACCGCACTGGCCGGGTAGCTCTTGACCCAGAGCAGGGAAAAAGACCACCACAGGCAGGCGATGCCCAGCAGCGGCTGTACCTGGGTGCGGCTGGGCTCGCTGCCCAGCCGCGAATACTCATACAGCGCCACCAGCAGCGCCACCAGCAACAGCAGGAAAACCACTCTGGCCGGCAGCGAGCGCCAGCCCGCCAGCCGCGACCATTCCCAGGCGCCGAGACAGACCACCACGCCGAACACGATCGCCAGACCTGCAAGGGGAAGGAACAATACCGCACCGAGGAACAGCCCTGCCATCGCCAGTGCGGTAATAATGCGCTGTTTAAGCATCACTGATGCCAGCGACCAGGCCGTCGGGCTCACGCAGACCGAAACGCCGTTCGCGACGAGCATAGTCCGCCAGTGCCCGCGCAAATTCCAGTTCGCCAAAGTCCGGCCACAGAGTATTGCTAAAGTACAACTCGCTGTAGGCGAAATCCCACAGCATGAAATTACTGATGCGGGCATCGCCGCCGGTACGGATACACAAGTCGGGCGCGGGCAGGTCGCCGATCGACATTTCCTCCTGCAAGGCTTGCTCGGTAATGGCTTCCGGCTGCAAGCCGCCAGCAGCCACCCGCTCGGCCAACCGGCGCGCGGCCTGGACAATGTCCCAGCGGCCGCCGTAGTCTACGGCAATAACCACGCTCGCCTGCCGGTTGTCCCTGGTCAGGTGCTCGGCATTGCCCATCAGACGCTGCAGCTGCTCGCTGAAACGGTCACGCCGACCGATAAAGCGGATTCTTACACCATCCTTGTGCAATTCCCGCACTTCGCTGCGCAAATAACGCGACAATAGTGCCAGCAGTGCGCGCACTTCCGTCTGTGGCCGGCCCCAATTCTCACTGCTGAATGCGAACAGCGTCAGCACCTCGACCCGGTGGTGGCGGCAGGCGCGCAGCACCCCGCGCACCGCTTCCACACCCGCCCTGTGGCCGGCGTGGCCAGGCAGCCCCTGACGCCGGGCCCAGCGATTGTTGCCGTCCATGATGATGGCAACATGACGGGGAGTCGCCGCACCGGGTGCGGCCTCGCTGGAGCCTGGGTCTTCGCGCATAACCATAGCCCGGAGACTTAAATTTCCATCAGGTCGGCTTCTTTCTCCGCCAACATCTTTTCAATGCGCTCGACATGAGTGTCAGTCAGCTTCTGTATCGCTTCCTGACCGCGGCGTTCGTCGTCCTCGCTGATGTCCTTGTCCTTCTCCAGCTCCTTGAGCATGCCCATCGCATCCCGGCGCGCATTGCGCACCGACACCCGCGCCGCCTCAGCCTCGGTGCGCGCCTGACGAATAAAGCCCTTGCGGGTCTCCTCGGTCAGCATCGGCATCGGAATCCGGATCACCTCTCCCGCCGTGGCGGGGTTGAGTCCCAGGTCCGACTTCATGATCGCGCGCTCCACCTGCTGGATCATGGACCGGTCCCAGACCGTCAGCGACAGGGTACGCGCGTCTTCCACATTGATATTCGCTACCTGGTTGAGCGGCGTTTCCGAACCGTAGTATTCCACCCTGACGCCATCGAGGATGCTGGGGTGGGCCCGGCCGGTACGAATCTTATTGAAATGATGGACCAGTGCCTCGAGGCTTTTTTCCATGCGCTCGCGGGCTTCCTTCTTGATATCTTCAATCACCTTGCTTCTCCTTACCGTGCGACCCTGTGACCCTGATTACTCGATCAGGGTACCCTCCTGACCACCGCGCACAATATTCAACAGTGCACCCTGCTTCTCCATCATGAATACCCGTACCGGCATCCGGTGATCGCGGCACAGGCAGATGGCCGTGAGATCCATGACCTCCAGTTTTTTGTCCAGTACCTCATCGTAGCTCAGACGGTCGTACTTGACCGCATCGGCGACTTTCATCGGATCGGCGGAGTATACGCCGTCCACTTTGGTGGCCTTCAACACCAGTTCGGCATCGACTTCAATGCCGCGCAGGCAGGCCGAGGAATCAGTGGTAAAGAACGGATTGCCGGTGCCGGCGCTGAAAATGACCACATCGCCATTGCTGAGGGCGCGGATGGCCTTGCGCCGGTCGTAGTGATCCACCACACCGCTCATCGGGATCGAGGACATGACCTGGGTGGCGATATTGGAGCGCTCCAGTGCATCGCGCAGCGCCAGCGCATTCATCACCGTGGCGAGCATGCCCATATGGTCGCCGGTGACCCGGTCCAGGCCCGCGGACTGCAGGGCGGCGCCGCGGAACAGGTTACCCCCGCCCACGACCAGGCCCACCTGCACCCCGATCCCGACCAGCTGCCCGATCTCCAGCGCCAGGCGATCAAGAATTTTCGGATCAATACCGAATTTTTCACTGCCGGTAAGGGCCTCACCGCTGAGTTTCAGCAATATCCGTTTGTACTTCTTGTCGCCTGAAGCCTGTGCCATGAGTGGTCTCTCCCGAACTGCGCGTATATTACAGGACAAAGGGCGTGTGCCCTAGTGCCTCAATAAGAGTGCCTCAATAAAAACGGGGCCGCAGCCCCGTTTTTCAAATCAGCGGTCAACCTCAGCCCTTGAGCTGGGCCGCGACTTCGGCAGCAAAATCCACCTGTGACCGTTCAATCCCCTCCCCGACTTCGAAGCGGGCAAAGGACAGCACCTCCGCGCCGGCACCGGCAACCAGCTTGCCTACCGTGATCTCGGGATCCTTCACAAAGGGCTGGTCAACCAGACTGTTTTCCGCCAGGAACTTCTTGATCCGGCCACCGACCATTTTCTCGACGATATCGGCGGGTTTGCCGGATTCCTGCGCCTGCACCGAGTATATTTCCCGCTCCTTGGCGATGAGTTCTGCCGGCATGTCGGCCGGCGAGACCACCTGAGGGTTGACTGCGGCCACATGCATGGCCACATCCTTGGCCAGGTCCTGGTCGCCCGCCTTCAGCTCTACCAGCACCGCGATGCGGTTGTTGCCGTGCACATAGCCACCCACGACACCGGCATCAGCGGTCACTACAGTGATGCGGCGCACGCCGATATTCTCGCCGATTTTCTGCACCAGCGACTCGCGGGCCGCTTCCAGTTCACCGGACATCAGCGCGGCAACATCGGTTTCACGATTCTCGAAGGCAGCGTCCACGACCTTGCCGACAAAAGCCAGGAAACTCTCATCACGGGCCACGAAATCCGTTTCGCTGTTGACTTCGACCAGCACACCGTAACTGCCGTCCTCGGCGATCCGTATGGTCACGACGCCGTCCGCAGCAGTGCGTCCGGCCTTCTTGGCGGCCTTCATGCCGCTGGATTTGCGCAGTTCCTCGATCGCCTTTTCGACGTCACCATCGGCGGCCGCCAGCGCATTTTTGCACTCCAGCATGCCCAATCCGGTGCGCTCGCGTAATTCCTTGATCAATACTATAGACATGAGTGTTCCTCCTGCTATGACCCCCTGTAGGGGCACCTGAATACTAGAACATGCCCCCGGAACGGAGGTCAGGAAGTCCCGGCGGGCGCTGGCCGCCACGCCGGGCCCGGGATTCTACTGCGCCGCTGCCGGCGTGGCGGAGTCAGTGGCTTCGGCGGCTTCGGCGGCTTCGGCTTCCTCGACGAACTCGTTCTTCACTGCCGTCATGTCGCCGGCTTCCGCCCTGCCCAGCAGGCAGGCGTCCGCCACCGCGGTGACGTACAGCTTGATGGCGCGGATCGCATCGTCATTGCCGGGAATGACGTAGTCGACACCGTCGGGATTGCTGTTGGTATCGACCACGCCGATAACCGGAATACCCAGCTTGTTGGCTTCGGTGATTGCAATCCGCTCGTGGTCCACGTCGATCACGAACAGCGCATCGGGCAGGCCGCCCATGTCCTTGATACCGCCGATGCTGCGTTCCAGCTTGTCCATGTCGCGCGAACGCATCAGCGCTTCTTTCTTGGTCAGCTTGGTGAAAGTGCCATCGGTCTGCTGGGCCTCGAGATCGCGTAGGCGCTTGATCGAGGCGCGGATGGTCTTGTAGTTGGTGAGCATGCCGCCCAGCCAGCGATGGCTGACATAGGGCATGCCAGCACGATCGGCCTGTTCCTTGATAATCTTGCCGGCGGCGCGCTTGGTGCCGACGAACAGGATCTTGTTCTTGTTGCCGGCCAGCTTCTTGACCAGGGTCAGGGCCTCGTTGAAAGCGGGCACCGTGTGCTCGAGGTTGATAATGTGGATCTTGTTGCGGGCACCAAAAATGTACGGACCCATTTTCGGGTTCCAGTAGCGGGTCTGGTGACCAAAGTGTGCGCCCGCCTGCAGCAGGTCGCGCATGCTTACTTGCGACATAGTGTTTACCTTTGAAGTGGGTTAATCCTCCACATACCCCATGCGTCAAACCAGCCGCGGCCGGCACCCTGGCGCAGGTTTCGGTATGTGTGCGTCATTGGGTTCTCTTTGCCGGAGCCGGCTGCCCGCAGGCGGCCGTATTCCGGAAAGGCGCGCTTTATACCACAAAGGCCGGGCGGGGAAAGCGCGGTCGATTGCTCACTTTAGCCACGGCTTGCTGTAGAATAGCCCGTTCCAGGGACCGGCACCGAGGCCGCTTCAGTCCCGACATGATCATTTTTCTTTTTATTTTTCAATAGGTTAGCAATGGCAGTAACGATCAAGACTGGCACTGAAGTCGAGAAAATGCGCGTGGCCGGCCGGCTCGCCGCCGAGGTGCTGGAGATGATCGCGCCGCAGGTACAGCCCGGGATTACCACCGGCGAACTGGACCGCATCTGCCACGACTATATCACCGGGGTGCAACAGGCCATTCCCGCCCCGCTGGATTACCATGGATTCCCCCGTTCGATCTGCACCTCGATCAACGACGTGGTGTGCCACGGCATTCCGTCCGACACCAAGAAACTGAAATCCGGCGACATCGTCAATATCGACGTCACTGTGATCAAGGACGGTTATCATGGTGATACCAGTATCATGGTCGAGGTGGGCGATGTGGCGCCGCACGCCCAGCGGCTTATCAGGGTCACCCAGGAGTGCCTGTACCTGGCGCTGGAGGTGGTACGCCCCGGCGCCACCCTTGGCGACATCGGCCACGTCATTCAGCAACACGCCGAGAAACACTACTATTCCGTGGTACGGGAATATTGCGGTCACGGTATCGGTCAGGTATTTCACGAGGATCCTCAAATCCTGCACTACGGCCGTCCCGGCACCGGGCTGGTATTGGAGGAAGGCATGACCTTCACCATCGAGCCGATGATCAACGCCGGGCGCCGCCATACCAAGCTCAACCAGAAGGACGGCTGGACCGTGAGTACCCGCGACGGCCGCCTTTCGGCCCAGTGGGAGCACAGTCTCGGGGTCACCGCCGACGGCTGCGAAGTCTTTACCCGGCGCAGCGACGAATCCTTCTGAGCCGCTGTCCGATGCCGTCGAACCCGTCCCCGCTGCCCCCTGAACTGTTCCACCCCGAGGCCTTTGCCACCGCACTGGCGCAGGGCGATGTCATCGCCACGGCCAAGCAGGCCATGCGCACGGCGACCGATTACCTGCATGCCCAGTTCCACAGCGGCACCCGGGTGGCAACCCTGCTGCACCTGCGGGCCCGGTTCATGGACGCCATGCTGGGGGCGCTGTGGGACAGCCAGGAATGGGCCGGGGCAAGCCCGGCGCTGGTCGCAGTCGGCGGCTACGGCCGGGGCGAACTGCACCCCCACTCGGACGTCGACATTCTGCTGTTGCTGGAACAGGACAGCGAATGCTGTCACGCCCCGCTGGAGCAGTTTCTGACCCTGCTGTGGGACGTGGGCCTGAACATCGGCCACAGTGTGCGCACCGTCAGCGAGTGCTGCCAGAAAGCACGCAAGGACATCACCGTGCTCACCAACCTGATGGAGAGCCGGGTAATCCGCGGACCCGAGGCGTTGATGGCGCAGGTGCGGGAACAAACCGGACCCGGGCGGATGTGGCCCAGCCCGGACTTTTTCCGCGCCAAGCTGCAGGAACAGCAGCAGCGTCACGCCAAGTTCGCCGATACCGAATACAACCTGGAACCGAACGTAAAGAGCTCGCCCGGCGGCCTGCGCGACCTGCAGATCATTGCCTGGATTGCGGAACGCCACTTTGGCGCCGATTCACTGGAATCGATGGATACCGGCGAATTCCTGACCGTCGACGAGCGCGAGGTGCTGTTGCGCGGCAGGGATTTCATGTGGCAGGTGCGCTACGCGCTGCACATGATCGCCGGCCGGGAGGAGGATCGGCTGCTGTTCGACCATCAGCGTGAACTGGCCTCGATGTGGGGTTTCAAGGACGGCAAGAAGCTGGCCGTGGAACAGTTCATGCAGACTTATTATCGCTGGGCGCTGGCGCTGGGGGAGCTGAACGAGCTGCTGATCCAGAACTTCGACCAGGTGATTCTGCGGGCCCATACCCTGGACGAGGTAAGGGTGCTGAACGAGCGCTTCCAGATTCGCAACGGTTACATCGAAGCCCTGCGCGACGACCTGTTCAGCCGCGATCCGGGCGCGCTGCTGGAAGTGTTCGTACTGGCCGGAAGACACAGCGGCATCATCGGTGTCGGCACCCCCACCATTCGCCTGATCCGCGAAAATCGCCATCTGGTGGACAGCGAGTTTCGCGCAGATCCCCGCAATCGCGAGAATTTTCTGCAGATCCTGCGTTCGCCCTACCGCATGACCCGGCTGCTGCGCAGCATGAGCCGCTACGGCATCCTCGGCAATTACCTGCCGGAGTTTGGCCGCATCGTCGGCCAGATGCAGCACGACCTGTTTCACACCTACACCGTCGACGCCCATACCCTGGAAGTGATCCACTACATGCGGCGCTTCCAGAAACCGGAGTTCGACGAACGCTTTCCGGTATCCAGCCGGGTGGCGCGCCGCCTGCCCAAGATCGAGCTGCTGTATATAGCGGGCCTGTTTCACGACATCGGCAAGGGACGCGGCGGCGATCATTCCGAGCTGGGCGCGGTCGACGCCGAGCGTTTCTGTCTGGATCACGGTCTCAGCCAGCGGGACAGCAACCTGGTAGTGTGGCTGGTACGCAACCACCTGACCATGTCGGCTGTATCCCAGCGCAAGGACATTTCCGACCCCGAGGTGATCCAGCAGTTTGCTCACCACGTGGGCGACCAGAACCGGCTGGACTACCTGTTTACCCTGACCGTCGCCGATATCAATGGCACCAACCCGACCCTGTGGAATGCCTGGCGCGGCAGTCTGTTGCGCCAGCTCTATACCGGTACCCGGCGTGCGCTGCGGCGCGGGCTCGAGAATCCGGTGGACAAGCAGGTCTGGATCGACGAGACCCGCAACGCCGCGATCGATCTGCTCGAGTACCGCGGCTTCACCGTCGACGAGCTGGAAGAGCTGTGGCGGGAGCAGGGCGAGGATTACTTTCTGCGCGAGCGCTCCGAGGACATCGCCTGGCACACTGAAGCAATCGCCGGCCATTACGACCGGGACAAGCCGCTGGTGCTGATTCGCAACAGCTCGGACTCCAGCGTCGCCAATACCACCCAGATTTTCATCCACGCCCGCAGTCATGCCCAGCTGTTTTCCCGGGTCTGCGCGGAACTGGAACAGCTGGACCTCAGCGTCCACGATGCGCGCATCTACAACGCCCGCGACGGCATGAGCCTGGATACCTTTTTCGTGCTGAATTCCGACGGCAGCTCCATCGCCGTCGAGAGCTCCCGTTTTCGCCACATCCGCGACCACCTGAGCCGCGCGCTGGCAGACAACATGAACCGTGCAGACCCGGTACAGCGCCTGACTCCCAGGCAGATGAAGTCATTTCCGGTGCCCACGGAAACCAGCATCACCGTGGACACCATCAAACATGTCAGTGTGCTGGAGGTATCATCGCCTGACCGGCCCGGCCTGTTGGCCAGGATAGGCCAGATCCTGGTGGATTTCGGCATCGAGCTGCAGGCCGCCAAGATCCAGACCCTGGGTGAGCGGGTGGAGGACGTCTTCTTCATCACCGACAGTCAGCAGGATCCAATCACCGATCCGGAGCTGACAGAAGCCATCCAGCGGGAGATCCGGCGCCAGCTGGACCTGGTGGCCGAATAGTGAATCCGCTGCTGGAACTGCTGCAACCCTATCCGTTCGAACGCCTGCGGACGCTGCTGGCGGACCTGCAGCCACCATCGGAGCGCGCGCCTATCCTGCTGTCTGTGGGGGAGCCCCGCCATCCCTCCCCGGCCTTTGTGCTGGAGGCGCTGACACAGGCCCTGCCCAGGCTGGCCAACTACCCGGCCACCCGTGGCGAGGACGCGTTGCGCGAGACCATCGCCGGCTGGCTGCAACGCCGCTTTCAGCTCCAGCAGATAGACCCGGACACCCAGGTACTGCCGGTCAATGGCACTCGCGAAGCCCTGTTCGCCTTCGCCCAGGCAGTGGTGGCACCAGGCCCGGAAGCGCTGGTGCTGAGCCCCAATCCGTTCTACCAGATCTACGAGGGCGCGGCACTGTTGGCCGGGGCCCGGCCCGGTTTCATCAATGCGACCGCAGCCACTGGCTACCTGCCCGACTTCGCCGGTGTGACGGAGGACTGGTGGCAGCGCTGCCAGCTGCTGTACATCTGCAGTCCCGGCAATCCCAGCGGTGCGGTCATGCCGCTGCAGCAACTGCAGGAACTGGTGGAACTGGCTGAAAAACACGATTTCATCATCGCCAGTGACGAGTGCTATTCCGAGATATACGGTGACGAACAGCATCCGCCCCCGGGCCTGCTGCAGGCCTGCGCGGCGCTGGGCAATGACGACTATCACCGCTGCGTGGTATTTCACAGCCTGTCGAAGCGCTCCAACCTGCCCGGCCTGCGCTCGGGCTTCGTCGCCGGCGATGCCCGGGTACTGGCAGCGTTTCTGCGCTATCGCACCTACCACGGCTGCGCCATGCCGCTGCACCACCAGTACGCCAGCATTGCGGCCTGGAGCGACGAACAGCACGTGGTGGCCAACCGCCAGCTGTACCGGGAGAAGTTCGACGCGGTCCTGGGCATTCTGCAGCCGCGGCTCGATGTGCAGCGGCCCGACGCCGGATTCTACCTGTGGCCGAGTACACCGCTGGATGACACTGAGTTTGCCCGCCAACTCTATGCCCGGGAACATCTGACCGTGGTCCCCGGGCGCTATCTGGCGCGGGACACCGCTGCCGGCAATCCAGGCGCGAACCGTGTGAGACTCGCCCTGGTGGCGCCGATCGACGATTGCATCGACGCCGCCAGGCGGATTCTGCGCTGCCTTGGAGAGTCGTAGCCGTGCTGAACAAAGCGCAACGGGTAGAGTATATCCTGCAGCGCCTGCAGCAACTGTATCCGCAACCTCCGATACCGCTGCAGCACTCCAGCCCCTACACCCTGCTGGTGGCGGTATTGCTCAGCGCGCAATGCACCGACGCGCGGGTCAACCAGGTGACGCCGGCGCTGTTCGCGCTGGCCGACAACCCGGCGGCGATGGCCCGGCTGGAGGTGGACCAGATCCAGGCCATCATCCGTTCCTGTGGCCTGTCGCCGCAGAAAGCCCGGGCCATCAAACGGCTCAGTGAAATCCTGCTGGAAGAGCACAACGGTGAAGTACCGGCGGATATCGACGCGCTGGAGCGCCTGCCCGGCGTGGGCCACAAGACAGCCAGCGTGGTGATGTCGCAGGCCTTCGGTGTACCCGCCTTTCCGGTAGACACCCATATCCACCGACTGGCACAGCGCTGGGGGCTCAGCAGTGGCAAGAGTGTCACCCAGACCGAGCGCGATCTGAAGCGGCTGTTCCCGCGCGAAGCCTGGAACCGGCTGCACCTGCAGATCATCTATTACGGGCGTGAACATTGCAGCGCCCGCAGCTGTGATGGCCGTTCCTGCGACATCTGCCGGACCTGCTATCCCGACCGCAAGCAGCCCCGCCGAACCCGTAAAGCCTGAACAACAGCTTCATCCACTCTTGTCAAATGTCCCGAAACGTGGTTAGCATGTTGCTGTCTTGTCCAGGGAAGGCCTGCCTGCAAGGGGCAGTTTGCGCGGTGGTAACGCGGTCTTCGCGGGATTGACAGCTGATCAGGGCTTTTCCCAATAAAGACCACGAAAGGGATAAATGCGCATGATAGGGTACTTCGTCATACCACCAACGCTGGGCCTGATCGGCCTGGGTGTCGCCTTCCTCATCTATCACGTCATGACCCGCCACAATCACGGCGAGGGACTGGTCAAGAAAATCGGCGACCAGATCCACCTCGGTGCAATGGTGTTCATGCACCGCGAGTACAAGATGCTGGGGCTGTTCAGCCTGGTGCTGCTGATTGCCATCTACGTCTCGCCCCTGGGTTTGAATACTGCCATCGCCTTCACCGTGGGGGCTGTCTCCTCCGCCACCGCCGGCTACCTGGGCATGTTTTCCGCCACCAAGGCGAATGTCCGCACAGCGATTGCCGCCCACAACCACGGTGCGCCACTGGCCTTGTCGATCGCCTTTTATGGCGGCTCGGTGATGGGCCTGTGCGTCGCCTCGCTGGGCCTGATTGGCCTGGGCAGCCTGTACTGGTACTTTGGCGGCGACCCCGCCACGGTGCACGCCATACACGGTTTTGGCATGGGCGCCTCCACCGTGGCCCTGTTCTCCCGGGTGGGCGGCGGCATTTTCACCAAAAGCGCCGACGTCGGCGCCGACCTGGTGGGCAAGATCGAAGCCGGCATCCCCGAGGATGATCCCCGCAACCCGGGCGTGATCGCCGACAATGTGGGTGACAATGTCGGTGACATCGCCGGCATGGGCTCGGACATTTTCGAGTCCTACTGCGGTGCCATGATCGCCTGCATAGCCATCGCCTCGACCATGCTCGGTGCCCACCGCGATGCCATGATGTTCCTGCCGCTGGCGCTGGCCAGTATCGGCCTGGTGGCCTCTATTTGCGGGATCCTGGTGGTACGGGCCCGCTCGGCGGCAGCGCCGGAGGCAGCACTGCGCGCCGGCACCCTGCTGGCGCCGGTGGTGTTTGTCATTGTGGCCTGGTTCCTGATCAGGGCGATGGGACTGGACAGCAATATCTGGTGGGCCGTGCTCAGCGGCGCCGTTGGCGGGGTGCTGATCGGGCTGATCACTGAATACTACACCGGTGGGCCGCCGGTGCGCAGGATTGCCAAGAGCGGCGAAACCGGTGCCGCCACCGTAATGATCAGTGGTCTGGCGGTCGGCATGCAGTCCGTGGTGCTGCCGATACTGTTTCTCGCGACGATCATTTTTATCTCGACCTGGCTGGCCGGACTGTACGGCGTAGGCATCGCCGCGGTCGGCATGCTGGCCACGGTGGGCATCACGATGGCGATAGACGCCTACGGGCCGGTTGCGGACAACGCAGGCGGCATTGCCGAGATGTCCGGCATGGGCCCCGAAACCCGCCGCATTACCGACGGCCTGGACGAAGTGGGCAATACCACCGCGGCCATCGGCAAGGGTTTTGCCATCGGCGCTGCAGCCCTGGCCGCGCTGGCCATCATCGCCGCCTTTGTCGAGACCGTGCAGCTGCACAATGCCGAGTTCAACCTCGAGTTGTCCAATCCCATTGTCCTGGTCGGCCTGTTCATCGGCGGTACCATTCCGTTCCTGATCGCCTCCATTACCATGACCGCCGTGGGCGAGGCTGCATTCGAGATGATCAATGAGATCCGGCGCCAGTTCCGGGAAATACCGGGCCTGCTGGAGGGCAAGGCCGAGCCGGACACCGCACGCTGCGTCGACATTGCCACCACCGCCGCACTGCGTCGCATGATCCTGCCGGGTGTAATCGCGGTCTCGGCACCACCTCTGGTGGGCTTTGGGCTGGGCGCCGCGGCGCTGGGCGGCATGCTCGGCGGCGCGCTGCTGGGCTGCGTACTGATGGCCCTGATGATGGCAAACGCGGGCGGTGCCTGGGACAATGCGAAGAAGTTCGTGGAGAAGGGCAACCACGGTGGCAAGGGTTCCAGCACCCATGCCGCGGTTGTGGTAGGCGATACCGTTGGCGACCCGTTCAAGGACACCTCGGGCCCTTCCATGAACATCCTGATCAATGTAATGGCGATCGTCAGCCTGGTGATTGCCCCGCTGTTGAGCTGATCCGGCCCCGCCTCCCACTGACGGCCGCCTGTATCCCGGGCGGCCGTTTTGCTATGCTACGCCCCCTTTTTCTACCCACTGGAGTTGCCTGCGTGATCACACTGTACGGCATCAAGAACTGTGACACTGTCAAAAAGGCGCGCGTCTGGCTGGAACAGCACGGCATCGAGTATCAGTTTCACGACTTCCGCGAAGACGGCCTGAGCCGCACCCAGGTCAGGGACTGGCTGGCGGAGCTGGGCTGGGAGACGCTGGTGAACCGGCGCAGCACCAGCTGGAAGGCCCTGTCCCCGCAACAGCGCGAAACCATGACGGAGGCATCCGCGCTGGAGGCCATCCTGGACCAACCCACGCTGGTCAAGCGTCCTTTGCTGGACCTCGGACACGAGCGCCACGCCGGATTTTCGAGCAGCACCTACCAGAGTCTCTTCAATCGCCACACACTGTGAGTGGCACAATCCGCGGCAGCGGCGACAGCAACAGGAACCACAGGCAATGACAGACTACGCGTACGCCTTCGGGCTGGGCATCGGTACCCACAACAGCAACCAGGAATGGCTGGAAGTATTTTTTGCGCAACCGCTGCTGCAGCCACCGGCGGAGCTGATCGCGGCGATTCCCGCCAGCGACAATACCAGCACCCTGAGCCGGGAGCAGCTCGCCGCGCTGGAAGCGGCGCTGGCGACGGCCGGGGCCACCAGTCAAGCCCAGCTTGCCGCGCAACTGGCAGCCGCTGACGCGCCGGTGGTGGCGGTATTGCTGCACCGGGACGAGGCACCGCAAACCGTGCCGGAGGCCTACCTCAAGCTGCACCTGATCTCCCACCGCCTGGTGCAACCCCACGGCACCAACCTGCAGGGTCTGTTCGGCATCCTGCCCAATGTGGCCTGGACCAGTGAAGGCGCCGTTGACATTGCCGAACTGCCCGCTCGCCAGCTGGCCGCGCGGCTGCGGGGCCAGACGCTGGAAGTGAGCTGTGTCGACAAGTTCCCCAAGATGAGCAACTATGTAGTGCCCGCCGGCGTGCGCATCGCCCACACTGCGCGGGTGCGCCTGGGGGCCTATCTGGGCGAGGGCACCACCGTCATGCACGAGGGTTTCGTCAATTTCAATGCCGGCGCCGAGGGTCCGGGGATGATCGAGGGCCGCATCTCCGCCGGTGTGGTCGTGGGCAGCGGCTCCGACCTGGGCGGTGGCTGCTCCACCATCGGCACCCTGTCCGGGGGCGGCAATATCGTGATCTCGGTAGGCAGGGATTGCCTGATCGGCGCCAATGCGGGGATAGGTATCCCGCTGGGCGACCGCTGCACCGTGGAGGCCGGCCTGTTCGTCACCGCGGGGACCAAGGTCACTGTGCTGGATGCCGACGGCAAGTCGGCGCAGACCGTCAAGGCACGGGAACTGGCCGGCCAGTCCGGCCTGCTGTTCCGGCGCAACTCAAGTAATGGCGCGGTGGAGTGCCTGAGCAACCGCTCCGCGGTGGAATTGAACGCCGAGCTGCACGCACACAACTAGTCACCGGAGCGCCAGATACTGTGGAACGAACCCTGCAACTGTGTTGCGAGCTGATCAGCCGTGCTTCGGTCACACCGCTGGACGCCGGCTGCCAACCGCTGTTGATGCAGCGCCTGGAGCAGATCGGCTTTCACTGTCTCCCGCTGCCCTTCGGCGAGGTGCAGAATTTCTGGGCTGTGCGCGGCAGCAGCGGGCCCCTGCTGGTATTCGCCGGGCACAGCGATGTGGTGCCCAGCGGACCCGAGGATGGCTGGGATTCGCCGCCGTTCCTGCCCACGCTGCGCGACGGCATGCTCTATGGGCGCGGCGCTGCCGACATGAAGGGCAGTCTGGCGGCGATGGTCATCGCCTGTGAGGATTTCGTCGCCGCGCATGCGGATCACCCCGGCAGGATCGGCTTTCTGCTCACCTCGGACGAAGAGGGTCCGGCGGTCGATGGCACGGTCAAGGTAATCGATTACCTGCGCCAGCAGGGTGAGCAGATCGACTGGTGTGTGGTGGGCGAACCGTCCAGCAGCGCCGAGCTGGGCGACGTGGTCAAGAACGGCCGGCGCGGCTCCCTGGGAGCGCAGCTGACGGTCACCGGGATCCAGGGCCACCTCGCCTACCCGCAACTGGCGGACAACCCGATCCACAGGGCACTGCCCGCGCTGCATGCGCTGACCGCCCAGGTCTGGGACCAGGGCAATGCATTCTTTCCCGCCACCTCGCTGCAGATCTCCAACCTCAACAGCGGTACCGGTGCCAGCAACGTCATCCCCGGCGAGCTGCGGGCGATGTTCAATTTCCGTTTCTCGACGGAGGTGACCGCCGCTGATCTGCGCCGCCGCACCGAGGCGATCCTGCAGGCGCACGGGCTGGACTACAGCATCGACTGGCAGCTCAGCGGCGAGCCGTTCCTGACGGCAAGCGGCGCCCTGGTGGCGGCCGCAGTCGCCAGTATCCGGGAGGTCACCGGTCTGGAAGCCGGGCTGTCCACCGCCGGCGGCACTTCGGACGGGCGTTTTATCGCGCCCACAGGTGCCCAGGTGCTGGAACTGGGCCCGGTCAATGCCACTATCCACAAGCTCAATGAGTGTGTGCTGGCCGATGATCTGCCGCGCCTGGCCAGGATATATCAGGGCATCCTGGAACGGCTACTGCTCGCCGACTGACTGCAACTGGCGCTGCAGGTGCTCGCGCAGCAGCTGGCGGTTGAAGGCCTCCGGTACCACCATCACCGCGCCGCCGGCCAGCGCGGCGAGACTGGCCGCCACCACCGCTGGGGCCTGGTGAACATCTGCTTGGGCCAGGCCCGGACACAAGCACTGAACGCCGATGTGATCAGCTGCGACTTCGGCCTGCAATGACTGCGAGAACTGCATCATAAAAGCGCTGCTGGCCGCATACACGGCATGGTCCTTCTGCTCCAGCCAGGCGGCGATCGAAGCCACGTTGATGATATGGCCAGCGCCGCGCGCGCGCATGAACGGCAATGCCGCCCGGGTCAGCTCCAGCGCCGCGTCGATATGCAGCCGCACCGCCTGCAATTGTGCCTCCGGCGCGCTGCGCCCGAAATCGCCCACGGTGGAAAATCCCGCATTGTTCACCAGGTAGTCCACCGGCCCCTGCTGGCGCAGCGTCTCGACCACCCGGGTGACGCCCTCTACCGTAGCCAGGTCCACCCCTAGCGGTATCAGCGTTACCCGGGCCGTGAGTTCCCCGGCCAGTCCCTCCAGCTCCTCTGTCCGCCGCGCAACCGCGATCAGGCGGTCGCAGGACCCGGCCAGCTGGCGGCAGTATTCCTGCCCCAGCGCGGAACAGGCGCCGGTGACCAGCGCCACCGTCTGACTCGCGTTCACGGTTGCCGCTCCGGAACGGGCGTTGAGGTCAGCGCCCGCAGCACATAGACGTCATAGCGCACCGCCTTGCCGCGGATGCTATGGGACGGCGTGTCACCCAGTGACGCCGCCTTCAACGGGCGCTTCACCACCACCCGGGCGACCGGCGTCCGTCGGGCCCAGTCCAGCAGTGAGGCGGCATCCCGCCCGGCACTTTCGCTGGCAAACAGGCGCTGGAACAGGGCCATTTCCTTCTTCACGGCAGCGGATTTATCGCGCGGCGGGAACATCGGGTCCAGATAGATGACGTCCTGCAGTTCCAGCTGCGACAGCGGCAGCTGGCGTGCGTCCGCCGACCACAGTTCCATCCGGGCAACCACCTGGCGCAGCCAGGGATCCGCCCCGGCAGCGGCGCGACGCAAACCCGATTGCAGCAACGCAGCGACCACCGGTTCGCGTTCAGCGAGAGTGACCCGGCAACCGAGGTCCGCCAATACGAAACTGTCCCGGCCCAGTCCCGCGGTGGCATCCAGCACCCGCAGGCCCGTTATTTTGCCCACTCCCACAGCCCGGCCCAGCAGTTCGTTCTGGCCGCCGCGGCGCCGGTGACGCATGCTGCCGGCGCCAAAATCCACCGCCACTGCTCCAGCCGCAGCGCGCCCCGCGGCCCGCAATGCCAGTCCATCGGCGCCCACCCGCAGGACCGCAGCCACGGCCTCTGTACTATCATCGTCAGACGCTTGCAGCGGCAGCGCCAGCTCGCGCGCCAGCTCTGCAGCAGCCGCCGCCCAGCCGGGAGCGGCTGCCTGCACGACTATCACGGATCCGGCTCCTCGTTGATTGAGGACTGATGCTGCGGCCGCCGCGCCAGCGCGACCGGCTCAGGATCCCGGCGATCAGCAGCGCTGCCGCTGCGTCCCCGGCCACCTGGCAGAGCCTCTGCCCCGAGTCCCAGAGTCAGGTTGTCGGTCTCCAGCGCGACCAGGCATTCCAGGTTGTAGGCATGTCGCGAGCGGCCGTGCTTATCGGTAATGATGAAGCGGCGTGCAGCACGGCGGTCATCGACTTCTCCCGAGCCGGTCAGATAACAGTCCATCTGCGTCACGCTCTTGCCCGCCAGCTGCAGACCCCGCAGCGCGGCCAGGCCGGTATGGCAGCCTTCGATGAAGGCTGGAGAGTACACCCCCTCGCTTTCGAAATGCCCGACCAGCATCTGGCCCGGCATCGCCTGGTCGACCATCCGCGCCAGCTCGATGGTCACGTCGCCGACGATATAGCTCAGTACGGTGGGATTCACGCCCTCGGCCTGATACAGCTCATAATGACTGCCAATATGGTAGCCGGTGCGAATCTCTGGCACCGTATTGCCGCGGGAGGCAGCCCGTGCTACCGCGTTGTCCGCCACCACCAGCAGCATGAAGTACAGCAGATCACGGTTGGCAGCCGGTCCCAGGTCCCGGTTCCAGACGTAGTAGCCATCACCGGTGGTGGTGCGGGAAAAATTGACCGTGATGTTCCGGGCCAGCAGTTTGTTGTAGGCGGAATTCAGTGAATAGGACAGGCTGTTGAGTTGGCTGGCCTGCTCGAAGGGAGTGAACAGGGAAAAGTCGGTGATATCGAACAGCAGCACCGCGCGGTCACTGACATAACTGAGCCCGTAACGCTTGATCAGTTGCTCGACCGCATTCAGCACCAGTGGCTCCTCGGCCAGCGCGGAGCTGAGCTTGATGAAGCCGGGAGCAATATCCAGGCGGTCAGCAATCGCAAAGAATTGCTTGCGTTCCTTGCGCCGTTGTCCCGAGATCAATTCGCGGATGAAATTCTCGTTGCCCTGGCCGCTGTCGGAATCAGGCCTGGCACAGTAATTTCCGAGGAAATAATGCGGTACGAACAGTACCAGCAGGCCGCGTTCATCCGCACTCCAGCACAGCACGATGTTCTGACCCAGGCGCCACTGTTTGCGCAGCGAGGCCTCCAGCACTTTGAGATTGCCGCGCTGGACAATACTGATTGCCTGATCGCCGGAATTGCTCATTCACTACTCGTCTTTCACCGCCTGAACCGCTAGCATTATAGGCCGCTGCGTATTCCGAAGCCATGGCCCGCTGTCATGGCTACCACCCAGTTTCCCCAGGGAGAATTCAATTCATGTCAGGAGCCCGTCTCATGCGGCTTGTCGTCGGCCCGGTATTACTGTTGCTCTGCGCCTGTGCGCAATACGATGTAGCGATCAACGAACGGGTAGTCTATACGCCGCGGCCGCTGCTGACTGATTTTGAAGTCTCAGACGCCGGCTTGCAGGCCTGTCTGGAACGCGCCATCGACCAGGACAAGATCAGCAATGCCGGCCAGCTGCAAACGCTGGCCTGCAACGATGCCGGCATTCGCGAGCTGACCGGGCTGGCCCGCTTCTCCGGGCTGACCAGGCTGGAACTGTCGGGGAACCAGATAACGGATCTGCAGGAACTGAGCGCCCTGCTGGATCTGCGGACATTGATGCTGGAGGGCAACCGCATCAAGAATCCGGCACCGCTGTACGGCCTGACCGAACTGACGGTACTGGATCTGCGTGGCAATCCCGGCCTGCTGTGTCCGGCGCGCAGGCACATGCCCCAGCTGCGGCGCCTGGACCTGCCCTCCCACTGCCGCTGAAGCGGCCGCCCCGTCTGCCAGGCCTCAGTCCAGCACCAGCCAGTCGAAACCGCTGCCCTGTTCGGCGAAGACCACCCGGCTGTCGAGCGCGCCATAGACAGTGGCCAGCGCCGCGGCGGCGTGCGCGCGGCTGTTGTTCTTCTCGCTGATGTGGCCGACCACAAGGTGGCGCAGGGATTCCCAGCCCAACTGCTGCAGCAGGGTTGCCGCCTGGGCATTGTTCAGGTGACCCCAGTCGCCAGCCACCCGCCGCTTCAGGGCCGGTGGGTAGTTACCGCGCCACAGCATTGCAAGGTCGTGGTTGAACTCCAGCAACAGGGCGTCGCAACCGCGAAAGCGCTCTACCACGTGGTCCGTGACACTGCCGAGATCCGTGAGAATGCCGAGACTGCTGCCACGGTGGCCGAGCCGGTACTGGCAGGGCTCCCTGGCATCGTGGGGTACTGCGACCGGCTCGATGTCGAAGCAGCCAATGGTGAAGCGGTCGCCACAGTTGAAGCAATGCAGTTGCGGGCAGGCGTCCAGGCGACCGCTGCTGAGGGTACCGTGGGTAAGATAGACGGGAATATCGTAGCGCCGTGCCAGTTTGCCAACCCCGGCACTGTGGTCAGTGTGTTCGTGAGTCACCAGGATGGCATCCAGCTGAGACGGCTCCAGCCCCAGCGTCGCCAGCCGCCGGGTCGCCTCCCGCAGGGAAAAACCGCAGTCGATCATGACTGCGGTATCGGCGGTGGCGACCACGGTCGCATTGCCCTTGCTGCCGCTGCCCAAGGAGGCGAAACGTATCACCGGCCCTACTACCTCAGTTGATATTGCCCTTGATCTGCGACAGCAGGGTCTGTTCTTCCTGCTTTTCCAGGGCCCGCCCCTGGTCATCCGGACGCAGCCGGATCGTGACCGCGCGTTCGCCCTCCCGGGCGACGCTCAGCAGGAAACCGCGCCCCACCAGCGGGTCGTCGTCGCCGCCGCCAAACAGCCGGGAAAACCAGCCCCGCTCCTCTTCCTCGTCGACACCGAGGTAGGTGACATAGTAGCTGCCGGCGCTGCGATCCCGATCCGTGATCTCGAAGGCAGAGTCTTCCAGTGCCTTGGCCAGTGACGCCCAGGCGCGGCTAAAGGGCAGCCCCAGACGGATATAGGTATAGCCCTCGTCGGCCTCTTCCAGCGCAATCTTGCCACTGGCGCTCATCGCGCGGTCCGCGATCATTGACACCGGTGCGGAATCGGTACTGTTGGCGATAAACTGGGCCACAGCCCGCAGCATCTCGCCCTCCTGCTCCACATTGTCCGACTGCTCCGGCCAGCGGTTGACATCACCGGCCTGATTCATTTGCAGGACATGCAACTCACTGCTGCCGCGCTGCACCCCCTGTTCTATCCGGAAGCGGAAACGCGAAGCCATGCTCTGGCCCTCCAGCTCCAGCCAGCCGCTGTCGATAAGACCGGCCTCGGCATCCGCCCGGGCAACCGGGATTCCCGCCGAATTCAGGAAGCCGCGGACCTGGGGCCACAACTGCCCCGGCGCAATCCCTACCAGGGCCCAGCTCTCCTCACCCAGGCTCTGGATGCGCACGACATCTTCTGCGGCCCCCGCCACCAGCGGGGTGGGCCGGGGCACCTCGAACTCACCCGCCATCACCACCTGCTCCCGGATGGGCGGTATCGGGTAGATTTCCTGCAGTGCGGCGCTGTCCTTGCCCTCGGGCACGTCGATGGGCGGCAGTTCGCGCGCATGTTTGTAGTCTTCCGAAGTGTCGCGGAAGACGCCGTCATCGCCGAACAAGTAGCCGCAGCCGCTGGCGCCCGCCAACATCGCGGTCATCAGCGCCGCCCGCGTGGTAACCGTGGTAATTCGCTTCATCAAATTGCTGCCGCCTCCAAAGCTGACAGGACCTGCGCGTGAAAGCGTTCGTCCAGTGGCGTCAAGGGTAACCGAATACCTGACTCAATCAAGCCGCGTTGCGCCATGGCCCACTTGACGGGAATCGGGTTGGCCTCCAGGAACAGGGCACGGTTGAGGGCGGACAGCCGTTCATTGAGTGCGCTGGCCTGATCGCGGTCGCCCGCCAGCGCGTACTGGCACAGCTGCGCCAACTGGCGCGGTGCGATATTCGCCGTCACCGAGACATTGCCGTGCCCACCCGCCAGCATCAGCTCCATCGCGGTGGGGTCGTCGCCGGAGTAGATCGCAAAGTCCTCCGGGCAGCGGGCCTTGAAGTCGCCCACCCGCGGCAGATCGCCGGTGGCATCCTTGATGCCTATGATATTGTCCAGTGCGGCCAGCCGCACCACCGTGTCATTGTCCATGTCGACCGCGGTACGCCCGGGGACATTGTACAGAATCTGGGGGATAGCCACGGCGGCGGCGATGGCCTTGAAATGCTCGAACAGACCCCGCTGGGAGGGGCGGTTGTAGTAGGGTGTTACCAACAGGCAGGCGTCGGCACCATTGCGGGCTGCGACGTTGGTCAGCTCGATGGCTTCGCGGGTGGAGTTGGCGCCGGTGCCGGCAAGGACCGGGATCCGGCCGCGCACGTACCGGACGCAGTGACGGATCACCTCCAGGTGCTCCGGGACGCTGAGCGTGGCGCTTTCGCCGGTGGTGCCCACGGCGACTATGGCGCTGGTACCCGCAGCGATATGCAGGTCCAGCAGGCGTTCGAGACTCTCCCAGTCCAGGCTGTCGTCGGGGTGCATGGGCGTGACAAGCGCGACAATGCTGCCGGTAATCATGAAAAATCTCCAGAAATGTGGCGGCCACGTGCCACCGCCAGATGACGCCGTGAGGAAAGTGGGCAATTATCCATGCCGGAGGACGGATGACAACCTGATTGCAGTAAAATGAACTGCGGCGAAATTGGGAAGTCCCAGTAACACGACACCAGCTGCATCAAACGCGCGAGGAGTATAGCATGAGCAACGGAATTTCACTGCCGTGGATCGCGATACCTGTCGCGGCAATCTGCCTGCTGTCGTTGCTGGCGGCCCCCGCGTCCGCCCAGGTCAATGTGGAGATCGGCGAGCTGTCCTACCTGGATCGCCAGTACATGAGCCAGCAACGCAGCAACCTGGAGGACATCACCCGGCGTCATTTCGGCACCGGCTTCAATGGCGAAAAGGCGCACGATCTGGAGCTGTTGCAGCGAATTCTGGATCGGGGCCTGGTCCGCTCCACCCAGACGGCGGAGCTGCAGGCCATGGGCATGGTGCTGGGCGATCTGCTGGCCGATGAACTGGACATGCACTGGGTCGTCTATGAAGACCGCCAGGGTCGCAGCCGGGCCCTGCGCTACCGCGATACAGACAACTACCTGTTTCCGGTGACGATGATCTCCCGGCGGCGGGAAGCGGGCAATGAAACCTCCGTGGAAGACATCTACCAGAAAGCCTACGACGAGATTGCACCAGTGCGCGAACGCCTGCCTTTCCAGTGAACCGACGGTAAGCTGACTGGCGTTTGCCAATTGCAGCGTTTAGACTCGGGGCCATTCCCCGGCACCTGAGGCTGCATGAGCGATCACCCTCCCGCTTTCGAGCTGCGCTGCGACGACAGCGCCCGGGCCGCGCAACTGTCGTTGCGCGGTGACTGGGTGCAGGGACAGGCGGTACCCGATTTTCCGGACTTGCGCTCACAACTCAATGCCTCGGCAGCCCGGCGGGTGGTGCTGGACGGTCAGGACCTGGGCCGGCGCGACTCCCTGTTGATGGCCTTCCTGCTGCAATGCCACAACTATTGTCGCGAATACGATATCGCGCTGGATACCGCAGCGTTGCCGGACAATGTGCAGCGGCTGCTGGCCATAGCCACGGCGGTGCCGCCTCACCAGCCCCCCACCGTCAACCGCCGTCACTGGTGGCAGGCGGGCAACCCGGCCCGCCTGGTGCATGATCTGCTGGATGATATTCGTGCCTCCATCGGTTTCTTTGGCGCCGTCTGCCTCGCGCTGCTGGCGCTGGTCCGCGGCAGATCCAACACCCGCTTCACGGATTTCCGCCAGTTCTGCTACCAGGCCGGGCCCGATGCCTTCGCCATCATCAGTCTGACCAGTATCCTGGTCGGGATGATTCTCGCCTACCTGGGCGCCGTTCAACTGCAGCAGTTTGGCGCCGGGATCTACGTCGCCGACCTGGTTGTGATCGGGCTGCTGCGGGAAATGGGTGTGCTGATGACGGCAGTGGTCATGGCGGGACGCACCGGGGCCGCCTACGCTGCCCAGCTGGGCACCATGCAGGCCAATGAAGAGATCGATGCCATCAGGACCATGGGGGTGTCACCTATAGAATTCCTGGTGACGCCCCGCATTCTGGCATTGATGGTGATGATGCCGCTGCTGGTAGTCTATGCCAACCTGCTGGGCATTGCCGGCGGGGCCATCGTCTCCGGCGGCATGGGTATCTCGCTGCTGCAGTACATGAACCAGGCCGCGGCCGCGGTCACCCTGCCCCACATCGCGGTGGGCCTGCTCAAGAGCGTGGTGTTCGCGGGGTTGATCGCGCTGGCGGGCTGCCGCTCCGGCATCCAGTCGGGACGCGATTCCGCCGCAGTGGGACAGGCCGCCACCGAAGCTGTGGTGACCGCGCTGGTGTACCTGATCGTCGCCGACGCGGCGATCAATATCCTGTTCCAGCACCTGGATATCTGATGGCACCCGTCACGCCTGAAGCCCACATCGAGGTGCGCGGATTGACCATGGCATTCGGGACCCGGGTCATCCAGCAGGAGCTCGACTTCACCATCTACCGCGGCGACATTTTCGTGATCATGGGCGGCAGTGGCTGTGGCAAGAGCACCCTGCTGAAGCACATGCTGGGGCTGCTGGAGCCCGCGGCCGGAGAAATCCTCTACGACGGCAGCAGTTTTACCCGGGCCGGCAGCGCAGGGCGTGACGCGATGCGCCGCGGCTGGGGCATTACCTTTCAGTCGGGCGGCCTGTTCGGGGCGATGACCCTGGGCCAGAACGTGGGTCTGCCGCTGCAGCTCTACACCGGCTACAGCGCAGCGGAAATCGCCGAGGTCGTCAACTACAAGCTGTCCCTGGTGGGACTGGGCGGTTTCCAGGGATACTATCCGGCAGAGCTCAGCGGCGGGATGCGCAAGCGCGCCGCGCTGGCCCGGGCCATTGCGCTGGACCCCGACATCCTGTTCTTCGACGAGCCGTCGGCGGGCCTGGACCCGATCAGCTCGCGCCTGCTGGATGACTTGATCGTGCAACTGAAGGAGTCGATGGGCGCCACCGTGGTGATGGTTACCCACGAACTGCCCAGCATCTTCGACATCGCCACCAACTCGGTATACCTGGATGCCGACACCCGCACCATGATCGGTTACGGCGATCCCCGGCAATTGCGGGATCACAGTGAGCAGGCGATTGTGCGACAATTCCTGTCACGCTCCCCAGCGCCCCCGGAGGGGTCAGCCAGTGAATGACGAACACGCCCACAGCGTCGCGATCGGCGGCTTCATCATCGGTGCGCTGCTGATAGCACTTGTCACCGTTCTGTTTGTGCTGGGTTCCGGCCTGGGCCGCGACCGCGACCGCGTGGTGATGGTGTTCGACGGTTCCATCAAGGGTCTCTCCATCGGCGCGCCGGTTGCGCTGCGGGGTGTTGAGATCGGCCAGGTCACCAACATCAACCTGATCCTGGACAGCGACCAGTTCAACCTGATCATGCTGGTGGAAGCTGAAATTTCCCACGACAGTATCCAGTATCCCGGCGACTCGGCGGACAACATGATGGATCTGATGATAGACCGCGGCCTGCGGGCGCAGCTGAACCTGCAGAGCCTGTTGACCGGATTGCTGTACGTACAGCTGGACTTCCACCCCGACACACCGGTACACCTGAGTCGGATCGACAGTGAATATACCCAGATTCCGACGATACCCACCGGCCTGGAGAAATTCACCCGCCAAATCGAATCGCTGGATATCGCCCAGATCGCCACTGATCTGCAGGATATCGCCGCGGGTATCAACCAGGTCGTCAATCAGGAGGCTTTTCGCGAACTGCCTACAGAACTGGGCAACACCCTGAGTTCGATACAGGATCTGACCGGGGAGCTGCACGGCACTGTCGCCGCCACCCGGCCCCGCCTGGACGGCCTGCTGCGGGAGGCGGAAACCCTTGTGGGCAGCGCCGGCACAGAGCTGCCGCGGCTGTCCGGAATTCTGGAGCAGAACCTGACCACGCTGGCGGCCGCCGCCGGCGCCTTCGAGCAGACCATGCAGGAAATCGACGGCCTGGTCTCCTCCGACTCGGCCACCACCTATCAGCTCAACAAGGCGCTGCGGGAACTGGCCCTGGCCGGGCGCTCGCTGCAATTGCTGGCAAAGACCCTGGAAGAGCAGCCCGAATCGCTGCTGCGGGGCAAAAGCGGGGACCGGCCATGACTTTTCACAAGCACACGCTGGCCTGCTGCGTCCTGGCGCTACTGCTGGTGGGCTGTGGCAGCTCACCGCGCAACAATTATTATGTCCTGAGCGCAGAGACCCAGGCGCCCTCCGGTAACCAGGAACCCTCGCTGGGAATCGGCCCGGTCGAGATCCCCGAGTACCTCAATCGCAACAGCCTGGTCTACCGCGACGGCAGCAACCAGTTGCTGATCGCCAGCTTCGAGCGCTGGGCCGAGCCGCTGGCAGACGGGATCCAGCGGGTGCTGGGGCTCAACCTGTCCGCTGAATTGGGCACCCAGAATATCCGGCCCCACCCCTGGCCGCGCGACGACAATCCCGGCTATGCGATCGCGTTGTGGATTCTGTCCCTTGACGTCAGCGGACAACAGGCCGAACTGGTCGCCGAATGGCGGGTCAGCCGGCCCGGCGAGAGCAGCAGTCTGGCGCGGCGGATCACCCGTTTGTCCCGCAAGCTGCCGGCCGCCGACTGGCAGGGAGATGACGCCGCGGCAGCGTACAGCCTGCTGTTGCAGTCGCTGAGCGCGGAGATCGCGACCGTGATTCGCGACGCGGAAGCGGACGCTACCGCCACCAACTGAGCAGAACCCGGAGGCCGGCCGGCACTACCCGCCAGGCCGGGCCTGCTCGGCCATGGCCAGTACCCGCCGGGCCTCGTCCACGTGCATGGTCTCGATCAGCTTGCCATCGAGCACCGCGACACCCTTGCCGTCGGCAGCGGCAGTTTCCCAGCAGTCCAGCAGACGCCGGGCATGTTCCATCGCCGCGGCATCGGGCCCGAAGACCGCATTGGCGACCGCGATCTGGCGCGGGTGGATAAGGGTCTTGCCGTCAAAGCCCAGCGCCCGGCCCTGCTCGCAGACCTGCCGCAGACCCGGTTCATCCTCAAGATCCAGATACACGCCATCGAGTGCCGCCACCCCGGCCAGGCGCGCAGCGAGCACGCAGCGCCCCAGCGCATAGTGCAGGCCGCGCCGCAGCGGGTCCGTCGGCAGGCGCAGCTGTGCAGCCAGGTCAGTGGTCCCCATCACCAGCGCTGTTACCCCGCCGTAGCCCGCTATGGCCTCCACATTGGCGACCCCGGCCGGGGTTTCGATCATCGGCCACAGTGCCATATCGGACCGTTGCAGCGACTGCAGCAGCGCGGAGAACTCCTGCAGCTGCTCCACGGCCTCCACCTTGGGGAGACACAGGGTATTGACCGGGCTGCGAGCCAGCGCCTGCAGGTCCGCCCGGCCCCAGGGGCTGGCCAGCGCATTGCAACGTGCCACCAGCTGGCGTCGGCCATAGCCCCCTGTGGCCAGCTGCGTCAGCAGTTGCTCGCGGGCGCTGTCTTTCATCGCCGGCGCCACTGCGTCCTCCAGGTCGAACACCACCGCATCCACCGGCAGGGACCGGGCCTTGTCCATGGCCCTGACATTGGCTGCGGGCATGTACAGGACCGAACGCAGAAGCCTGTTCATGGGTTGTTCTCCTCGTTCACACGGCGCGCGTTGACGCGATTTTGATGAAGCGGACTATAGCATCCCGCTGTCGGGCCGGGACGAGACGGACACAGAAAATTCCGCCCGGGAGTTGCAGCTTGCCGGTTTAGTGATATAGTTATGTATAACACCATATCAATCTGAGCTACCGTTATGCCCTCAGCGCCAACCGAACAAGCCGGAGCCCATTCCCTGATAGGCAGCTTCACCCGTCACCCGCTGGCGGCGAATCTGTTGATGATCCTGCTGATCCTGGCTGGCTTCTGGGCCATACGCCAGCTCACGGTACAGCTCAATCCCGGACAGCCCGCTACCACCGTTGAGGTGCTGCTGAGCTGGCCCGGCGCGGCGGCGGAGGATATCGAAAAGCTGGTGACCCAACCGGTGGAGTACCAGTTGCGGGGCCTGCAAAACCTGCGCAGCATGACTTCCACCACCCAGGACAGCAGCACCCGCCTCGAGTTGCAGTTTGTCGCCGGCACCAATATGGGGGAGGCCCTGGACCGGGTAAAGCAGCAGTTTGACCAGGCACGCGATCTGCCCCCGGACCTTGAGCCCGCTGCTATCCGACTGGCCGAGCGGTTGGAAACCATCGCCGCAATCCTGCTGTCAGGGCCGGGGCCGCTCGCAGAGCTGATACCGCTGGCGCACCAGATCGAGCGCGAACTGATGGCCCGCGGGGCAGATCATGTGGAATTCAGAGGCATCCCGAAGGAGGAAATCGCTATCCAGATCGACAGTCAGACCCTGTTCGAACTGGGGGTGCCGCTGCATGAGATCGCGGCGCAGATACTGGCGAACAGCCGCGACATGGCTGCCGGCAGTGTGGGCGGCGGGCAGCTGACACGCCAGCTGCGCAGCCTGGACCAGCGCCGCAGCAGCCAGGGCTTCGCTACATTGCCGGTGTCCCTGGGCGAGGACGGTCCGCTGACCTACCTGGGCAATATAGCGCTGATAGAGCGCCGCCAGCAAGACGACCAGCGCCTGCTGTATCACGATGGCGAGGCCGCCATCATGATCCGGCTGCGGCGCAGCCCCGGGTCGGATGTGATGGAGCAGGCCGACATTCTGCGCCAGTGGCATGCAGAGCGCGCGCCAGTGCTCGCCCAGCAGGGCATCGAGGCCACGGTGTGGCTGGAAGTCTGGCGCTTCGCCCGGGATACACTGATGCTGGTAGTGAACAACGGTATCAGCGGCATGTTCCTGGTGGTCGCCACCCTGTTCCTGTTCCTCAATACCCGGGTCGCCGCCTGGGTCACGCTGGGTATCCCGATCTCCTTCCTGGGGGCGCTGGCGGTGTTTTATTTTCTGGGCGGCTCCATCAACTTCATCAGTCTGATCGGCGCGGTAATGGCGCTGGGCATCGTGGTGGACGACGCCATCGTGGTCGGCGAACATGCCCTGGCCCGGTTCGAGAACGGGGCCAGCCCCGAAGATGCCGCCGCGCTCGGCGCCCGGCGCATGTTTGCACCGGTGCTGGCTTCCTCGCTCACCACCCTGGCAGCCTTCCTGCCATTGCTTGTGATCGAGGATGCCTTTATCCGGGAAATCCCGTTGCTGATGGTGTGCGTGATCATCGCTTCACTGGTGGAGTGCTTTCTGATCATGCCGGGACATTTGCGGCACAGCTTCGCACGTATGCGTCAGCGTCGCCCGGGACGCTTCCGGCAGCGCTTCGACCAGGGTTTCAAGAACCTGGTGGAGCGCCGGTTCCTGCCCTTTATCAGCGTCGCACTGGACAATCGCCGTGCGGTGCTGGGCTTTGCCATCGGCGCCTTCGTTGTGGCCCTGGCACTGCTGGTCAGCGGCCGCGTGAAAACCGAACTGAGCATGCAGGTGGAATTCGAATTTGCCGATGTCCACCTGCAGTTTGCACCGGGCGTCACGCAAGCCGACAAGAATGAAGTCCTCGGCGAGCTGGAGCAGGCCCTGCTCGACACCAATGAGGCCCTGGGCGGCGACGTGATCGTCACCCATATCCGCAACAGCAACTGGGCCCAACTGGAACAGCAGGCCCGCAGCGGCAGCCAGTACGCCGCCATCGAGGTGGAGCTGGTATCACCCGAGCGGCGGGCGGTCACGCTGCAGGAGTTCACCGATGCCTGGCGGCAGCGAGTCAGCCCGGACCCGCGGGTGGAAATCATGGAATTCTCCTCCGGCGAGGACAGCTGGCCCGACCTGCAGCTGTACCTGAGCGGTGGCGACCTGCCGACACTGAAAGCCGCGGCGGAAGACCTGGGCCGCAGCCTGGCCAGTTACCCGGGCATCATCAATGTGTTTGACGACCTGCCCTATGGCAGCGAGCAATGGCTGTTCCAGCTTACTACCGAGGGTCGCGCCGCCGGCCTCACCAGCAGCGGCATCGGCCGCCAGCTGCAGGCAGCCTTCCATGGCGAACGCATCCAGTTGTTTACCGAGAACGACACCGAACTGGAGGTGCGGGTTTCGCTGCCGGCTGAAGAGCGGCTGCAGGCGGGAGGAATTGACCAGCTGCCCATCACTACGCCTTCCGGTGCGGTACTGCCGCTGGCCAGCGTCGCCAGCATGAGCGCCCAGCGCGGTATCGAGCGCATCAATCACCGCAATGGTCTGCGCGTGGTGAACGTCTACGCCAATATCAACCGCCGCATCAACACGCCAATGGCGGTGATCGCCGACCTCGAGGCCAATGTGATTCCGGCACTGGTACAGCGCTACGGCATCAGCTACGGCCTGGGTGAACGCTCCGACGAAGAGGCTCAGGTACTGGCTGACATGCTGCTGGGAGCGATCATGGCACTGCTGCTTATCTACCTGATCCTGGCCTGGATGTTCGCTTCCTGGAGCTGGCCGCTGGCGGTGATGGTGGCCATTCCGCTGGGGCTGACCGGCGCGCTCGCAGGCCTCCAGATCATGGACCTGAACCTCGGTTCAATGGCTATCATGGGATTGTTTACGCTGACCGGCGTCATCATCAACGACTCCATCATCCTGATTACCGCCTACAAGGGACACAAAGAGGCGGGGTTGGACAGCGATGCCGCCATGCTGCAGGCCTGCCGCGAGCGTCTGCGTCCCGTGCTGCTGACCTCGGTGACCACCACCCTGGGGCTGGCGCCGATGATGCTGGAGAGCTCACCGATGGGTGAGGCCATGGCGCCGCTGGCGGTAGTGATCTGCTTCGGCCTGCTCTACGGCACCACCCTCATTCTGGTCACCATACCTGCGCTGCTGTCATTGCTGGACCGCCGCCGCGCGGTCGCGACTACCGGCATCACCAGCCCGGACGAACTGCCTGCCACTCTTCCAGAAGGATTGTGAACATGTCCCTGCTATCTGTTTTCGCGCCGCTGCACAGGCTCCGTCCACGGGCGCTGAGCCACAAGAACAAATTACTGCTGGCAGCCGCGCTGGTGACAGCTACCGCGACCACGGCACTACTGGCCACAGCACCCCGGCACGATCCCAGCGTGGTCGAGGAAAAAGTCTGGCCGGTCAGTGCGGTGGCCGTGGAGCGCAGTTACGAAGCGCCCGAGCTGCAGCTGTTCGGGCGGGTCGAAACACCTCGCCACGCCCGTATCAGCAGCGCTGTTGGCGCCGAGGTAATACGGGTCCATGTGTCGGAGGGACAGCAGGTACGCGCCGGCGATCCGCTGGTGTCACTCGATGCCGAGGAACAGGAGCTGCAGTTGCGCCAGCGCGAAGCCGAACTGATGGAAAGCGAATCATCGCTGGCCGCGCTGGAGCACGACTTCGCAACCGAGTTGGAGGTTCTGGAACACATGCAGCACTTGTTGGCCTTGACCAGGGCCAAGGCAGAGCGGCTGCAAACACTGTACGGCAAACAGCTCATCGCCACCGAACAGCTCGAAAACATTCAGCAGGAGGTTGCCCGCCAGGGCATTGAAGTGGCGCGCCAGCAGGCTCTGGTAAACAAGCATCCACAACGCCTGCGCACCGCCCGGGCCGAACTGCAACGGGCCCGGGCGCGCTACGATGACCAGCAGCGCAAACTGGACCAAACCGAGTTGCGCGCTCCCTTCGACGGCCGTATCTCCGGCCTCAGTGCCGCTCCCGGAGACAGAATTCAGGCCGGCGCAACCTTGCTGAGCCTGTATGACAATCAGGCCCTGCAGTTGCGCGTGCCGCTGCCCACCGCCGCAGCAGCCACGCTGAAGCAGGCGCTGCAGCGGGGAGACACTATCACAGCCACACTCGCAGCGGGCCAGGGCAGCGCCGAGCTGCTGCAACTGGCCAGCGAGATCGAACGCGGTGCGAGCGGCGGGGTTGCTATCTTCGCCCTGCCTTCCGGCTCCGGTGCAATGCTGGAACTGGGCAAGGCGGTGGACCTGAGGGTCCGTCTGCCCGAAGTCGGTCCGGTACTGGCACTGCCGATGCAGAGTCTGTACGAGAACCGGCGTATCTATCTGGTACAGGGTGAACGTCTGCAGGGCGTTGATGTAGCACCATTGGGAACCCGCCACAACGCACTGGATGAACTGGAAGTCCTGATCGATGCCACGGCGTTGCCGGCCAGTACCCGAGTGCTGAGCAGCGACCTACCCGCTGCCAGCTCGGGCCTGCGCGTCGAGGTGGTCAATGCCCGGGAACCCGGCATCGCCGCCTCCACCGACGGACCGGCCTCGCCCGCGGGCTGAAAACCGCACCTGCAAACCGGCCGGGCTTGCGGTATATTGAACTCCTTTTCAGGGAAGCGGGAGTAAAAAATCATGCTGGACAATCTGGATCTGGACCCTACCCTTGTGCTGCACAGCTACCTCATCCCCTGGGGAACGCGGATACTGCTCGCACTCGCGATCTTCTATGTCGGCCGGATAGCAGTCAGCGTGATATGCGGCCTGGTGGAAAAACTGATGCACTCGCGGCGGATGGATGAGGTCCTGATGCGTTTCCTGGGGACAATCCTGCGCTGCTTGTTGCTGCTGTTCGTCATCATCGCGTCGCTCAGCCAGCTCGGCATCGATACCACCTCCCTGGTCGCCCTGTTGGCCGCGGCAGGTCTGGCCATCGGCCTGTCGCTGCAGGGCTCGCTGTCCAACCTCGCCGCGGGCGTACTGCTGATCACCTTCCGCCCCTTTACCAAGGGGGATTTTGTCGAGGCTGGCAACGCCATGGGAGTGGTCGACAGCATCAGTATCTTTACCACCACCATGACCACTCCGGACAACAAGGAAGTGATCATTCCCAACAGTGCGATCCTCGGCAACAACATCACCAATTTTTCCGCCCGTTCGACCCGCCGCGTGGACATGGTATTCAGGGTTTCCTATGGCGATGACCTGCGTCAGGCCAGGCAGCTGCTGGAGGAAATCATAGCCGCCGACGACCGCGTACTGGCCGATCCGCCGCCCCAGGTCGTGGTCGGGGAACTGGCCGACTCCAGCGTCAATTTCCTGGTCCGGCCCTGGGTGCAGTCGGCCGATTACTGGCCTGTACTTTGGGATACCACCGAGGCCGTGAAGCTGAAATTCGATGAGGCAGGCATCACCATTCCGTTCCCGCAGATGGAAATCAGCATGCCCCGGCAGGACGAGGAAGCCACTGCCGAATGACAAGTTTTTAACAGCTTGGGGCAATGACAATGTGGTAGGCTTGCACGCTTCGTTGGTTGCTCACCCGGGACTGGTAAAAAAAACAGTGGCTTCCGTCAAACGCCAAATCGCGGTATCCGTGGGTCTGCTGGCAGCAGCGGCAACCATCACCTGGCTGCTCTACGAGGCCAGGCCCGCGAGCGAAACCACCGAACCGGTCTATGTGCCGGTGACCGTCGACGTGGTGGAAGCCGTGCCGGAAACCATCCGGATCCCGATCCAGGCCCAGGGCACCGTGTCTCCATTGCAACAGACCGCTGTAGTTGCGGAAGTCGAGGGCCGAATTGTCGAGGTCGCCGAGGCATTCAATGTCGGCGGCTTCGTCAAGGCCGGCGAGATCATGCTGCGCATAGATCCCCGCGATTACGAAACTGCTCTGGCGCGCGCCCAGGCGGCTCTCAAGTCAGCGGAAAGCACACTGCTGCAGGAACAGGGCCAGGCTGAAGTCGCGCTGCAGGAGTGGCGCAAGCTGCCTGCGGGAAGTCAGCGCAGCGAACAGGCCAGCGACCTGTACCTGCGCAAGCCTCAACTGGCGCAGGCCCAGGCGCAACTGCTCGCGGCCACCGCGGACGTGAAGACAGCGCAAGACGACCTGGACCGCAGCATCGTGCGGGCCCCCTACGACGCACTGATCCGCAGCAAGGACAGTGAGCTGGGCCAGTACGTATCCCGCGGCGCCATCCTGGCCGAGGTCGTATCGGTCGATTTTGCCGAGGTTCGCCTGCCGATACCCCAGTCACGGCTGGCCTACATGGACCTGCCCGGCATCCGCAGTCCGGCGGGAGAGACCCCGATAGACCTGTACACCCAGGTCAATGGCGAACAGACCCATTGGACCGGCACCCTGCACCGCAGCGAAGGCGTCTTCGACGAGCGTTCACGGGTCCTGTTTGCGGTGGCCAGAATCCAGGATCCCTATGGTCTGGACAGCCCCGGCCAGATGCCACTGCGGATCGGCACTTTTGTCAATGCTGATATCGCCGGCAAGCCAATGCCGGACCTGGTGGCGCTGCCTCGCCATGTCCTGCGCGCCGGGGACACGGTGCCGGTGGTGGACAGCGCCAACCGGGTCAGCTACCGGAAGATATCCACGTTGCGCACCGGCGGTGACCTGGTGTATGTCGCGGCCGGTCTCGATGACGGCGACCTGGTTATCCTGACCTCGCTGGAGCGCAACCTGACCGGAGCGGAAGTCAGGGTAGTGTCGCAGATCGGCAGCGACGAGCTGCGGCAGCGGCTTACCGGGCCGGGCCAGCCGCAGGACTTCGAGAGCCCGGATCCCGCGGTCACCGCGAGATGAACCCGCAGCGGCACAAGGGCATAATCGCCTGGTTTGCCCACAATCCCGTCGCCGCCAACCTGCTGATGGTGATGATCCTCGTGGTAGGCCTGGGCTCGGCCTTTAGCATTCAGCGGGCGATGTTCCCGGTGTTCGACATCAATTTCATCATGATCAACATGTCCTACCCCGGCGCAGCCCCGGAGGAAGTCGAACAGGGCATCGTGCTGAAGATAGAAGAGGCCATCAATGATGTCGACGGGATCAAGCGGGTAGAGTCCGATGCCCTCGAATCCCATGCAGTAGTCCGGGTGGAGCCACTGGATGGTGCGGACATGTCAATGCTGCTGGACGACCTCAAGAACCGTATCGATGCAATCCAGCACTTTCCCGAGAACGCTGAACGACCGATCATCAGTCAGCCCGAGTTGCTGTTCCCCGCGCTGACCCTGCAGCTGTCAGGCGAGTTGGACGAGCGCGGCATGAAGTCCCTCGCGGACGAGATTCGCCGCGAACTGCTTGCCCTGCCCGAGGTATCGGCTGCCGAGGTCGTAGGGGCGCGCGACTACGAGATAGCGGTGGAGATCTCTGAACAACAGCTGCGTGAATACCACCTTAGCCTGGGCGAGGTGGCCGACATCATCGCCCGCTCCTCACTGGATCTGCCCGCCGGCTCAGTGCGCACACTGCAGGGCGATATCCTGCTGCGCACACTGGGGCAGGCCTATGTCCAACAGGATTTCGAATCGATTGTGTTGCGCAGCTGGCCCGACGGTACCCGATTGCTGCTGGGCGACATCGCCACGGTCGCGGATGGTTTTGAGGAGACCCGCGGTTTCTCCCGGTTCAACGGCCACTATTCGCTGGGTATCCAGGTGTTCTCGATGGGCGACCAGGACATCATCGATACCGCCGAAGTCACCCGTCAGTGGGTGGCGGCAAAACAGGCGCAGCTGCCGGCGGCGGTGACGCTGGAAATCTGGTCGGACATCACCTACTACCTGGAGGGCAGGCTGGGCATGATGCTGAAGAACCTGGCCATGGGTGCGCTGCTGGTCTTCATCGTGCTGGCGCTGTTCCTCGAAATCAAGCTCGCCTTCTGGGTCATGCTGGGCATACCGGTCTGCTTTCTCGGCGCCATGGCGATGATCAATACGCCCTATATCCACGCCAGCCTCAACATGATCAGCATCTTCGGGTTTATCCTGGTGCTGGGTATCGTGGTGGACGACGCAATTATCATGGGCGAGAGTGCCTACGCAGAACAGGAGCGCCATGGGCGCAGTATTGACAGTGTGATTGATGGCGTGCAGAAGGTGGCCACACCGGCGACTTTCGGGGTGCTCACCACGATTGTGGCTTTCGCCCCCACCCTGTTCATCGACGGCGTGTTCGCGGCCCTGCCCGCGGCCTGCGGCTGGGTAGTCATCCTCTGCCTGATGTTTTCGTTGATCGAATCCAAGTGGATACTGCCCGCCCATCTCGCCCACAGCAGCGCCACCCGCAGCCGGCTGTTGCTGTCGGTGGATGCGGTGCAGGAACGGATCAACCGGCGCCTCAGGCATTTCGTCGAAACCCGCTACAGTCCGTTCATGCAGCGCTGCGTCCACTATCGCTATCTCACCTTCGCCAGCTTCGTGGCGCTGTTCATCCTCTGTACCGGCCTGCTGGCAGGCGGTGTGGTCCGCACCGTTATCGCACCGGACGTTCCCGGCGAATTCATCGGTGTCGAATTGAAGATGACCGAGGGCACAGCGGAAGAACGGACCGTGGCCGCAATAGAATCCATCGTCGCTGCGCTGGACCAGGTGGAGCGCGACTACCACCGCGAAACAGGAAACCAGGAGCCGTTGGTGAAGCACGTATTCGCCTATGGTAGCGACCGGATCAGTGGCGGGGTCGATATCGAACTGAGCAAGGAAGACCAGCGCGAGATCAATACGCGGGCGATAGAAAGCCGCTTGCGCGAGGCGGTGGGCACCATCCATGGGGTCGAGGTACTGTCCATCAGCACCGACAACGGTCCCAGCTTCGGGCCGGCCGTCGCCTTCGACCTGATGCACAGCGATTTCAATATGCTGCGCAGTGCGGCAGATGAGCTGGAACAGGCCCTGCGCCGGTACAACGGATTGTTCGATATTCGCAATGGCGCCAGCAACACCGCTGACGAATTTCACCTGGATATCCTGCCGGAAGCGGAGTCCCTGGGCCTGAGCCGAGCCGACCTTGCCAACCAGGTTCGGCATGCCTTCTACGGCGCCGAGGCGCAGCGGATACAGCGCGGTATCGATGAAATCAAGGTGATGGTGCGCTATCCACGTGCGGACCGCGAGACCATCAGCAGCCTGGACAGCATGTATATCCGTACCCCCGAGGGTGACGAGGTGCCCTTCAATACCGTGGCCAGGCTGGAGGTCAAGCAGGGCCTGCTGAAGGTGACGCATATCAACTATCAGCGCGCGGTGGAGGTGACTGCCGAGGCGGACAATACTCTGGTCGAACCGGCCCGGGTAATCGCCGAAATCGAACAGACGGTAATGCCCGACCTGCTGGCCAAATACCCCGGGCTCAGTTACAGCCTGTCAGGCCTCGCGGACGAGGAGGAGAAAATGGTGACCAGCATGGTGATCGGCTTTGCGCTCGCACTGTTCGGTATCTACGCCCTGCTGGCAATCCCCACTCGCTCCTATCTGCAGCCTCTGATTATCATGGGCGTGATCCCGTTCGGCGTGATAGGCGCCATCGTCGGCCACTGGATGACCGGCTATCCATTGAGCATGATGTCCATGATGGGAGTGATCGCGCTGAGCGGCGTGGTGGTCAACGACAGCCTGATCCTGGTGGATCACATCAATACCGCGGTCAAAAGCGGTTTGGACGAGTTGCGCGCAGTGGCGGAAGCGGGTACCCGCCGCTTCCGGGCCATCCTGCTGACTTCCCTGACCACCTTCTTCGGGCTGGCACCGATGCTGCTGGAACGCAGCGCCCAGGCCCAGGCAATCGTGCCGATGGCGGTGTCACTGGCCTTTGGCATCGTGTTTGCGACCGTCATTACCCTGCTGCTGGTCCCCTGTCTGTACATGATCCTGCTGGATCTGCGCAACTGGCGTGAACAGCGGGCCGGGCTGGACGCAGCCACATCCGCACACTGAAGCCGCCGGCCCGTGCCGGTTGTTCAGGCCAGCTGCCGGTCAAACAGCGCCAGCAAGCGGGCCCAGGCCTTCTCTGCCTGAACTTCGTTGTACACCTGCGAATCCGGCGGACACCAGCCGTGCATCGCCCCTTCATATACTTCAATTTCCGCTGGCAGATCTGCTTTGGCAAAGGCTTCTTTCAATATCACTTTCGCCTCGGGGTCTCGCGCATCGTCGTTTTCCGCGATGGCTATCAAAAACCCGGCCTGCATTTGCGGAATGAGCAGATGAGGACTGTCCTCGCCCTCAGTCACCAGCCCGCCGCCATGGAAGGAGGCCGCCGCGGCAATTCTCTCGGGGACGGCAGCCGCTGTACGCATGACAATGGGGCCGCCCATGCAATAGCCTGTGGTACCGATCTTACGCCCGGTGTCCACGGCGGATTGCCTGTCCAA
This sequence comes from Kineobactrum salinum, assembly GCF_010669285.1. Taxonomy (GTDB): domain Bacteria; phylum Pseudomonadota; class Gammaproteobacteria; order Pseudomonadales; family Halieaceae; genus Kineobactrum; species Kineobactrum salinum. The sequence goes on along the minus strand of NZ_CP048711.1, from coordinate 3,578,216 downwards.
GTGGTCCACCAGGGCCTTGGCGTCGCGCATGTTGGTTGCGGGGCTCAGACTCTGCGCCAGTGGCTGCACCGTATTGCGAATGTTTTCGTCTGCATAACTGGCACCGGGTGGTACCACGGGAGCGGCCTGATTGCGGTAGTAGGGGTTGACCACCAGCACCGAGTAGCCTGATTCGGCCAGGCGTTTTCCCATCTGCCGAAAGGCCGGCCGCAGGCCCAGGATATCCGGCCATACAATAACGCCGGGGTGTTTACCCTCGGCGGGATGGACAAAATAGGCGTCCGCGTTGCCATCCGGGGTTGCAATGCTGACCTCGCTCTCCACCACCGGCACGGCGTTAGCGCTACCCGGCAGATACAGGGCAAGACCGCTGACCGCGGCCATGGCGCCGAATTGCCGCCGGCTAATGCCTTTCCTGCGATAGTTGTCGTTGTCCTGTTGGGTCAAGTCATCACACATGGCAGGTCTCCCTCGGCTGGCCGCAGCGTATCTGGCTGGTCAGTCTCAGTCTAGCACGTGACTTCGGTGCTATTGCACCAGGCTGCAGCTCACGCAGCGCATATACAGGTGGCCCGGGTCTTTCAGATCGGCCAGGGCCCGCGCCGCGCCGGTAATTGGCCGCAGCAGTTGCTGCAGCGAACTGCTATCGGACAGCAGCGCCAGGTTTGCGCCGCCGGAAGTCAGCTTCTGCAGCAGCATGTCCCGGGCCGACATCGGTTGTTGCAGATAGTCCACCCGATAGTTGTCCAGTCCTGCCAGCACTGCGGCCGAGGCGATTGCATCCCCCAGCGAACCCAGCTGATCCACCAGTCCCAGACGCTGGGCATCGATTGCGCTCCAGACCCTGCCCTCGGCCAACGCTTCCACCTCTTCCATCTCCAGCTCGCGTCCTTCGGCCACCAGACCGAGGAAATTGCGATAAGTGAACTCGACCGTACTGGCCAGCGAGGCCGCCAGTTGCGGATTCAATGGCCGGTCAAAGCGCAGCGAACCCGCCAGCGAGGTGGTACCCACACCGTCGGTGTGGATGCCGGCACGGTCCAGCAACTGCTCGAAGGTCGGAAATGCGGCAAACACCCCGATGCTGCCGGTCAGGGTGGCGGGCGTGGCCCAGATTTCATCGGCCTCCGCCGCGATATAGTAACCCCCGGAGGCGGCCACCGCACCCATTGAAACCACTACCGGCAGGCCTTGTTCGCGGACATCCGCAACGGCCTGGCGGATAATCTCGGAGGCAAATACGCTACCGCCACCACTGTTCACCCGCAATACAATCGCGCCCACATCTTCCTGTTCCGCTGTTTCGAGCAACAGGCGCGACAATGAATCACCGCCGATGCTGCCGGGGGGCTGCTCGCCAGGCAGGATGTTGCCCTCGGCAGTGACTACCGCGACCCGCGGGGCCGTGGCTGCCGGCTGCAGCAGCGGCCGCTGACGGGCCGCATAGCGCTCAAACTGTACCGCTTCGTAGAAGCCCTCGTCATCCGCGGCGCCCACCAGTCCGATCAGGTAGTCGTTGGCATCCGGCCGCGACATCAACTTGTCGACCAGCCCCTGCTCCAGTGCCAGCCGGGCACTGTCGCCACCCACCGCAGTCAGACGGGTCGCGTAGTTGTTGATGTAGGCATCGATCGCGCCGCCGGTCAGGCCGCGGCGCTGCTCCACCAGGCCGGTATACAGACCCCAGAGCTGATCCAGCCAGCGTGCGGTAATGCGTTTTTCCTGTTCCGACATGTCGTTGCGCAAAAACGGTTCCGCCATGGATTTGTGTTCGCCGGCCTTGAACACATGCATCGACACCGACAACTTCTCCAGAGCCTCGCGGAAGTGATTGCGGTAACTGGCGAACCCTTCCAGCGGCACCGCTCCCATCGGGTGCAGCAACAATTCATCCGCCTGGCTGGCCAGCAGGTACTGGTCCTGGGTGAAATAGTTGCCCAGCGCCAGCACTGGCTTGCCGCTGGCCTTGAACACGGCCAGCGCTTCGGCAATCTCCAGGTGCTTGCTCAAGCCGGCGGCCACCAGAAGATCCAGTTCCATCACCAGCGCGGTAATCGCCGGGTCATCCGCGGCATAGCGGATCGAGTCGAGAACATCCCGCAACAACACCTCATTGTCCGCCGGTGACGGGTCGCCTACCAGGGCCTGCAGTGGCGGTGTCGGGGTCTTCTCTTCCACCAGGATGCCGGCGGGATTCAGCAGCAGTGCCGTCTGGGCCGGCATCGGTTGCTGCCGGTCGCCAAACAATACCAGGTAAACCAATACCAGCACGGCCAGAAACAGCAGGTTGGAGAGCGCCAGACGCAACCACGTGAGGGTGCGCCAAAACCCGGAGAACAGGCGGCGCGGCAGGGAGGGCTTGGTCATAAAGAGGCTCCGGAAGTATCGATGGGCGGCTGACGCAACTCCCGCGCGCGCCAGCGCACGTAAAGCATCGCGCTACAGAACAGGGTGACCACAGCGACCAGTCCCAGCCAGGCCAGCGCCTGGCCGGGCAGCGCGAACACGCGCTCCACCAACGCAATGAAGTACAGCAGGCAAATAAAACACAGCCAGATATAACTGCGCAGGCTGTCCCTCAGCAGGCCGGGCACAAACACCAGCAGGGGCAGCAGCTTGCCCAACCAGATTATCCACGGCAACTGGGTCAGCAGCGCATCCGTGAGCTGCTGCAGCAACAACAACACCCAGCACAGCCAGACCAGGTACCAGACCCGGAGGCTGGCGCCGCTGCGCACGGGCCGCGAACTCATCGCGCCAGTCCCGCCGCCAGCCGGGCGACACGCTTGCCCAGGGCACGGCACAGGCCGGCTTCCTGCTCCTGCAGAGGATGATTGTTGTCCGCCCCCGCCCAATGGGAGGCCCCGTAGGGCGTACCGCCAGCGGTACTGGTCATCAGTCCGGCTTCGCTGTAGGGCAGCCCCACCAGCACCATTCCGTGATGCAGCAGCGGCAACATCATGCTCAGCAGTGTGCTCTCCTGGCCGCCGTGCAGACTGGAGGTGGAGGTAAAGACAGCGGCGGGCTTGTCGATCAGGGCCCCACTGAGCCACAGGCCCGAACTCTGATCCAGGAAATACTTGAGCGGCGAGGCCATGTTGCCGAACCGGGTCGGGCTGCCCAGCACCAGGCCGGCACAGTCGCGCAGATCATCGAGTTCGCAGTAGAGCGGCCCGTCCGCCGGTATCTCGTCCTCGGTCTGCTCGCAGGCGGCGGAGATCGCCGGCACAGTACGCAGCCGTGCGCCGATGCCGGCCACGGTTTCCACTCCCCGAGCCACCTGACGGGCCATCGCGCCAGTGGCTCCGTGACGGCTGTAATACAGCACCAGCACAAAGGGGCTGGACATCAGTCCAGCAACTCCAGCACCTTCTCCGGCGGCCGGCCCAGCACGGCCCGCTGACCGCGGACCACCACCGGCCGCTCGATCAGCTGGGGAAATTCGGCCATTGCCTGCAGGATCTGTTGCTCACTGCTGTCGGCATCGAGCCCTGCCTGGCCACAGGCACTCTCGCCGCGTCGCAGCAGGGCCGATGCCGGCAAGTCCAGCTGTTGCAGCAGGCGTTTCAGGGTCGCGGCCGAGGGTGGATCGTCCAGATACCGCACAACGACCGGCTCCACACCGTGCTCCTGCAACAGTTTGAGGGCGGTGCGGGATTTGGAGCAACGCGGATTATGGTAGATGACAAACTCACTCACGGCAGGATCCTGGCTGAAAATAGCGTTCCATTATAGCAAAAGCCACATCACAAAGTTGTGGCTGGGGGGCCAGCTTGCAATCGTGGCATAATGACGGCCCCGACAACACCGCCGCGGAGTTCTGATGATGAAATTGCTTGCCGTCGCCCTCACCCTGCTGCTGGCGGGCTGTCAGCCGACGCCTCCCGATGATGCCGCGCTGCTGCAGAGCCTGCGCGGGCAATGGGTCGTCATCAACTACTGGGCGCAGTGGTGCAAGCCCTGCATCGAAGAGATACCCGAGCTCAACGCGCTGGACCAGAACTACGACACAGTGGCAGTGCTGGGCGTCAACTATGACGGCGCCACCGGGGATGAGCTGCAGCGGCAGGTTGGCACCCTGGGGGTGGCGTTCCCGACACTGCAGGACGACCCGGCTGCACTGCTGGGTCAGCCGCGGCCCACCGTTCTGCCAACCACTTTGATACTTGATCCGGACGGCGAGGTCGTCGCCACACTGGTGGGACCGCAAACCCTGGACTCCCTGACTGCCGCCACCGTGGGCCGCCAGCCAGGCTAGCCCGGGACGGTTGGGCTACGGCTGCCGCTGATAGTACTCCATCAGGATATGGGCCACCTCCGGCCGGGAAAATTCCGGCGGTGGCGCGATGCCATTGCCCAGCATCTCGCGCACCTTGGTGCCCGATAGCAGCACAAAGTCTTCGGGGCGGTGATCGGGCGCATCCCGCATCATCACCACTCGGTCCAGCTTCTTGCTGTAGGCAGTGTGGTCGGCGCGGTAGATCTCCAGTTCCAGAGAACCGGCCGGCACCTCCTCGTCGAACACCGTCTGGGCGTCAAAGCCACCGTAATAGTCACCCACGCCGGCATGATCGCGACCCACAATCAGGTGGCTGCAGCCACAGTTCTGGCGGAACACGGCATGCAGTACCGCTTCCCGCGGGCCTGCGTACAGCATGTCAAAACCATAGCCGGTGACCATTACGGTGTTGGCCGGGAAATAGACCTCAACCATCTTGCGGATGGCCGCATCGCGCACATCGGCGGGAATATCACCGGGCTTGAGCTTGCCCAGCAGCATGTGGATCAGGATGCCGTCAGCGCCGAGGTCTTCCATCGCCATCCGGCACAGCTCTTCGTGGGCGCGATGCATCGGGTTGCGGGTCTGAAAGGCAACCACCTTGTTCCAGCCACGGGAGGCAATTTCCTCGCGAATCTCGTACGCCGTGCGAAAGGTTTCGGGAAACTCAGCCTGGAAGTAGGAAAAGTTCAGCACCTCGATCGGGCCCGACAGCAGGGTCTGCCCCAGCGACTTGAAGGTGGCGACGCCCGGGTGCTGCGGATCCAGAGTGCGGAACACCTTTTCCGCAATGAAATCGATCTGCTCGTCGCTGACCGTTTCCACCGCCTCGACATCCATGATCGCAAGTACCGGATGGCCCTCGACATTGGGGTCGCGCAGCGCAATGCGGGAACCGGCGGCGATATCGGTGGCGGTAGTCAGATTGACAATCGGCACCGGCCAGAACAGACCGTCCACGGTCTGCAGCTTGTCAGCAACGCTGAGGCTGTCGGCCAGATTCATGTAGCCGGGCAGCGGATTGAAATAGCCAGCCCCCAACATCACCGCATTGGCGGCGGCGGCCGAATTCAGCAGCAGCGAGGGCAGGCGTTCGGCTTCTGCGGTCAGCGCCTCGCGCTGTGCCGGGTCAGCGACATACAGCGGATGCAGCTCGGCGGAACCGTGGGGTTTGATCATGGGTATCTCCGTGTGGGCTCGAATTCTGTTTCAGACCTTGATAATGCCGCGCTCACGCAACAGCGTGAGGATGATGTCCACTTCCTCGTCCAGGCTCTGTTGGTCGGAATGAAGGTGAACTTCAGGTTTCCAGGGCGCCTCATAGGGATCATCGATGCCGGTGAAGTTCTTGATCTCTCCGGCCCTGGCCTTCTTGTACAGGCCCTTGGGATCACGCGCCTCTGCCGCTTCCAGGGAGCAATCTACAAATATCTCGATAAAATCCATGCCGGCGGCTTCGTGCAGTTCCCGCACCTGGTCGCGATCGGCCGCGTAGGGGCTGATGAAACTGCTCAACGCGACCACGCCACAATCCACGAACAACTTGGCGATCTCGCCGATGCGGCGGATATTCTCGGTGCGGTCCTCGGCACTGAAGCCCAGGTTGCGGTTGATACCCAGGCGCACATTGTCGCCGTCGAGCCGATACGACAACACCCCAGCTCGTTCAGGCGGCCTTCCAGCTCCACCGCCACGGTACTCTTGCCGCTGCCCGACAGGCCGGTGAACCACAGGGTCGCGCCCTTGTGGCCCAGCAAGCGGGAACGGTGCTCACGGGTAATGTCGCCCTCGTGCCAATGCACGTTTGTCGCTTTCTGCTTTGCCATAGCTCCATTCTCGTCGTCAAGGATATACAAAATCGCGGGGATCGGAGGCTGTGTACTATACGCGCATCCGGGAAGGGCTTGAATACCCGATCCATATAATGCCGAGGGGATCAGAGGTAGTGATTGAGCAGGGACAGCACCAGCATCAAGCCCACCAGCGGAATCAGCCAGCGCCGCAGCTGGTGCATGCGCTCCGGATCCGGCGGCTTCGCGAAGCGCTCGCCCAGTACCACCATCAGCGCCACGCCCCCAAATATCAGCAGCAGGAGCAGCAGCAGATTGTCCATACCTATTCCAGATCCTGGTCCGGCATCATCCGGTAGACCTCGGAGATCTGCTCGGGACCGTTTACCGTACACTCCAGGTCCGTTATCAGGCCGTCCTTGAGGCTGTAGATCCAGCCGTGCACCGCCAGCGGCTGCCCCCGGCGCCACGCGTTCTGGACAATGGTAGTGTGGCAGACGTTGGATACCTGGCTCACCACGTTCAACTCGCACAACAGGTCGACCCGGGCGTCATCGGTCTCCAGCGCGGCGATACGCCGCCGGTGACGCTGCTGCACGTCCTTGATATTGCGCAACCAGTTGTCGATCAGGCCGTTGTCCCGATTTTCGTAGGCGGCGCGGACCCCACCGCAATTGTAGTGACCGACCACCAGCACGTGCTTGACCTGCAGTACATCCACCGCGTACTGCAGGACCGTCAGGCAGTTGAAATCGGTATGCACCACCATATTGGCAACATTGCGGTGCACGAACACCTCGCCGGGCAGCAGCCCGACGATCTGATTGGCGGGCACGCGGCTGTCGGAGCAGCCTATCCAGAGATATTCGGGGCTCTGCTGGTTGGCCAGCTTTTCAAAAAACTCCGGATCCGAGGTCTTGACACTCAGCGCCCAGGCCCGATTGTTGTCGAATAATTCGTCTACACCACTCAAGAAAACAATCGCTCCAGTTCAGGTGATCAGGGTGGCCAACCGGGACAGTTTTACCCGGTTGCCATTGCCGGCAATGGCGGCCTCAACAGCGCGGCTGCCCACGGCTTGCATTTGCCGGGCCAGTTGTGCCATATCGAGTGCCGGGTACTGGCGGGGCTCCCAGGTCACCAGACCGATGCTGACGGTCACCTGCAGGGCACCGCCCTGGCCGTCGTCGACCATGAACCCCTCGATATCGGCGCGAATACGCTCGGCGACTTCACCGGCAGTCACCTCATCCGTGCCGGTCAACAATACCGCCAGCCGGGAGTCCGACAATCGCGCCAGATAATCGGTGGCGCGCAAGCCGGACGAGACCCGCTCGGTGACCTTCTTCAGTACGAAGCGCCCGGCGACCTCGCCGTAGTGTTCGTGCAGTTCCTCGAACTCATCGATCTCCAGCATCAGCACGGACAGTGCATCGTCGGCACGCCGCGCGCGCGCAATCTCCCTTGCAATGTCTTTTTCAAAGCCCCGCAAGTTGCTGATCTGGGTGAGCGGGTCCACCATCGTCAGCCGTGAGACCTGCTGGCGGCTGACCGCCTGCTTGAAGGTGGCCGAAATCACCGCCGCGAGGTGTGTCAGCAACGTTTTTTCTTCGGAACCCAGCATGATGAAGGCCGGCTCGGCAAAGCCGAAATGGTAGCTGCCCAGCAGACGGCCCGAATCCAGCAGCGGCAACAGCAGCGCGTGCTGGATCCCCTGATCGGTCTTGAGCACCTCGAACATGCGCGAATCGGTAGCGTCGATCAGCTCGACACCGGGCTCCATTTCGTACAGCTCCTGCATCTCGAACATGTCGTGATACAGTTGCAGGTAGGGACCGTAGCGGTGGCCCGAGGTGATCAGCCCCGCCAGCACATGCTCGGGGTCATACAGCCACAGCTCCGCAACCCGGAAGCCGAAATGCCGGGGCAGGTTTACCAGCAATACTTCCAGCACCGCCTGCAGGTCGGCCGCCTCCACCAGCATGGTCTGGATCTGCATGCACTGCTGGTACAGGTAGCGGTTCAGCTCGACAGTCTGTCCCAGCCGCTGTTCGCGCACCTGCTCGACACTGTCCAGGGCGGAGCCCCCTCGATTTCCTCCCGGACCGCGTTTTCGTAGATGAACTCTTCAGCCATGCGGCACTCTCTAGCCATGCCGGGCAAACCCGGGGTTTGGAAACATTTGTATTGGCTCAGCAGTTTAAGCCGCCTATACTGGCGATGCAATCCATAGTGGAATTGCACACAACCTGGGGTGGCTTCGGCCTGAGATACCGCGCGCGGTGAACCCTTTGAACCTGATCCGGTTAGAACCGGCGTAGGGATAGGTGCCTGTCTCCTAGTCCAGCCCGCTTGTCCAACCGGTTCTCTTGCTTTGCTTTCTGGGAGAACCCAATGAAACTGTTTAGCTGCCTGTTGCCACCGGCCCTGCTACTGGCCTGCCAGACCCACGCCGACAATACCGCACTGGAAGAGATCATCGTCACTGCCGAACTGCGCGACATCACGCTGCAGCAGCAGCCGGTCAGCACCAGCGTGCTCACCGGCGACATGATCCGTGAACGCGCAGCCCAGCACCTGGAACAGGTGTTCAATGTCATCCCCAACCTCAACTACGCCGGCGGCACCTCCCGTGCCCGCTTCTTCCAGATTCGCGGTATCGGCGAACGCAGCCAGTTCCAGGAACCGCTCAACCCCTCCATAGGCCTGTTGCTCGACGGTGTCGACTTCAGCGGCCTGGGTACCGTCGGCACCCTGTTCGACGTCGAGCAAGTGGAAGTACTGCGCGGCCCCCAGGGCACCCTGCACGGTGCCAATGCGCTGGCCGGCCTGGTCAATATCCGCAGCGCCGCGCCAGAGGCCACCCCCGGCCTGGAGATCCAGGGCAGCGTGGCCGACTACGACTCCTGGAGCCTGGGCGTGGTGGGCACGGGCCCGCTGGTCAGCGACACCCTGCTGTACCGGATTGCGGTGCAGCAGCACCGCAGTGACGGCTACATCAAGAACGACTTTCTGGGCCGCGACGATACCAGCGACCGCGATGAAACCACTGTGCGCGGTCGCCTGCGCTGGCTGGCCAGCGGCACCGACAGCGTCGACCTGACCCTGCTGTACGCCGATATCGACAATGGCTACGATGTATTCTCGCTGGACAACAACCGTCGCACCCTGTCCGACCAGCCCGGCAAAGACCGGCAGGAGTCCACCGCGCTGTCGCTGCACTGGCAGGGCCAGCGCGACAGCGTGGATTTCGAAACCCTGCTCACCGCCGCCACCACTGACAGTGACTACAGCTACGACGAGGACTGGGCCTATGTAGGCATCGCTCCGGAGCTGGAGTACAGTTCCTTCGACCGCTTTCTGCGCGACCGCGACAGCTTCAGCGCCCAGCTGCGGCTGCTCTCCAACGACCAGTCCCATCTGTTCGGCGGCCGCGGCCAGTGGGTCGCCGGGCTGTACTACCTGGCGGACCGGGAACAGCTGCAGCGTCAGTACACCTACCTGGCCGAGGACTTCTTCAGCGACTACGACGCAGACACCGCGGCAGTATTTGGCCAGCTGGATACAGCGCTGAGCGAACAGCTGACACTGATCAGCGGGCTGCGGCTGGAACGGCGCGAAACCGACTACAGCGACAGCAACAGCATCGCCGGCGATACTGCCCGCACACTGTGGGGCGCGCGGCTGGTACTGGAGTTCCAGTACCGCGAAGATGCGATGCTGTACGGCGGCGTATCGCGCGGCTATCGCGGCAGCGGCGTCAACACCAACATCCTTTCGGGGTTGCAGACCACCGACAACCCGGAGCTGCTGCAATTGTTCAGCGGTCTGCAATCCTTCGACGAGGAGACCCTGCTCAATTACGAGCTGGGTCACAAGGGGAGTACCTGCAGGGCAGCCTGCGCTCGCGCCTGGCCCTGTTCTACATGGATCGCAATGACCAGCAGGTGAAGGGTTCGCTGGTGGTGCCCCGCGAAGACGAAAGCACGCAGTTCATCGACTACACCAGCAACGCCGCACGCGGCACCAATTACGGCCTGGAACTTGAGCTGGACTGGCTGGCCACCGAACGGCTCAGCCTGTACGCCAACATCGGCCTGCTGGACGCCAGCTTCGATCGCTACATCCGTGCCGACGGGGAGGATCTGGCCGGGCACGAACAGGCGCACGCACCCAGCTACCAGATCGCCACCGGCGGCCGGCTCAATTTCAGCGACCACCTCTACCTGCGCGCCGATGTGGAGGCCAAGGACAGCTTCTTCTTCTCCGACCGCCACGAGCTGCGCGCCAATGCCCACACGCTGCTGCACCTGCGCCTGGGCTATCAGCGCGAAACCTGGGAAGTCGCGCTGTGGGCCCGCAATCTGACTGATCGCAACTACACCACCCGCGGCTTCGGCAGCTTCGGCAACGACCCGCGCAAAGGCTATGTGGTCGAGCCCTATACCCAGCTGGGCGAGCCCAGGGTAGTGGGTGTGAGTGCCAGCTACCGTTTCCAGTAACCCGGGAGATTACCATGCAAGTCACCGCCGAACTGAGCCTGTACCCGTTGCAGGAGGACTATATTCCGGTCATTGAGGCCTTTATCGCCAGCCTGGGCGAGATCGAGGGGCTGACCATTGTCACCAACGCCATGAGTACCCAGTTGTGCGGAGAAGCGCAGCAGGTCTTCGACCTGGTGCGCACCGCGCTGGAGCGCAGCCACGCGCAGTTTGGCAAGCAGGTACTGGTGTGCAAATTCATTCCAGGGGCACTGGCCATCAGCCCATGACGGACAGCGCGCTCAGCGAACAGCTGGCGAGTGCGAGCCTGGCCATGTCGGGCTGGGAAGTCATCGCCGTGGCGCTGGGCATTGCCTATCTGTTGCTGGCGGTGCGCGAGAGCCTGTGGTGCTGGTACGCCGCATTCGGGGGCACGGCCATCTATCTGTGGCTGTTCTGGCAGGTGAGGCTGCCGATGGAGTCGGCGCTGCAGCTGTTCTACCTGGCCATGGCAGTCTACGGCTGGCAGCAATGGCGTAGTGGCGCTCGCAGCGACGGCCGGACCCGGCCCATTTCACGCTGGCCGGCACGGACTCACCTCTTCGCCATCATCACGGTGTTGAGTGCCAGTGCCGTCAGCGGTGCACTGCTGCAGCGCTACACCGATGCGGCCCTGCCCTACCTGGATTCCTTTACCACCTGGGGCAGTGTGCTCACCACCTGGATGGTGGCCCGCAAGGTACTGGAAAACTGGGTGTACTGGCTGGTGATAGACAGCGCTTGCATCTACCTCTATCTTGAGCGCGGACTGCTGCTGACCGCAGTGTTGTTCATGGTATATCTGATTATCGTGGTCTTCGGGTTTTTTCAATGGCGACAGCATTACCACGCGCAATCCGCCTGAGACTGGACCAGGCCCTGGCACAGTGGCCGCACTGGGACCTGCAACCAGCACCGGGCAGCCCGCCGCGAGTGCTGCAGCCACTGGGCCAGGGCCTCAGCAACCACAGCTTCCTGCTGGAGGCCGGTGCCAGGCGCTTCGTACTGCGGCTGGACGGACTCAACCCGCATGCCTATGGTCTCAACCGGCAGACGGAGTGGCGCATATTGCACAATGCCTGCGCTGCCGGGTTGGCGCCGAGGCCACGCTACTGCAATCCCGAACTGGGTGCCCTGGTCTGCGACTATCTGGCGCCGGACCCGGCCACAGCGGAAGACCCGGTAGCCGTCGCCGCGCTATTGCGCGCCATCCACCGCCTGCCAGCCGTTCACGCACGACTGGACCTGTCAGAACGCTGCCGGCGCCATGAGCACACGCTGCGGGCGGCCGCGGGCGCCGGTTGGCACGCCCTCGCGGCGCTGGCCGAGCCGCTGGCACTGCTGTTGGAGCAGGCGGAAACACTGGCGGGGCCGTTGCTGCTGTGCCACAACGACCTGTTGCGCAGCAACCGGCTGCACAGCGGCGGGCGCCTGTGGGCGGTGGACTGGGAATATGCCGCGATGGGCTCCGCATGGTTCGACCTGGCCGCCGTGCAGGCCGGGGACGAGATGCCGGAAGCGGACAGCCGCGCGCTGCTCCAGGCCTACCTGGGGCGCGAGCCGCAGCCACAGCAGTTGCATACGCTGGCCCTGTTCGACTGCATCTACCGCTACCTGGAACTGCTCTGGTACGCCCAGCGCGAAAACAACGTGAACACCGGCTTCTGGCGGGGCAAGCTCGACCGGCTGCAACAGCGGTTGCAGTACTAGTCGCGAAAATTGGTGAACTGCAGCGGCAGGTCGACGGGGCTGCTGTCCCGCAGCAGCGCAATGGCCTGCTGCAGGTCATCGCGCTTCTTGCCTGTCACCCTTACCTGGTCACCCTGGATCTGCGCCTGCACCTTCAGCTTGGCATCCTTGATGGTCTTGACGATGGTCTTGCACTGCTGGCTGTCCAGGCCGTGGCGCAGGGTGATGGTCTGGCGCAGCAGCTTGCCGGAGCCCACCGGCTCGCCGCTGTCCATGGCCTGTGGATCGATATCGCACTTGATCAGCGCCGAGCGCAGCATGTCCTCCATCTGCTCCAACTGGAACTCAGCCTCGGCGTGCAGCGCCACAGTGCGCTCATCGCGCTCAAACCCCGCGTCCACCCCCTTGAAATCAAAACGGTTATTGATCACCCGCGCCGCCTGGTCGACCGCATTGGTCAACTGGTGCAGATCGACTTCCGATACGATGTCAAAAGATGGCATAGTGCGCTACCCCGGTCCGGTAAACTGTGAAGGAGTCCCATGGTAATCTGCCGGCAACGCTTTGCAATCCCTGTCGGGAAGTGATCGTAGCGCATGCGACATTGGCATATCCTCGGTGTCGGGGCCATCGGCGGCCTGTTCGCGAGCCTGCTGCAGGCAGGCGGCAGCCGCTGCACGCTGCTGTTGCGGGAGGACGACCCGGACGCAGGCGAAAGCAGCCTCACTGTTGAGCTACGGTGCAAACAACAGCACAGCCACTATAGGTTTCCGGTATCGGCCCGTGGCGACTCCAGTGGCATCACTCATCTGCTGGTCACGACCAAGGCGCAGGATATTGTCCCGGCACTGGCCGCAGTGATACCGCGGCTGAGCCCCGCCAGCACAGTACTGGTGCTGGCCAACGGCATGGGCTACCTGGAGCAGCTGCAGACACGCTGGCCATGGCTGCCCTGTTATGCGGGCACTACCACCGAGGGCGTCTACCGACAGGGACGGCGCCTGCTGTGTCACGCCGGCAGTGGAACTACGCTGATCGGTGGGCGCGGAGAGTCCACCTCGCCGCCCTGGTTCGCGGATTGGCAGAACCTGGCGGTGAACTGTGCCTGGGAACCGCGGATCGACCAGGCGCTGTGGCGCAAGCTGGCCATCAACTGCGCGATCAACCCGCTCACGGCCGTACATGATTGCTGCAACGGCGAACTGGCCAGCCGCCCGGAACTTGCGGTCGAGGTGCAGCAGCTGTGCGAGGAAATCAGGATGATTGGCGCCGCCGCCGGCCAGCACCAGGCGGTAGCGGACCTGCACACGAAAGTTGCGGAGGTGATCGCGGCCACCGCCAACAATCGTTCTTCCATGCTGCAGGATATCCGCGCGCGACGGACCACCGAAATCGACTACCTCAACGGCTACCTGCTGACGCTCGCCGACGAGCTGAAGCTGGAAGCGCCACGCAATCGGGCGCTGGTGACCGCGGTGCGGTCTCTGCAAAAGCAGGCGCAAAAGCAGGTGGGCCGGCGCGGACGAATCAGGTAGACTGGACACCAATTACAACGACGGGACATGGAGCGCGCCACTATGGATGTACAAGTTGGAGGCCTGTTGGGCCTGATCTGGCTGGCTATCATCATCTGGGCAATCGTCAAATGTGCCCAGAGCAACGCCGGTACCGGAGCCAAGGTGCTGTGGATACTGTTGTTGCTGCTGATGCCGGTGCTGGGCCTGATCCTGTGGCTGCTGCTGGGCCCCAAGGGCTGACCGGACTCAGGCGCGCGTTTCTATCAACTGCACCCAGCTGTTCATGAAACCGGTCTGGCCCGCCGCCAGCTTCAGGCAGACCAGCAGGGGCACTGCCAGCAACACACCCACCGCGCCCCACAACCAGCCCCAGACCACAAGCCACAGGATGATCACCAGCGGGTTCAGGCGCATGTGGCGTCCCAGCGTCATCGGCGTGAGGAACTGGGCCTCGAACAGATTAATACTGAAATAGACCAGGGCGGGCACCAGCGCGAAGCCTGTCATGCCGTATTGCACCACCCCCGCGAGAGACAGGATCATCGCCGCTATCAGGGGCCTACATAGGGCGCGAAATTCAGCATCCCCACCAGCACCCCCCACAGCAGCGCGTCCTGCACACCCAACAGCCACAACGCTGCCGCGGTAGTCAGTCCCAGCAAGCTGTTGATCGCGCTGACGGTGAGGATATAGCGCGACAGCTCGATCTGGGTCTTGCGCAGCAGCAGGATACTGCGGCGCTTGTCGTGGATGGTCGGAAAAATGTTGACGAAGGCGACAAACAGCCGCGGGCCGAACACCAGCAGAAACAGGATTAGGACCACGGTCGTCAACAACTGCGCAAGCATGACCGGCGCGGCGCTCAACATCGAAAGCATCGCCTCCAATCCCCCTGTTTCAGGCTTTCGCTGACGCGGTCGCTGTCCTCGTCCTTCCCTTCCACCTCTGGATCATCTTCCGCTGCCCTGTCGTCACCCCCAAACAGCCCGAAAAAACTGAAGCCCCTGGGTTCGGGGGGCTCGGCCACTGGTTCCGGTGCCGGCGCCAGTTTGTCAGTCAAATCGTCCACCTGCTCCGACAACTGTGCGGTCAGCTCGGGGATCTCTTCGATCCAGCGCTGCGCAGGAACGCTGAGCTGGCTGGCCAACAGGGCGAGCGGCCCGCCAATTAGACACAGCATCAGCAGCGCCGACACAGTACGGGGAATATAAAAACGTTTAAACAGGTTGACCAGGGGACTCAACAACAGCGCGAACAACAGTGCCACCACGATGGGCATCAACAGGGATTTCGCAAAGTAAATGGTATACAGCAGCGCCAGTGCCAATAACCACCTGAGCGCCGGCGGGGAGTGCGGGGAGGATGGCGCCGGCTCTGGACTGCTCACTCCGTGGACCCGAAACCACCCATCCCCATCTGCCAGCCACTGGACAACAGTGGCCACAAGCGCAGTCCGAGCGTGGCCGCCGAACCCAGGCCAAGACCCGGCAACAGCAGGGCCTGGGCCCGCTGCACCACCACACCGGCGAGAAATCCGCCGCCCAACAGGTACACCGGATGCAGCGCACGCAATACCGAGACCCGGGAGCGGACGCAGTCGTGCAGAGCCTTCCGCTCCAGTATCAACGCCGCCTCGGCGGCGCGCAGTTCACGAATCAGTTGCTGTCGCTGCATGCTCTTTGCCAGTCTCCATTATCGCGCGCAACTGGCGCCGGCTGGCCGGCAAGCCCAGACTGCGCTTGAACACCGTGGCCGCCCGGCGCAGCACCAACAGCGCCAGCACCTGCACCAGCACGAATCCCAGCAGACCCAGCGCCACGGACTGACTCAGCACGTAGACCAGCCAACCGGCCAGCACGGAAAGTCCCAACCAGGCAAACAACAGCAGCGGGAGCATCGCCAGCAACACGATGACAAGGCGTCCACTGTCGGCTAGAGCCAGTTTGACTTCCAGGCCCAGCACCGAAGCAAACTGGCTGCCGGTTGCCATCAGCTGTTGCAGTAGAGCAACCCATGCCTGCCACTCCTGCTGTTGTTCAGTGGTCTGGCCGGACTCGCTCCCCGGCGCGCTGTCGTGACCGGCAGCCGCTTCCGTCCCGGCAGGTTGCGGGCCGGCATTCCCGGGCACGAAAACTAGTTCCTGGACGTCAACTGGGCGATCAGCAACCCGGCCACAAATGCCATGCCCAGTGAAGCCAGGGGCTTTTCATGGACATATTGACTGGCCTGCTGGCCCAATTCCTCCGCCTTGCCCTTGCCCTTGAGCAGTTGCTCGGCAGCGTCGTGTTTCAGGTCCAGGCCCGCCGCTTCGGCAGCCTGACGGAAATGCGTCTGTGCTTCCATCAGGTTGTTGTAGGCCGCCAGCACCGCTTCCTTGCCCGAATCGAACTCCTGCTGTTTCTCCGCCTTACCTGTCTTGCCCGCTGTATCTATATCTGCCGCAGTCACCACGTTATCATCCTCCTGTTCATTGGAAACCGGGTCCCCTGACCCTGTATCCTGCCTGCATTGCGGTTACATCGGTGGCCGACGCCCAGTGATAAAGAAAAACAACGCCAGGATCAGACCGACCACAAACAGAATCCAGGCGATGTTCGTTGCCGCACCGGCAACACCGCTGAATCCCAGCAGTCCGGCTACTATTGCGATAATCAGAAATATCACTGCCCAATTCAACATTGCGGGTACCCTCCGTATGAGTTTGGCTCTGCAAAAACAGCGCCCTTGTACTGAGTAAACGCCATCTGTTGATATCGCTCACTTGATTCAATACTAGACCATACACAGTGGCCCGCCAGTGCGGTACCGCTCATAACTGGTTAACAATCAGTCCCGCGAGTCGCTCCTTGACCCGCTCCAGCAGGCCGCGCCGGACAAACCTGTCGCGATCCACCGGTTGCGCGCGCTCGCAGTCAAGGTCGAACTGCCGGTCCAGTATGCCGGTCAAACGCGGGCACAGCAGCAGCGCCGAGCACTCCTCATCCTTGCCCATGGAACGGTGATTGAGGTTGATCGAGCCGACGCAGGCAATCATGCTGTCGATGGTTACCACCTTGGCGTGCAACATGGTCGGCTGGAAGCGCCGGATCGAGACTCCCGCCTCCAACAGCCGTGCAATCGCTGGCTGCCCTGCCAGTTGCGACAGGCGACTGTCACAGTGGCGGCCGGGGATCAGTATATCGATATCCACGCCACGGCCCGCCGCGTTCAGCAACTCGCGTTCAAAGACCTCGTCGGGAGCAAAGTAGGCGGACGTCAACCGTATGCGCTGGCGCGCCATCGCCAGCAGGAAGCGCATCAAGGCCGCAGACTCGGTCCAGCCGACGGTGGAGGAGGCGCGCACGATCTGCACTGACACGCCCCGCGCCGGTGGATCGGGCGCGTAGTTGATCAGCTTGGCCTCCCACTTCCCCGCCTCGCCCCAGTTGTCGAGGAAGGCCGAGTGCAGACCGCAGACCGCCCGGCCCTCGATGCGCAGATGGGTTTCGCGCCACTCGGAGGCATCGCGGGCGTCGCCCTCCCACTCACTGGCTATGCCCACACCGCCGGTAAAGGCCACTCTGGCATCGCAGACCAGAATCTTGCGGTGGGTACGCTTGTCGTACTGCCAGGGACGGCTCCAGCGGAAAGGACGAAACCAGCGAATCCGCACCCCACTGTCACGCATGCGCCTGACCAGGCGCCGCGACATCCTGCTGGCGCCGAAGCAATCCAGCACCAGCCGTACGTCGACTCCGGCCTCGGCCCTCTCCGCCAGGGCGTTGGCAAAGCGGTCGGCTATGTCGCCGGTCCAGTAGACGAACGTCACCATGCTGACACTGTCCTTGGCCGCCGCGATCGCCTCCAGCATGGCCGGAAAAATCTGGTCGCCATTGACCAGTATCTCCACCTGGTTATCCGTGAAAAACGGGCTGCCAAGAGCATACTCGAGTTGGATGCGGTAGGTGTCCAGAGTACCTGCTTGCACAGCGTGACTTCCCATGCGCTGGGGGCGATCCGGTATGAGGCCGGAACAAGGAATGTGAATGTGCCCTTCACGGCCGGGCACTGTCAAGCGGAACCCGGCTTCGGAACTGCTAAGGAACTACAGCAAGCGCGGACTGCTGCCATATAACTGCTGCACGGTCACGTCCATCACCTCGCGCCAGTGCGACGCCGGCGCGCCGGGAAGCAGCAGGGCCTGCCGGTAACGCTGCCAGTTCTCCCGTTGCCGTTCCAGCCCGAGCACACAGATTCCGGCCTGGCAGTTCAGCGAGATCAGCAGGTGTTCGGGCGGCGGCGGACGCCGCAGGGCAGCCAGGCTGCGGTCAACCTTGGTGGAACGGAAGACGGGCGCCTCGCCGCTGAAGCGCAGTGATGGATCCGCCTGCAGTGACAGCTGATGCAGTTGCTGCAACAGCCAGAGCGTATCGGTACCGGCCGGCAGGTCACTGTTGCCGTCATAGCGCCACTGCGGTGAGGGCACAAAAACATAATTGGCGCGCGGCCAGAACCAGGTCAGCGACAACGCCACCACCAGGGCCAGGCCCGCGGCCGCGCCCAGCCACTGGCTGCGCCGCCAGTGGCGCCCAAAACCGAACAGCGCCCACTGGCCGGGACGCAATGGCATCCGCGAGCGGCCGTGGCTGCGCAAACCGGGGGGGATCTGCAGCGGCAATTCATCCGCTGTCTCCTCCCTGAAGGCCACCCTGGCCTCCTCCACCAGGGGAAATTTCAGTGTGCGGGGAATTGCCGAGGCAATCGCGGACAGCTGCTGGCGGACAGAGTGAGTGTTTTGTGGACGCTCCGCTGGATCCTTGGCCAGCAGACCGTCAACCATCTGTGCCAGTTCAACCGGCAGCGGTGTGCCATCCGGCAAGCCGGCAGGCAGCGGTGCCGGCATCCGGTGCAGCAGCGCCTGTCCATCCAGCCTGCCTTCGTGCAGAAACGGATGCCGTCCCGACAACATCCGGTACATCAGGCAGCCCAGCGCAAACAGGTCAGAGCGGACATCCAGCGGCTGGCCCAGCACGTGCTCTGGAGACAGGCAAGCGAAACTGCCGCGGCGGTCGTGGAGCGCGCCGTGATTGCCCGCTATGCCGAAGTCGGTAAGCTTGATGCGGCCATCCGGTGCCACCAGCACATTGCTGGGCTTCAGGTCGCCATGCACGATCCGGCTTTGGCGGGCCACTGCCAGCGCGGCGGTAATGTCAGTGGCGATCGCCAACATGCTCGCCAGGCAGAGTTCGCAGCGGTTCAGCAGTTCCTCCAGATCGCAGCCAGGCACGTATTCCATCACCATCGCCAGATGGCCGGAGCTGACGATGACATCGTAGACCTGTACCACCCGGGGACTGTCCAGGCTTGCCACCAGTTGCGCCTCACGCAGCGCCCGCTTGCTCTGCTCGCGGTCGGCGGGCAGGGTGTAGAGCTTGGCGGCGATGCGCCGCTGCAGGCGGTCGTCAAAGCCCAGGAAAATAGAGCCCTGACCACCGCGGCGAATCAGTCGCAGCATGCGGTAAGGGCCGATGCGGTCTTCAATCGCCATGGTCGGGTTCCGGCCTGGCGTTGGCGGCGCTGCTGCGCAACCGCGCCCGCAGTGCCACCGCGGAGACCCGCAAGTGCCCCGCGGCCTGCGCGGCATCGCCGCCACAGCTATGCAGCGCCCGCTGCAACTCGCCTGTGGGCACCTGAGAGGCCAGCCTCAAGCCGAGCTGCGGCAGCCGGCGGTACAGCGCCTGGCGGCTCATGCCGGCACGCCTGGCGGCGCGGCTGATCTCATAGTGTTCCTGCTCCAGCAGCGACCGCAGCGCCTCATCGCCCAGTTGCACCGGCTGCTCCGGCCTGCCGCCAGCCGACTCGGCAACCGCTGCGGGCGATTGCGGCAGTACCAGCACTGGCGTACGCGGATCGGCGGCGCTGTCGAGCACCACCTGACGGGCACAGTTGGCCAGTTCACGGATATTGCCGGGCCAGGAGTGACGCTGGCAGCTATAGAACAGGTCGGCCCAGCGGGCAACCGCCACCGGATCACTGGCCGGATCCGGCAGCATGGGCGGCGTGCCGGTTTCGGCACAGGCCTGGCGCAGAAAGTGGCACAATAGCTCGCCGATATCCTCCGGATGCTCCCGCAGCGGCGCCAACCGCAGGCGGGCACTGCCCAGGCGGTGCCGCAGCGCACTGCGAAAACCGCTGTCGGCAGCATCCAGCTCAGCCTCGGTGGCGGAGATGACGCGCACGTCGACCCGCTCCGGCGTGCCGCCGACCGGCTGGATTTCACGTTCCTGCAATGCTCGCAGCAACTGGGGCTGAACATGCTCCGGCGTATCGCCCACTTCATCCAGAAACAGGCTGCCACCGGCCGCCTGCTGGAAATAGCCACTGCTGGCCCTGTCTGCACCAGTAAAGGCTCCGCGGGCACTGCCGAACAATGCGGCCGGTGCCACCCCGACCGGAATCGCGGCCATGTTGACAGCCACCAGCGGTCGCTCTGCCCGCGCACTGCAGGCGTGTACGGCCCGCGCAACCAATTCCTTGCCGGTGCCGGTTTCGCCGCTGATCAACACGTCCAGGCCACTGTGTGCCGTCCGCGTCAGCTGTTCGCGCAGGGAATACATGTAGGCACTGCTGCCCAGCAGGCCCGCGGTACCGGCAGCCTGCATCCCCGGCGCCACGGCTTCTGCCTGGCGCAGCAACAGTACCACGCTGTGGGCCAGCTGCAGGATCACGCCCCGCTGCAGGCGCGCGCTGTCCAACTCACACTCCCCGCTCAACCATTCCCCATCCACCCGGCAGGCACAGCTGTCGGCAGGCCGGCGCAGCAACAGGGCAGCAGTGCGCCGGCTCAGCCCCAGCGCCCGGCGGCTGAGGTGCGGATCGCCCAGGGGCACTCCGGTCGTGGCAGACAATCGTGCAAAATCAGGATGTTGCCGCCCCAGCAGCAGTTCGGCATTGCCAGCGGGCACAGAACAACGCTCGCCAATGCGGCCGGTATCCGGGTGAAAGACGATGGTGAGCACGAGATCCATCCGGGACCGGCTGGCCGCGGGACCGGGAAACACCGAGGGCAATGTCGCGTCCGTGCGAAAACGTTCCGGCATCGTGACACCTGGATAGCTGCGAAGTAGTAGGTTTGGGTTCAGTTTAACAGCACTGGGGACGCCCGCCTACGATCGCGGCAGCGCCGCTCAGGCCAGGATCGCAACCAGCGCTATCACAACGATCCAGGCCACGGCACAGCGATGCAGCAGACCGGCCAGCGCGCGGGCGTTCGCCGCCGCCTGCTGCAGCGGCGTGCCCTCCTGCACCGGACTCTCCGCCGCACTGGCCACCTGCCACAACAGGTCGGCGGGCTCGGCCCAGGTATCGGTGGCCGCGCTCATCAGGACATCGCGGCTGCGCACAAAATCCCCAGCCAGTGCAAAAGTGGCCAGCAACAGCCGTACCGGCACCCAGTCCAGCCAGAACAACACCCGCGCCGCCGGCCCCTGCGCTGCATCCCCGCCGTCGCGGTACAATTGCAACAGGCGATAGCCCACCGCGGCCACCGGACCCAGCACGACAAAATAAAACACCACGGCGAACCAGCCCTGATAACTGGCATAACAGAGCCTGGCCTCTACCTGCTGGCGCAGCCATTCGGAGTCCAGCGTATCGCTGACTTCTTCGGCCGGTACCGTCAGCCCCAGTTCCTCGCGGGCGAACAACCACGCCGCCTCGCCGTTGCCGCGCTCGCAGTAATCACTATACCGTGCCACCAGGGCTTGCAGGTCCTCGCGGCCCAGGGCGTACAGCAGCAGCACTGCCGCGGCCGCTATCCAGGGCAGGCCAAACAGCAGCGGACGCAACAGATCCAGTACCAGCAGCGCCAACAACAGCGGCAGCCCCACTACCAGCAACAGCTGGCTCCAGGATCGCAGACCGGAGTCACCTGCCCGCGCCCGCCAGTCGCGCCACCAGCCATCGCGCTGCACCGTGATATCGAGCGCCCACAGCTGACGCAGCGTAAGGGCAATCACCAGGGCCAGAAATATCATGCCTGTTCTCCGATAGTGGCGAGGATAGTGGCGAGACTGGCGCGATAGCGCTGCCAATCAAAGGCGGGGCCGGGATCCGTCTTGCGACCCGGCGCTATATCGCAGTGCCCGACGATACGCTCCGGCGTCAGCGCCGAATAGTAATGCATCAGTGCGGCGGTGAGCGCCGGCAACGACCGGTATTGGGCGTCTGTATAGGCTTCATCTTCGCTGCCTTCCAGCTCAATGCCGATACTGAAGTCATTGCAGTTGTCGCGGCCGCGCCAACAGGAGCGGCCCGCGTGCCAGGCCCGGTGATCGGTGCTGACGAACTGCACCAGCTCGCCGCAGCGGCGCAGCAACAGATGCGCGGACACCTGGAGACCGCGGATCGTCTGAAAATAGGGATGCGCCTCCCAGTCCAGGCAATTGCTGAACAGTCGCTCGATCTCGTCGCCGCCATAGCAGCCGGGCGGCAGGGAGATACTGTGAATCACCAGCAGCTCCGGCTCCACGCCTGCGGGACGGAGGCCGCAGTTGGGAGAGACGCAGTGCCGCGCCTGCTGGATCCAGCCATCTGCCAGAATATAGGACATAGTGTTCAGTCTGGGGATTTGGCCCATCATAGCCGACAGCGGCCACCCCGCTCAACGCCGGCCCCACCCCGATGTCAGAGCGGGCTTAACCGCGGCCGGCACCACTGCTACAATTCCGCCCCCGCCCCTAACGATGACATGGATACCCGATGCCAGTGCCCGCCCTGACCGATACCGATATCCAGGAAAACGCGCGCGCAGCGCTGGCCGAGGATCTCGGCGACGGCGACATTACCGCCGCGCTGATCCCGGCGCAGCATCTCGCCCGCGCCCGGGTCATCACCCGCGAAGAGGGCGTGCTCTGCGGCCGCGCCTGGGTGGAGGCCGTGTTCCACCAGGTGGACCCGCAGGTCAGCCTGGAGTGGTCAGCCGAGGAGGGCCAGCACATCGGCGCGAACGATATTCTGTTCACTGCCAGCGGCCGCGCCCGCAGCCTGCTGACCGCCGAGCGGACCGCACTCAATTTCCTGCAGCTACTGTCCGGCACCGCGACGCGCTGCAGTCACTACGCTGGACTGGTCGCCGGCACCGGCGTGCAACTGCTGGATACCCGCAAGACCATCCCGGGGCTGCGCCGGGCGCAAAAATATGCGGTCCGCTGTGGCGGCTGCCACAATCACCGCCTCGGCCTCTACGACGCCTTCCTGATCAAGGAAAACCATATCAAGGCCTGCGGTGGTATTGCGGCCGCGGTACAACAGGCCCGCGCCAGTGCCCCGGGCAAGCCGGTGGAAGTGGAAGTGGAGAATCTT
Source organism: Kineobactrum salinum (assembly GCF_010669285.1). Classification (GTDB taxonomy): domain Bacteria; phylum Pseudomonadota; class Gammaproteobacteria; order Pseudomonadales; family Halieaceae; genus Kineobactrum; species Kineobactrum salinum. The sequence continues at coordinate 3,555,079 of NZ_CP048711.1, read as the reverse complement.
GCGGAACTGGAACAGGCGCTGGCCGCCGGCTGCGACCGGGTGATGCTGGACAACTTCTCGCTGGCCGACATGCGCCAGGCAGTGGCGCTGGTGGCGCGCGGACTGGAACTGGAGGCTTCGGGCAATATCACCGTCGACAACTTGCGCGCGGTCGCGGAAACCGGGGTGGACTACATCTCCATCGGTGCACTGACCAAGGACTGCAAGGCGCTGGACCTGTCGCTGCGGCTGCTGGACTAAGCCGCCAGCGCTTATTGCAGGGCGCGCTGACTCACCACCACGCCATTGTTGTCGGCGTAGATATAGTCCCCCGGCCCGATACGGGCGCCACCTATCTGCAGGACGACGTCGCGCTGTCCTTCACCCCGCTTTTCGGTTTTCAGCGGAATCGTGCCCAGCGCCTGCACCCCTAGGGCGATTGACCCGAGCGCATCGACATCGCGGACCGCGCCGTTGATGATCAGCCCTGACCAGGCATTGGCGGCAGCCTGTTCCGCCAGCATGTCGCCCAGCAGGGCACGGCGCAGCGACCCGCCGCCATCCACCACGAGTACCCTGCCATCGCCGGGTTCGGCCACACACTGCTTCACCAGCGAGTTGTCTTCATGGCACTTGATGGTGACAGCCCGCCCGGCGAACTGCTTGAGCCCGCCCAGATTGCGAAACTGCAGCTCGATCACTGCCGCGTCCGGCGCGGCATCGGTCAGATCCGGCGTCGAGATACTGTGCATAGCGGTCCCCTTCACAGCCACTGGGCCGGATAGCTGGCCAGGCTGCCGGCCAGCGCCGCAACCGCGCCGGCGTGGCCGGCACAGCGGGGCAGGATCTGCTCCGCATAGAAACTGCAGGTGGCTATTTTGCGGTGGTAGAAGTCGTTTTCTGCGCCCGCCTCCAGGCGCGCCTGCGCCACCAGCGCCGAGCGCGCCAGGTGCCAGCCGCCCAGCAGGTAGCCGCATTGCATCAGATAGTCAAAACTCACCCCGAGAGCCTGCGGCGGTGCCTCCCGCAATGCCTGCAACAGGCTGTCAGTGGAAGCCTGCACGCCTTTCAGCGCGGCGCCCAGATCGCGGCCGATGGCCTGCAGCACCGGCTCGGAGTGCTGCACCAGGACCGCGACCGTGATGCCGACCTCCTCCAGTGCCACCTGCATCGCGCCGCCCTGGTCGCGCGCCAGCTTGCGCCCTACCAGATCCGCTGCCTGAATACCGTTGGTGCCCTCATAGATCGAAGTGATACGAACATCGCGCAGGTATTGCGCGGCCCCGGTCTCCTCGACGTATCCCATGCCGCCGTGTACCTGGACCCCCAGCGAGGCCAGCTCCTGCCCCACCTCGGTGAGCCAGCACTTGACGATCGGTATCATCAGGTCGATCCGGGCCTGCTGCTGGACACGTTCGGATTCCGGGCCGCGGTGGGCCAGATCCAGGGTCACAGCCTCGGTGTAGACGAAAGCCCGCATGGCCTCGTTCAGCGACTTCATCGTCAACAGCATGCGCCGCACATCGGGATGCTCGATGATAGGCACTCCGCCCTGGACCCGCTCGCGGGCATAGGCCACGGCCTGCTGGTACGCGCCCTCGGCGGCACCCAGCCCCTGCACCCCCACCTTCAGCCGGGCCTCGTTCATCATCGTGAACATGCAGGCGAGGCCGCGGTTCTCCTCGCCCACCAGGTAGCCGACCGCACCCTCATTATCCCCGAATGCCATCACGCAGGTAGGACTGCCGTGAATGCCGAGCTTGTGTTCAGTGGAGACCGGATAGACGTCGTTGCGCTCACCCAGGCTGCCATCGGCATTGACCAGATACTTGGGCACCAGGAACAGCGAGATGCCACGGCTGCCCGCGGGCGCGTCGGGCAACTTTGCCAGCACCAGGTGGATGATATTGGGGGTGGCGTCGTGATCGCCCCAGGTAATGAAGATCTTCTGACCGTGGATGCGGTAGTGATCGCCCTCGGGAACGGCGCGGGTTTTCATCACCCCCAGGTCGGAGCCGGCGCCGGACTCGGTCAGATTCATGGTACCGGCCCATTCGCCGGCATGCATTCTGGGCAGGTACAGCTGCTTCATCGACTCGCTGCCGTGGGCGGCAATGGCCAGCGCCGCACCGGTGCTGAGCATCGGCGCCAGGCCGAAGGCCAGGTTGGCGCTATTCCACATTTCGCAGGCTGCGGTGGCATACAGCTCCGGCAGACCCTGGCCCCCGTACTCCGGATCCGACGCGATCCCCATCCAGCCGCCAGCCGCCAGCTGCTGCAGCGCCTCGCCGTAACCCGGCGACAGGGTCACCGCGCCCTCCTGGCAGCTGGCCGGCTGTTCGTCACCCACTCGCCGCAGCGGCGCCAGCACATCGCCAGCGAGCTTGGCAGCCTCGTCCAGCAGCGCGGTGGTGAGGTCGGGCCCCAGCCCGAGTTCGGCGTAGGCCGGCAATGAGCCGAGGGCCTCGCCGACCTCCAGCAACTCCTCGATCAGGAAACTCATATCTTCCAGTGGGGCGCGATAACTACTCATGGCAAAGCTGTGTCCTGTGTTGTAAAGCTGCCTATTATAGGGCAAGTGAGGCGATGCCGCGGGAGTGGGCTGTCAATTCACTTCATCGATTGGTTGAATGGCACTTGCTTTGAGGATTTTGGACTTCGTAGCCCGATCAGCATCCTGGGGGGTGCTTTCGAGACACGCCGTAGACCCCTCCATGGGGGCTCGGATGCGACATCCATGTCGCATACGGTCTCGAAAGCACCCCCCCAGGACGCTGACCTCCCATTGGAGTGAGACAAAGCAAGTGCCGTTCATCTGTCAGTTCACTTGATCTTGGCAATTCTAGCGCTCCGCGTATAATTCCCCCAATCTATCATCGCCATTCCCGGCATTCACTTAATGAATAGGAGCCCAGGTGAAACTCAACCGCATCGACCTCAATCTGCTGGTGTACCTGGATGCGCTGCTGCGCGAGCGCAATGTGACCCAGGCGGCGCAGCAGCTCAACCTGTCCCAGCCGGCGATGAGCAACGGCCTGCGGCGCCTGCGAACGCTGTTCGACGATCCGCTGCTGGTGCGCACCTCCGACGGCATGACGCCCACCGAGCGGGCGCTGGAGCTGGAGCCGCTGGTGCGGGAGGTGCTCACCAACATCGAGCGGGCAGTACAGCAGCGCTCGGCCTTCGACCCGGCCGAGGCGCAGCGGGTATTCCGGATCATGGCCAGCGACTATGCCGAGTCGACCCTGCTGCCGGCGGTGCTGGGCAAGCTGCGGGTGCAGGCGCCGGGCCTGACGCTGGATATCATGACGCCCTCGGATGTGAGTTTCCTGGATGTGGAGCGGGGCAAGGTCGACATGGTGATCAACCGCTTCGACTCCATGCCGCAGTCCTTTCACCAGATTCACCTGTGGAACGACAGCTTTTCCTGCCTGCTGAGCCCGGAAAACCCCGTCCTGGAGGATTTCAGCCTGGACAACTATCTGCAGGCCAAACATATCTGGGTCAGCAAGACCGGCATGGGGGTCGGTGTGGGGGTGGACCCGGATGATGTCCAGCGCCTGGGCTGGGTGGACAGCGCGCTGGCGCGGCTGGGCAAGAAGCGCCAGATCCGCGTGTTCACCCGCCACTACCAGGCCGCCATGACCCTGGCGGAGCAAAATGATCTGATCGTGACCCTGCCCACCCGTGCGGCCCTGCTCAAGCGCGACAATCCGCGGGTGGTGTTGCGGGAGCCGCCGCTTGCGATACCGCCGCTGGAACTGAAAATGGCGTGGAGTCCGCTGCTGCAGCACAATCCGGCCAACCGCTGGCTGCGCAAGCTGATTGCCGACACCGCCCGGGCCATGGACGGTCAGCCGCCGCTGCCCTGAACACTATTTATTCAAATTTTGAATGACCGCGATAAAAACGATAAATTAGCTAAATTCAGAATCAACGCTTTACACTGCCTTGCTACGATAGACTGTAATGCAAGCAAAGGATAACGACCCGATGAGCGAACGGATCCAGCAGGGCGGCCTGCAGATAGCCGCCGAACTCCACCGCCTCCTGGAACGGGACATTGTACCGGGTACCGGCGTCGCGCCGGAGCAGTTCTGGCAGGGACTGGAAGCCATTGTCAGCGCGCTGGCGCCGCGCAACCGCGAACTGTTGCAGCGGCGCGATGAGCTGCAGCAGCAGATCGATGGCTGGCACCAGGCCAATCCCGGCACGGACTACGACCGCGCCGCCTACCGCGATTTCCTGCAGCGTATCGGCTACCTGCTGCCGGAGGTCGATGACTTCAGCATCACCACCCGCGATGTCGACCCCGAGGTGGCCCGGCTGGCCGGACCCCAACTGGTGGTGCCGGTCACCAATGCCCGCTACGCACTGAACGCGGCCAATGCCCGCTGGGGCAGCCTCTATGACGCGCTGTACGGCACTGACGCCATCACCGAAACCGGCGGGGCCGAGCGCGCCGGCGCCTACAACCCGGTCCGGGGAGAGCGGGTGATCGCCTGGGGCCGGGATTTTCTCAATCGCCACTGCCCGCTCTCCACCGGTGACCACAGCCAGGCAAGCGCCTATACCGTGGTCAACGGCGCGCTGCAGGTGGTATTGCAGCAGGGCCAGATCAGCGCGCTGCGCGATCCCGAACAGTTCCGCGGCTACAGTGGCGAACCCAACGCCCCCACCAGCGTGCTGCTGTGTCATCACGGCCTGCATGTCGAGATCCAGATCGACCCGTTGCACCCGATCGGCGCCACCGACAGCGCCGGGATCAAGGACCTGGTGCTGGAGGCCGCCCTGACCACCATCCAGGACTGCGAGGACTCGGTGGCCGCGGTCGACGCCGCGGACAAGACGCTGGTCTACCGCAACTGGCTGGGGCTGATGCGCGGCGACCTGCAGGAGACCGTGCGCAAGGGAGACAACACCCTGGAGCGCACGCTGAACCCGGACCGGGTGTTCACCGGCCGTGACGGCGGCAAGCTGGTACTGCCGGGCCGCAGCCTGATGTTCGTGCGCAACGTGGGCCACCTGATGAGCAACGATGCCATCCTCGACCGGGACGGCAACGAGATTCCCGAAGGCATCATGGACGGCATGTTCACCGCGATGATCGCCCTGCATGATCTCAACGGCAGCGGCGAGCGGCGCAATTCACGCTGCGGCAGCGTGTATATCGTGAAACCGAAGATGCACGGCCCCGACGAAGTCAGCTTTAGCTGCGAATTGTTCGATCGCATCGAGGACGCGCTGGGCATGGCGCGCAACACCCTGAAACTGGGCATCATGGATGAGGAGCGCCGCACCACCATCAACCTCAAGGCCTGCGTCGAGCGCGCCCGGGAGCGGGTGGTGTTCATCAATACCGGCTTCCTGGACCGCACCGGCGACGAGATCCATACCAGCATGGAGGCCGGTGCGATGGTGCCCAAGGGGGCGATGAAACAGCAGCCCTGGATCACCGCCTACGAAGACTGGAACGTGGACATCGGCCTGGCCTGCGGACTGCGCGGCAGGGCCCAGATCGGCAAGGGCATGTGGGCGATGCCGGACCTGATGGCCGACATGCTGGCGACCAAGAGCGGGCATCCGCTGGCTGGCGCCAGCACTGCCTGGGTACCCTCGCCCACCGCCGCCACGCTGCACGCGGTGCACTATCACGAAACCGATGTCGCGGCCCGGCAACAGGAGCTGATGGCGCGCCCGCGAGCCTCGCTGGAGGACATTCTGACGATTCCGCTGCAGAACGCGGCGGAGCTGTCCGAGCAGCAGATCCAGCGCGAGCTGGACAACAACGCTCAGGGCATCCTGGGCTACGTGGTGCGCTGGGTCGAACAGGGCGTGGGTTGTTCCAAGGTGCCCGATATCAACAACGTGGGCCTGATGGAAGACCGGGCGACGCTGCGCATCTCCAGCCAGCATATCGCCAACTGGTTGCGCCATGGTGTCTGCAGCGAGGCCCAGGTGCGGGAGACGCTGGAGCGCATGGCTGCGGTGGTAGACCAGCAGAACGCGGGGGACCCGGACTACCGCAACATGGCGCCGGATTTCGACCAGAGCATCGCCTTCCAGGCTGCCTGCGACCTGGTGCTGCTGGGCCGGGAACAGCCCAACGGCTACACCGAGCCGGTACTGCACGCCCGGCGCAGGGAGGCAAAAGCGCGTTACGGTAGTTGAGGCGAGGTATCGCCAGGGGGAATTACCCCGCCAATGCCTCCTGTAACAGCGGCAGGCCGACCAGCAGCCAGGTACCGCTGACCATAAAGATCAGCACACGCAGCTGGCTCTTGATGTCGGCGACTTGCCGGGTGAATTTGAGATCCTGTTCGGCAAAGCGGCCGTCCATCCTGGCCTCCTGCCGGACGAACTGCTGGTCTATGGCATTGAAGCGCAGGTCATGCTCTGTAGACCGCTGCTCCAGTCTCGTTTCGAACTCGGCAAATCTCTGCTCCAGCCTGACATCCTGCTCGGCAAACGCCGCCCGCAACGTGGCATCGAGGTAATCCCGGGTCACGATGTTGTCTGCGTAGAATCCGAATGCTTCCGCCATCAGCTCTGCCTGCACTTCCGCCTGCTGTTCAGGTACGCCCACTGCCTTCAGGCGGCGCGCGTACTGCAGCGAATCAAATGCCAATGTACTCATCATAACCTCCCGCCGGGATTTGACAAACTGTGCCAGCATCAGCCGCGGGAGCGAACGTCACATCTGGCCAGACTCCCTCAGGCGCACTGCTGCAGCGGCTTTTGCTCCAGCGCCGCCATCGGCTCCACGTAGTCGTAGCCCAGCGCCTCTGCCACCGCCGGGTGGGTGACCATGCCGGCGTGCACATTGAGCCCGTTGCGCAGATGCACATCGTCGCGCAGCGCAGCGGTGACGCCTGCACGGGTGAGCTTCACCGCGTAGGGCAGCGTGGCATTGGCCAGGGCCACGGTGGCGGTGCGTGCGACGCCGCCGGGCATGTTGGCCACGCAGTAGTGCACCACACCGTCGACAACGTAGGTGGGATCCTGGTGGGTGGTGGCGCGGCTGGTCTCGAAGCAGCCGCCCTGGTCAATCGCCACATCCACCATCACCGCGCCGGTTTTCATCCGCCCCACCAGCTCACGACTGATCAGCTTGGGCGCCGCCGCGCCGGGAATCAGTACCGCGCCGATCACCAGGTCCGCCTCCAGCGCAAACCGCTCCACGGCTTCCTTGGTGGAATAGACGGTTTTCAGACGCCCGCCAAACATCATGTCCAGGTCCTTCAGGCGGCCCAGATCCCGGTCCAGCAGGGTCACATCCGCGCCCATGCCCATGGCCATGCGGGCGGCATTGATGCCGACCACGCCACCACCGATCACCAGCACCCTGGCGGGCTCCACGCCCGGCACGCCGCCCAGCAGGACGCCGTTGCCACCCTGGGCCTTCTCCAGGTTGTGAGCACCGGCCTGGATCGACATGCGACCGGCTACCTCGCTCATCGGCGCCAGCAGCGGCAGGCCGTGACCGGCGGAGGTCACGGTTTCATAGGCAATGCAGGTGGCTCCTGATGCCAGCAACAGTTCGGTCTGCTGCGGATCCGGGGCCAAATGCAGGTAGGTAAACAGCAGCTGGCCGGGGCGCAGCATCCGGCACTCGTCCGGCTGCGGCTCCTTGACCTTGATGATCATCCCGGCGCGGGCAAAAATCTCCTCCGCGCCGGCCACGATCTCGGCCCCGGCCTCGCGATACTGGGCGTCGTCAAAACCGATGGCGGCGCCGCCGTCCTGCTGCACCAGCAACTGGTGGCCGTCCTCGACCAGCTCGCGGACCCCGGCCGGGGTCAGGCCGATGCGATATTCGTGGTTTTTGATTTCCCTGGGTACACCGATCAACATGGCTGTGCTCCTTGTGGTAAGCGATTTCACTATAGGCGCCATGCTAAAGCGAGGCACTCGACTTTTTTTCACTATTTTTCTCCCGAACATGGGCGAATACGCTACTATTTCACCACACAAGAGTCGAATTAACTGCCATAGATCGTTAGTCGACAGTTGGATCGATTAGATATAACCGGAATCATGGTGGAATCCGATGGAGCGCAAACTGCATACCCTCAACCGCACCGATCGCCGCCTGCTGCGCCTGTTGCAGCAGGATGCGCGCTGCAGTTACGCGGAGCTGGCGCGCCAGGTCGGCCTCAGCACCACCCCCTGCAAGGAACGCATCAAACGGCTGGAACGCGAAGGTGTCATCCGCGGCTATCAGGCCATCCTGAACCCGGATTTCCTCGACGCGGGACTGGTGGTATTCGTACAGATCCGCCTCAGCCGCACCTCCCAGGACATCTTCGAGGAGTTCAAGCAAAGCGCCTTCGAACTGCCGGAAGTACAGGAATGCTATCTGGTCTCCGGCAATTTCGACTACCTGATCAAGGCGCGGGTAGCGGACATGAATGCTTATCGGGCCTTTCTCGGCGAAACCCTGCTGACTCTGCCGGGGGTGCAGGAGTCCACCAGCTATGTGGTGATGGAGCAAGTCAAGGAGACCCTGGCGCTGAGTATCCCCTGAGCCGGTCCACCCGCATGGCCCCGCTGCAGCGGCTCACTCGTCGTGATTCACATCCTTGTACTGCAGGTTGGTGAGCTGCTCCGACAACAGCCCGATCAGGAACACGATGACCGCGGCCAGTACCAGCACGGTACTCATATTGGTAAAGCGCAGCGATCCGCTCTGCAGGAAGGTGACCACATAGTTCAGCAGACCGAAGCCTCCCATCAGCACCGACAATGGGAAATACACTTTCAGCGGCGAATACAGCGTACCGATCTTGAAGATGATCAGAAAGAAGCGCACCCCGTCGCGCACCACGTTGATATGGCTCTTGCCCAGTCGCGGCGCAACCTCCACCGGTACGAAGCCCACCGAATAGCCGGCCCGGAAAAACGCCATCGTGGAGGTGGTCGGGTAACTGAAGCCATTGGGCAGCAGGTACAAAAAGCTCAGGAACCTGCCCCGGTGCACCGCCCGCAGGCCCGAGGTGAGATCCTCTATGCGGTGGTTCACCATCCAGCTCGCCAGCCTGTTGTAGAAGGCATTGGCGCTCCAGCGCACCATGCTAGCCTGGGAGGCCAGCCCACTGCGGGCGCCGACCACCAGGTCATAGCCCTCAGCCAGCTTTTCCAGCAGCGCCGCAATGGCTTCCGGGGCGTGCTGGCCGTCGCCATCCATGAACACGATATAATCACCCGACGCCGCCCGGGCGCCGGCCTTGATGGCTGCGCCGTTGCCTTTGGAGTAGGGGTGGGTCAGCAGGGTCACCCCCGCTTCCCGGCACACCGCGGCAGTATCGTCCGAGGAGCCGTCATTGACCACGATCACCTCGGCATCCGGATACAGCTCGCGCAGCCGCGGCAATGTTGCGGAGAGGCCTTCCTGTTCGTTTTTGGCGGGGATGACAATGGAAAAACGCAACTAGTCTTGCTCCAGATACAGGGCCAGCGTCTGCTGGTCAGCGACGCTGAGTTCGCCGCTGGCTTGCAGCGCCAACAATTGTTGTTTCAGGATTCGAGCTTCCTCCACTTTACCCAAAGCGGTGGTGAAATGCAGCTGCATCAGCAGGCCGCGGGTGTTGTTAGGTTCCGACGCGAGGAAGCGGACAGTATACCGATAGGCATTTTCGTAGCGTTCCAGTGCGTTTTCCAGCACTGCCAGCACGGAATACATATCGGCCGCAGCGGTAGCACCGGCGCCGGGCCGCAGGTAAACAGACGCCAGCCTGTTCGCTATGTCAATCCAGTCCAGCTGCGGACACCGGCCATCCTGAAGCATGTCCACGAAGACATGCATGGTGGCCACCGAACTCAGCGGACGGGCACTCTCCAGCGACCGAGGCCCCGGCTGCGCGTCCACCGGCAATGCCTTGCCGGCGATGCAGGCCAGTGCAAGATTGCGGATATAGCGGTCTCCCCGCTGTTCGGTGCCGGCCTCATGCGCGCGCCTGGAATACTCCAGCGCCGGGGAAAGCGCGCCGGCTTGTGCATACAGCACCGCCATATCAGCGTTGGCTCGGAACGAATGCGGATGGGCAATCACCTGGTGGAAGCGCAGCAAGCGCGAGTCGGACCACAGCTGCACCTGGGAGCTGGTTTGCAACGTCAGCAGTAGAATAGCGACGCCCAGCCAGGCCAGCAACGGCGATGCCAGTACTGGCCACCGCCGGGCGACTGTCGCCGCCAGCAGCGCCGGCACCAGGAACAGCCCGATGGCGGGAAAGTAATTGCGGTGCTCGAAATACAGTTCCAGCGGCAATACCGTGGACTCGGTGCTGTGCCCGGCAAGAAAAAACAACACACAAAATGAGACCTGCCGTCCCAATGACCAACGACACCCGATTATGAGTAATAGCCCGACGAGTGCCCAGCCGACTACCGCGAGCCCAGTGGAAGCAGGGTCGGTAAGGGACCGGGAGACTACAATATCGTCGTGATACAACCCCATCCGGCCCACCTCCGGCCATAGCAACTGGCCGAGGTAATCCCACAGAATACGCGCCTCGGTCAACAACCGCTCGTCCAGCGTGAATTCTCGTAGACTGTAGTGTGCCAGCAGCCGCTCCGGCACCAGCAGGAAAACAGCCACTACCAACGCCGCACCGCCGGCCGACAGTATCCAGCAGCCGCGCCACAGCCACGGATTACGACCACCATCGGGATTGCGGCAGCCGAACCACAATAATTCCAGCAGTACCAGCACCGGCAACACGACAACACCGGATTCCTTGGAGTAGACCGCGAGCAAGACACATGCCGGCACCAACGCAGCCAACCATGCGTGACTTCGTCCCCTGACGAAGCGTTGCCGCCAATAGATGTAAGCGATCAACGCCAGCAGCATGAACGTGGTCGCCAGCATCGCCATGCGCTGCACGACATAGAGGACGGTGCTGACGAACAACGGCGACGCCAGCCACAGGCCTCCGCCGAGCACACCCAGCCAAAAGGCATGCGGATAGCGCTCGCTGCGCAACAATAGCGTAAACAACCACACCACGAGTACACCATTGATCCCGTGCAGTATGATATTCACTGTCTTGCTCGTCGCCACGTCCGCATCCGGCCAGAACCGTTCCGCGACAAACGTTGCCATCGTCACCGGTCTGCCCAACGGCCCGGAGCCATCCCCCAGGATCTGGTCCAGCGCCACGCGCGGCGTAACCCCCAGATCACCCAGTACCGCGATGCTGGAGCGATCATCCAGCAGCGCGGGTCCATGGATGCCCGGTGCGTACAACCAGCTAACAGCGACCAGCAGCAAGACCAGTACCAGTAGCGGAGCCCACGCACCAAAGCCGAGCGCCTGTCTCATTCGCTGCCCCTGGCGAACAGCCGCCGTTGCAACGACAGTTGGTAGCGTTTCGGATCTACACGCAGCCACTGTTCCAGCGTACGATAGATACCGGCCGCGTCGCCGACCCGGTCGTATTGGTGGATCAGCTGGGGGTAGAAAGTCTGCTGGCCCGGCCAGCGCTCAATGCCCTCCTCAAGCAGCGGAATTAGTTCAGCGGCGCCGGCACCGGACTCGACGAGCCAGTTGTATTGCAGAGCTACCGGATCCGGCAGCTCGGGGTATTGCAGCCGCAGCTGCCGGAGGAACTCCCGCGCCACAGGCGCCGGCGTCGCGCACTGATCATTGCCCATGCACTCAGCCAGCAGGGCCAGCGCATTGCGGTCCGAAGGCTTCAACACTCGCCCTTCCAGCGCCCGGCGAATATCCCCCAGCCAGTCAGTGCGCTGCAGCAACTCTGGAAAGAAACTGCTGTCGAGATAGTAAAGCATCACCAGCGCGCCGAGGTCGCGGCGGTCTTGCTGGTGCATCAGCTCCATATAGTGCCGCCCTACAGCGAGCATCTCCTGTGCCGACTGTACGTCATGCCCTCGCTCCTCGCGCAGCCGATATTCGCGCAACAGCGCGTTGGCATAGAAGTAATTCGAACGCACCGATTCGGGATGACGGGCAACATTGACGCGTGACAGCCGCAGGTCATCCGACCAGGTGTGGGCCCTCAGCGCCAGCAGCGTCGCCAGGACAAACAGGCCGGCCACAGCCACGAACACACTACGCCCCACTGGCAGACGCCCAACCACTGCACCCAGCGCCGCGGCCAACAACAGGCACACTGCGACACTGGGCAGATAATTGCGGTGTTCGTAAACCATTTCCAGCGCCAGGAAACTGGACTCCATGCTATGGGCAATGAGATAGAACAGTACCGCGAACAGCAACAACGGCCAGCGCTGGCGTTGCCACAGCGCCAATGCCAACAGCAGGCTCCACGACAACAATGCCATCAATGTCGCTACGGGCTGCAGCAAGCCGCGCGACAGCGGAATATAATCATGCTGAAAACCCATATCGAGGATATTGGGCCACAGGAGCCAGCCCAGGTAGCGCCACAGCAGTCGAAGCTGGGTCAACAGGCGTTCTTCCATCGTGAAGTCGCGAATCCGGTAACCCGAGTGGAACAGCTCCGGATACCAGATGAACAGTAGCGCGATCAGCAGCAACGGAAGCAGTAACAGCAGCCATCCCAGCAACGCCAGGCCGGGCACCTCGCGCCCGGCCCAGCGACCCCGGAAGATAGCCACTTCGACCGCCGGCAGCAGCCAGAACAGCAACGCGCCGTTTTCCTTGCAGAGGATCGCCGCAGCACCGACCAGCAGCAGCCAGAGTACAGCGGCAATCACTTCCGCGGTGCTGGCGCCACGGACTGTCCAGCGCGCACGATAGCGAACGAACAGCCACAGCCCCAATACCACGAACAGTGTGGACAGCTGGGCCATACGCTGCACTGTGTACAGTACCGTGGACACCTGCAGCGGATGCAACAACCACAGCGCCATTGCCGCCAGCGCGGTCCAGCGCGGATCCAGCCGCGACCGACCCTGGGCAGATAGCTGCCCGAGAATGGAACTGAACAGGCCGTAGAGCAGCGCCGCTATCAGGCAGTGAATTACCGCGTTGGTGACTTTGAGAGAGACCGGCGAAAACCCGCCCTCCACAACATGCTGCAGCGCAAAGCTGGCCATCGTTAACGGCCGTCCCAGCGGACCCGCATCGGAACTGAACGCCGCCACCCGCCAATCATCAAAGCGGCTGCCGTCGAGTTGCACCCGCTCATTACCGGTCAGCGCCGGCGTGTCGTCAAACAACAGGTAATTGCCCGCATTGTTGGCGTAGATCAGGAACGCAGCCAGCAGCAGGCAAAAGCCCGCCATGGACCTCAGGTATCGGGATTCGGACAGCGTTAGCAGTCGAGACAAAGGTGCAGGCTTACCAGGTTGCTGGGATTTGTCAGTGTATACGGGTTTACTAGCTGCAACAAAAAAAGCCCGGCGATGCCGGGCTTTATGAAGCAACCTCGATTAGCCGCGGCAATTGGCTGGCAGGAATTTGACTGGAATACCATCAGTAGCCGCGGGCTTGCATTTCCAGACTATAGAGCCGTCATCTCGGGTCGTGCCCGACAGAACGAACTGGTCTTCCGTGCCGCCGGGAATAACACCCGGCTGGACCACGGCGGTCAGCAGAGGCCCCACGTTAGCCGTACTCGTATAGAGTATGGATTTCACGATTTCCTTGTTGGGATAATCATTGATCCCTGATGCAGTCGCAGTCGGCAGTCGGCCCATCGACGAATAATATTCGGAGATTGTCGTCTTCGCCTCCGCCAGCGCCGCCATCGGCTCAGACATCTTCGCCCGCACCGTATAATCCTGATAAGCCGGCAGCGCGATCGCAGCCAGAATGCCGACGATCGCGATCACAATCATCAGTTCGATCAGGGTGAAACCCTTTTGTGCCTGTTGCATCTTCATGTTTGCTGCTCCTTTCCCCAGGGGGATTATCTTGTTGCACCGCTATTGCGATAGCGACTTGCAGGGGATAAATAGCACAATCTGTGCCAGAGCGCCAAGGCAAAGCGCAAAAATGCCAAAGTTACTGACGAATCAATAGCTTGAAGGGGAGATTGTGATTCCGCAGAAAAGTGACAAGCGGACCAGCACGGCCTCGGGGTTGCCACTGAGCGGCGCATATGGACAATTTTTGTCAGCTTGCGGACCTAATGCAGCTGTTCCTGGCTGATATCGGCGTCACTGCCGCGGCACATCTGCGCACGTCCCACGGTCGCCATACACTCTAGCTCATCGGGAGGGCGGCAATTGGCCGATAAAACCTGCATAAAATCATTATATTAGCGGATGGACAGGGGTAGGAGCGGGACTGCAGTCCCGCTATACTGGCAGCGCGCTGGCAGGCAGCTTTGACAATCACGGCCCGCGAAGGGGTAAATGCAGGATGAATGAAAGGGCGATTGGGCAGCTGAGTGGCCTTGCAGGTCGCCTGGTGGTCGAAGGATTGCTCAACGCTGAGCACGCCAAGGAGGCTCAGCGTGAGGCCGCCTATGAGCGGGTGCCGCTGGTCAAGTACCTGGTGGACAAGCTCAACCTGGACAGCCAGCGCATCGCCGAGGTGGCTTCGCTGGAGTTCGGCGTGCCGTTGTTCGATATCAACGCCTTCAGCCGCGCCTCCCTGCCGATCGGGCTGGTGGACGTCAACCTGGTCAGCAAGCATCACGCCCTGCCGCTGTTCCGCCGCGGCAACCGCTTGTTCATTGCTGTATCCGACCCCACCAACCTCGCCGCGCTGGACGAGATCAAGTTCCACACCGGCATCAACACCGATGCGATACTGGTGGAGGAACGGGCGCTGAGCAAGGTCATCACCGAGTGGGTGGAAACCCACGAGAGCCTCGCCGAGGGGCTGGGCGACCTGGGCAACGAGGATTTCGAGAACATCGATATTGGCAGCGGCGAGGAGCGCGACGCCGAGGAAAACTCGGATGCCGTCGACGAGACGCCGATTGTCCGCTTCATCAACAAGGTGCTGATCGATGCGATCAAGCAGGGCGCCTCGGACATCCACTTCGAGCCCTACGAGAAAAACTACCGGGTGCGGTTTCGCACCGACGGCATCCTGCGGGAGGTGGTGAAGCCGCCCAAGAACCTCTCTGCGCGGATGGCGGCGCGCCTGAAGATCATGTCGCAGATGGACATCTCCGAGCGGCGCATGCCCCAGGACGGGCGCATCCAGATGAAGCTGTCGCGCAACCGCGCGATCGATTTCCGGGTCAACACGCTGCCGACCCTGTTCGGGGAGAAGGTGGTGCTGCGTATCCTCGACCCGTCCAGCGCCCAGATGGGCATCGACGCGCTGGGCTATGAGGAAGAGCAGAAGGAAATGTATCTCGACGCCCTGAGCAAGCCCCAGGGCATGATCCTGGTCACCGGGCCCACCGGTTCGGGCAAGACCGTGTCGCTGTACACCGGCATCAATCTGCTGAACCAGCCCGAGCGCAATATCTCCACCGCGGAAGATCCGGTGGAGATCAATATGGAAGGGGTCAACCAGGTTCACGTCAATCCCAAGGTGGGGCTGAACTTCGCGGAGGCGTTGCGCTCCTTTCTGCGCCAGGACCCGGACGTGATCATGGTGGGGGAGATCCGCGACCTGGAAACCGCCGAGATCGCGATCAAGGCGGCCCAGACCGGCCACCTGGTGCTGTCGACACTGCACACCAACAGCGCAGCGGAAACCGTTACCCGCTTGCTGAACATTGGCGTACCCTCCTTCAACCTGGCCACGTCGGTGAACCTGATCATCGCCCAACGGCTGGCCCGGCGCCTGTGCAAGGACTGCAGTGAACCGGCCGACGACATTCCCCACAGCGTGCTGCTGAAGGAAGGCTTCACCGAGGAACTGCTGGCGCAGGCGACGATCAAGCGGGCCGTGGGCTGCGCCAACTGTACCGATGGCTACAAGGGCCGGGTGGGCATCTACGAGGTGGTGCGAATCACTCCCAGTATCGCCCAGCTGATCCTGGCACAGGGCAACGCCATGGAGATTCACAAACAGGCACGGGCCGAGGGCTTCAATGACCTGCGCACATCGGCGCTGATCAAGGTGGCCAGCGGCGTGACCAGCCTGGAAGAGGTCAACCGGGTAACCACCGATTGACGGACGGGGCCCAGGGCTCCACCTGACGCGGCAGCGCGATACGGAAAACGAGTATGGCAACCAGTGCAAGCAAGCAAAATACCTTCACCTGGAGCGGGACCGACCGCAACGGGCGTGTCTCCAAGGGCGAGATCAGTGCCCAGAGTTCGGCCATGGCCAGGGCCCAGTTGCGCACCCAGGGCATCGTGCCCAAGGCGGTGCGCAAGAAGGCCAAGCCCCTGTTCGGCGGCGGCAAGCCGATCAAGCCCGCGGATGTCGCCATCTTTACGCGCCAGCTGGCAACGATGATGAAGGCCGGGGTGCCGCTGGTGCAGAGCTTCGATATCGTGGCCGAAGGGCTGGACAAGCCCAAGATGCGCGACCTGGTGATCAGCATCAAGAATGACGTCGCTTCGGGCAGCGGCCTGGCGCCGTCGCTGGCCAAGTACCCGCGCTACTTCGACGAGCTGTTCTGCAGTCTGGTGGCGTCCGGTGAGGGCTCCGGTACGCTGGAGGTCATGCTGAGCCGGGTGGCCACCTACAAGGAGAAAACCGAACAGCTCAAGGCCAAGATCAAGAAGGCGATGACCTACCCCACGGCCGTGGTGATCGTGGCGCTGGTGGTCACCGGCATCCTGCTGGTCAAGGTGGTGCCGCAGTTTGCCGAAACCTTCCGCAGCTTCGGCTCCGACCTGCCCGCGTTCACATTGCTGGTGCTGGGCATCTCCGAGTTCGTGCAGAGCTGGTGGTTCATCATGGCTCTGGGCCTGGTTGCGACGGGCTATGCCTTCAAGGAGGCCAAGATCCGCTCCGAGGCCTTCGCCGTATTCCTGGACCGCCTGGCACTGCGGCTGCCGGTGGTCGGCGGCATTGTCCACGATGCGATCATCGCCCGTTTTTCCCGCACCCTGGCCACCACCTTTGCCGCCGGGGTGCCGCTGGTGGACGCGCTCAACTCCACCGCGGGCGCCGCCGGGAACTCGGTCTACCGCACGGCCATCCTGCAGATCCGCGATGATGTCACCACCGGCTCCACTCTGTACCAGTCGATCAAGTCCACCAGCATGTTCCCCAACATGCTGCTGCAGATGGTCTCGATCGGGGAGGAATCCGGCGCCCTGGATGAAATGCTGGACAAGGTGGCCAACCACTACGAAGAGGCGGTGGACAACGCGGTGGACAGCCTCAGTTCACTGATGGAACCGGTGATCATGTCCATTCTGGGCGTACTGGTGGGCGGCCTGATGATTGCGATGTACCTGCCCATCTTCATGCTTGGCTCAGTGGTGTGACGGCACTGTCATGTTAGTGGAGACATTTGCCCAACACGGTTGGTGGCTGGCCAGCTGCCTGTTGTTGCTGGGCCTGGTGGTCGGCAGCTTCCTCAATGTAGTGATCTACCGGCTGCCGTTGATGATGCAGGCGCAATGGCGGCGCGACTGCAGCCAGCTGCTGGAGCAGACCCAGGCCGGCCCGGCCCCCCTCAATCTGGCCACGCCCAATTCCCACTGCCCCCACTGCCAGGCGCCGGTGCGTCCCTGGCAGAATATCCCGGTACTGAGCTATCTCGTGCTGGGCGGCAAGTGCGCCAGTTGCGGGGCCCGGATTTCGCCGCGCTATCCGGTGATCGAGCTGCTGACCGGGCTGCTGACGCTGGGGCTGGGCCTGTACTACGGCGCCAGTGTGCAACTGCTGGGCGCGATCCTGTTCAGCTGGGCCCTGCTGGCACTGAGCGTGATCGACATTGACACCCAGCTGCTGCCGGACAACATCACCTTGCCGCTACTGTGGCTGGGCCTGCTGTTCAACCTGGGCGGCCACTTCGTGCCGCTGGCGGACGCGGTACTGGGCGCGGTCGCCGGCTACCTGGTCCTGTGGACGGTATACTGGCTGTTCAAGGTGGTCACCGGCAAGGAGGGCATGGGCTACGGCGATTTCAAACTGCTGGCGGCGCTGGGCGCCTGGCTGGGCTGGCAGGCGCTGCCGCTGGTTATCCTGTTGTCCTCACTGGTCGGGGCAGTGGTCGGCATCGCGCTGATGGTCATCAAACGCCGGGGCCGGGAGATTCCGATTCCCTTCGGTCCCTATCTGGCGCTGGCCGGCTGGGTCAGCCTGATCTGGGGCGAGCAGTTACTGGCCGCCTGGCTTGGCGCCACCGGAGCGGGCCTGTGAGCCTGGTCATCGGCATCACCGGCGGCATAGGCAGCGGCAAGAGCGCGGTCACCCACCGCTTCGCCGCCAGGGGCATCACCGTGGTGGACGCGGATCTCGCAGCCCGGGTGGTGGTGGAGCAGGGGCGGCCGGCGCTGGCGGCAATCCGCGACCGCTACGGCGCCGATATCCTGCTGGCGGACGGCAACCTTGACCGGGCCGCGCTGCGCCGCATCGTGTTCGCCGATGAGCGCGAGCGCCACTGGCTGGAACAGCTGACCCACCCGCTGATTGCGGACGAAATCCGCGCCCAGCTGCAGCGCTCGGCCTCGCCCTATACCTTGCTCAGTTCACCGCTGTTGCTGGAATCCAGCCAGAAAACGCTGGTCAGCCTGGTCGTGGTGGTGGATGTACCCGAGGCGGTACAACTGCAGCGCACGATGGCGCGCGATGACAATGACGAGGCCCAGGTGCGCCGCATCATCGCGGCCCAGATTCCGCGCGAGGAACGGCGGGCGCTGGCCGATATCGTAATTGACAACAGTGGCAGCCTGGCAGCACTGGATGAGGTGGTGGACGAGCTGCACAAGGAATTCCTGCTGCGGGCCGAAACTGCGGCGGCGGCCCGATAGCGCGAGCTCAGTCCCCCAGCGCCTGCTGCACGGCGTCCACAATGGCCAGATTGGCAGCGGGAAAGCGGTATTGCGACAGCTGTGCCGGACTCACCCAGGCCAGCGGCTGCCCTTCCAGCCCGCGGGCCTCGCCGCGAAACTGCGTCACCAGATGCACATCCAGCAGCACCGCCTTGTCACCGTAGTCGAAGGGCACCAGCAGCAGTGGCCGGCTGGCGCCCGGTTCGATGCCCAGTTCCTCGCGCAGCTCCCGCGCCAGCGCTTCGTTGACTGACTCTCCGGGCTCGACCTTGCCACCGGGAAATTCCCACAGTCCGCCCTGGTGGGCAGCGGTCGCTCGCCGGCTGATCAGGACCTGCTGGCGCGCATCCACCACCACCGCTACCGCCACGTGCAGCGCGGCCATTCAGCTGCGGTACTCGGCGTTGATACGCACGTAGTCGTAGGAAAAATCCGTGGTCCACACTGTCTCACTGGCCTCGCCGCGCTGCAGTTCGATACGGATCACGATTTCTTCCGGCGCCATCGCCGCCACGCCCTGCGCTTCAGTGTAGCCGGCCGCACGGCAGCCATTCTCGGCGATCAGTACATCGTTCAGGTAGACCCCGACCCGGTCGACCTGCAGCTCGGCCAGGCCGGCGCGGCCGATAGCCGCCAGCAGGCGTCCCCAGTTCGGATCGGATGCAAACAGTGCGGTTTTCACCAGCGGCGAATGGGCGATGGTATAGGCCACGTCCAGGCACTCCTGCTGATCCCGGCCACCGTTGACCTGCACGGTCACGAACTTGCTCGCGCCCTCGCCGTCGCGCACCAGCGCCTGGGCCAGCGTGACGCACAGGGTCTGCAGCGCCTCCCGCAGCGCCCGATACAGGTCGCCCTCGGCGTTCTCCAGCAGCGGGTTGCCCGCCGCGCCGGTGGCTGCCAGTATGCAGGCATCATTGGTGGAGGTATCGCCATCGACGGTGATGCGGTTGAAGGACATCTCCACCGCCTCTGTCAAAAGACTTTGCAGCAGGGCCGGGCTCACCGCTGCGTCGGTGGCCAGGTAGGCGAGCATGGTGGCCATGTTGGGGCGAATCATGCCTGCCCCCTTGGCGATGCCGGTGAGCCGGTAATCGCGCCCCTGAACGGAAAAGCGCTCCGAGTGGGCCTTGGGCGGGTGTCGGTGGTCATGATGCCGGCGGCGGCCTGCAGCCAGCCATCCGCCTGCAGATCGGTAATGGCATTGGGCAGGGCCTCGACAATCTTCTGCACCGGCAGCGGCTCGCCAATCACGCCGGTGGAAAACGGCAGCACGGCCTGCGCCGGCACACCGGTCAACTCCGCCAGCGCTTCGGCGCAGCGGCGGGCATCCGCCAGCCCCCGCTCCCCGGTGCCGGCATTGGCGTTGCCGGTATTGACCAGCAACCAGGTCGGCTTGAAGCCGCTGGCGCGCCAGTGTTCGCGCGCCACCGTCACCGGCGCCGCGCAGAAGGCATTGCGGGTAAATACCGCCGCGCAGCTGCTGCCGGGCGCCAGTTCCATCACCACCAGATCCTTCCGGCCCGGCTTTTTGATGCCCGCCGACACCGTCGCCAGCCGCACTCCTGGCACCGGCAACACGGTTACCGGCTGCGCTTCTCCCACTGCCATTGTCTCTCCCGCGCTCCGGTTCAGGCCAGCTGGCCGTGGCACTGTTTGTATTTTTTGCCGCTGCCACAGGGACAGGGCTCATTGCGCCCCACCTTGGGCTGCTCCCGGGTAAAGGTCTGCGGCGGCTCCGGGCGCTCTGCCCGCTGGGGCTCGCCGTCGCCGGCAATCGCCTCCTCCGCCATGGCGGTGGCCGCGGCGTGCTGGAAGGCGAGCTTCTCGCGCTCGGCCGCCTCGCGCCGGCGCGCATCGATCTGGGCGGCCTCGTCCTGGCGCTGGATCTGCACATGGCTGAGAAATTTCACCACTTCGTACTTCAGGTTACGCAGCAGCTGCTCGAACAGCTCGAAGGACTCGCGCTTGTACTCCTGCTTGGGATTCTTCTGGGCATAGGCCCGCAGGTGAATACCCTGGCGCAGGTGATCCATCGTCGCCAGGTGGTCCTTCCACAGGTTGTCCAGCACCTGCAGCATGATCTGTTTCTCGATCTTGCGCATGGCAGGCCCTACCGCCTCGGCCTTGGCATCGTAGGCGGCCTGCACTTCGGCAATGATCCTCTCGCGCAGCACTTCCTCGTGCAGCTTGTCGTCCGCCTCCAGCCAGGACTGCAATGGCAGGGAGACTGCGAATTCCGCCTCCAACTGCCGCTCCAGGCCGGGCACATCCCACTGCTCCTCGACGCTCATTGGCGGGATGTAATTGGAGATCGCCTCGTTGACCACATCCTCGCGGATGGCGGTAATGGTGTCGTAGATGTCGGATTCACCCAGCAGCTCGTTGCGCTGCTGGTAGATGATCTGGCGCTGGTCGTTGGCGACATCGTCGTATTCCAGCAACTGCTTGCGGATATCGAAGTTGCGGCCCTCCACCTTGCGCTGGGCCTTCTCGATCGCATTGGTCACCATCCGGTGCTCGATCGCCTCGCCCTTTTCCATGCCCAGGGCCTGCATGAAGCTCTTGACCCGGTCGGAGGCAAAAATCCGCATCAGGCTGTCTTCCAGCGACAGATAGAAGCGCGACACGCCCGGGTCGCCCTGGCGCCCGGAGCGACCGCGCAGCTGGTTGTCGATGCGTCGTGATTCGTGCCGCTCGGTACCCAGGATATGCAGGCCGCCGGCCTCCAGCACCTGCTCGTGGCGCTGCCGCCAGGCCGCGGTCAGCTCCTCGCGCCGCTGCTCGCCGATCTCGCCCATGGCCTCCAGTTCTGCGTCGAGGTTGCCGCCCAGCACGATATCGGTGCCGCGGCCAGCCATGTTGGTGGCGATGGTCACCATCCCGGGGCGTCCCGCCTGGGCGATGATCTCGGCCTCCTGTTCGTGATACTTGGCATTGAGCACCTTGTGCTCGATACCGGCCTTGCGGAATCGCTGCGACACCTCCTCGGAGGTCTCCACCGAAGCGGTGCCCACCAGTACCGGCGCACCCTTGTCCATGCAGTCCTTGACATCATTCAGGATCGCGTCGAACTTCTCTTCCCGGGTCAGGTAGACCAGGTCGTTCAGGTCTGTGCGCTGGGCCGGCTTGTTGGTCGGGATCACCAGCACTTCCAGGCCGTAGATCTGGCGGAATTCGAAAGCTTCGGTATCGGCGGTGCCGGTCATGCCGGCCAGCTTTTCATAGAGCCGGAAATAATTCTGGAAGGTGGTCGAGGCCAGGGTCTGGCTCTCGCTCTGGATATTGACCCCTTCTTTCGCCTCGATCGCCTGGTGCAGGCCCTCGGACAGGCGCCGTCCGGGCATGGTGCGGCCGGTGTGCTCGTCGATCAGAACCACCTGGTTGTCGCGCACGATGTACTCCACATCGCGGTGAAACAGCACGTAGGCGCGCAGGCCGGAATAGACGTGGTGCAACAGGTTGAGGTTGGTCGCCGCGTACAGACTGTCGCCCTCCTCCAGCAGCCCCTCGCGAACCAGCAGGTCCTCGACAAACTCGTGGCCCATCTCGGTCAATTCGATCTGACGCTGCTTTTCATCCACCGTGTAGTGGCCGCTCTCGCCCTCGGTATCGGGCTTCAGGGACGGGATCAGGCGGTTGATGCTCTTGTACAGAGCCGAGCTGTCCTCGGAGGCGCCGGAGATGATCAGCGGCGTACGGGCCTCGTCAATCAGGATGGAATCCACCTCGTCGACGATCGCAAAGCTGAGATCGCCCTGCATCTTGTCTTCCAGCGTGAAGGCCATGTTATCGCGCAGGTAGTCGAAGCCGAATTCGTTGTTGGTACCGTAGACGATATTGGCGCTGTAGGCCTCACGCTTCTGCTCGGCAGACTGGCCGGACCGGATTACCCCCACCGAGACGTCCAGGAAGCGGTACAGCGGCCCCATCCAGTTGGCGTCGCGGCTGGCCAGGTAGTCGTTGACAGTAATCAGGTGGACGCTCTTGCCGCTGAGGGCATTGAGATAGATCGGCAGGGTCGCCACCAGGGTCTTGCCCTCACCGGTGCGCATCTCGGCGATCTTGCCCTCGTGCAGAGCCATGCCGCCGATCAGCTGGGTATCGAAGTGGCGCATGCCCAGCACCCGTTCACTGGCCTCGCGGGCCACGGCGAAGGCTTCCGGCAGGATCTGGTCCAGGGTCTGCCCGTCTGCAAGCCGCTGGCGGAACTCGTCGCTTTTTGCCGCCAGTGCAGTATCGTCCAGGGCCTTGATGGTATCGGTCAGCGCGTTGATCTGCTTGACCACCTTGCCCATGCGCTTCAGCTCCCGGTCATTGCGGGTGCCGAAAATCTTCTTCATCGTATTCGTAATCATCGTAGGTCACTGCATCTATACGTAAGAACACCGTCCGCAGAATGGCTTGCGGGCGGAAGATCGGTCCGGGAGGAGTGGCGCGTCAGCGCCGGGTGCGATGCACGTAGCTGGAAGGGTCGACGGAACGGCCGTGCTTGTAGACTTCAAAATGCACATGGGCACCGGTAGAGCGCCCACTGGATCCCATCAGCGCGATAGCCTGTCCCTTGCGCACCACATCGCCCGGCTGGACCAGGTTTTCCTCATTGTGGGCATACAGGGTAACCAGGCCTTCGCCGTGGGAAAGCTCCACCAGTTCGCCATAGCCGGGCCGGTAACCGGTCCACGTCACTACGCCGCCGGCTACTGCGACCACATTGGAACCAGCCTTGCCGGCAAAGTCGATGCCGCGATGAATGGCAGGTTTGCCAGAGAATGGATCGGTGCGCGGACCATAGCCGGAAGACATCCAGCCCTTTTCCACCGGGCGCCCGGACAGCCAGCCCTGATCGTCCAGTTTGCGGTTGGTCAGTAATGCTTCCAGTATCTCCAGCTGCTGTTCCCGCTGGATCAGGCGCCGGGAGAAACTCTGCAGCTCACCGGTCAGGTCCGGGGCCAGGTATTCCACGCTGTACTCACCGGCCAGCGGTCCGCCCATGGCCGGCGGCTGGCTGAAGTCGAACTCGCCGTCCTCCAGGTTGGCGATCGCGGTGAGGTGCTGGCCCAGCGCGTCGACGCGGGTCATGCGCGCCTGTAACTCGGCCAGGCTCATGGTCAGGGCCTGCAGTTTGCGCTCGGCCTCCAGCCGCAGCGTCTCCAGCTCCGAGGACTGGGAGGCCAGTTCGTCCTGCAGGGAATCGAGCGAACTGTCGCGCAGATTGTGCGCCCCGCTCTCCTGGCCAACGAAATAACCGAGCGCCACCATACCCAATGGCAGCCCCAGGCAGCACAAAGAGAGCAGGGCACGGGACCAGCGACCCAGCTCGATAGAGCGGGAACCGCCGTGCTTGCGGTTGACAAGGATGATTTTCATTTGCAACTGACTGCAATGAATTAGCGGGCGACTATGCCACAGATTGTGACATATTGCCAAGCCCGGGGCCGTCACGGGAGCCCGGAGGACCCGCGCGGGCGGTCAGGCAGCCGGGGCTGTGTTCAGACTATAGGAAATCGGCGCGGTGGCCTCGTCCTCGAAGGTGACCATCTCCCATGCATCGGGCTGGGCGATCAGCGCCCGCAGCGAGGCATTGTTCAGCGCGTGACCGGACTTGTGGGCCCGGAACTCGCCGATCAGGCTGTTGCCCAGCAGGTACAGATCGCCGATCGCATCCAGGATCTTGTGCTTGACGAACTCGTCGTCATAGCGCAGGCCGTCCTGGTTGAGAATGCGGTACTCGTCCACGACGATGGCGTTGTCCACACTGCCGCCGCGAGCGAGACCCTGCGAGCGCAGGTACTCGATCTCGTGCATGAAACCAAAGGTACGGGCGCGACTCACCTCCTTGACAAAGGAGGTGCTGGAAAAGTCGATCTCTGCGTGAGGGGAGCGATCGCGGAACACCGGGTGGTCAAAATCGATGGAAAACGAGACCTTGAAGCCATCAAAGGGGAGAAAGCTGGCAACCTTGTCGCCGTCTTCCACCGTGACCGGACGCTTGATACGGATGAACTTCTTGGCCGCATTCTGCTCCTCGATGCCAGCGGACTGGATCAGGAACACAAATGGACCGGCGCTGCCATCCATGATCGGCACTTCCGAGGCACTGACATCGATAAACGCATTATCTATGCCCAGCCCCGCCATTGCCGCAAGCAGGTGTTCCACTGTCGACACCCGCTCGCCATCGGCGAACAGGGTGGTGGACAGCGTGGTATCGCCCACGTTCTCTGCCCGCGCCGGAATCTCGACCACCGGGTCGAGGTCCACACGCCGGAACACAATGCCGGCGTTCACCGGCGCCGGCCACAGAGTGAGGTAGACCTTCTCACCCGTGTGCAGGCCGACGCCGGTTGCCTTGATGGCATTGCGCAGAGTTCGCTGTCGAATCATAGTCCCGTCACCCGTATCCTGTGTCTCACACATTGCAAGACAGGCCGATCAGAGTGCCGATCCTGACTTGCTAGTCTGCCTGACGGCGCAGAAACGCAGGAATATCGAAATAATCCTCGCCGCCAGCTTCAGCCGTACTGGCTGGTGCCTTGCCACTTGCGCCGCTGCGCGCCCTGCGCATGGCCGGCGGACGGTCAAAGTCCTTGTAATTGGGCTCCGAAACCGTTGCCGACGGCCGTGGAGTTGCTGACTCCACCACCTGCAACGTCGCCCTTGCCACTTCGCCCCCCAGCCCTGTAGCGACCACAGTGACCTTGATTTCATCCGACATGTTCGGATCGATCACTGTGCCCACTACCACTGTTGCGTCGTCGGAGGCGAATTCCTCGATGGTGTCACCGACTTCTGAGAATTCTCCCAGTGACAGATCGAGGCCGGCGGTGATATTCACCAATATGCCGCGCGCTCCGCGCAAATCAATGTCGTCCAGCAATGGGCTGTTAATGGCGCGTTCGGCAGCCTCGCGGGCGCGGTTTTCGCCCCTGGCACTGCCCGTTCCCATCATCGCCATGCCCATCTCGGACATCACCGTACGAACATCCGCGAAATCGACGTTGATCATGCCGGGGCGGATAATCAGGTCGGCGATACCCTGAACTGCGCCCAACAATACATCATTCGCTTCCTTGAAGGCATCCAATAAACTGGTACTTTTTCCCAGAACTTCCAGCAATTTCTCGTTGGGAATAGTGATCAGTGAGTCCACATGCTGCTGCAGCTCGCTGACGCCTTCCAGCGCGATTTGCAGGCGTTTCTTGCCCTCGAACGGGAACGGGCGGGTCACCACAGCCACCGTGAGAATGCCCAGCTCGCGTGCGATTTCGGCGACGATGGGGGCGGCCCCGGTGCCCGTGCCACCGCCCATGCCGGCGGTGATGAAGACCATATCCGCGCCGCGCAATGCATCGGCAATACGCTCCCGGTCTTCCATTGCTGCCGCGCGGCCGATATCCGGATTGGCCCCGGCGCCCAGGCCCTTGGTGATTTCACCACCCAGCTGCAGCACAGTCTTGGAGCGAATATCGGACAGTGCCTGGGCGTCAGTGTTCGCGCAGATAAAATCCACGCCCTCCACCTGGTTGTCAATCATGTGTTTTACGGCATTGCCGCCGCCACCGCCGATGCCGATGACTTTGATGACCGCGTTTTGAGGTACGTTGTCGACTAGTTCAAACATGGTATATCTCCCCTTGCTGTGGTGCCGCGCCCCGGGGCGCGGCAGTTTGCTGCTCAAAAAAACGTCTAGAAATTGCTCTGTAGCCAGGCTCTGAGCCTGGCCAGCAGTCCCTCGCTGGTCGCAGTGCCACTGCGGCCAGCGTTGGTACTGCGCTCACTCGCATGCTTCTGCCCGTACTGCAGCAAGCCGACGCCAGTGGCGTAGATCGGATTGCGGACAATATCGTTCAGGCCCCTCACCGATTGCGGGTAACCCACCCGCACCGGCATGTGAAATATTTCCTCCGCCAGCTCCACCACACCCTCCATCTTGGAAGTGCCACCGGTGAGCACCACACCGGCCGGGACCATGTCCTCGAAACCGCTGCGGCGCAGTTCCGCCTGCACCAGCGTGAACAGTTCGTCGTAGCGCGGCTCCACCACCTCGGCCAGCGATTGGCGGGACAGATCCCGGGGCGGCCGGTCACCCACACTGGGCACTTTGATGGTTTCGTCCGGGCCGGCCAGCTGGGTCAGCGCGCAGGCGTACTTGATCTTGATTTCCTCCGCGTACTGCGTCGGTGTTCGCAGTGCCATCGCGATATCGTTGGTCACCTGGTCGCCAGCGATCGGGATCACCCCGGTGTGGCGGATCGAGCCCTCGGTGAAGATCGCAATGTCGGTGGTACCGCCGCCGATATCGACCAGACAGACCCCCAGTTCACGCTCATCGTCGGTCAGTACCGAATAGCTGGATGCCAGCTGTTCAAGGATGATTTCCTCCACATCCAGGCCGCAACGACGGATGCACTTCTCGACATTCTGGGCGGCGTTCACCGCGCAGGTCACCAGGTGTACCTTGGCTTCCAGGCGTACGCCGGACATGCCCAGCGGCTCCTTGATCCCCTCCTGGTTGTCGATCACGTACTCCTGCGGCAGGATGTGCAGGATCTTCTGATCGGCCGGTATGGCCACCGCCTGGGCCGCGTCTATGACCCGTTCCAGATCGGCGGGATAGACCTCGCGATCGCGAATGGCGACGATACCGTGGGAATTCAGACTGCGTATGTGACTGCCGGCAATGCCCACATAGACCGAGTGAATCTGGCAGCCCGCCATCAGCTCTGCCTCTTCCACTGCACGCTGAATGGACTGCACCGTGGACTCGATGTTCACCACCACGCCCTTTTTCATGCCCTTGGAGGGATGGGAGCCGATACCCACCACCTCGATACTGCCATCCGCCGCCAGCTCTCCGACGATGGCGACGACCTTGGAGGTGCCGATATCCAGACCTACTATCATGTGTTGCTCCTGTCCCCCGCCCATGGCAGTTTCACTCCCCCGGCCGTCCTACTCATTGGTGATCACCGCCAGCTGTGCCGGCTCGCGGAAGGTGACCGCGAAACCGCTCTCATAGCGCAAATCCACTCGCTGCAGCTGATCGACCCGCGGCGCCAGCTCGGCGCTGTACACCGCGGCAAAACGTTGTACGCGGTCCACCACCCGGGTATTGCCCAGCACCAGTTCGATACCACCTTGCAGTACCACTGACAGATGGCCCCGCTCGTCCAGGCTCAGTTCGCGCAACTCCAGCTCCAGTGGCTGCAGCAATTCGCTCAGTTGCTGGTAGCTGACAATCAGCTCGCGGGCACTGCCGGGCGGGCCTTCCAGCCGCGGCAATGCCTCGCTGCCGCCCACGCGGCTGGACTGGAATACCTCGCCCTCGTGATTGATGAAACCGCCCTCCCCCCAGCGCGCAATGGGCAGCTGCTCCACCACCTCGATTTCCAGCGCATTGGGCCAGCGCCGCCGTACCGACACCGTGTAGATCCAGGGTAAGGTCTGCAGCTGGCGCCTGATCTGCTCAAGATCCGCACTCAGAAAGCCGCCGACCAGAGCCGGCTGCACCAGCTCCCGCACGGCTTCGGTCTGGATCCGCTGCAGCTTGCCCGACACGACAATCCGCTCCACCGGCAGTTCCTGTAGCGCGATATAACCCTGCAGGCCTGCCAGCATGACCATGCCCGCACCCACCAGAATCAGCAGCCGGTTGACCCAGCCATCGAGCAGGGTCAGGCTGCGCCACGGATGCCGCCGCGGTGCAGCTGCGGGCCGCCGGCGGGTAGCCCCGGCAGTGACACGGCGACGGCGATGTCCGTTGCGCACTTCAACCATGTCCGTTACGGCCCTCCCAGCTCAATTCCACGATGCGCTGCACCAGCGCCTCCATGGACATGCCCACCGCCCGCGCCGCCATCGGCACCAGGCTGTGTGAGGTCATGCCCGGAATGGTGTTTACCTCCAGTACATAAAAACGGCCGTCCCGGTCGCGCATGGTGTCCACCCGGCCCCATACCGTGCAGCCCAGCGAATGGAAGGCGGCCAGCGCCAGCTCTGCCAGCTCTGCCTCTGCCGCCGCATCCAGCCCGCTGGGACAGTGGTAGCGGGTGTCATCGGCAATGTATTTGGCCTCGTAGTCATAGAATTCCCGGTCGGTTTCCATCCGGATCGAAGGCAGTGTGCGCTCCCCCAGTACCGCCACCGTGTACTCGGGACCGTCGATAAACTGCTCCGCCAATACCGTGTTGCCGTAGGCCGATGCCTTGCCCCAGGCGCGCGCCAGCGCGTCAGCATCCGCGGCCGGCGCCATGCCGACACTGGATCCCTCGCAGGCGGGTTTCACGAACACCTTGCCAAAGCGTGCAATGACCGCGTCCCAGTCGGTATCCGCGGCCAGGGTGGCAAAGCCGCCGGTGGCGACACCGATGCCCTGCCACAATTGCTTGCTGCGCTGCTTGTCCATCGCCAGCGCAGAGCCCAACACCCCCGAGCCGGAATAGGGAATCCCCAGCGTCTCCAGTGCCCCCTGGATCACCCCGTCCTCGCCCCCGGCCCGTGCAAGGCGTTGAACGCGAAACTGACGCCCTGCAGCTGTGCCAGCCAGTCGGCGGCGGCAGGGTCCACCTGCCGCACCTCACAACCCAGCGCCGCCAGGGCGGCGACGATGGTAGCGCCGGTCTGCAGCGACACTTCGCGCTCCGCCGAGCGGCCGCCCAGCAATACCGCCACCGGGCCCGCGGTTGCCTGTTGCCAGCTCATGACTGCACCTCATCCAGCGTGTCCAGCGCCTGCAGATCCAGCGCCAGCCGGCCGATATTGCCCGCGCCCTGGGTGATCACGATGTCACCGTCGCGGAGAATGTCCCGCAGCACCCCGGCCACCGCTGCCACCGCCTCGACGAAAATGGGCTCCACCTGACCGCGCTGGCGGATACTGCGGCTCAGGCTGCGGCTGTCGGCGCCGGGAATGGGCTCCTCCCCGGCGGGGTAGACCTCCAGCAGCAGCAGTACGTCGCAGCGCGACAGCACCGCCACAAAATCCTCGTACAGGTCGCGGGTGCGGGAATAGCGGTGCGGCTGGTAGATCATTACCACCCGCCGGCCGGGCCAGGCCTGGCGGGCGGATTCCAGCGTGGCCCGCACTTCGGTGGGGTGGTGGCCGTAGTCGTCCACCAGCAGCGCGCTGCCGGCGGCAAAGTGCAACTCACCCAGCTGGCTGAAGCGGCGTCCAACGCCCCCAAACGCCGCCAGGCCGCGCTGGATCGCGGCATCGTCCAGGCCCTCATCGCAGGCCACCGCGATCGCCGCGGTCGCGTTGAGCACATTGTGCCGGCCCGGCATGTTCAACTGCACCGGCAGCGGTGCCAGGCCACCGGGCCGGTGTACGGTGAAGGCCGTGTTCAGGCCCATTTCGCGCACCGCGCTGATGCGGTAGTCCGCTGTCTCGGCAAAACCGTAGGTCAGGAACTGCCGCGACAGCTCCGGCAGCAGCCCCGCCACCACCGGGTCATCCAGGCACAATACTGCCAGGCCGTAGAAGGGCAGGTTGTGCAAAAATTCGAGAAAAGTGCTGCGCAATACCGCGAAATCTCCGCCGTAGGTTTCCATGTGGTCGGCTTCGATATTCGTGACCACCGCTACCATCGGCTGCAGGTGCAAGAAGGAGGCATCGCTCTCGTCAGCTTCAGCGACCAGGAAGCGGCTGGCTCCCAGCTGGGCATTGCTGCCGGCACTGTTTACCAGGCCGCCGATGACAAAGGTCGGATCCAGCCCGGCCTCGGCAAATACTGCCGCTATCAAGCTGGTGGTGGTGGTCTTGCCGTGGGTCCCGGCCACCGCAATGCCGTGGCGGTAGCGCATCAGCTCGGCCAGCATCTCGGCCCGTGGCACTACCGGAATGCGGGCCGCGCGGGCGGCAACCACCTCGGGATTGTCATCGCTCACCGCGCTGGAACTGACCACTACATGCGCGGCGTGGATATTCGCCGCGGCGTGACCAAAATGCACCGCGATCCCCTTGCGCTGCAGGCGCTCGGTCACCGAACTGGCCCGCAGGTCGGATCCCGCCACTTCATAGCCCAGGTTGACCAGTACTTCGGCGATACCGCTCATGCCGGCGCCGCCAATCCCGATCATGTGGATGCGGCGAATGCGGCGCATCTCGGGCACACTGTAGACATTCCGATCAGCCATCGCGCAGCAACTCCTCGCAGGTATCACAGACCCGTACCGTGGCTTGTGGCTGGCCGGCAGCTGAGGCCGCTGCCGCCATAGCCGCCAGCCGCTGCGGATTGGCGATGTAGCCCGCCAGCATCGCGGCCAGGTTCTGCGCCTGCAGTTCACCCTGGCGCAGCAGCAGCGCACCGCCGCGATCGGCCAGCGCGCGGGCATTCCAGGTCTGGTGGTCATCAATGGCGTGGGGCAGCGGCACCAGCAGCGCCGGCCGGCCCATGATCGCCAGTTCCGACACAGTGAGTGCGCCCGCCCGGCAGATCACCAGATCCGCCCAGCCGTAGGCCTGTGCCATATCGTCGATAAAAGCGCTGACCTGCACTCCCTGGTCAAGCATCGGGCCGTATTCGCGCAGCAGGGTTTCCAGATGCGCCGCACCCGCCTGGTGCCAGACGTCGACGCTCACAGCCTCCGGCCGCTTGCGCAGTTTGCGCAGCGCGTCCGGCAGCAACTCGTTCAGCGGCTGGGCGCCAAGGCTGCCCCCCAGCACCAGCAGTCGCAGCGGGCGCTGGCCGTGGTAGTCCCACAGCCGCTGCGCCGCGGTGTCCAACAGTTCCCTGCGCACCGGATTACCCACCACCGCCACCTGGCGGTCGTCCTTGAAGGCCGCGGGAAAGCCGCACAGCACCCGCCGCGCCAGCGGCGCCAGCAGGCGATTGGTGGTCCCGGCCACCGCGTTCTGCTCGTGAATCAGCAGTGGCCGGCGCAGCAGCCACGCCGCCAGCCCGGCGGGGCCGGCCACATAACCACCCATGCCGATCACGCAGGCCGGCTGGCGCCTCAGCACCAAGCTCAGCGCCAGCAGCGAGGACCACAGCAGCAGCCACAGGCCCAGCAGTCGATGCAGGGGATTCTTGCCCCGCACACCGCGCACCGGCAGCGTGTGCAACGTGATGCCGGCCGCCGGCACGACCCGCGCCTCCAGACCGCGTCGGGTGCCGACCCACTCCACCCGGAAGCCGCGTGCGCGCAGCTCTTCCGCCACCGCCAGCGCCGGGTAGACGTGGCCACCGGTACCGCCGGCCAGCATCAGGATGAGGGGCGCCCGGCTCATTGGCGTGGCCTCCTCTGCGGCCGGGCGGCACCGGGCAACTCGCGTTCGATACGCAACACCAGCGCCAGCATGCAACAGCAGACGATCAGGCTGGTACCGCCGTAACTCACAAACGGAAGCGTCAGTCCCTTGGTCGGCAGCAGCCCGGAACTGACCCCCATATTGACGAAGGCCTGGCCCGACAACACCAGCGCGACGCCGTAACTCAGATAGGCTCCAAAATGCTCCCCCGCAACCTCGGCGCGGCGGGCAACCCAGAGAATGCGCGCCACCAGGGCAGTGAACAGGCCAATCACCAGCATCGCGCCGAGGAAACCCGTTTCCTCCGCCCAGATCGAGAACACGAAGTCGGTGTGGGCCTCGGGCAAATAGAACAGCTTCTGCACACTGTTGCCGAGGCCGACGCCCAGCCATTCGCCCCGGCCAAACGCGATCAGCGACTGGATCAGTTGGAAGCCGCTGCCGAACGGGTCCGCCCAGGGATCGGTATAGGTGATCAAGCGCTGCATCCGGTAGGGCGCGGCAAACACAAGCGCCAGCAATCCCAGCATGCTCACCAGCAGTACCGACAGAAAATGCGTGAGCTTCACACCGGCCAGAAACAGCATGCCGAAGGCGGTCACCACCACGATGACGGTGGCACCAAAATCGGGCTCCGCCATCAGCAGCACCGTCACCAGGGCCAGCACCCCCACCGGCTTGAGAAAGCCCTGCCACTGGGTACGCACCTGCTCCGTCTGGCGTACCAGATAACCCGCCAGGTAAATGACGACCGCCAGTTTGGCGAACTCCGAGGGCTGCAGCGTGAACGGGCCTATCGGTAGCCAGCGCTGGGAGCCATTCACATCCTTGCCGATGCCGGGCAGCAGGACCAGCACCAGCAAACCGGTGCCGGTCAGCAGCCACAGCCAGCCGGTGGCCAGCCAGAAAGCCGGCGGCAGCCGGTACACCACAGCGGCAGCCGCGGCGGCCAGCACCACATAAACAAGATGGCGGCGGGCGTGAAACCAGCCGTCCCCGTAATGCCAGTCGGCATATTCAATGGAAGCGGAGCTGATCGCCACCATGCCCACCAGCAACAGGGCGGTGCCCAGCAGCAACAGGGGCGCGTCCAGTCCATTGCGCGTAGCCACCACCATCAGCGCGCCTCCTCCAGAGTTCGCACTGCGGCGACAAAGGCGTCGCCACGGGCGGAATAGCCGCTGAACTGGTCGAAGCTGGCGCAGGCCGGAGACAGCAGTACCACGTCCCCGGCAATGGCCAGCGCGGCAGCCAGGCGCACAGCCTCGGCCATGTCGGCGGCCAATTGCACCGGCGCCACGTCCTGCAGGCAATACTGCAGCTCCGCGGCGGCCTCGCCCAGCAGGATCAGCGCCTTGCAGTGGATCTCCACCGCCGGGCGCAGCTGGCGGAAATCGGCGCCCTTGCCCACTCCGCCGGCGATCAATACGACGTTGCGCCCCTGAGCCAGCCCGTCCAGCGCAGCCGCGGTGGCACCGATATTGGTGCCCTTGGAATCATTGATGAAACGCACCCCGGCGATCTCTGCGACCGGCTGGCAGCGATGCGGCAGACCCGCAAATCGACGCGCGGCGACAATCATCGCCTGCTGCGACAGCCCGGCGGCATAGCCGAGGGCGAAAGCGGCCAGCACATTGGCCACGTTGTGGCGGCCACTGATGCCCAGTTCCGCCACCGGCAACAGCGGCTCGAAGCCGAAGCAGAGAGTCTCGCTGCCGTCGATGTCGCGCAGGCCGAAGCCGCCCAGGTCCGGCTCCCGCAGATGCCAGCTGATCACCGGCACGTCGGCAGCCACCAACGGCAGGGTCAGCGGATCGTCGGGATTCGCCACTGCCTTGCGGCAGCCACGGAAGATCCTGTGCTTGGCCTGGTGGTAGCGCGGCAAGGTGCCGTGGCGATCGAGATGGTCGGCGCTGATATTGAGCACGGTAGCCACCGCCAATCCCAGTGATCCGGCGCGCTCCAGTTGAAAGCTGGACAGTTCCAGTACATACAGCTCGCATTCCGGCGCCAGCAGATCCAGCGCCGGGGTACCGAGATTGCCTCCCACGGCAACAGTGAGACCGGCTTCCGCCGCCATCTCGCCCAGCAACGCGGTGACCGTGGACTTGGCGTTGGACCCGGTTATCCCGACCACCGGCACCGCGGCCTCGCGCATGAACAGATCGATGTCGCCGATGATATCGGCCCCGGCTGCGCGCGCCCGTTCCAGCAACGGATCATCCAGCGCAATACCGGGACTGACGACCCACTCGCCACCGCCGTCCAGCACGGCGTCGGGAATTTCACCGGCAAACAGCGCCAACTCCGGGAACTCCCGCCGCGCTGCGGCGAGCCCAGGTGGTTCCTCACGGGTATCGATGACACAGCAGCGCCGCCCCAGCCGCTGCAGATGGCGGGCACAGGACAAACCGGTGGCGCCGAGGCCGACTACGACCACGCTGCCACTGCTTGCTATCAGATCCTGTGTCACGATCGATTCACTCTCGCCCTAACGCAGTTTCAAGGTCGCCAGCCCGAACAGGACCAGCATCACGGTAATAATCCAGAACCGCACGATGACGCGCGGCTCCGGCCAGCCCTTCAATTCGAAATGGTGGTGAATGGGCGCCATCCTGAATATGCGCCTGCCGGTGAGCTTGAAGGAGGCCACCTGCAGAATCACCGAGACCGTCTCCAGCACAAATATGCCGGCCATGATGAAGAACACGATTTCGTGGCGGGTGATCACCGCCACCGTGCCGAGTGCGGCCCCCAGTGCCAGCGCACCGACGTCGCCCATGAACACTTGCGCCGGATAGGTGTTGAACCACAGAAAGCCCAGGCCGGCACCGGCTATCGCACCGCAGAACACGGCCAGCTCGCCACTGCCTGCCACGTAGGGAATATGCAGGTAATCGGCAAAATCCACCCGTCCGGTCAGGTAGGCGATCACCCCTAGCGCCGTCGCCACCATCACGGTGGGCAGGATGGCCAGACCGTCCAGGCCATCGGTCAGGTTGACGGCGTTGCTGGCGCCGACAATCACGAAGTAGGCCAGCACCACGAACAGCGGCCCCATGCTCCAGGCAAAGTCCTTGAGAAAAGGTACGTACAGCTCGGTGGTCACCGGGGTATCGAAGGCAATGTACAAGTAGAGCGCTGCAGCCAGCCCGGCCAGCGACTGCCACAGGTATTTCCAGCGCGCCGGCAGGCCGCGGGAATCGCGTTCCACAACCTTGCGGTAGTCATCGACCCAGCCCACCGCGCCGAACACCGCGGTAACACCGATGCTGATCCAGATGTAGGGGTTGCGCAGGTCAGCCCACAGCAGGCTGCTGACCCCGATCGCCACCAGAATCAGCGCGCCCCCCATCGTGGGGGTCCCGGTTTTGCTCAGGTGGCTCTGCGGGCCGTCGTCGCGCACGGCCTGGCCCACCTGATAGTGGTTCAGGCGGCGGATCATCCCCGGCCCCACCAGCAGCGATATCACCAGCGCCGTCCCGGCCGCCAGGATGCCCCGCAAAGTCAGGTACTGGAATGCCTGGAAACCGCTTACGAATTGGGTCAGGTACTCTGCCAGGAACAACAACATGTCAGTCTTTCGCCTCCGTCCGTTGTTCCAGCAATGCACCCAGCAGCCGCTCCATTGCGGCTCCGCGTGAGCCTTTGACCAACACGGTGTCGGTCTGGTCAAAACTGTGCGCCAGCGCGGTGCCGGCGGCAGCACAATCGGGAAACCACTCGCCGCCGCCGAATTCAGTCACGGCCTCGGCCAGTTCCGGGCCGACACCGCAGAAGCGGTCGATGCCCTGCGCACGGGCATAAGCGCCCACCTCCCGGTGCAACTGGGCACTGTTCTCTCCCAGTTCCCGCATCGCGCCCAGGATCAGTGTGCGGCGGCCACTGCAGCTGGCGAGCAGGTCTATCGCTGCATGCACAGAACCGGGATTGGCGTTGTAGCTGTCATCGACCACGGTGGCGCCACCCCGTCCCTGGTATACCGCGCCGCGCCCGGGAGCGGGCTGGACGCTGGCCAGGCCCGCCATGATGGCACCCAGGCTGATGCCACAGGCCAGTCCCGCGGCGATCGCCGCCAGCGCATTGGAAACATTGTGCAGTCCCGGCAGTTGCAGCCGGATGGGTATGTCCCCGGCAGGGGTACTGGCGATGAAACTGATCCCCGCCACACCGCGCGACTGTATGGTATTGGCGGTGATGGCAGCGGGGTTCTGCAGGCCGTAATCCAGCACGGTAGTGGCAGCGGTGCGGCTGCGCCAGCGCGCAGCCCAGGGCTGGTCGGCGTTGAGGATGGCGGTCCCGGTGCCCGCCAGCGCCTCGTAGATTTCTCCCTTGGCAGCGGCAACACCTTCCAGCGACCCAAAGCCCTGCAGATGCGCCGGCATCGCGTTGAGCAACAGCGCCACGTCCGGCCGTGCCAGCCTACCCAGCCAGCTGATATCGCCGGCCCGGGCCGCGCCCATCTCGACCACCGCGTAGCGGTGCTCGGGTGCCAGCC
The DNA here is from genome assembly GCF_010669285.1 of Kineobactrum salinum. Taxonomy (GTDB): domain Bacteria; phylum Pseudomonadota; class Gammaproteobacteria; order Pseudomonadales; family Halieaceae; genus Kineobactrum; species Kineobactrum salinum. The sequence continues at coordinate 3,518,535 of NZ_CP048711.1, read as the reverse complement.
GCAGCAGCGTCAGGGGTACCCCGATTTCATTGTTGAGGTTGCCCTGGGTCGCCAGTGTGGGCCCCTGCTGCGCCAGCACCGCCTGGATCAGGTTTTTCACGGTAGTCTTGCCGCTGCTGCCGGTGATAGCCACCACCCGGCCCTGAAACAGGGACCTGTTGAAGGCGCCGAGATGGCCCAGGGCCTGCCGGGTATCGGCTACCCGCAGCAACGGCAGGGAGCTGTCGACTTCGCGATCGACCAGCGCCGCGGCCGCGCCGGCGGCGGCGACCGCATCCAGATAGTCATGACCGTCAAAATGCTCGCCGCGCAGCGCCACGAACAGATCGCCGGGCTGGATGGTCCGGCTGTCGGTACTGATCCGGCCGACAGCCACATCGGCACCGCGCAGTTGCGCCTCCAGCGGTTGCTGCAGTTCCGTGAGCCAGAATGAACGCATCATGCCGGTGGCCTCTGCTGCAGGGCGGCCGCCGCCACCTCGGCGTCACTGAAATGCAGCCGCTGACCTGCTATCAACTGATAGTCTTCGTGTCCCTTGCCGGCTATCAGAATGCAATCTCCCTTCGCTGCGCCCGCAACTGCGGCGGTGATCGCCAGCGCACGATCAGGCTCTGTTTCGACACTGCCGCTGCAGCCGGCTGCGATATCGCGCAGGATTGTCAGCGGATCCTCGCCGCGCGGATTGTCGGATGTCAGCACCACATGGTCCGCACCAGCGCAGGCAATATGGCCCATCACAGCGCGCTTGCCGGGATCGCGGTCACCACCGCAGCCAAAAACCACCACCAACCGGCCGGCTACCTGCGGCCGCAGGGCGGCCAGGGCCTGCTCAAGCGCGTCGGGGGTGTGGGCATAATCGACCACCACCTGCAGACCGGCGCTGTTGGGTACCAGCTGCATGCGCCCGGGGACCGGCTGCAGTGCCCCGATGGCCGCCAGCGTCCGTTCCAGATCGAGGCCCAGCAACAGTGCGCAGGTGGCCGAGGCCGCCACATTGGCGAGGTTGAAGCGGGCCGGCAGCGGACTGGCAAACGTTCCCCGGCCCCAGGGAGTCTCCAACTCGGCGCTGACGCCATCGGAGTGGAAGCGCGGGGTCGTGACCCGGATCTCGGCCGCAGCGGCGCCGCTGGCCGAGTAGCGCCAGGCCTGCACCGATGCCGGCAGGCTGGCGAGAATGGCGGTGGCAAAGGGATCGTCAAGGTTGATCACGGCGTGGCGCAATCCGGGGCGGGCAAACAGGCGCAGCTTGCTGCGTCCGTAGGCCGCCATATCGCCGTGGTAGTCCAGATGATCGCGGGACAGGTTGGTAAATACGGCGATATCAAAGTGGATACCGTTGACCCGGTCCTGCACCAGCGCATGGGAGGATACTTCCATGCTCACCGCAGCCACCCCGGCGTCGCGCCAGCTGGCGAGTTGTTGCTGCAGTGCAACCGCATCAGGTGTCGTGGTCGGCGCCGCAATCACCGCATCGTCGAGGGTCGCCCCCAGTGTGCCGATCACACCGCAGCGCTGGCCGGCACTGCGCAGCAGCTGGGCGATCAGGCGGCTGCTGGTGGTCTTGCCGTTGGTGCCGGTGACGCCGATCACGTCCATCGCCGCACTGGGATCGCCGTAGTAGCGCGCGGCGATGAGGCCGGCCTCCGCCGCCAGCTCCGGCTGCTCCAGCAGCGGCACCGGCAGCGCATCCACGAAACCGGCGACCGGCGCCTGCGCCAACACCGCGGCCGCACCGCGCGCCACTGCCTGCTCGATAAACTGGCGCCCGTCGTGACTGCTGCCCGGCAGGGCCAGGAACAAATCCCCAGGCTGCACCCGGCGGCTGTCCAGTTGCACACCGGTAACCCGCACTGCACCGAATTGCGCCGCGCTGCTGCCCAGCAATTGGGCCAGCGGCACGCCCCGGGAGTGATTGACAGCAGTGGCCATCATCCGGACACCTTTGCCGCCGCCGGCGTCACGGCGGCGATATCGGCCGGCGCATCCGGCACCACATTGAGCAGCCGCAACGTCCCCTGCGCCACCCGGGAAAACACTGGTGCCGCAGCAGCGCCGCCACCGTACTCTTCACCCTGGGGCTCGTTGATCACCACCACAGTGACAAAGCGCGGGTCGCTGACCGGGGCGACGCCTGCGAACAGCGCCACGTAACGATCCTCGTTGTAGCCCTGGGGCCCCACCTTGTGCACGGTGCCAGTCTTGCCACCCACCTGATAACCCGGCACCCGCGCACGCCGGGCGGTACCGTTCTCGCCGGTAACCCTGTGCAGCACCGCCAACACTTCACGCGCCAGATCCTGCGCGACGACCTGTCTGCCTTCAGACACCGCGCCATCCTTCGCCAGCAGGGAGACCGGCTGCAATACACCGCCGTTGGCAAGAGCGGAATAGGCATGGGCCACCTGCAGCGGCGTTGCCGTCAGGCCGTAGCCAAAGGCGAGGGTGACCTTTTCGATATTGCTCCAGCGATTGCGGCTGGGCAGCAGACCGGAGCTTTCCCCGGGAAACCCCGTACCCGGTGGCTGGCCCAGGCCGAAACGGCGGAATACCTCACGGATCGGTTCGTGCCCCAGCTCCTGCGCTATCCTGGTCACACCGACCTGGCTGGAGCGCTGAATGATCTCAGAGACGCTGATCTGGCCATAGTTGCGCGGATCACGCAGCAACTTGCGCCCCACGGCAATAGTCCCCGGGCTGGTATCGATCAGGGTCTCGGTGGAAAAACGGCCGCTCTCCAGTGCCGCCACCAGGGTCAGGGTCTTCATGGTCGAACCGGGTTCATACACGTCGGTCATGGCCCGGTTGCGGGTCTGGTCGGGGCTCATGTCCCGCCGGCTGTTGGGGTTGTAGACCGGATGATTGACCATCGCCAGCACTTCGCCGGTATGGGCATCCAGGGTGACAATGGACCCCGCGTTGGCACCGGTCATCGCCATCGCCCGCTGCAGCTCCTGATGGTGGAGATACTGCAGCCGCAGGTCGATGCTCAGGCGCAGGTCGCGGCCGGGCCTGGCCGGCTCCAGTACACCGATGTCGCGCACCGCGTCACCGTGCAGATCCTTGATGTACTGTTTTTTGCCCGGCACACCCTTGAGCCACTCATCGTAGGCCAGCTCCAGGCCGGCGATTCCGGCACCGTCGACATTGGTAAAGCCCACCAGCTGACCCGCCACCTCGCCGGCGGGATAGTAGCGCTGATACTCGCGCTCGCCGTAGACACCCGGGGTTCGCATTGCCAGAACTTCGCGGGCCGCCGCCGGCACGAGATGCCGCTGCAGGTACATGAAGCGCTTGCCGGCATAGCGTTCGAGCCGCTGCCGCAGCTCGGCCAGCGGCATATCCAGCGCAGCCGCCAGCGGCGCCAGCTCCGGTACAGCGGCCAGCACCCGCGGATCCGCCCACAGCGAAATCACCGGGGTGCTGACTGCCAGCGGCTCGCCGCGCCGGTCAGCGATGACGCCCCGGTAAGCCGGGATCTCGGCGGTACGCACGGCGCGCAGATCACCCTGATTCTGCAGAAAGCTGCGGCCGCGATCGGTGTCCAGCACCTGCAGTGACAGCACCCGCCCACCAGCAGCGCCAGCAGTGACAGCAGTGCCGCCGCCACCAGGTAGAAACGCCAGGGGGCAGTCGCGATGGGCCGCGAGCGGCTCATTGCCGCACCACTTTGAGTTCCTGCAGCGGCGGTGGCTGCATGTCCAGCTCCCGTTTCGCCACTCGCTCGACCCGGTAATGGGAGGCCCAGGTACTCTGTTCCAGCAGCAGGCGGCCGTAGTCCTCATGCAGGTACCATTGGTCCGCTTCCAGTTGCTGCAACTGGGCGTAGAGCTGGCGGCAATGATGGGAGCTCCGGATCACTGCCAACGCGGAAGCCAGGGATAGCAGCAGCAATGCCACCAGCAGCACCTGCCGGCTACGGTGATTGTGACCGGGACCGGCGGCGTGCGACGAAGCTGTCGGATGCACGGCCACGGTCAGGCGATCTTCTCGGCAACGCGCATGATCGCGCTGCGGGCCCGGGTATTCGCCGCCACCTCGTCGCTGCCGGCGCGCACGGCCTTGCCGACCAGCCGCATGCGGCGATTGAGAGCACTGTCGGTCACCGGCACGCCGGCGGGGATCGCGTCGCCGCGGGCCATGTCACGCATATAGCGCTTCACCAGACGATCCTCCAGCGAGTGAAAACTGATCACCACCAGACGCCCGCCCACCAGCAGCAGGTCCAGCGCCGCCGCCAGCAACACCCCCAGATCATCCAACTCACGGTTGACCCGGATACGAATGGCCTGGAAGGAGCGGGTCGCGGGGTGCTTGTGCTTTTCCCAGCGCGGGTTGGCTTCGCTGACGATTCTGGCCAGCTGTCCGGTGGCAACGATCGGCGCCTGTTCCCGGGCCTCGACGATGGCACCGGCGATGCGACGGGCGAAGCGCTCCTCGCCATAGTCCGCAGCACCTGAATGATTTCCTTCTCATCGGCGTGTGCCAGCCACTCGGCCGCAGTCTCGCCTGAGCTGGTATCCATGCGCATGTCCAGCGGGCCATCGTGCTGAAAACTGAAGCCGCGGCCACTGTCGTCCAGCTGCGGGCTGGAGACACCGAGATCGAGCAGGATTCCATCGACGGCTTCAATACCGAGGTCGGCCAGGTGCGCCGGCAACACCGCAAAAGAACCGTGGAAAAAACTGAAGCGCGGGTCCTCCCGCATCAGGCTGGCGGCCTCGGCTGCGGCTGCCGGGTCCTTGTCGACCCCGAGCAGGCGGCCATTGCCGTCCAGCCGCCGCAGCACTTCCCGGCTGTGGCCGCCGCGGCCAAAGGTTCCATCGACATACACACCGCCGGCTGTTGTCACCAGAGCATCCACCGCTTCTCGTAACAGGACTGTTTGATGCATATCGCCCACCTACAGTGTCAGCGACATCAATTCGTCGGGCAATTCTGCCAGGGGCCCGGATTCCTGCAGCGCCTGCTCGCGCTCGGCCAGCCACAGCTCCTCGGCCCACAGTTCCAGCTTGTTGCCCTGCCCCACCAGCACCAGCTTCTTGTCCAGGCGGGCATAGTCGCGCAGCGGCGGAGGCAACAGCATACGGCCATTGGCGTCCAGCTCCAGGTCCGTGGCGTAGCCGAGCACCAGCCGTTGGAAGCGCTTTACCGCCGGCTTGAGTGCGGGCAGGGCCTGGATTTCCTGCTCTATACGCTCCCACTCCGGCAGCGGATAAATGGCCAGGCAGGTAGCCTGGGTATCGATGGTCACGACGATCTGGCCGGCACAACGCGACAGCAATGGCTCGCGCTGGCGCGCCGGCATTGCCAGGCGCCCCTTCGCGTCCATATTGATGTGCTGTACTCCTCGGAACACGCCAGTCTTCCCCACTCACTGACTCTTCAACCCACAAAAAGCCAGAATTTTCCACTTATCACCACTTCGCGACACTATAGGTCTGTGTCGAACAGGGTGTCAAGCGAGCTGGAAGGGAAAAATGTTTTAATTTCAGTTAATTAGCGCGCTTTTCGCCAGTATGGGAACAGTACCTGCAGGCCTGCATTGAACAAAAGCTCACATAAAACATGACGGTAAAATCATGTGTTGAGGATTCACTTTAAGTTTCAGTTCATTTATTCATGTACAGCGGGGAAGTTAGCAGGAAATGGCATAACTGAGGCGTGATGACTGGCGCCCCGGACCTGCGCCAGCCTGATTGGGGCGGGCCAGCGCATGGGTCGAGCAAGAAATTGAGTCGGTCGGTAAGCCGGGTTCTGTCGTGGACGATCATTCATCTGCGACAGGCGTCGCCGCCTGCCTGTAGCGACCTACCCGAATCCACTGCGGGCCGCAGTACAAGGATTCCTATTTGGTCTTGCTCCGAGTGGGGTTTACCATCGCCGCGCCTGTTACCAGCCGCGCGGTGCGCTCTTACCGCACCATTTCACCCTTACCCGACCACTCGGGAGCGGTCGGGCGGTATACTTTCTGTTGCACTTTCCGTAGGCTCGCGCCCCCCAGGCGTTACCTGGCACCCTGCCCTGTGGAGCCCGGACTTTCCTCCCCGGCCCAAGGGCCGGGAGCGATCGCCTGACCGACTCGGCGGCAAGACTACTCGCCGCCGCAGAGCTTGGCAAGGCATCTCGGCCGGAACCTGTCAGTCGCTGTCCCCGTCGGTCTTGTACTGCAATAGATATTCGTACAACAGTTTCTTGCGCAGCCCGGTGCAGTCGGCAACCACCGCCGCCGCGCGCCGGGCGGGCAACTCCTGCGCCAGCCGTTGCAGCAGCTGGCCAACTTCCGGGCTGATGGCGGCCTGCTGCTCGCGGCAGCCAGCCACCACCAGCACAATCTCGCCACGCTGCTGGTTGGGGTCGGCGGCAACGAAGCCGGCCAACTCGGCCAATGGCGCCCGCCGCAGGGTTTCGAAGGTTTTGGTGAGTTCGCGCGCCAACAGCGCTTCCCGATCGGGACCGAAGCAGCTGACCATGGCCGCCAGCGTGGCGGCCACCCGGTGCGGCGCCTCGTAGAACACCAGCGTCGCGGTCGCACCTGCCAGAGCCTGCAGGCGGCTGCTGCGCGCCCCCGCCTTCGCCGGCAGAAAACCCTCGAACAGGAACCGGTCAGTGGGCAGGCCCGACGCACTCAGGGCGGCGATGGCGGCACAGGCGCCGGGTACCGGACGCACCGCATAGCCTTGCTGCTGAACTTCGCGCACCAGCCGGTAGCCCGGATCCGAAATCAGCGGCGTCCCCGCATCCGACACCAGCGCCACGGCGCCTCCACCGGCCAGGCAGTCCGTCACCCGGCGCAATGCCCGCGGGTCGCTGTGATCGTGGTAGGCCTGCAGCGGTGTACTGATATTGAAATGTTGTAGCAGGCGCAGGCTATGCCGGGTATCCTCCGCAGCGACCAGGTCTGCCGCTGCCAGCACCTCCACGGCACGTGCCGATATGTCTCCCAGGTTGCCGATTGGTGTGGCAACAACATATAGTCCTGATTCCATAGTCCCTGACCGTATAATGTCCGCATTGACGTCGATGGCTGACCCGACAGCTGCGGCCCACCAGATCCGGAAGGATACCATGACACCGATTGCTACCCGGACGCCGTCCGCGACCCTTCCCCTCCTGCTGCTGTGTGCATTGCTGGCCGGCTGCGCACCCTCTCCACGGGCGCCGGACACTACCCCCGTCACCCCGGCACCGGCGGTGGACCCGGAGCGGCCCGGTCCAGGCGTGGTCCTGGAGTTGCCCCCGAGCCAATGGGAAACCGAATTCCGCCGCGCCGCAGAGCTGCTGGAGCAGGGTAACTGGATGGCGGCGGAGCAACAGCTGGCACGGCCGCAGCCGCCGCTCGGCCACGATGACGCAGTGCGCAGGAACTACCTGTTGGCCCGCAGCGCCTATTTGCGTGGCGACCAGGCCGCGGCCCGCGAATTGCTGGAACGGCGGCCCCGGGCCCCAACTCATGTCGCGCTGCGCCGGCAGCTGGACGATTTTGTCCGTCACATGGACCGCCTGGCCGGCGACTATCTGGCCAGCGCAGAGCGTGGTATCGGCCAGTGGGAGGATACCGATCACCCAGCGCTGCGTGCGGCCCTCAAGCGCGATATCTGGCTGGATCTGCAGCAGCTGTCACCCGCGGAGCTGCAGCAGGCAGAGGAACTGAGCAACGATCCCCAGACTCGCGGCTGGCTGAGTCTCGCCAGCATCGCAGCAACACCCTCGCTCAGTGAATTGCGCACCGGCCTCAAGCAGTGGCTGCGGCAGCACCCGGATCATCCCGCAGCGGCGCCGCTGCCGGGCGGCCTGGACTACCTGCTGCGGGAGGGGCAGCCGCTGCGCAAGGTAGCGCTGCTGCTGCCGCTCAGCGGACGACTGGCGCCTGCTGCCAGGGCGGTGCGTGACGGGTATCTGGCCCACTATTATGCGGCGCGCGCGCGCGGTGATGCCGACCACGAACTGCGCATCATCGACAGCGGACAGTTTGCCGACGCCGGGGCGGCCTATCAACGCGCCGTGGCGGAGGGCGCGGAGCTCGTGGTCGGCCCACTCAGCAAGGAAGCCGTCACGCTGATCGGCCGGCAATCAGGGCGCCCGGTGCCGACACTTGCGCTCAACCGGGTCGACGAAACACTGTCGCAGGAAGGCAGCGCGCTGGTACAAATGGCGCTGGCGCCCGAAGACGAAGTTCTGCACCTGGCCGAACTGGCATTCGGCCAGGGTGCCCGCCGCGCGCTGATCCTGCGTCCCGCCGGCGAGCGCGGCGGCCGTCTGGACGAAGTACTGCGCCGCCGCTGGCGGGAACTGGGCGGCGCGGTGTCCGCGAGCGCCACCTACAGCAGTCCCGAGGCCTGGTCGGACAGTCTGAAAACTGCGCTCAACCTCACCGCCAGCGAGCAGCGCGCACGCGAAGTGCGCAGCATGCTGGCGACCAACATTGAATTTTCTCCCCGCCGGCGCCACGATATCGACGCCGTATTCATGCTGGCCGGCTCGCCGGAGGAGGCGCGCTCACTGAAGCCCCTGCTGGCGTTCCACTACGCCGGCAAGCTGCCCGTCTATGCCACCTCCAGCAGCTACAGCGGCATCCCCGATGCGCGGGACCGGGACCTGAATGGCACCTATCTGACCGATCTGCCCTGGCTGCTCGGCGCCAACCCGGAACTGCGGGTAGCGCTGGCAGCCGGCGATACCGGCAGCGACAGCTTCACTCGCCTCAACGCGCTGGGGGCAGATGCCTGGTTGCTGCAAAGCCGGTTTGCGCAGTTGCAGGCCGGCGGTGCAGCGCTGTTGCGCGGCAGTACTGGCCTGCTGCAGGTCGACGACGAACTGCGCATTATCCGGCAACCGGCGCTGGCCGTTTTTGATGGCGGCGTCCTGACCCGCCCCTGACGTACACTGGCGCCCTGGTCATGCAGCCACGGGGACGCAGCGATGTCGATGCAGGGAGCAGGGTTCGAGAACCGGGCCGCAGCATGGGTACAGCAGCGCGGCTGGCAGGTATTGCTGCGCAATTTCCGCTGCAAGGTGGGGGAAATCGACATTATTGCACTGGACGGGGAATGCCTGGTGTTCATCGAGGTACGCTCGCGTGGCAACCCCCGCTTTGCCGGCGCTGCCGCCTCAGTCGACCGGCGCAAGCAGCGCAGGTTGCTGGGCGCCGCGGCCTGCTTCCTGCGCGCAGAGCCGGCCTGCAGACATCGGCCCTGCCGATTTGACGTGATTGCCTTCGAACCGCGACAATCCGCAGCGGACAGGGAACCACTCTGGATTCGCAGCGCATTCACGGCCTGACCAGAGTCTGATGGAACCGACAGATGAACGACGACTACCAGATCATTGCGGCCAGCTTTCAGCGCGTTATCGAGACGGTAGCAATGGCCGTGGACGATCTGGCCGCACCCATTGTGCGGGCGGTCAGCCTGATGACCGGCTGCCTGCTGCAGGAAGGCAAGATCGTCATCTGCGGCAACGGGGTCGATGCCAGCCTGGCCCAGCTGCTGAGCAGCAATCTGTTGGGCTGTTTCGAACGGGACCGTCCCGCCCTGCCGGCGCTGGTACTGGGTTGCGACAGCGGCAGTCTCACCGCGATAGCCACATTACAGGGATTCAATGATATATTTTCCCGCCAGGTGCGGGCCCTGGGACAGCCCGGCGATGTGCTGGTCTGTATCAGCAGCGGCGCCAGCGCCGGCAACCTGCTGCGGGCTGCGCAGGCGGCCCGGGAGCGGAACATGGCCGTGGTGGCGCTGTCCAACCCCGCGGATCGGGAGCTGGGGGAGCTGCTGCGCGCCGATGACGTCGAAATCGTCAGTGGCGCCGAACGCCAACCCGGAGTCGTTGAACTGCACACCATGGTCATTCATCTGCTCTGCCAGTTGATAGACCGCAACCTCTTTGGCAACTACAACGGAACTACATCATGAAAAAACTGGCTGTCCCCCTCCTCCTGTGCTGCAGCGTTCTGGCAAGCGGTTGCGGCAGTATGCTGGCCACGGTAGAAGCCAATCCGATAAAAGATGATCCGGCCAAGCGGACGATGGCACAGCGCCTCGAGGACGAGAGCATCGAGATCAAGTCCATCGTCAATATTCACGCCGCCGACAAGCGTTTTGACGAGGCCCACCTGGTGGCGGTCAGTTACAACGGCTTTGTGCTGCTGGCCGGCCAGGTGGAGGATGCCGCACTGAAAACGGCAGCGGCCGAGGAGGTGCGCAAGATTCGCGGCGTGCGCCGCATTTACAATGAGCTGGAAATCGGCGTACCCACGCCGGCCCTGGTGCGCACCAGCGACGCCTGGATTACTACCAAGATCAAGGCCTGGCTGCTGGGCAACGTCGACACACCAGGGGTGCGAACCAAGGTGGTGACTGAGAACGGCGTGGTCTACCTGATGGGACTGGTAAAGCAGGAGGAGGCCAACCGCATCGCGGATGTCGCGGCGAGCGTAACGGGCGTGAAGCGGGTGGTGCAACTGTTTGAAATCGTGCCCACCTGAAGCCGGTAATCCGCGCCTTTATTTGACGATCTTCAGGCTCGGCCGCGGCTCCTGCCTGGAGGAGCCACCGCTCTCCGCCCCGCTACCGCCGGTCGGCGTATCGGGACCTTCGGGCGGGTCTTCCGGCTCGAACACCATGCCCTGGCCGTTCTCGCGCGCATAGATGCCGATGATGCCGCCCACAGGCACCAGAATGTCGGTGGGCATACCGCCAAAGCGGCCATTGAAGCTCACCCACTCATTGCCGATGTGCAGGTCGATCACCGCGCTGGGACTGATATTGAGCACAATCTGGCCATCCTTGATGAACTGGCGCGGAACCTCCACCCCGGGACGAGTGGCATCCACCAGCAGATAGGGCGTACATTCATTGTCCACTATCCATTCGTACAGGGCCCGCATGATGTAGGGGCGGCTGGCACTCATGGTTACTACGGTAGAGCTCATGACGGAAGTTGGCCTTGGCGCCTACAGGCGCATCTCGCGTTCCTGCTCGGACAGGCTCTCCTGAAAAGATTCCCGGTTGAACAGGCTGTCCATGTAAGCCAGCAAGGGCTTGGTCTGCTTGCCGGGGCGGATGTCGACACCCAGCGCGGGCAGGCGCCACAGCACCGGAGCCAGGCAGCAGTCCACCAGGGTGAACTCCTCGCTCATGAAAAACGGCTTCTCACCGAAGATGGGGGCGATGCCGACAATGCCTTCGCGCAGTTCCTTGGTGGCCTTGCTGATCACGTTGTCACTGCGTGAGTGTAAAATGGAATCCACCAGCGTACACCAGTCCTTCTCGATCCGGTGGATGTAGAGCCGGCTCTCGGCCCGTGCCACCGGGTAGACAGGCAGCAGCGGCGGATGGGGGAAGCGCTCGTCGAGATACTCCATCATGACCTTGGATTCGTACAACACCAGGTCCCGGTCCACCAGAGTGGGCAGGGAGTTGTAGGGATTCAGGTCGGCAAGTTCGGCCGGAGGATGCGCGCTGTCGGCCTCGATCATGTCGACCGTGACACCTTTTTCGGCCAGCACGATGCGCACCCGGTGACTGTACTGACTGGTGCTGTCAGAAAAGAAGGTCATTGACGACCGTTTTGCCACCACACCCATCGGGTTTTCCTCAGCTCGTTTCATGTCAGTACAGTCGCCTCCGGGGCATGGCGGTCAAACCGCAGCCGGTTTCAGGATAATCAGTGTACGTCTTTCCAGTATTCGCGGTTGAGCAACCAGGCAAATACGAAAAACAGGGCCAGGAACAACAACACGAACACGCCGATACGCTTGCGATCCGAGGCCATGGGCTCAGCAGTGTAAGCCAGGAAGTTGACCAGATCATAACTGGCATCGTCAAACTCCTCCGGCGTCATCGCCCCTTCCTCGGCCAGAACCAGACGGCCACAGGGTTCGTCCATGATGCTCTCGCCGCTAAGTGGATCCCGCTTGACGCCACCGTTGGCCGCCATTGACGGTCCCATCGCACATTCCTGCATGCCCTGCAGTTCCAGCAGTGCATGGGGCATGCCCACGTCCTTGAACACCTTGTTGTTGACCCCGTAGGGCCGGGTATCGTCGCGGTAAAACGTACGCAGGTAAGTATAGAGCCAGTCGGGTTGGCGGGCGCGTGCAACCAGGGTCAGATCCGGGGGCGCAACGCCGAACCAGATCTTGGCGTCGGCCTTGGGCATCGCGTTTTTCATCAGCGAGCCAATCCGTACCTCCGGATCAAAAATCAGGTTGTCTTCGAACAGGTCCTGTGGAATACCGAGGTCTGCGGCGACCCGGTTGTAGCGCGAGTACTGCAGGGAATGACAGCCCATGCAGTAGTTCATGTACAACTTGGCACCGTTTTGCAGGGAGGCCTTGTCTGCCGGGTCGGCGGCGAACTCGTCACAGGGCATGCTGCCGCAATCATAGGCGGACTCGGCACCCACCGCCTTCAGCGGCAAAATGGTCAGTGCCAGAATCAGCGCCAATCCGGCCATGCTGCCCCAGAAGCCAATGCCGCCGTTCATCGTAACCCGCTCCGGTACCGGCCTGGTCTTGTCCAGTGATGACCAGATCGGCATCAGCAGGAAGAAGCCGAAGTAGATCACCGAGCAGATCTGCGCCAGCAACGTCCGCGCCGGCGTCGGCGACTTGACACCCAGTACACCCAGGATCAGGAAGGAGGCGACAAATACCACCAGCATCACCTTGGTGATATTGCCCCGATAACGCCAGGACCGGACGGGACTCCGATCCAGCCAGGGCAGGATGAACGGGATGGCGACCGAAGCGGCAAAGGCGATAAATCCCCAGAACTTGTCAGGGACTGCCCGCAGCACCGAATAGAAGGGCGTGAAATACCATACCGGGGCAATATGGTCTGGGGTTTTCAGGGAGTTGGCCTCCTCGAAGTTGGCATATTCCAGGAAATACCCGCCCATTTCCGGCAGGAAGAACATGACTGCGCAGAAAATAAACAGAAAGACCGCAATCGCCTGCAGGTCGTGCACCGAATAGTAGGGATGGAATGGGATACCGTCCAGGGGTACGCCGTCCGGCCCCTTGTGCTTCTTGATTTCGACGCCATCGGGATTGTTAGAACCGACCTCGTGCAGCGCCAGCAGGTGCAATACCACCAGCGCCAGCAGCACGATCGGCAACGCGACCACATGCAGCGCAAAGAAGCGGTTGAGTGTTACGCCGGAGATCAGGTAGTCGCCGCGAATCCAGGTCACCAGATCCTCCCCACCACAGGGATGGCGCCGAACAGCGAAATGATCACCTGGGCACCCCAATACGACATCTGTCCCCATGGCAGTACGTAGCCGACGAAGGCTTCCGCCATCAACACCACGAAGATCAACATGCCGAAGATCCAGATCAGTTCGCGGGGCTTCTGGTAGGACCCGTAGATCAGGGCGCGGAACATGTGCAGGTACACCACCACGAAAAACGCCGAGGCTCCGGTGGAATGCATATAGCGCAGCATCCAGCCGTAGTCGACATCACGCATGATGTATTCGACCGACGCGAATGCATTCTCCGCGCTGGGAGTGTAGTTCATTGTGAGCCAGATACCGGTCAGCAGCTGGTTGACCAGCACAACCAGCGACAGTACGCCAAAGAAGTACCAGAAATTGAAGTTTTTGGGCGCGTAGTATTTGGCCATGTGGGTGTTCCACGCGCGCATGATCGGCAGGCGGTCATCAATCCAGTCCCGCAATCCCCCAAGCATATTGATCATCAGGCTGCCTCCGCGTCCACGCCAATTACCAGGACCACATCACTCTCGTAGGAATAGGGTGGCACCACCAGGTTCGTCGACGCGGGCACGCCGGAATAAACGCGTCCGGAGAGATCGAACTTGGAGCCATGACAGGGGCAGAAAAACCCCCCAGCCACTCGTCGCCGCCCAGATCCGCCGCGCCGACCTCCGGCCGGAATTTGGGCGCACAGCCCAGGTGTGTGCACAGGCCTTCAGCGACAAATATCTCAGGCCGGATGGCGCGGGAGGTGCCCTCGACATAGCCCGGCTGAATCGAGATCTCGGAAGCCGGATCCTTGAGCTGGTCGGTCAACCTGTCCAGGTTGCTGAGCTGATCGGGGGTCCGGTGCAGCACATATACCGGCTTGCCGCGCCACTCCACCACTATCATCTGGCCCGGCTCCAGCTTGCTGATATCCGCCTTCACCGGCGCGCCTGCCGCCTTGGCCTTGGCCGAGGGATTCCATGAGCCGACAAACGGCACCGCCAGTCCCACCACCCCAGCAACACCCACCGCGCTTGTCGCGGCCGTCAGGAAGCGTCTCCTGCCGGTGTTTACGCCATCGCTACTCATGCTTTGTTCTCCTGATTACCGGCCCGATACCAGCCGCCGCTGGAGGGCGGGGACCTGCTTGCACAAAATGCTGCAAATAGTAATGACTTTGCCCTTGTGTGACAAGGACAAGGCCCTGCCCGCCCCTCCGTACTGCCACACCAAGTGTTTGTTTAATAACAAAAAAACGCCCGGCCTGCTCTCCAAACCGGACGTTTTCACAAGAGACGGCCGGCCCGCTGGCAGGCCAACCGCAATCAGCGCTTGGAGTACTGGGGACGTTTGCGCGCCTTGCGCAGCCCCACCTTCTTGCGTTCGACCTCGCGGGCATCGCGGGTGACGTAACCGGCGCGGCGCAAGGTGCCCCGCAGGGACTCGTCATAATCCATCAGCGCACGGGTAATGCCGTGCCGGATCGCGCCGGCCTGGCCAAAGCTGCCGCCACCGATTACCGTGACGTTGATATCGAACTTGTCGACCAGTTCAACCAGTTCCAGCGGCTGGCGCACGATCATGCGGGCCACTTCACGACCGAAATACTGATCCAGTGGCCGCTTGTTGACTGTGATGGTGCCACCGCCATTCTTGATGAATACGCGCGCGGTCGAGGTTTTGCGACGGCCCGTTCCGTAATATTGGGTTGCTGACATATATAGTATCCGTTAGATATTCAGAACTTGGGGCTGTTGCGCAGTATGGGGATGCTCTGTACCCGCATACACCTTCAACTTCTTGAACATGGCACGGCCCAGCGGATTGCGCGGGAGCATGCCCTTGACCGCACCCTGCAAAACGCGCTCGGGTGCCTTGTCAATCAGCTTTTCGAAGGAAATTGACTTGATCCCACCGATGAAGCCGGTGTGATGGTAATACATCTTGTCGGTGGCCTTGGCACCGGTCACACGGATCTTCTCGGCATTGATCACCACGATGTAGTCGCCGGTATCCACATGCGGGGTGTATTCCGCCTTGTGTTTGCCACGCAGACGGTGCGCGATTTCGCTGGCCAGGCGCCCCAGGGTCTTCTCGGACGCGTCGACCACGAACCAGTCGTGGGTCACTTCCTGGGCTTTGGCACTAAAAGTTTTCATCAATAAACGCCTCTTGGAGGGCTCCAATTTCGAGAGCGCGAATACTACTGCTTCACACCCTGCTTTTCAAGCATTGCCATAAAGATTGTTCGCCGCCTCCGGGACCCGTCGGGCGGGTCCGGTGCGGCCCTCAGGGGCGATGTTCCCGGGCCAGATACTCATGCGACTGCATTTCCTGCAGGCGGGACACGGTGCGCTGGAACTCGAACGCGAGACGGTCGCCATCATACAGCGCCGGCAGGGGTCTGTCAGCTGCCATCACAAGTTTTACATTGCGATCGTAGAATTCATCCACCAGATTGACGAAGCGGCGGGCCGCATCGTCATTGCCCGCCCCCAACGCCGGTACCGCCGACAACACCACCGCGTGAAAAATGCGCGCCAGTTCGATGTAGTCGTTCTGCGAGCGCGGACCGGCGCACAGCTCCTCGAAATCGAACCAGGCCACATCGTCGGCCAGGCTGCGGCAGCGCAGCTCACGGCCATTGATCTGCAGCGTCGCGCCAGCCAGGCCCGGGTGTGGCGCCAGTTGCTCGAAACTCCGGCGCAGGCTGGCATCGGCCGAAGCATCCAGCGGCCAGTGATACAGCTCAGCCTGCTCCAGCGTGCGCAGCCGGTAGTCGACGCCTGCATCCACATTCACCACCCGGGTATGGCGTTCCAGCAGGGCGATGGCCGGCAGGAAGCGCTGCCGCTGCAGGCCATTTTCGTACAGTCGTGCCGGTTCGATATTCGAAGTCGCCACCAGCGTCACACCGCGCGCAAACAAGGCCTCCATCAGCCCTCCCAAAATCATCGCATCGGCAATATCGGTCACAAAAAACTCATCAAAACACAGCACCCAGGCCTCCGCCGCCAGCTGATCGGCGACGCTCTGCAGCGGATTCTTTGCCCCCTGCAACTGCTTCAGATCCCGATGCACCCGCTGCATGAAGCGGTGGAAATGTACGCGCATTTTGCGCTCAAAAGGCAGGCACTCGTAAAAGGTATCCACCAGATACGTCTTGCCGCGGCCCACCCCACCCCAGAGATAGAGTCCGGTCTCAGGCTCCCGGGACTGAGGCCGCCACAGCCGGCGCCACCAACGGCGCCGTGCCTGCCGCCGCTGCAGCAGGCGCTCATACAGCTCCTGCAGCAGACGCACCGCAGCCTCCTGAGCAGGGTCAGGGGAGAAATCGGGTCGCTGCAGGTCAGCCTGATAGCGCTGCCAGGGTGTAGGCGCGGAAGGATGCAATCGAGTTCCTGTGCTGTAGGGTACCGTACATTACTTTGGCCAGAATCGGGCCACACTCTAACCATGGCCAGCAATCTTGGCAATCCGTGCGCACCCCGCAATTCCGACAGCCTCCTAGAGTCCGGCGGCGTTTGCGGTATACTTCGCAGGTTCGAACCCGCGTAAAAGAGGAACCCCTGTGTATAGCTTGACTATTCTGGTCGCCACTGGCGCCATCTCGTTACTGATTGGAATTGGCGCCGGCGTCCTGCTGGGGCGACGCCTGTCCGCCGATGGCCAGCGGTTGCGGGAATCGGAGCTCAAACTGGATCAGGTCACTCAGGCCAAGCGCGCCTATGAAGAAGAGGTCGTCGAGCACTTCAGCCAGACTGCGCGCCTGCTCAACAACCTGACAGACAGCTACCGGGATGTGCATAACCATCTCGCCTCGGGGGCAGAAACGCTGTGCCAGGAGCGTGGCCCGGTATCGCTGGGCCGCCTGGAGAGCCGCGGTGATGACGCCGAAATCCCACCGCATCTGGCCCATATCCAGCCTCCGCTGGACTACGCCCCGAAGACATCGCCGGAGGAAAAGGGCATGCTCAACGAGGAATTCGGCATCGACCGGGAGCGGTCGCGGGCGGCGGGCAGGGCCGCCAGCGAGGACTGACGAACGCTGGACGGTTCATTGCTGCGAGGCAGGCACTACGACCTCCGAGCCATCACCCGGGGTGCAGTGTTCAAGACACGCCGTACCCAAAACACTTGCTGCGCTCATGGGGCAGGCGGTGCCGGGGCGCAGAGCGGGAGACAGGCGCTTCGCCCGCCGAGCCATCGCCCGGGGTGCGGTGTTCAAGACACGCCGTGAACCCGTCCATGGGGGCTCGGTTGCAGCATCCATGCTGCAAACGGTCTTGAACACCGCACCCCCGCCGATGTCTCTACCTTGGTAGCCAACCTTATGGAACAGCAATCTAGAATGGCACTTACCTGGGCCTGGCTCGGTGTGAGGGCGCTACTGCCGGAGAGTGCTTTCGCGACCGTATGCGACAGGGATGTCGCATCCGAGCCTCCATGGATGGATTCACGGCGTGTCTCGAAAGCACTCTCCGGCAGTAGTGACCGGATTAAAGGCATCCAATCGCCAAAGTAAGCACCATCCGAACACTAAACCGGATTGTCGATATCGATAAAGCGGTGTTCCAGGGCGTAGCGGTCGGCCAGGTGCTGGCCCAGGGCCTGGACGCCGTAGCGTTCGGTCGCGTGGTGGCCGGCGGCGACGAAGTGGATGCCACTTTCCCGCGCCACATGCACGGTGGGCTCCGAGACCTCCCCGGTGAGATAGAGGTCGGCCCCGGCCGCGACCGCAGCCTCGATCATTGATTGGGCCGCGCCGGTGCACCAGGCTATGCGCTGCACCGGCTGCGCGCCGTCACCGATGTGGAGCGGCGCGCGGCCGGTCAGCTGTGCCAGGCGCGCGACCAGCTCCGCCGCCGGCAACGGCTGTGCCAGGCTGCCGATGTTGCCCACATTGTCGGCGCGGGAGGGATGCAGCGGCAACTGCTGCTCGATTCCCAGCAAGCGTCCCAGGCAGGCATTGTTGCCGTACTCGGGATGGGCATCCAGCGGCAGGTGATAGGCCAGCAGGTTGATGTCGTGCCGCAGCAGGGTCGCCAGCCGGCGCCGCTTGAGCCCCACCAGCGGGGCCGGCTCGCCGCGCCAGAAGTAGCCGTGGTGCACCAGCACGGCATCGGCCTGCCAGTCCACCGCGGCGTCCAGCAGCGCCTGGCAGGCCGTCACCCCGGTGACCAGCCGCGAGATCCGGTCGCGGCCCTCGACCTGAAGTCCGTTGGGACAGTAATCCTGGAATATCTGCGTCTGCAGGGTTTCATCGAGATAGTGCAGCAGACTGTCGCGTGCGA
Source organism: Kineobactrum salinum (assembly GCF_010669285.1). Taxonomy (GTDB): domain Bacteria; phylum Pseudomonadota; class Gammaproteobacteria; order Pseudomonadales; family Halieaceae; genus Kineobactrum; species Kineobactrum salinum. The sequence continues at coordinate 3,500,032 of NZ_CP048711.1, read as the reverse complement.
CCGGCATGGCGGATGTCCCCGAAATCTGGTGAAAACCACAGTTGCGGCTGTTGCCGCGGCGTCCATCATATACAATGGAGCCGCGAACTGACACGACTTCACATTATGAAACAAAGCCTGCGCTTCATCACCTGGCCTGCCATTGCCGGCCTGCTGGCGGCCCTGCTGATCCTGGATCGCTGGGTACTGCCGCCCCCGGACCGTGGCGGCGATGTGCCGGAAACCGCCAGCTACGCCAATGCCGTGCGCAGTGCGACACCGGCAGTGGTAAACATCTATACGGCCAAATTGCTTCCGACGCGGCGCAATTTCTTCCGCGAGGACCAGTTCTATCGCCGGTTCGAGACGCCGCCGGTACAGCGCCAGCGCATCGAGCGCTCGCTGGGCTCGGGCGTGATCATGACCCCGGAGGGGCACATACTTACCAACAACCATGTCATCCACGAGGCGGATGCCATCCAGGTACTGCTGCACGATGGCCGCTCGGCCAGCGCAGTGGTGATCGGCACCGATCCGGCCACTGACCTGGCGGTGCTGAAGGTGGACCTGCCCGGACTGCAGCCGGTGGCGCTGGCCGATTCCGATACCGCGCGGGTCGGCGATGTGGTGCTGGCGATCGGCAACCCGCTGGGTTTCGGCCACTCGGTCACCCAGGGGATCGTGTCCGCGCTGGGGCGCTATGGTCTGCAACTCTCCACCTACGAAGACTATATCCAGACCGATGCGATCATTCACCTGGGCAACTCCGGCGGCGCGCTGATCAACACCCGGGGGCAGCTGCTGGGCATCAACACCCTGATCTACACCAGCGGCGACCAGAGCCGCGGCAGCGCCACCGGGATCGGCATCAGCCTGGCGATTCCGGCCAATCTGGCGCTGTTCGTGATGGACGACCTGATTCGCTACGGCGAGGTCATTCGCGGCTGGCTGGGGGTCAGTGTGGGGCCGGTCCGCCGGGTCGACAATGAACTGCCGGCGGCTCACTTGCTGGAAGTGACCTCGGTGGCGGAGGACAGCCCGGCGCAGCGGGCCGGTATCCAGGTACGGGACATCATCACCCACATCAATGGCGAGCCGGTCGAGGATGGACGCATCACCATGCACCGCATTGCGCAGTTGCGTCCGGGTGACAATATCGACATTACCGTGCAGCGGGGCCAGCAGTCGGTGGACCTCACCGCCATTGTCGGCACGTTGCGGCAATCTCCCACGATCTAGCTCTCGGAGAGGCGGTGGGATCAGGGCTCAATAGCACTTACTTTAGCTATTGGGTGCCTATAATCCGGTCACTACTTCCGGAGAGCACTTTCGAGACACGCCGTAAACCCTTCCATGGGGGCTCGGTTGCCGCAGAGCCTGCCCCGCGAGCGCAGCGAGTGCTTTGGGCATCCATGCGGCAAACGGTCTCGAAAGTGCTCTCCGGAAGTAGCACCCTCACACCGAACCGGACTTTAAGTAAGTGCCTTTCGGATCAGGACTCGTGTTTTGTCAGCCGCAGCTCGGCGCTGCGGGCATGGGCGGTAAACTGCTCCTCGCGGGCCAGCACCGAGGCGATGCGGCCCAGCGACTGGACGCCCTGCTCACTGCACATTATCACCGAACTGCGTTTCTGGAAGTCGTATACCCCCAGCGGCGAGAAGAATCGTGCGCTGCGGGAGGTGGGCAGGACGTGGCTGGGGCCAGCACAGTAGTCCCCCAGGCTCTCGGAGGTGAAGCGCCCCATGAAGATGGCGCCCGCGTGGCGTACCTGCGGCAGCAGCGCCTCCGGCTCGGCCACTGACAGCTCCAGGTGCTCCGGTGCCAGCCGGTTGCTGACTGCTGCCGCCTCGGACAGGTCGCGTGTCAGTACCAGTGCGCCGCGGGCCTCCAGCGAGGCACGAATGATGTCCGCCCGCTCCATCTCGGGCAGCAGACGAGTGACGCTGGCCGCCACCCGGTCCAGAAAGGCAGCATCCGGCGACAGCAGGATGGCCTGGGCGTTCTCGTCGTGCTCGGCCTGGGAAAACAGGTCCATCGCTATCCAGTCTGGATCGGTGGAACCATCGCAGATGATCAGGATCTCGGAGGGTCCGGCAATCATGTCTATGCCGACACGGCCGAATACCTGCCGCTTGGCGGCAGCGACATAGATATTGCCGGGGCCCACAATCTTGTCCACCGCCGGTACGGTTTCGGTACCGAAGGCCAGGGCCGCCACGGCCTGGGCACCGCCCAGGGTGAACACACGGTCGACCCCGGCGATGGCGGCAGCCGCCAGCACCATGTCACTGAGTTCGCCGCCAGGTGCCGGCACCACCATGATGACCTCGCCCACCCGGCCACTCTGGCCGGCAGCGCGTTCATCAACACCGAGGACGGGTAGCTGGCCTTGCCGCCGGGCACGTAGATGCCGACCCGGTCCAACGGCGTGACCTGCTGGCCCAGCAGGTTGCCCTCGGCGTCACGGTATTGCCAACTGTGCTGGCGCTGGTGCTCATGATAGGCGCGCACCCGCTCCGCCGCCTGTTCCAGTGCCGCCCGCGGCTCCGGACCTATCCGCTGCAGTGCTGCCTGCAGGCGGGCCGCGGACACCTCCAGGTCGGCGACGCTGGCCGCCTCCTGCCGGTCAAAACGGGCTGTGTATTCCAGCACTGCGGCATCGCCACGGCTGCGCACAGCGGCAATGATCTCGGCCACCGCCGTGTTCACCGTCAGGTCCAGTGATTCCTCCCACTCGGTAAGCTCCGCCAGCCGGGTGTCAAAATCAGCATCGCGGGTATCCAGGCGCTGCATCATCTCAGGACTCCGCCACCACAGCGGACAGGCGCTCGATCAACGGCTGGATGCGGCTGTGGTGAGAACGCATGGCCGCCTTGTTGACCACCAGCCGCGAGCTGATACAGGCGATCTCGTCCAGCGGCTCCATGCCATTGGCGCGCAGCGTATTGCCAGTATCGACAATATCGACGATCAAATCCGCCAGGTTCATCAGGGGTGCCAGCTCCATTGCGCCGTACAGCTTGATCACATCCGCATGCACGCCCCGGGTGGCAAAGTGACGCCGTGCGATATTGGCAAACTTGGTGGCCACCCGCACCCGTGCACCACTGCCCTGCCAGCCCACCGGACCGGCGGTCATCAGGCGGCAGCGGGCAATGCCCAGGTCCAGTGGTTCGTACAGGCCCTCGGCACCGTGCTCCAGCAGGATGTCCTTGCCCACGACGCCAAGCTCGGCCGCGCCGTGACGCACGTAGGTGGGCACATCGGTACCGCGGATCACGACCAGCTGCAAACCGGCGTAATTGGTGGCAAAAACCAGCTTGCGGCTGCTGTCAATGTCTTCCAGCGGTTCCACGCCGGCGCGCGCCAGCAATGGCAGGGTTTCCTTCAGAATGCGGCCCTTGGTCAGGGCGATGGTCAATGGTCTGGACATGGGTTCAATCCGCCCGGCGGCGAATGTCCGCCCCCAGCAACTGCAGTTTTTCCTCGATACATTCGTAACCGCGGTCAATATGATAGATGCGGTCGATCACGGTCTCGCCGCGGGCCACCAGCGCGGCGATCACCAGGCTGGCGGAGGCCCGCAGGTCACTGGCCATGACCGGCGCGCCCTGCAATTCGGCCTGGCCGGTGATAATCGCGGTGTTACCCTCAATTGCGATATTGGCGCCCATACGGTTCATTTCGTGGGTCTGTATCAGCCGGTTCTCGAACACGGTCTCGGTGACCGTGGAAGTGCCTTCGGCAACAGCGTTCATCGCGGTGAACTGGGCCTGCATGTCGGTGGGAAAGCCCGGATAGGGGGCGGTCTTGATACTGACCGCCCGCGGCCGCTTGCCAGCCATGTCCAGCGCCACCCAGTCCGCACCCTGGGTGATTTTCGCGCCCGCTTCCTCCAGTTTGTGCAATACCGCTTCCAGGTACTGGGGGCAGGCATCCTTCAACATGATCCTGCCGCCGGTGGCAGCGGCCGCCACCAGATAGGTACCGGTTTCGATTCTGTCGGGCATGACGGCATAGTGACAACCGTGCAGGCGCTCCACGCCATCGATCACAATGGTATCGGTACCATGGCCGCTGATACGCGCACCCATCGCGAGCAGACACTGGGCCAGATCCACCACTTCCGGCTCGCGCGCCGCGTTCTCGATCACAGTCTGCCCCTGCGCCAGCGCCGCCGCCATCATCAGATTCTCGGTACCGCCCACCGTGACCGTCTCCAGTACGATGCGGGCGCCCCTGAGCCGCCCCTGCACCTCGGCATTGATATAGCCGCCGGCCACCGAGATAGTGGCTCCCATCGCCTCCAGGCCCTTCAGGTGCAGGTCCACGGGCCGGCTGCCTATCGCGCAGCCGCCCGGGAACGAGACGTGGGCCTTGCCGAAGCGGGCCACCATCGGGCCCAGCACCAGAATCGACGCGCGCATGGTCTTGACCAGCTCATAGGGAGCGGAGAAGCCGGTGACCCTGCTGGCGTCCACTTCGATATTCAGCCGCTCATCAACCGTCAGCTGCACACCCAGACAGCCGAGCAGCTCGATCATGGTAGTGATATCGTGCAGATGGGGCAGGTTGGATACCGTGACCGGCTCTGCGGTCAGCAATGTGGCTGCAAGAATGGGGAGCGCGGCATTCTTGGCGCCGGCAATCCGCAGTTCACCGTCGAGACGCCGCCCGCCCTGAATAACTAGTTTGTCCACTGTAGCTCCAACTGTGGCGGAATGCTCAGGCCCGGGACTGCCATTGCTCGGGGGTAAAAGTGCGGATATTCACTGCGTGAATGGCGCCACTGGCTATCTGTTCATTGAGCGCCGCGTACACCAGCTGTTGGCGCTGCACCGGGCGTTTGCCGGCGAACACCTCGCCCACGACCGTGATGTCGTAGCGATTGCCCTCGCCTTCGACGCCTATCTGGCAACCCGCAAGCTGTGCTTCCAGCAGTGCCTTCACCGTTGACGCATCCATCTGCCTCGCTCCTTTTGCCGTGATCCCGGAGAATCAAAAACCCGGCATTCTAGGAGAATTCCGCCGCCATGGCGAGGCTGGCCGCTGCCGATCCGGTTTTCAGTCGCCAATCTCCACTGCGGACCAGCTGTCAATGACCTTGTCCAGATCGCCGTCGTACTGGCGGGCAGCGGACTCAAACTGACTGCGATAGATTTCGCCGAGGTTGACATCCTCTATGACCAGGTTGCGAAGCTTCCAGCCGCCGTCGCGGTCGCGGCCCATGTGGTAGACCAGCACGTAGGGCTGGGACTCATCACTGTGGATAAACTGTTTTACCGATACCCGCGAGCGCGCGGCCTCCTCTTCAGACAGCGGCGGCACCTCAATGCGCGAGCCACCAAAGGCCAGCAGGCCCTTGCCGTAGGTACGTACCAGACCCACCCGTATCACGCCGGTAAAACGCTCCAACTGCTCGCGCAACTGCTGCCGGCCCTCGGCATCCAGGGAGCGGTATCTGTCACTGCTGGCATAGGGCCCCATGATGCCGCGGGCAAAGCCGCGGAAATCGACCACGGGGTCGAGTATCTCCTGCAGCTCGTCATAAAAGCGCTCGGGGTTCTCGCCGGCGTATTCCTGCGCGTCCTCGACCGTGCTCATTACCTGTTCGGTGGCCGCCCGCACCACCTCGTGGGCACTGTCGGGCTGCGCCGCCGGCTCGTCCTTGTCCTGAGCCATCATTACCGGCGCCACAGCCATCAGGGCCAGGGTCGCGGCAAACCGCAAAAATCGCTTCATGTCATGATCCTTGAACTGAAATAATGTGCTATCGCGCGATGCCGGGCACTGTATACTCTGGTCCGGCTGTTTCCGACACCCCGATCGCCGCGGACTGCCGCTTTGACAACGCCAGCGCAGCTGCAGTTCAATGCCCGACCGTTCACGCACTTTAACAGGAATTTTGGTTTTATGCTGTTAGCCGCGATCGCCGTCCTGGCCGGCTTCGTCGTACTGATCTGGAGTGCCGACCTGTTCGTCGCGGGAGCGGCCTCGATCGCGGCCAACCTGGGGCTGTCACCCATCATCATCGGCATCACCATTGTCTCGATCGGCACCTCGGCACCGGAAATCCTGGTATCCATAACTGCAGCGCTCACCGAAGCCGGGGAACTGGCCATCGGCAATGCCATCGGCTCCAATATCGCCAATGTCGGGCTGGTGCTCGGGCTGACCGTGCTCATCGTCCCGATGAAAGTTCAACCCACTTGCATGCGCAGGGAAATTCCGGCACTGCTGCTGGTGACCATGGCCACAGCCCTGCTGTTGCTGGACGGCGTGTTGTCGCGGGTGGACGGCATCGCCATGGTGGTAGTGCTGTGCGTCATCATGTCCCTGATCGTGCGCAACGAGGGCAGAGACAGCGTCCTGCTGAAGGAAGCCACGGCCACCCCTGCGGCGGTACTGAGCCCCCTGCGCGCCTGGCTGACCTTTGCTGCCGGCCTGGTGCTGCTGATAATCAGCTCCCGGCTGCTGGTGTGGGGAGCCACCGGTATCGCCCTGCAGTTGGGCGTGTCCCAGTTGATGATCGGGCTGACGGTGGTGGCGATCGGCACCAGTCTGCCGGAGCTGGCCGCAACCATCGCCAGCGCACTGCGCGGCCATACTGACATCGCCATCGGCAATGTGATCGGTTCCAACCTGTTCAATCTGCTGGCGGTGATGGCCATCCCGGGGCTGATCGAACCCCAGGCGCTGGAACCGCTGATACTCTACCGGGACTACCTGACAATGACGGGACTGACGGTGCTGCTCGCAGCCACCCTGTGGTTCGGTCGCCTCCGGCGCAAAGCGGGGGGTGCAGGCCACGCCTATCTGGGGCGTTCGGTGGGCATACTGTTACTCTCTATCTACGCCCTGTATTATTACTGGCTGTACCGAACCCGCTGAGCCACGATGCCAGACTCCCAGACTCACAGCTATATCGCCTCCGCACAACGCACGATACGCATGGAATGCGAGGCGGTGGCGGCACTGGAGGGACGCATTGCCGCCAGCTTCGTCCAGGCCTGCGATATTCTGCTGGCCACCCGCGGCCGGGTGATTGTCACCGGCATCGGCAAATCCGGCCACATCGCCGGCAAGATCGCCGCCACGCTGGCCAGCACCGGCACACCCTCATTCTTCGTTCACCCCGGCGAGGCCAGCCACGGCGATATCGGCATGATCACCGCCGACGACGCCGTCGTCGCACTGTCCAACAGCGGTCGCTCACCGGAGCTGGTTACCCTGCTGCCGCTGTTGAAACGCCTCGGCGTACCGCTAATCAGCATGACCGGAGACTCCACCTCCGTTCTCGCCTCTGCCGCCGATGCCCATCTCGATACCGGGGTCAGCACCGAAGCCTGCCCGCTGAACCTGGCGCCCACATCCAGCACCACCACCGCGCTGGTGATGGGCGACGCGCTGGCGATCGCGTTGCTGGAAGCGCGCGGCTTTAGCGCTGAGGACTTCGCCTTTTCCCACCCCGGCGGCACCCTGGGCAAGAAGCTGCTGCTCAAGGTGGAAGATGTCATGCGAGTCGGCGCCGACGTGCCCCGGGTCCACCGCGGAGTAGCGTTGGGCAGCGCACTGCTGGAGATCAGCCACAAGGGGCTGGGCATGACCACCGTGGTCGGCGAAGGCGATGAACTGGTGGGTATTTTCACCGACGGCGACCTGCGCCGGGCACTGGATGAAGAAGCGGTCGACCTCAGGCAGACCCCGATCGAAAGCCTGATGACACGCGATCCCAAGACCGTACGGCCGGGCATGCTGGCAGCTGAAGCCTTGCGGATAATGGAGGAAAACCGGATCAGCGCGCTGGTTGTGCTGGACGACGAGGCGCGCATTGCCGGCGTCATCCACCTGATGGGCTTGCTGCACGCGGGAATTGCCTGAGATGAATGACACGGAGGCAGTCATCCTGCGCGGCCGCGGCATCCGCCTGCTGGCACTGGATGTCGACGGCGTACTCACCGACGGCCGGGTCATCTACGGCAGTGACGGCAGCGAACTCAAGGCCTTCAACATCAAGGATGGGCTGGGGATCAAGCTATTGCAACAGGCCGGCATCGGCATCGCGCTCATTACCGGCCGCCAGTCCAGCGTCGTCACCCGCCGCGCAACAGAGCTGGGAATAGACGAGGTGATTCAGGGACGCGAGGACAAACTGGCCGCCCTGCGCGAACTGTGCCAGCGCTGCGCGCTGGAGCTGCAGCAGTGCGCCTATATGGGCGATGACCTGCCGGACCTGGCAGCGATACAGGCAGCCGGCCTGGGCATGACCGTGGCCGATGCCGCGGCAGTCGTCCGCGCCCGGGCACATTGGTGCAGCGCCGCCGCGGGCGGCGCCGGCGCGGTGCGTGAAGCCTGCGAGTGGCTGCTGCGGGTGCAGGGCAGCTGGCCACAACTGGAGGCCGGCTTCCAGTGATATCACGTAAACTGCAGGCCCTGACCGCGATTACCGTGACCCTGGTAGCCGGCTATTACTGGGGGGCCACCGGCGACCTCAACCCGGACCGGCGCCTGCTCGCAACACAGGAGGAGCTGGTGCAAAGCTATCTGGTTCACTCGCGCAGTTGGTCCTATGCCGAAGATGGGACTCTGTCCGAAGTCATGGAAGCGGACCGGGTGGAACACTTTGCCCGCAACGATGTCTCTGAACTGGAACGCCCGCGATTCTATTCCCACGACGGCAACGACCGCACCTGGTCGGCAACCGCTGACAGCGGCCGGCTCAGGCATCGGCCGGAGGTACTGGTGCTGAGAAGCAACGTGCTGCTGACCAACGATCAGGCGGGGGCCACTCTGGAAACACGTGTGATGACGGTCGACCTGCGCCACAAGACCGCGGTCTCCCGGGTACCGGTGACGATCCGGCAGGCGGGAAACCTGCTGCAGGCCGACGGCATGGAAGTCGACCTTCGCAGTGAAACCATGCACCTGCAACCCAATGTGGAGAGCCTATATGTCCCAACCGGCAGCTGAGCGGCGTTCTGTCCTGGCAGCTGCCCTGGGGCGCTGCCTCGGCGCGGCCCTGCTGTTGTGGGCACTGGCCGTGTCTGCCCTGCCCGAGGACCGGCAGCAATCGATCAGGATCACCGCGGACCAGGCGCTGCGGGATGAGAAGCAGGGGTTTACCGAGTATACCGGCAATGTCCGGATGGAACAGGGCAGCCTGCGCATAGAGGCCGACAAGATCACGATCTATCATCAGGCGGAGGCAGCAGACCGGATCGTGGCGGAGGGATCACCGGCGCGGATGCAACAGCAACCCGAGCCCGACAAGGGGTTGATCCATGCCCGCGCCCTGGTGATCGAGTACTACGAGGCAGAGGAGCGCGTCCAGTTGAACAGGGAGGCCCGCATCGAACAGGAGGGCTCCATCGTAACGGGTGATCGCATCGATTACCTGATCGCGGAGCAGCGGGTCAAGGCCGACTCGGGTCAAAACGGCAGTGGCAGCCGGGTCGAGGTCGTGATTCCCGCCCGGGCAGTGGAAGGCGACGACGGGGAGCCCGGTGGCACGACTCCAAGCGAATAATCTGGCCAAATCCTACCGCGGCCGCAAGGTCGTGGTCGATGTCTCGCTGGAACTGAGCAGCGGCCAGGTGGTCGGGCTGCTGGGCCCCAACGGCGCCGGCAAGACCACCTGCTTTTACATGATCGTCGGCATCATCGCGGCCGAACAGGGCTCGATCGTGCTCAACGGCACCGACATCACTGCCATGCCGATGCATGAACGCGCCCGCCGGGGCATAGGCTACCTGCCCCAGGAAGCCTCCATCTTCCGCAAACTCAGCGTCCAGGACAACCTGCTGGCGATACTCGAGACCCGGCCGGACCTGAATGCCCACGAGCGCCAGACTCACTGTGACCGGTTGCTGGAAGAATTTCACCTCACCCACCTGCGGGCCAGCCTCGGCCAGTCGCTGTCGGGCGGCGAAAGACGCCGGGTCGAGATCGCCCGGGCACTGTCGACGGAGCCCGATTTCATCCTGCTGGACGAACCTTTCGCCGGGGTCGACCCGATTTCGGTCAGCGATATCAAGGACATCATCAACCATCTGCGGCATCGCGGCATCGGTGTGCTGATCACCGACCACAACGTCCGGGAAACGCTGGACATCTGTGAAAAAGCGTTTATCGTCGGGGAAGGTCACATCATCGCCGAGGGCAATGCCGAAGAGATCCTGGCCAATGCCCGGGTCCGCAAGGTCTACCTGGGCGACAATTTCCACCTCTGAAGCGCGCCGCCCATTTCACCAAGCAATTTTCGCGCCATGTGGTTGCGCAAGCGCCACCGCCGGGTCTACACTTGAGCTTGAGATACCGCCCGGGAGGCTTGCCGGAATGAGCCATTTGTGTCCATGAAACAGTCACTTCAGCTCAAACTTGGTCAGCAGTTGACCATGACGCCGCAGCTGCAGCAGGCCATTCGCCTGCTGCAGCTCAGCACCCTCGACCTGCAACAGGAAATCCAGCAGGTGCTGGACAGCAACCCGCTGCTGGAGCTGGCCGAGGATGACGGCGAAGCGGAGCCGGAAGTCGACAATCTCACCCGTCTGGAGCCGGTGCCGGAAGCGAAAACCGACGGCCCGTTGGAGCGCCTGGAGGGGCCACCAGCGACAGTGGCCTCGCCTCGGAGGAGGAATGGCAGCTGGGGATGATGCCCGAGGAGCTGCCGGTGGACACCCAGTGGGATGACCTGCTGCCTTCTTCTGCCATCACCAGCGGCAACGGCGAAGACAGCAACAGCGATTTCGAGAGCCGCAACAACAGCAGCGAAAGCCTGCAGGACCAGCTGCGCTGGCAGCTCAACCTGACCCGCCTGTCCGACACTGACCGCATCATCGCGCTGGCCCTGATCGATGCCACGGACGCCAACGGCCGCCTGCAGGCCAGCGTCGAGGACATCCAGCAGGCGCTGGTGCCCGAGCTGGACATCGACGTGGAAGAGGTGGTGGCAGTGCTGCACTGCCTGCAGCAATTCGAGCCCGCCGGTGTCTGTACCCGGGACCTGCAGGAATGCCTGCTGGTCCAGCTGCAGCAGCTGCCGGCGGGAACTCCCGGCCTGGAACAGGCCCGGATCATGATCAGCAGGCACCTGACCCAGCTCGGCGCCGGCGACTACAAGCAAATAATGCGGCGCATGCGCCTGACCGAGGAGCAACTCAGATCGATTCTCGAGTTGATCCGTTCACTGGACCCGAATCCCGGCCAGAACATTGGCGATGACACCACCGAATACGTAGTACCGGATGTGTTCGTAAGCAAGAAAGGCGGCCGCTGGGTAGTGGAGCTGAATCCCGATATCGCTCCCCGCCTGCGCATCAACAGCAGTTACGCCAGCCTGATCCGGCGCGCTGACAGCAGCGCCGACAATACTTTCCTGAAGGACAACCTGCAGGAGGCGCGCTGGTTTCTCAAGAGTCTCTACAGTCGTAACGAGACCCTGATGAAGGTCGCAAGCAAGATCGTGGAGCACCAGCGCAACTTCCTCGAATTCGGCGAGGAGGCGATGAAGCCTCTGGTGTTGCATGACATCGCCGATGCAGTGGAGATGCACGAGTCCACCATCTCCCGTGTTACCACCCGCAAGTACATGCATACTCCCCGCGGAATTTTTGAATTGAAGTATTTCTTTTCTAGCCATGTTGGCACCACCTCAGGCGGCGAGTGCTCATCCACTGCCATTCGCGCGCTTATCAAGAAACTGGTGGCAGCGGAAAATCCGCGCAAGCCCCTGAGTGACAACAAGATAACCAGCCTGCTGGAGGAACAGGGGATAAAGGTGGCCCGCCGCACCGTTGCCAAGTATCGTGAGATACTGCTGATCCCCCCTCCAACGAGCGCAAGAGATTGGTCTAGAATGCAAGCAAGGTGTCGGCTCTTCGGGGGTGGCACCGGTTTGGGGCTACCGCCCCGGTTTTTACCAAAGAAGGAGTCAGGTATGCAATTGAATGTCAGCGGTCACCATGTCGACGTTACCAATCCATTGCGCGAATACGTCCAGTCCAAATTTGAACGTCTGCAACGGCATTTCGATCAGATTACCAATACCGAAGTGACACTCGTCGTGGAAAAGCTCGTTCAGAAAGCCGAAGCCACGATTCACATTTCCGGTGCCGACATCTTTGCCGCCGCTGAATCCGAAGACATGTACGCAGCCATAGACGCGCTGGCCGACAAGCTCGACCGCCAGCTGATCAAACACAAGGAAAAGGCCAGAGGTCACTAAACCCCAATGCAAGTACTCTCCCAACTGCTCACCCCGGGACGCACGCTCTGCCGCGTCCCGGGAACCAGCAAGAAACGGCTGTTTGAAATTCTCTCCGGCATCATCTCCAGGGACCAGCCCAAGCTGACCGAAACCGAGGTCTTCGGCAAGCTGATAGCCCGCGAGCGGCTGGGCAGTACTGGCCTGGGGGGCGGTATCGCGATCCCCCACTGTCGTATCGCCAGCTGCGAGGAGCCGCTGGGAGCCCTGGTGACCCTGGCCGACCCCATCGATTTTGAGGCGCCCGACGACGCCCCGGTGGATCTGCTGTTCGTGTTGCTGGTGCCCGAGGAGGCGCAGCAGGCCCACCTCGACATACTCGCCCGCATCGCCCGGTTGTTCAGCCAGTCCGATTTTTGCGAACAGCTGCGCAGCAGCGCAGACGATGCCGAATTGTTCACCCTGGCTACCAGCTGGTCGACATGAGGTCGTCAGCATGCACCTGGTAATCATCTCGGGGCGCTCCGGCTCAGGCAAGAGTACCGCCCTGCACCAACTGGAAGACGAAGGCTACTATTGCATCGACAATCTGCCGGTGGCCTTGCTGCCCGCGCTGGTGGCCGAAGCCGCACACGCCGGCTTTGGCCATTTCCGGGGCGTTGCCGTGTGCATCGATGCCCGCAACGCCTGGCGTAATCTGGAAGATTTCAATGTCATCCTGAAGGCATTGCCGGACACCGTGGACAGCGAAATCCTTTACCTGGATGCCCAGGACCCGGTATTGATCAAGCGCTTCAGTGAAACCCGGCGCAAGCATCCACTCAGTGGTGAAAACATGCCGCTGGCGGAAGCCATTGAACGCGAACGGGAGTTGCTGGAACCCATCACGGTGGCCGCCGACCTGGTGCTGGACACCAGCCAGATGACGATCTACGAGCTGCGCGACGCGATCAGGCAGCGGCTGGTCGGCGACAGCTCGGGCAGCATGTCCATCCTGTTCCAGTCTTTTGGTTTCAAGCGTGGTGTACCCACCGATGCAGACCTGGTCTTCGATGTCAGGATGCTCCCCAATCCTCACTGGATCAAGGAACTGCGTCTGCTCAGCGGACTGGACCCGGCGGTGCGCCATTTCCTGGAGGAACAGCCCCAGACCGCCGAACTGTTCGCCAGCATCCGTCAGTATCTCGACCAGTGGCTGCCCCAGTACCGGGCCAGCAACCGCAGTTACATGACTGTAGCGATAGGTTGTACTGGAGGACAACACCGTTCAGTATATCTCGCAGCCCAGCTGCACCAGCACTATCAGCAACAGTACCCGCAAGTTCACGTACGGCACAGGGAACTGCAATAGCAGCAGCAATGTGATCCAGACTCAGGTAACAATCATAAACAAGCTTGGTCTGCATGCTCGCGCTGCCGCCAAGTTCGTGGGTTGCGCAGCCGGCTTTTCGAGCAGCATCAAGGCTGGCAGGAATGGCCAGCTGGTCGACGGCAAAAGTATCATGGCCATGATGATGCTGGCGGCCGGCCAGGGCACGGTGCTGGACCTGCATATCGATGGTGATGACGAGACCGCCGCGCTCGAAGCCCTGCAGGCACTGATCGACAACTATTTCGATGAAGGCGAATAGACCGCGTACGTCAATGTGATAATGCCCGCAACCGCACGTTGTTGTCCCGGCCGCTTTACCGGATAATTGGCGCGGCGGCAGCGCCGACCCGGCAGACCACAGCGGACAACCCTCTTCATGGCCCAAGGCTCTACCACATCCCAGGCTAGACTCGAACGCCTGTCGCAGGCATTGGGCAGCGGCACCTTTGCCGATGTCAGGCGCATGCTCAATGGCCTGCCCGCCGCCGATGTCGCCCACCTGCTGGAATCCTCGCCACCCAAGTTCCGCCACATTCTGTGGCAAATGGTGGAGCAGGAGGACGAGGGCGATGTGATCAACGAGCTCGGGGATGAGCTACGGCTGCATTTCCTCAGCGACATGAATGCCGCCGAAGTCGCCCAGATCACCGAACACCTGCAGGACGACGACCTGGTCGACATTCTCCAGCAGCTGCCGGATCGGGTAACCCGGGAAGTGCTGGATTCGATGGATCACCGCGACCGGGCACGCCTGGAACAGGTGATGACCTACCCGGACGATACCGCCGGCGGTTTGATGAGCACCGATACCATCACCATCCGTCCGCCGCTGACCTTCGATGTGGTGCTGCGCTACCTGCGGCGGCATGCGGAAATTCCGCCGATGACCGACAATCTGATCGTGGTCAACCGCAACGACCAGTTCATTGGTCTGCTGCCACTCAATACCCTGCTGGTATCAGACCCTTCGTCCACTGTGCGCGAACGGATGATCACCGATATTCCGCCGATCCCGGCCGACATGCCGGACGACGAGGTGGCGCGCCTGTTCGAACGCAACGACTGGGTTTCGGCGCCGGTCGTGGATCAGCAGGGGCGGCTGCTGGGCCGCATCACCATCGACGATGTGGTCGACGTTATCCGCGAGGATGCCGACCATTCGCTCACTTCCATGGCGGGCCTGGCTGAAGATCTGGATACCTTCGCGCCGGTGTTCTATACCGCCTCCCGGAGAGCGCTGTGGCTGGGCATAAACCTGCTGACCGCATTTCTCGCGGCGTCAGTGATCAACCTGTTCCAGGACACCATCGAGAAGGTCGTCGCACTGGCCGTGCTGATGCCCATCGTCGCCTCCATGGGCGGCATCGCCGGTACCCAGACCCTTACGGTAATGGTGCGCGGCATGGCCCTGGGTCATGTCGGCAAGCACAATGAATCCTGGTTGATCAACCGGGAGCTCGCCGTGGGACTGCTCAACGGCATCCTGTGGGCGGCCGTGGTCGCGGTCGCGGCCTCGCTGTGGTTTGACGACTGGAATATCGGGCTTATCATTGCCGCCGCGATGATCATCAGCCTGCTTGCCGCGGCGCTCACCGGCGCCACCCTGCCACTGCTGCTCAAGCGCATGAAGATTGATCCGGCGCTCGCTGGCGGCGTAGTGCTGACCGTGACCGATGTGGTTGGCTTTCTCTCCTTCCTCGGCCTGGCGACCTGGTTCTATGTCTGATCACGATTCCCCCAGCGGCGACTTCGATCCCGCTGCAGGCCCCAGCAAAAGCGAGCTGAAACGCCGGATGACTGCCCTGCAGGAACTGGGCGCCACGCTGACCCGGCTCAGCGACAAGCAGCTGCGCCGCATACCGATAGCGGATCCCCGCTTGCTGGAGGCGATAGCGGAAACCCGGCGCATCAATTCCAACAGCGCACGGCGCAGGCATCTGCAGTTTATCGGCAAGCTCATGCGGGACATTGACCCGGAGCCGATCCAGACGGCGCTGGCGGAGCTCGACCGCGAGCGCGAGAGCGCGGCCCACCGCTTCCAGGACCTGGAAACAGTACGCGATGAACTGTTGGAACAGGGGCTGGCGGGTATCGATACCATCATGCTGCGCTGGCCCGGAGCCGACCGCCAGCACCTGCGCCAACTGCTGCTCCAGAGCCAGCGGGACCAGCAGCGCAACAAACCGCCCGCGGCCCGGCGCAAACTGTTCCGCTATTTGCGCGAGCTCGAAGAGGCCGCCTCGCCGTCGTTCCCTGCAGAGGGCGACGAGGGCTGAGCTTCACTGCCGCTGCCGGCGGCAGGCTCGTCCCGGGTAGCGTCACGGTTGCGCATGGGACGGCTGTCGGTGTCGAAAACCCGGTCAAAACTGATCTGCGGCTCATCCCAGGAACCGGTGATGCTGTAGACCGCGCTGGACAGCTGGCTCATCTGCTTCTCGAACAGTTTGCTGACCACAAACACGCCGGCAGCAGCCGGCAGGCCCGCGGTCAATGCCGTCACCCAGGGCAGGTTGCGGGCCACCGGCAGGGTTGCGACCAGTTCGCCATTGAGGCTGCGCTGCTCGACCTCCGACAGCCCGCTGAACGCAAAGCCTGTGGCCGCACCCTCCACCTCCATCAGCGGGACCTCGATCTCCCCGCCGTGAAAGAACAGCTCACCTGCCAGACGATCGAACGGGATACCGCTTTCAAACATGTGGTTCAGGCTCAGGCGCTGCACGATATCGGCGAGATTGAGAATACTGACCACCCGCAGGGTACCGGAAGCCCCCGCGGAAGCAGTCAGAAAGCGCCCTTCGTCCACAGCCACCCGCAACGAGCCGTGGCTGGCGGCCAGGCTGAAGCCGCGCGGCGAGCCCGGCCAGCGCAGGTTCAGGTCAAAGTTGCCGCTATCGGTCTCCAGGATGCGTTCGTAACCCAGTTGCGCCAGTGTCTCTCCCAGGTCATCAAAGTGCAACGTCGCCTGCAGTTCGGTGCCCTGGCCGCTCCACTGCAGATAGCCGGGATTCTCCGGAGACAGCTTCAGGCCTGCCAGCTCGCCCGTAATAGCCTGCGCCTGCAGGGCTCTATCTGCCGGTGCCAGCACGAAGGACAGTGTGCCCAGCCGCGCTCCGGCACGGTAAAGTTCCTCAATGGTGACGGCCAGCCGGGGCAATTCACTGGCACGCCCGATGTCCCAGCCCGAACCACTGCCACCACTGCCCAGCCCGGCGAGATCCAGAAATGACAATGCCAGCGAGCCGCTGGCACCGTCGCTTGCCAGCCTGGCCTCGCCCTGCAGCCAGCTGGTTTCCAGGTTCAGTTGCCAGTGGTCGGGCTGCTGCCTGACGGCGACCATGACGTCGGTCCAGTCCTGGCCCCAGACACGGAGGCTGTCGACCAGCAGCTCATCCACCACCACCTGCAAGCCGTCGCCGGCCGGCGCTTCGATTGCCTGCTCCAACAACAGCCGGTGCCAGGCATCGACATCGATCAGCGCAGCGTGTCCACCCACGCGCAGCTCCCCCCGCTGTGCCTGCCGGGGTTCATCCTGCAAACCCAGTGATACACTCTGCAACTGTCCATCGGCCAGATCCACCCAGGCCTTGCCCAGGCCCTCGGCATTGAGCTGCAGGCGCAGCGGCGACTCATTGAATCGCACTGCCAGTTGCAGCGGCTGTGCGGTTGGGGCCGCCTTGCCCCAGGGTTCGGGGAGGGCCAGTTCAACACCGGTCAACTGCGTTTCCAGGTTCAGCTGCGGTGGTGTCCCAGGGGCGAAATCCAGACTGCCACTGACGCCGGTTTCGCCACGGGCAGGAAGTGGCTGCGACAGGGACAGCCATTGCTGCAGCGCCTCGACCCTCACCGTAGTGTCAAATGCCAGCGTCAACGGCCCCGGCAGCAGGCCGTCCGAGCGGTCGCCAGCGGCTGGTGCCTGCTGTTGCAGGGACAGCGCCACCGGTGCGTCCCACAGCCGTGCGGCGAGCCCCTCGGCACGGAAACCGCTGTCCGAATCAAAGTACACGATGCCACCGACCTGCTCCAGGGCAAGATCGCCGGGGCGGATGGCCAGTGTCGCGTCCGTCAGTGTCGTCCTGACCGCAACCTGCGGCGGCCGCGAGTGTTTCGTCAATGCCAGCTCCAGATCCAGGCTGGCCTGCAAGCTGCCCTTCGCCTCCCAGCCGGACAGGGCGCCATCGAGCGGCAGTCCCAGGGGCGACTCGTTTACCAGCCGCAGGCCGCTGGCGGCATCGCCGGCCAGTTCAGCCGCCACCGCCAAGCGCATGCTCCCCTCGGCGTCCTTCCAGGCCTCCGCGGATAAATGGCTGATCTGCGCACCGTAGAGCTGCCCCTGGCGGGCCCAGACGCTGACATTGGTATCGTCAATAAACACGCTGCCGTCCAGCGCGGACAGCTCGGGCCAATCCGGATGGTAGCTCAGCTGGCCGTCGCGTACCTCGAAGAAAAGTTGTACCGTGCGCAACTCAGGGGCCTGCGGTTTCAGGCTGCCGCGCCAGAGGAATGCGCCGCGCTCGACATGGCCCTGGCCCAGGCCATCGCGCAGCCAGGCCAGCAGGTTCTGGTCGAGAATATAGGGCAGATAGCGTGTCCGGTAAGTGGCGTCCGCATCGCGCAGTCCCACCAGCAAGTCCATTTCAATCCCGGCCCCGGTGTCGGCGAAGGGAATCTGCAACCCCAGCAGCGCCCGCGCGGTGCCCTCCTCGCCCGTGGCCGTCAGCAAACCGCTGTGCAGCGCCAGCCCGGCATTGTCCCAGTGCAGGTCGATGCTGCCAAATACATCCCGATAGGTCAGTGCCTCGCGGTAAATAGCAGGAAAATCCAGCATCAACTGGCGGCTGTCCAGCAGCACCCGGCCGCTGCCGGGCCTCAGTTGCAAGTGACCACTGGCACCCTGTACGCCCGGCGCTCGCCGCCAGGATTCTACCGCCAGACCGGCGAAACTGGCTGCCAGCTCCCAGGCCCGGGCCGGCGCGGTGAGGTCCTCCAGGTGGAGCTCCAGTGCTTCCAGCGCGCCGTGAGGAGCGAGCGTGGTGACCACCTCAGCCAGTTCGGGCGGCAGTGCGCCGGACAGCAGCAAGACCTCGCTCGCAGCGCTCACCGGCAGGTCGCGCGTACGCAGGCGCAGCGAATCGCCCCTCAGGTCGAGCTGCAGCCGTGGCAAGCGCAACAGGCCGGCGGCACTGTGGACCTGCAGATCGGATGCGTACAGACTCCAGCGCTGCCCAGTGCGCTGCAGGCTGGCCGCCCCGGTGACAGCCTCCAGCGGCAGCTCCCAGCCACCGCCCTGCAGCCGCAAATCCCCGCCTGCGAAGCGCGCCCGCACCGTCGGGCTTCCACCCGCCCAACTCAGCCAGGCTTCCAGTTCCGCGCTGCCGCTGACAGTGACCGGAACCGGAAACTCCACCAGGGATCGCAGTTGCGACAACTGGCCCAGATCCGGCAGGGAAGCGTGGACATAGAACTCGCCAGTGTAATCGGTACCGGTAAACGGATTGCCCAGACCATCGGCCAGGACAGTGATCTGGCTGTCCTGGCCGGACAACAGCCGGGCCCGCAACTGCCGGCGACTGCCGTCGCGCGACAGTGTCAGGTCCAGCTGTAGCGCCTGCCGCTCGCCCGAGGGCAATTGCAGCTCCAGAGTATTGGCCGCCAGCGTAATTCCGTGCACATCCAGCAGCAGCGCTTGTAACCACTCACGTGCATCAGTGCCCTGCTGGCCGAAGCCACGCAATTGCAAGCGTCCATCACTGCTGAGCTCGCCGTCCAGTGCCAGCCCCTGCAGCCGCAAATGGCTGACCCGCAGAGAGCGGTTGGCCAGACTGCGCCAGACATCCAGCGTCACTCTGCCCTCCTGCAACGACAGTGGCTCGGTGTCCGGCTCGGAAAAATGCAACTGCAGGTCTGCCAGCACCAGTTCGGGACTGAAGCCGGACCATTGCGCACTGAGGCGAGTGGCCTCCAGATGGAAAGGTGTGCGGGCATTGAGTTCGCGAAGGATGGCAGCCTGATAGTCGCCCACCACCGAGACCAGCAGCCGGCCGCAACTGACATATACCGCCAGCAACACAATCAGCCCGACGATCGCGCGCCACAGCACCGTGCTCAATATATGATAGAAGGGGTTTAGCAATCGACCCGACCCGTAAGTTGTACCTGCACAGACGCAGCGCGCCCTGGCGCTCTCATGTCAGAGCAGCACAATGTCAAAATGTTCCTGGCTGTAACCCGGCTCAGCCCGGTAACTGATGGTTTTGCCGATGAATGCCTCCAGATCGGCAACAGTGGCAGACTCCTCGTCCAACAGACGGTCAACCACTGCCTGTGAGGCCAGCACCAGTAGCCTGTCATTGTCGTAGGCGCGCGCGTCGCGGGTAATCTCGCGAAAAATCTCGAAACAGACCGTCTCGGCCGTTTTCTGTACACCGCGTCCCTCACAGGCCGGGCAGGGCTCGCACAATACCCGTTCCAGGCTTTCGCGGGTGCGCTTGCGGGTCATCGCCACCAGACCCAACTCCGAGATACCGGCAATCTGGTTGCGCACGGGGTCGCGCTGCATCGCTTTTTCCAGCGTACGCTGAAGCTGGCGCCGGTGCTCCGGGTCCTGCATGTCAATGAAGTCGATGATGATGATCCCGCCCAGGTTGCGCAACCGTAATTGACGTGCCAGCGCGACGGCGGCTTCCAGGTTGGTCTTGAATATCGTGTCCTCCAGGCTGCGGCGGCCGACATAGGAGCCCGTATTGACATCAATGGTGGTCATCGCCTCGGTCTGGTCTATCACAATATGGCCGCCGGACTTGAGAGGCACCGTACGGGCCAGCGCGCGCTGAATTTCGTCCTCTACCCCGTGTAGCTCGAACAGTGGCCGCTCGCCGCGATAACATTCCAGCAGACTGGCCACCTCGGGCACATACTCGGCGCAGAAGTCGTGCAGCGCGGTAAAGCTCTCGAGGCTGTCGATGCGAATCCGCTCAATCCCCGGGCGAGCCAGATCGCGCACTGCACGCAGGTGCAGCGGCAGGTCCTCGTACAGCAATGCCGGATCCGACGCCGCCTGTGCCCGGCGCATCACCGCCGCCCACAACCGCTTGAGAAAACGCAGCTCTGCCCGGATCTCGTCACCGCCCACACCCTCGGCGGCGGTGCGCAGAATAAACCCGCCAGCGGTCGCCATGTCCTCCGCCGCTACCGCCTGCGCCAGCAGATCCTGCAGCCGTCGCCGCTCGCTGGTGTCTTCGATGCGCTGAGATACCCCGACGTGGTCCTGGCCGGGCATGAAGACCAGGTAGCGGGCCGATACCGACAGCTCCGTGCGCAGGCGGGCGCCCTTGCTGCCCAGCGGGTCCTTGACAACCTGAACGACAACCTTCTGCCCCTCAGTCAAATGATCTCGGATGGCGGACCCGGGGGCAGCCGACTGGGCGCGTCCGCCGTTGCCGGCAACATCCGCCGCATGGATGAAACCATTGCGCCCGGTGCCGGTATCGACAAAGGCAGCCTGCATGCCCGGCAGGACCCTCACCACCTTGCCCATGTAGATATTGCCGACGCTACCGCGGCTGGCGCTGCGCTCGATATGGATATCCTGGGTCGCACCGTTCTCGACGACCGCGACCCGGGTTTCCCGGGGGGTCACATTGACCAGGATCTCCTCACTCACCCCGGAGCCCCGAGCAGAGTATCGATGCCATGTTCAGCCAGCAACAGCCAGGTCTCCGCCAGTGGCAGTCCCACCACATTGCTGTAACTGCCTTCAATGCTGCTGACAAAGGCTCCTCCCAATCCCTGCACCGCGTAGCCGCCAGCCTTGTCCCAGGGCTCATCGGTTGCCAGATAGCGTTCACAGACTTCCCGACTGAGAGTGACAAAGCTGACCCGGGTCTCGACCTCACAGTGAGTCTCGCGGCCATCACGACGCAGACAGAGCGCGGTGATCACCGAATGCGTGCGGCCGCTGAGCCGTGCCAGCATGCCCAGCGCATGAAAATGGTCCGCCGGCTTGCCCAACACGTCACCATCAATGACCACGCTGGTGTCGGCCGCCAGGATCGCGGCGTGATCCCCGTGCCTGTGTGCCACTGCCCGGGCCTTCTCCCGTGCCATCCGGGCGACATAGGGCAGCGATTTTTCACCGGCATGTACACCCTCATCGATCGCCGCTGCTTCCACCACAAAGCGAACGCCAAGCCGGGCCAGCAGTTCGTGACGCCGGGGCGAGGCAGAGGCAAGGATCAGGGGGGACATCTCAGCTGATCCGATAGTGACGGCGCAGTTGCCGCAGTACATGCAGCACGCCCGGCCACAGCAGGGCACTGGACAAGGCGGGCAGCAGGAACAGCAGGGTGGGCGCTCCCGCACCCTCCAGATTCTGTACCCACTGGCAGATCAGTTGGTGTATGCCAATCATCAGGAACACAATACCGGCTTGCTGCCACAGGCTGAATACCCGCAGACGCTGATACAGCAGCAGGGACAGCAGTGCCAGTACGGCCAGTGCAAAGGCGTTCTGTCCCAGCACGGCACCCTCCAGTACATCCATACCAACCCCGGCTACCAGCGCGGTAACGACCCCCACCCGGTGCGGCAGCGCGATACACCAGTAGATCAGTACCAGCGCGACCCACTCGGGCCGGCCCCACAACAGCCACTGCGGCAACGGCAGGATCGCCAGCACCGCGGCCACCAGGAAACTGGCGACAATGATTCCAATACCCGACGCCGACTCCGCGGCCACGGCTCAGGGCTCCGTCCCGAGCGCAGAATCTTCCGGCCCGCCCACAAACACCAGCAGAACATGGCGACTGCGGTTCAGCGCCGCACGCGGACGCGCCAGGATGCGGGCGAACGGCTGGCCGGGATCACGCTCCACCAGCGCCACTTCCGCCACCGGATAGCCGAACGGAAAACGCCCCCCGAGACCAGAACTGACCAGCAGATCGCCCTCCTGGATATCGGTAGTGGCAGACACGTGGTGAATTTCCACAGCGTCCAGCGAGCCAGTGCCTTCCGCAATCGCCCGGATGCCGTTGCGATTGACCTGCACCGGGATGGAATGGGTAACATCGGTCAACAGCAGCACCCTCGAGGTAAATTCGCTGACCTCCATTACCTGCCCCATCAGGCCGTCGGCATCTATCAGCGGCTGCCCCTCGTAAACGCCGTCCCGGGCCCCCTTGTTCAACACCAGCTGATGCCGTACCGGATCCGGGGACACGCCGATCAGTTCGGCAACCAGGACATCATTGCGCAGCATCGCGGTGGAGTTGAGCAGTCCCCGCAGGCGCACGTTTTCCGCCTGCAGCGAAGACATCTGCATGGAGCGGCCCTGCAACAGCAGGTTCTCCCGTTGCAGACGCGCATTGTCTTCCAGCAGCTGGCTGCGGGAGCGGACATGGGTATCGTACCAGCCCCTGACACTGGCGGGGACATCGGCGACCCAGAGCACCGGGGTCGCCAGGGTATTCAATATTGAACGGGTCTTGCCGAGACTGTTGAAATGCAGATCCGCTGTTATCAGGCAGACCACTACCAACACCGTCAGGAGCACGCGCAGTCCCAGATGGGACTCTTTCACGAATAGCGGCTTGATGTCAGCTCCCGGCGATCACTGGTCAGCGCCCGCGGTAACGGCCTACTCGGTGGACAGCAGGTCGAGGGTGTGGCGATCCAGTTGCTCCATAGCACGACCACCGCCGCGCGCCACACAGGTCAGCGGATCGTCGGCGACGATAACCGGCAAACCGGTCTCTTCCGAGATGAGCCGGTCGAGGTCGCGCAGCAATGCGCCACCGCCCGTCAGGACGATGCCGCTCTCGGCGATGTCCGCGGCCAGTTCGGGCGGCGACTGCTCCAGCGCCGACTTCACCGCCTGGACGATCGACGACAGCGGATCCTGCAGGGCTTCCAGGATCTCGTCGCTGTTCAGCGTGAAACTGCGGGGGATGCCCTCGGCGAGGTTGCGGCCCCGGACATCGATCTCCCGCAGCTCACCACCGGTATAGGCGCAGCCGATCTCCTGCTTGATGCGTTCGGCGGTTGCGTCGCCGATCAGGCTGCCATAACGGCGCCGCACATGAGAGACTATTGCCTCGTCGAAGCGGTCACCGCCAATGCGCAGGGAATCCCGGTAGACCACGCCGTTAAGCGAAATGATCGCGATTTCGGTAGTGCCGCCGCCGACGTCGACCACCATGCAACCGGTGGCCTCTTCGACATTCAGCCCGGCGCCGATCGCGGCCGCCATCGGTTCCTCGATCAGGCGTACTTCGCGGGCACCGGCACTGAGCGCCGATTCCCGGATCGCGCGGCGCTCGACCTGGGTGGACATGCAGGGCACACAGACCAGCACTCGGGGGCTGGGCCGGATAAAGCGGCTCTCGTGCACCCGGGCGATGAAATGCTGCAGCATTTTTTCGGTGACCAGAAAATCCGCGATCACGCCGTCCTTCAGTGGCCGTATCGCCGTGATATTGCCCGGCGTCCGGCCCAGCATGCGCTTGGCCTCTATGCCGACAGCCTCTATCGTTTTCTGGCCATTGTGAAACCGGATTGCCACCACCGAGGGTTCGTTCAGTACAATGCCCTTGTCGCGCACATAAATCAGAGTGTTGGCTGTACCCAAATCGATGGAGAGATCGTTTGAGAACACTCCGCGCAATTTCTTCAGCATGAAAGTTGACTACCTTGTGAATACATCGGGGTACTCCATGTACGGAGTCCTGCAAGCCCCCTACCTGCTGCCCTCCCGGACCAGGAAGCGCCCTTGCTCACGGGGCTGCAGTATCGTTATTCTTCGGCGTGTGGCTTAGCGGGCAACTGTAACAATCGCGGGGATTTTGAGCAAGGCGCAAATGTGATAAGTTTACGCCCCCAGTCGCCGCGGCGACTGCTTCCCGACGGTACCGGAGCCCATGACAATACGACAGGACGAGATCGAAAAAATAGCCGAGTTGGCCCGTATCCGCATCGCCGATACGCAGGTTGCCGATGTCACCCGGCGCATCGGTGACATACTGCTGATGGTCGAGGAATTGCAGGCGGTGAATACCGAAGGCATCGAACCGATGGCCAACCCGCTGGACGCAGTCCAGCGCCTGCGCCCGGATGTCGTTACCGAGTGCAACCAGCGGGAGGCATTCCAGGCCATTGCCCCCGCAGTGGAAAACGGCCTCTATCTGGTTCCCAAAGTCATCGAATAAGCGGCCGCGCTCAGGACCTCACCATGCACTCACAATCTGTTGCCCAGCTGATCCGCGGGCTGCGCGGGAAGCAATTTTCCAGCGTCGAACTGACCCGCTGCCACCTGGACCGGATCCGGACGCTGGATGGCACCTACAACAGTTTCATCACCGTCGACGAGTCCGGCGCACTGACCGCCGCGGCCGAGGCCGACCGGCGTCTGGCGGCGGGCGAGACCGCGCCGCTGACCGGCATCCCGCTGGCGCACAAGGATATCTTCTGTACCCGAGGACTACGCACCAGCTGCGGTTCGCGGATGCTGGACAATTTTGTCCCGCCCTACGACGCCACCGTCGTCACCCGTTTGCGCGAGGCCGGAACGGTGATACTGGGCAAGACCAACATGGACGAGTTCGCGATGGGCTCCTCCAACGAAAGCAGTTTCTACGGCCCCAGCCGCAACCCCTGGGACAGTAGCTGCGTGCCGGGAGGCTCTTCCGGTGGCTCGGCGGCGGCGGTGGCCGGCATGCTGGCACCGATGGCCACCGGCACCGACACCGGCGGCTCCATTCGCCAGCCAGCGGCGTTTTGCGGCATTACCGGCCTCAAGCCCACCTACGGGCGGGTCTCGCGGCTGGGCATCGTCGCCTTTGCCTCCAGCCTGGACCAGGCCGGGCCGATGGCCCGCAGTGCCGAGGACTGCGCACTGCTGCTCAATGCCATGGCCGGGCACGACCCGCTGGATTCCACCTCCTCCACCGAGTCCTGCCCCGACTTCAGCGCCGGGCTGGAGGCGCCTCTCTCGGGGCTGCGCATCGGCCTGCCGCGGCAGTATTTCGGCGATGGTCTGGAAGCGGCCACCGGTGACCGTATCAGGGCTGCGCTGGCCCTGCTGGAACAGCGGGGCGCCACCCTGGTGGATGTCGACCTGCCCCACACCGGACTGAGCATTCCCACCTACTATATCGTCGCCCCGGCCGAGGCCTCCACCAACCTGTCGCGCTATGACGGGGTGCGCTACGGCTACCGTTGCGAACAGCCCCGCGACCTGCACGACCTCTACACCCGCAGTCGGGAAGAGGGCTTCGGGGATGAAGTCAAACGCCGCATCCTGGTGGGTACCTATGCCC
This sequence comes from Kineobactrum salinum, assembly GCF_010669285.1. Classification (GTDB taxonomy): domain Bacteria; phylum Pseudomonadota; class Gammaproteobacteria; order Pseudomonadales; family Halieaceae; genus Kineobactrum; species Kineobactrum salinum. The sequence continues at coordinate 3,474,171 of NZ_CP048711.1, read as the reverse complement.
TGTCGGCGGGCTACTACGATGCCTATTACAAGAAGGCGCAGCAGGTCAGGCGCCTGATCCGCCAGGATTTCATCGACTGTTTCCGGCAGGTGGACGTGATCGCCGGGCCCACCACACCGGGTCCCGCTTTTGCGCTGGGAGCCAAGACCGACGACCCGCTGGCGATGTACCTGGAAGATGCCTATACCCTGGCGGTCAACCTGGCCGGGCTGCCGGGCATGTCCCTGCCGACCGGACTGGTGCAGGGGCGGCCCGTGGGCCTGCAGCTGATTGGCCGCCATTTCGAGGAATCGCGCCTCCTCAACGTCGGTCATCAGCTGCAGCGACTGTCCGACTGGCACCTGCAGCGGCCCGCCAGCGCCACGGGAGGGACGCAGTGATGCAGTGGGAAGTCGTCATCGGCCTGGAAGTGCACCTGCAACTGGCCACCGCCTCCAAGATTTTTTCCGGAGCCTCCACCCATTTTGGCGCCGAGCCCAACACCCAGGCCTGCGCCGTGGACCTGGCCATGCCCGGCATGCTGCCGGTGCTGAACGAGCAGGCCGTGCGCCATGCTGTGATGTTCGGTCTCGGCATTGGCGCCGAGATTGGCATGCGTTCGGTGTTCGATCGCAAGAACTACTTCTACCCCGACCTGCCCAAGGGCTACCAGATCAGCCAGTTCCAGGCCCCGATCGTCGGCCGCGGCAGCTTCGAGATCCAGCTGGAGGACGGTAGCTGCCGCCACATTGGCATTACCCGTGCTCATCTGGAGGAGGACGCGGGCAAGTCCCTGCACGAGGACTTTCATGGCCAGACCGGCATCGACCTGAACCGCGCCGGCACGCCACTGCTGGAGATCGTCAGCGAACCGGACCTGCGCAGCGCTGCGGAGGCGGTGGCCTACCTGAAGGCGCTGCACAGCCTGGTGACCTACCTGGGCATCTCCGACGGCAACATGGCCGAGGGTTCCATGCGCTGCGATATCAATATTTCACTGCGCCGGCCCGGCAGTACTACGCTGGGCACCCGCGCCGAGATCAAGAACGTGAATTCCTTCCGCTTCGTCGAGAAGGCGATCCATCACGAGACCAACCGCCAGGCCGAGATCCTCGAGGACGGCGGCACGGTGGTGCAGGAAACCCGGCTCTACGATGCCGAGCGGGACGAAACCCGTTCCATGCGCAGCAAGGAAGTGGCCAACGACTATCGCTATTTTCCCGAGCCCGACCTGCTGCCGGTAGTGATCGACGAGGCCTTCGTCGCGCAGCTGCGGGACTCGCTGCCGGAACTGCCGGTCGCCCGGCGGCAACGTTTTGTCGACGCCCACGGACTCAGCCAGTACGATGCCGGTGTGCTGTCCGCCAACCGCGCACTGGCTGACTTCTACGAGGCCGTCGTCGCCGACTGTGGCGACGCCAAGATTGCCGCCAACTGGGTGCAGGTGGAATTGCTGGGGCAGTTGAACCGCAGCGACCTGCCCCTCGCCGACAGCCCGGTCAGCGCCGCGGCGCTGGCCGGACTGATCAGGCGCATCCTCGACCAGAGCATCTCCGGCAAAATCGCCAAACAGGTGTTCGAGGCCATGTGGGCGGGTGAGGGTGACGCCGACCACATCATTGCCAGCCACGGACTGCAGCAGGTCAGCGACAGCGGCGAACTGGAAGCGATGGTGGACGAGGTCGTCAACAGTCACCCCGAACAGCTGGCCCAATACCTGGCCGCCGACGAAGGCAAGCGCAGGAAACTGGTGGGATTTTTCGTGGGCCAGGTCATGAAACTGTCCCGGGGACAGGCCAACCCGCAGATGGTCAACGAGCTACTGGCCAGAAAACTGGTCTAAATGGAAATAGTGCAGGCATGAAGAAAGACAAGGAAAAGGTAATCGATGAAGTGTGGACGGAAGACCATGTCCGCAGCTTCCTCTCGGTGCGCCCCCACGACAACAGCGATGTGGACTTCCACATGCTGCTGAAGGCCTACCAGAGCATGCGGGTCACGGATTTTGAACTGTTTCTGCAGTTTTTTCTGGAGGATGGCCGCGATCCCGGCACCACCGGCAAGGACGGCCGCACGGTGCTGGAGATAGTCAGTGAACACCGCCACGGCGCCGAGTATGCGGAGATCCTGAGGCGGGCCGGCGCCTAGCCCGCGTCCCGCTAATGGGAAGGGCACTTTGGCTCGCTCCGGTACAAGGTCGGCGTCCTGGGAGGGTGCTTTCGAGACCGTTTGCGACATGGATGTCGCAACCGAGCCTCCAGGGATGGATTCACGGCGTGTCTCGAAAGCACCCTCCCAGGATGCCGACCGGGCTACGAAGTCCCAAAGCCCTTAAGTAAGTGCCACTCCCGCTAACGGGAGTCTGGCGGCAGGCGGCCTTTCAGGAAGCGTTCGCGGTTCTTCTGTTTCTGCCGCTCGCTCTTGCGCAGCAGCACGTACACGGCGCCGGTCCCACCGTGGCGCGGCTGCGCGCTGTGGAAGGCCTGCACCACGGGCAGCTCCCGTAGCCAGTAATCGACGCAGGCCTTCAGCACCCCGCTGCGTTCGCGCTCGGGCCTGCGCTCGCCCTTGCCGTGGACGATCACCACGCTGCGCAGGCCCAGCTCATGGCACTGCTCGATAAAATCGAACAGCTCCCGGCGCGCCAGCTGGCGCGTCAGGCGGTGCAGGTCCAGCTGCGCCTCCTGCTCATAGCGCCCCTGGCGCAGCTTCCGGTAGACGCCGTTTTGCACCCCGGGGCGTTTGAAGTCGAGTATATACCAGGGATCCAGCACGGGCGGTTCGAGCTCGCTGAGGATATTGCGATCGACTGCCGCGGGGTTGACCGCGGCCTCGCGGCGCTGCTGCAGCGAGCTGTCACGGGAATCACCAGACCTGAGGCCCAGCGCGACCCTGCGCTCCTGCCTGAGCCGTTCAACACCGGCCATCTCCTGCTGAAACAGCTCCCATTCGTCCTGTTCGTCATCTGCCATGGGCTTACTACTTGCTCCGGGTCAGGTATTATGACGGCGATCAATCCCGGAGGTTCATCACGTCGTGCCGGCCATGTTACCGAAAAAGTCAGCAAAAGATCGCTGCCCGCAGTGCGACGGCCCCAACCAGTGCGCACTGGCGGAAGACCCCGCGGCGGCGGGCTGCTGGTGCCAGCAGGCCTGCGCCGATCCTGCCCTGTTGTCCGCCGGCCGGACTGAACCGGGGCAGCGCCGCTGCCTGTGTCCGTCCTGCCTGCCGGTGCGTGGGGGCAAAGCCGTTGCGGGGTAATCTCGTGCACGGCGCTGGCTATCTGTGGCGCGGCGCAAGCCTGCTACGCCATCCCTCGCTGCGGCTGTTCGTGATCATTCCGCTGGCGGTCAATATCCTGATCTTCAGCTCGCTGCTGGCGCTCACCTTCGCCTGGCTGGATCGCAGCGTGACCGGCGCGATGGAAGCGCTGCCGGCCTGGCTGGGCTTTATTGAGTGGCTGATCTGGCCACTGCTGATCCTGGTGTTTGGCCTGCTGGCGGGCTACAGTTTCACTGCCGTCGCGCTGCTGATTGCGTCGCCCTTCAACACCCTGCTGGCGGAGAAGGCCGAAGAGCTGATCACTGGCCGCCCGGTCGCCGGCCTGGAAGGTCTGGGTGCGGCCCTGCTGTCGGTGCCGCGGGGAATCCTGCGGGAGCTGTACAAGCTGCTTTATTACCTGCCGATGGCACTGCTGGTGCTGATCCTGAGCCTTATTCCCGGTCCCAACGCCTTTGCCCCGCTACTGTGGTTGCTGCTGGGGGCCTGGATGATGAGCCTGCAGTTTGTCGACTACCCGATGGACAACCATCAACTGGGATTCGCCGAGGTCAAGCGGGCGGTACGCCAGCGGCGGCTGAGCAGCCTGGGTTTTGGCGGTCTGGTGGCGCTGTGCGCCAGCATCCCGGTGGTGAACTTCTTTGTCGTCCCCGCGGCTGTGGTCGGGGCGACCCTGCTCTGGTGTGAGGAGCTACGCTAGCAGGGATTCCGGCGGGTGGGTACATTCCAGCCGCTCCCCCAACAGGGCCTCGATGTCCGGCAGCAGGAAGGCATCGTCCTCGCTGGCAAAGCTGATCGAGATCCCCGTGGCGCCGGCCCGGCCGGTGCGGCCTATGCGGTGCACGTAGTCCTCCGGATCCTCCGGCAAATTGTAGTTGACCACATGGCTGACTCCGTCCACATGAATACCGCGACCGGCCACGTCGGTGGCCACCAGCACCTTGATCTGCCCCTGCTTGAACTGGGCCAGGGTACTGGAGCGCTTGGCCTGGGGAATCTCGCCGGACAGGATGCCACAGGATACCCCCGCCTTGCGCAGACGCTCATGCAGGCGGCGGACCTGGTCACGCCGGTTGGCGAACACGATGACGCTGCTGGCTTCTGCACTACGCACCAGGTTGACCAGCAATTTGTAGCGCTGCTCGCTGCTGACCAGGTAGACCTTCTGGTCGACACTGTCGGTGGCGACGTGCTCGGGCTCGATTTCCACCGTGATCGGTTCCCAGGTCCACTGCTGGGACAGATTGATAATGTCCTGGGTAAAGGTAGCCGAGAACAGCAGGGTCTGGCGGTGCTCCTTCGGCGGAGTGGCCCGCACAATGCGCTTGACCTGGGGAATAAAACCCATGTCCAGCATCCGGTCGGCTTCGTCCAGCACCAGGATTTCCACCCGGTCCAGGAATAGATCGCGCCGCCCCATGAAGTCCAGCAGGCGGCCGGGCGTGGCCACGACCAGATCCACCACCACCGTGTTGAGGCGATTGAGCTGCTTCTGGTAGTCCATGCCGCCGATCAGCGTCGCCACCTTGAGCTCAGTGTGTTTGGCCAGATCCTCGGCATCCGCGGCGATCTGCATGACCAGCTCACGGGTGGGCGCGATCACCAGCGCCCGCGGTTCGCCCAGAAAGCGCTCCCCTTCGGCCGGGTTGCACAGCAGATCATTGAAGATGGTGATCAGGAAGGCCGCCGTTTTGCCGGTGCCGGTTTGCGCCTTGCCAATGGCATCGTGACCCTGCAGGGTTTGCGGCAGAATGGCCCCCTGAATGGGAGAACAATAGCGAAAGCCGAGATCGGCGATGGCGTGCATAAGCTCATCGCGCAGCCCCAGGTCATGGAAACGGACCTCTCCCTCCTGTGGCTCCACCGGGAAATCGGCCACGGTCCAGGGCTGTCCGCCGGACCGGGCGGGCTGGCGCGAACGCTTGCCGCGGCCATGTTCACTGTGACCGGGGCCGTGCGGCGGCTTGCCCTGGGTGGAATCACTGACTGCGCTGACAGCGTTGGTCTGGGGCCCGGGAGCAGCGTTATCGACGCCCTTCGCCCCCTGGCCGATGAGGCTTTTGATCAAGGTCGGTTCCTGCTGTGCTTGAAAAACGCGCTAGTCTAGCATTTTTGCCGGCAATATGTGTCAACGGCTGGAGTACAACCGTGACAGGTAATAGTCGACACTGACATAACGCCCCCCGCCTGTGACCAGCAATGCCAGCAACATCACGCCGTAGGTCGCCGCGAATTCGATGCCATTGTTGAGGATGACGAAGTTGCCGTGCTCCGTGAGCCAGCTGTAATTGGCATGCTCGCGCAGGATATCCCTAGCCATGCCCAGGCGTACCGCAATTTCCCGGGCGCCCGAGTCGGCAATGGCGGCCCAGCCGTTTTCCCAGTGTACCGCGAGCGCGGCCACTACCATCGTGATCAGCAACGGCACGGCGACCCAGCGCGTCGCCAGTCCCAGCAGCAACAGCAGCGCGCCTACCGCTTCGGTATAGGCCGCCAGGTGGGCAAGCAGTGCCGGAGCCGGCAGCCCCAGTCCCCACTCGGTATTGCCAAACCACTCCACGGTGTTGTCCATGCCCGCGATTTTTTGCGTACCTGCCATCCAGAACACAGGAGCCAGATACAGCCGCAACGCCAGCGGGGGAAGCCCGTCAAGATGACGCAGCGGTCGGGACAGCACCTGGCACCAGGCGTAATAAAGGGCGGCGATTCGGGTCATGGGCAAACCTCATGAGTGACACCAGCGTGAGACAGTGGCAGTGCGGAAAAGTTTGTGCGAACGCGCCGGGACCTGGACACCGCTCAGTTCCCGCAATCAGGGCAGTCGGAGCGCCGCGGCAGGGCCAGGCGCCGGGTTTCCAGACTGCGCAGATCCAGCACCAGCAGACCATCGCGCAATGGCTCGGCCAGCCCGGTCAGGCATTTCAGCGCTTCCAGGGCCTGCAGCGCACCCAGCACGCCCACCACCGGCCCCAGGACACCACTGGTGCTGCAACTGAGAGCACTGTCGTCCCCGCCGCCGGGATACAGGCAACGGTAGCAGCCGCCGCCGCGGGCGCTGTCAAAGACCGCGAGCTGGCCCTCGAGACGAATGGCAGCGGCGCAGACCAGCGGTACCCCTGCGGCGATACAGGCACGGTTGACGGCAAAGCGGGCGGCGAAATTATCACTGGCATCGATCACCAGGTCTACCTCCCGAACGAGCGCCGGCAGGGTATCGTCATCCAGTTGCCGGGGAATGACCTCGAGCTGGGTAGCACTGTTCAGCGACGCCAGTGACACCGCGGCGGAAGCGGCTTTGTTGACCCCCAGGCGCGCTTCGCGGTGGGCAAGCTGGCGCGGCAGGTTGCTGGCCTCCACCACATCGCCGTCGGCGAGCAGCAGCCGTCCCACACCGGCCGCGGCGAGATACATCGCGGCCGGACAGCCCAGCCCGCCCAGCCCGACGATCAGCACCGAGGCAGCCGCCAGCGCCTCCTGGCCGCGGATGTCGAACTCTGGCAACAGCAGCTGGCGGCTGTAGCGATCCAGTTCGCGGTCAGTCAACATGGTAGTACTCCTTCATGATGGAATGATACTTACTTAAGGGCTTTGGGACTTCGTAGCCCGGTCGACATCCTGGGAGGGGGCTTTCGAGACACGCCGTGAATCCGTCCATGGAGGCTCGGATGCGACATCCATGTCGCATACGGTCTCGAAAGCCCCCTCCCAGAACGCCGACCTTCCTCCGGAGCGAGCTTAAATTAAGTGCCATTGCTTCATGATGATTTTGATGGAGTACTGGCGCCCGTGACGCGCTCGTGCCCGGCCAGGTCACAGCGGGTCTGCGGCGACGGGAAGCCGGCCTCCTGCATCAGTTCGCGCACCGCCCCTGCCTGCCGGTGACCGTGCTCCAGCAACAACCAACCGCCGTCGCGCAGAAAGTGCGGGGCGCGGTCGACCAGCTGCCGGATGTCGTCCAATCCAGTGCTTCCCGCCACCAGTGCGGAGCGCGGCTCGAAGGCGACATCGCCGCGGCGCAGATACTCGCTGTCGCTCTCCACATAGGGCGGATTGCTCACGATCAGGTCAAAATTCCGCTGCGCTACCGCGGCAAACCAGTCCGAGTGATGCAGGCTGACGCGGCCCGGGCACAGCCGGGACACATTGAACGCGGCCACCGCCAGCGCGGCCTCGCTGACATCCACCGCGGTGATCCTCCAGGCTTTGCGTTCGCAGGCCAGCGCAATCGCGAGCGCGCCGCTGCCGGTGCCCAGATCCAGCACCGCGGCCTCCGCGGGCAGGGGCAGTTGCAGCGCCCATTCCACCAGGGTTTCGGTCTCCGGGCGCGGGATCAGGGTCGCTTCGCTGACCTGCAGCGACAGCGACCAGAATTCGCGCCTGCCGGTCAGGTAGGCTACCGGGACGCCGCTGCGCCGCCGCGTCAGCAATTCACCGAAGGCCGCGGCAAGCGGCGCCGCCACGGTCTGTTCCGGCCAGGTGTAGAGCCAGGCACGGGACTTGCCGAGTACATGGCCCAACAGGACTTCGGCATCGCGGCGCGGGCTCTCGCCGGGCAGATCCGCACCGGCGGCCAGTAGCTGCCGCACCTGCGCCATCAATGGCCCGCCAGTGCTGCCAGCTGATCCGCCTGATACTCCTGGCGCAGGGCACCGGTCACCGCTCCCAGGTCGCCCTGCATCACTTCATCGAGCTTGTACAGCGTCAGGTTGATGCGGTGATCCGTGAGCCGCCCCTGCGGGAAGTTGTAGGTGCGGATGCGATCCGAGCGGTCGCCGGTGCCCACCAGGTTGCGGCGCTGCTCGGCCTGTTCAGCGGCCTGCTTGTCCTGGGCGGTGCTCAACAGCTTGGCCTGCAGCAGCGACATCGCCCGGGCCCGGTTTTTGTGCTGCGAGCGTTCATCCTGACACTCGACCACAATGCCACTGGGCAGGTGGGTGAGGCGCACTGCCGAGTCGGTCTTGTTGACATGCTGGCCACCGGCGCCAGAGGCGCGGTAGGTATCCACCCGCAGGTCGGCCTTGTTGATCTCGACGACATCGAGCTCATCGGGCTCCGGGATCACCGCGACGGTGCAGGCCGAGGTGTGGATCCGGCCCTGGGATTCGGTCTCCGGCACCCGCTGCACCCGGTGGGCACCCGATTCGAACTTGAGGTGGGCGTAGACATCGCGGCCAGCCACCTCGGCGATCACCTCTTTGTAGCCGCCATGCTCGCCGTGACGTTCCGACAGTATCTCGATCTTCCAGCCCATCCGTTCCGCGTAGCGGGAATACATCCGCAGCAGATCGCCCGAGAAAATCGCCGCCTCGTCGCCACCGGTGCCGGCCCGGATTTCCAGAAACACGTTGCAGGAGTCCCGCGGGTCCCTGGGCAACAACAGGGTCTGCAACTCCAGCTCCAGCAATTCCAGTTGCTGCTGGGAAGTGGCAATTTCCTCCTCCGCCATCGCCACCAATTCGGCATCGCTCTCATGCAACATTTGCCGCGCATCGTCGAGATCCCGCTTGACCGCACTGTATCTGGCGTAGCACTGCACGACCGACTCGAGCTCGGCATACTCGCGCGACAGCTCGCGGAAACGGGTCTGGTCGGCAATGGTTTCCGCATCGCCAAGCAGTGCCGATACCTCCTGGTGACGATCGGTCAGTGTATCGAGTTTGCTTAACAGGGATGCTTTCATTGCAGGGTACGCCCGGCGGGCCGCAGGGGTGCTTCCTCAGCCGCCGTTGTGGTTGGGTCCGCAGATGTCGGTGCGGCGGTAGTCGGGGATGCAGCGCCGCTGCGGACAGTGGACTCCAGTCCCAACAGCCGGCGGGCGCTGTGCAGCAGGTCCTGGCGACCCTCCGCACTGGCGCGCTTGAGACCGGCAGTGGGCGCGTGGATCAGCTTGTTGGTAATACCGCGCGCCAGCTGCGCTGCGATCTGCTGGGGATCCTCCCCGCGGGCCAGCGCCCGCAGTGCGCGCTGCAACTCCTGCTCACGGATCGTCTCGGCCATGTGCCGGTACTGGCGCACGGAGTCCACCGCCGCCAGCGTGCGCACCTCTTCCAGATACTGGCTGACACCCTCCTCGATCAACAGATCCGCCTTGCGTGCCTCACTCTGCCGGCTGCGCAGGTTCTGCTCTACAATCTCGCGCAGGTCATCCACCGTGTACAGGTAGATGTCCGGCAGCTCACCCACCTGGGGCTCGATATCGCGCGGCACGGCTATGTCCACCATCAGGATGGGACGGTGTTTGCGCGCCTTGATCGCCCGCTCCACCGCGCCCTTGCCGAGAATGGGCAGCTGGCTGGCGGTGGAGCTAATCACAATGTCAGAGTGCAGCAGCCGCTCCGGAATCTCGGCCAGCAGCACCGCCTCGGCGCCGAACTTCTGGGCCAGCTCCCGGGCCCGTCCCAGCGTCCGGTTGGCGATGACAATATGCTTGAGCCCGGCTTCGATCAGGTGCCGCGCCACCAGTTCGATGGTCTCGCCCGCGCCCACCAGCAGCGCATCACAGCGGCCCAGGTCGGAGAAAATATGGCCTGCCAGATCCACCGCCGCATAGGCCACTGAAACCGGGTTTTCTCCGATCGCAGTGTCGGTGCGCACCTTCTTGGCGATGGAAAACACGCGCTGGAACAGCCGGTCCAGATCCCCACCAATGGTGCCCGCTTCTGCCGCTACGGCATAGGCGGACTTCAGCTGCCCCAGAATCTGGGGCTCTCCCAGCACCATGGAATCCAGGCCGCTGGCTACCTTCACGATATGGTGCAGCGCCTCGCCTGCCTCGAAGTGGTAGGCGGCCTCGCGCAGTTGCTGCCCAGACAAATGGTGGTAGTTGGCCATCCAGTCGATCAGCGCCAGGGCTGTCTGCCCGAGCGCGTCTCCGGCCGGAGCCAGTGCATAGATTTCGGTGCGGTTGCAGGTCGACAGAATGATCATTTCCTCCAGCCGCAACCGTGCACAGGCATCAGCCAGCGCCTCGCTGACCTGCTCCGGCGCGAAGGCCACGCGTTCGCGCACCTCCACGGCGGCGGAATTATGGTTGATACCCAGGGCAATCAGATTCATGGGGTCGGTGACTGGCTCCCGTGCGGGGTGTGGGGCAAAGCGGCCAACTTTAGCACATTCACCCGAAAATTCCCGTGATTCTAGCAAGTTACAGTATAAAAGACAGGCACGTTCCGACTTCACGGCGGGAACCTCCTGAGCTGAACAGGGTCCACATTGGTGGGATTGGTATCCCGATTGTGTCACTATTGCTCCCGTATCCGCTGACTGTGTATGCATCCTCTGAAAATGTTCCGCAAGCTTGTTTCCGCTACGCTCGCCGCCGCCCTGGTCGCCTGCGCTTCCGATCCTGTCATGGATGCCGCGGCGCCCGGGGACGAGGTGTCCGCTGCGCCACCCCGCCCGGCCGAGCCGGCACCACCGCCTGAGCGGGCATTCCCCGAGGACAGCCTGTATCCACTCCTGGTCGCGGAATTTGCGCTGCGGCGGCGCGATTTCGATCTCGCCCTGGCCACATACCTGGAACAGGCCGAGCAATTGCGCGACCCCGGAGTCAGCGCCCACACCACTCATCTCGCCCAGTTCCTGAAACGGGAGCCGCAGGCGCTGGCGGCAGTCCGTCTGTGGGTGGAGCTGGAACCCGACAACCCGGAGGCCAACAATACCCTGGCCACGCTGTTGGTACGCGAGTCCCGGCCGGTGGAGGCCGTGCCCCACCTGGCGGTCGTGGCACGGCATGGCATGAAGGCTCACTTTCCGATGCTGCTGGGCGGGTTTCGGGATTTGCCACCGGCGCAGCAACACGCCCTGAGCAAGGCGGTGGAAGATTTAACGCTGGAGTTCCAGGATGACACCCGGTTGTGGCTGACGCTGGCATTGATCCGCGATGAACTGGGTCAGGCGGGAGCGGTGCAGGCGGCGCTGGACCGGGTATTCGAGATCGACCCCTGGCAGCAACAGGCACTGATGCTGGAGGCGAAACTGCAGCTGGAGAACGAGGACCCCGATCCCTTCCAGCGCATTGAAGCGGCCCTGCAGCAGGATGCCGAAGACGCTCAGCTGCGGCTGCAGTATGCCCGCATGCTGACACGCTTCGACATGGAAGCGGCCCGGCAACAGTTCGAGATCCTGTCGGCGCAGGCCCCCCGCGATGGCGACCTGCTACTGTCGCTGGCGCTGCTGAACCAGGACACCGGCGACACCATAACCGCCAAGGCCTACCTGCGGCAGCTGCTGGCGCTGGGACAGCGCAGCGATGAAGCGCACTACTACCTGGGCCGGATAGCCGAGGACGAGGGACGCCCCAAGGAAGCCATTGCGGCCTATCTCGAAGTAGGGGATCCGGAGGGCCGGGAATTTTTCAGCGCCAGGGGCCGGGTCGGCAGAATGCTGCTGGAGAGCGGCGACATTGACGGCAGCGCCCGTTACTTCAGCCGCCAGCGCGAAGACTACCCGCAGATGCGGGAACAACTCTATACCCTGGAATCCGAGTTGCTGAGCCGCGCCGGACTGCTCGACGACAGCCTGGCCGTGCTCAACCAGGCGCTGGAAGAACTCCCCCGCTCCACCTCCCTGCGCTACAGCCGCTCCATGTTGGGCGAGCAGCGCGACGACCTGGCGCTGATGGAGCGGGATCTGCGTACCATTCTGGAACAGGAGCCGGACAACGCCACCGCGCTGAACGCTCTGGGCTACACTCTGAGCAACCGCACCGATCGTCACGAAGAAGCCTTTGAACTGATCTCCCGGGCCCTGGAGCTGTCGCCGGACGAGCCCGCCATTCTGGACAGCATGGGCTGGGTGCTGTACCGCAAAGGGCGCGCCGAAGAGGCCGTGGAATACCTGCAGCGGGCCTACGTCAAGCTGCCTGACCCGGAGGTGGCGGCGCACCTGGGGGAAGTGTTGTGGAGCCTGGGCAAGACCGGGGAAGCACGCGATGTCTGGCAGGGAGGGCTGCGCCAGGACCCGGACCATGAGGTCCTGCTGGAGACCCTGCATCGTCTGGAAGTTCCTGTAGCCGACCTGAACCCCTGACATGCGACTACTGCTTGCGGGCCTGGTCGTGCTGTTGCTGAACGCCTGCGCCACGGCGCCCGACCAACCCGCCCCGGCTCGCCCCTGGCAGCAGCGCACAGTGCAGCTGAGCGCGCTGGAACACTGGGGTGCCACCGGCAAACTGGCCCTGCGCAGTGGCGGCCAGGCCGAATCGGCCAATCTCAGCTGGCTGCAGCGGGGGCGGCACACTCGACTGCAGTTGAGTGGCCCGATGGGACTGCGGGCCACCGAAATTCACAGCGACGGCCAGCAATTGCTGATTCAGCGCGGCGATGAACAACAGCAGTACGACATTGCCAGCCCCGGTGCGCTGCGCGAGCAGACCGGTTGGGACCTGCCGGTTCAGGCGCTGCCCTACTGGCTCAAGGGCCTGCCCGCGCCGGGTGGCGACGACACGCGCATGCGCATCGAGGCAAACCTGCTGCGGCAGTTGCGGCAGGACGGCTGGACCATCGATTTCGAACGCTACCAACAGTTCGGGGCTTACATCCTGCCCACCCGGCTGACCGCCGAACGGGGCGATACCCGGGCGCGTATCGTGATCCAGTCCTGGCAGCCCGGAGAACCGTGATGGACCCGGTCCTGCGACTGCTGTCGCCCGCCAAGCTGAACCTGTTCCTGCATGTGACCGGACGCCAGGCCGATGGCTACCATACCCTGCAGACCCTGTTCCAGCTGCTCGACTGGGGGGACGAAATGACCTTCCGGCCCGTCTCCAGTGGCCGGGTGAGCCTGCAGATGTCGGGCATGGACCTACCCGAGGCCGACAACCTGATCCTGCGCGCGGCGGCCCTGCTGCCGCGCGATGAGCACCACGGCGCAGCCATCCACTGCAACAAGCAAATCCCGGCAGGGGGGGGCTGGGCGGCGGCAGCTCCAATGCGGCCACTACCCTGCTGGCCCTGAACCAGCTTTGGCAGCTGCGGCTGCCGCAGTCACAGCTGCTGGCCCTTGGCGCCAGTCTGGGTGCCGATGTGCCGGTGTTCATCGCCGGCCACAGTGCCTGGGCTGAAGGAGTGGGCGAAGTATTGAGTGCGGTTGAGCTGCCATCCCGCTGGTATCTGATCATCGTTCCTGGGTGCCAGATCCCGACCCGGGAAATTTTTTCCGACCGTGAATTGACACGGGACACCGCGCCGATCACAATAGCCGCCTTTTTTCAGGGGACATCGCGCAACGACTGCGAGCAGGTGGCGGTGCGGCTTTACCCTGAAGTTGGCGAGGCCCTGGCCTGGCTCGGACAGTTCGCAGAGCCGCGACTGACCGGCACAGGCGCCTGTATATTTGCCGCATTTGACAGCGAGACGCAAGCTCGCCAGATCGGCGCCATGGTACCGGCGCGATGGCGTGCTATAGTCGCGCAGGGTGTAAACCAGTCGCCCGTGCAGAAGGCCTTGTGCTGAGTTAACAACGATTGTTTTTGGGGTGTCGCCAAGTGGCAAGGCACCGGGTTTTGATCCCGGCATTCGTAGGTTCGAATCCTACCACCCCAGCCATATAGAGGAACTTCGAGGGCAGGCGCACGACCAGGCCACCACGGAGTGAAGAAGCCGACCGGCAGGATTCGAACGAGGTTCGACCAATGCCGAACGGCTCGAAATGACCAGGCCAAGCACCAGGGTTTGTTCGACCCATGCCCCCAACCCGACCAGGGAGAGTATCGTGTCCTCCAAACTGATGGTCTTCACGGGTAACGCCAACCCGGAGCTGGCCCAGAAAATTGCCAACCGCCTCTACCTTGCCCTGGGCAAGGCCAGCGTCGGAAAATTCAGCGACGGCGAAGTCGCGGTGGAACTGAACGAGAATGTGCGCGGCAAGGATGTATTCGTAGTCCAGCCCACCTGTGCGCCCACCAACGACAACCTGATGGAACTGCTGGTGATGATCGACGCGCTGCGCCGCGCGTCGGCGGCGCGGATCACGGCCGTGGTCCCCTATTTCGGCTACGCCCGCCAGGATCGCCGCGTACGTTCGGCCCGGGTACCGATTACCGCCAAGGTCGTGGCTGACATGATGGTCACCGTCGGCGTGGACCGGGTGCTCACGGTCGACCTGCACGCCGAGCAGATCCAGGGTTTCTTCGGCTGCCCGGTGGACAACGTCTACGGCTCACCGGTACTGAATGCGGATATCATCGCCTGCAATTACGAGAACCTGATTGTAGTGTCGCCGGACATCGGTGGCGTGGTGCGGGCCCGGGCGATTGCCAAACAACTGAATGACGCCGATCTCGCGATCATCGACAAGCGCCGGCCCCAGGCCAATGAAGCCCAGGTGATGAACCTGATCGGCGAAGTCGAGGGCCGCTGCTGTCTGCTGGTGGACGACATGGTCGATACCGCCGGCACGCTGTGCAAGGCCGCCGACGCCCTCAAGGCACACGGCGCCGACAAGGTCGTGGCCTACTGCACCCATGCGGTGCTTTCGGGCCGCGCCCTGGACAATATTCGCAACTCCCAGCTCGATGAGCTGGTGGTGACGGACACGATTCCCCTGAGCAAGGAGGCATCGGCCATCGACGAGATTCGCCAGCTGACCATATCGGACCTGCTGGCGGAGTCGATCCGCCGCGTTTCCAACGAGGAATCCATCAGCGCGCTGTTCCAGTAGGCACAGCGTTTACCCAAACCCACTGTCGCGCCGGTCGCGGGCAAGACAGTGTCAGCAATGGAGTCAAGACAATGTCTGACCAATTTGAATTGTACGCAGAAGTACGAGAGGACCTGGGGAAAGGTGCGAGCCGCCGCCTGCGTCGTCTCGGCGACCGGGTCCCGGCCATTATCTACGGTGGCAGCAAGGATCCCCAACCGCTGTCCCTCATCCGCAAGGATCTGGAAAAGGCACTTGAAAACGAGGCTTTCTTTTCTCACGTGCTGGCCATCAACGTGGCGGGCAAAAAGGAAAAAGCCATCCTCAGGGACCTGCAACGCCACCCGGCCCGCAACAGCGTCACCCACGCGGATTTTCTGCGGGTGGATGAAAAGAGCGCGATCAAGGTACACGTGCCCATCCACTTCCTGAATGAAAAGACCTGCCACGGCGTCAAGGTGCAGGGCGGCATGATCCAGCATCAGGCTACCGACATCGAGGTCCTGTGCCTGCCCAGCGATATCCCTGAATACATCGAAGTGGATATGGCGGAACTGAAAACCGGCGACATCGTCCACCTGTCGGAAATCACGCTGCCCAAGGGCGTGACCTCGGTCGCGCTGAGCCTGGGGGAAGATCACGACCTGGCGGTCGCTTCCGTGGTAGCACCCAAGGGTGGCACTGACGCGGACGAGGAAGCGCCTTCCGAGGAAGCCGCGGACGACGACGAGGCCTGAGCTTCCGGCGTCGTACGGCAGCCACGTTGACGGCTTCGTTCACACTGATAGTCGGGCTGGGCAACCCGGGCAGCGAATACCGGGGAACCCGCCACAATGCGGGCGCCGATTTCGTCGCGGCGCTGGCCCGTCACTGCGGCGGCAGCCTGCAGGCCGAGACCCGCTTCTTCGGACTCAGCGCCCGTATCGTGTGTGGCGGCCAGGACCTGCGACTGCTCATCCCCACCACCTTCATGAACCGCAGCGGCCAGGCCGTTGCGGCCATGGCCAATTTCTTCAAGATCGTCCCGGGAAATATCCTGGTCGCCCACGATGAACTCGATATCCCGGCCGGCACTGCACGCTTCAAGCGTGGCGGGGGTCACGGCGGTCACAATGGCCTGCGCGATATCATATCCGCGCTGGGCAACAACCGGGACTTCGGCCGCCTGCGTATCGGCATCGGTCATCCCGGCCACGCCTCGCAGGTTACCGGCTATGTGCTTGGCAGGCCCAGTGCGGTGGAGCGCGAGCGAATGGATGCCAGCATCGAGGCCGCGATCGCGGTGCTGCCCCAGTTGCTGGCTGGAGAGGAAACCCGCGCCATGACACAATTACACAGTTTCAGCGCCGCCTGAACCGGGCGCGCTGCCCTTCGCACAGGAATTTCAGATGGGTTTTAAATGCGGTATCGTCGGACTGCCCAACGTCGGCAAGTCCACACTGTTCAATGCACTGACCAGGGCCGGCATCGATGCGGAGAATTTTCCGTTCTGTACCATTGAGCCCAACGCCGGGGTGGTACCGGTGCCCGACCCCCGCCAACGCCGCATAGCGGAGATCGTCAAGCCGCAGCGGGAAGTCGCCACCACGATGGAGTTTGTCGATATCGCCGGTCTGGTCGCCGGTGCCTCGAAAGGCGAGGGGCTGGGCAACCAGTTCCTGGCCAACATCCGGGAGACCGATGCCATCGCTCACGTTGTACGCTGCTTCCTCGATGACAACGTCATCCATGTCGCCAACCGGGTCGATCCGCGTTCCGACATCGAGGTAATCAATACCGAACTGGCGCTGGCGGATCTCGAAAGCTGCGAAAAGCAACTGCAGAAGGTGCAGCGCACTGCCAAGGGTGGCGACAAGGAGGCCATCGCGATGAAGGCGCTGCTGGAGAACCGGCTGTTGCCGCATCTCAACGAGGCCCTGCCGGTGCGCTCGCTGGCCTTTGATGACAGCGAGCGTCCGCTGGTGAAAAACCTGCAACTGCTGACCGTCAAGCCCACCATGTACATCGCCAACGTCGACGAGAACGGCTTCGAAAACAACCCGCTGCTGGACACCGTCAACGAACTCGCCGCCGCCGAGGGTGCCATCGTGGTCGCCATCTGCAACAAGCTGGAATCCGAGATTGTGGAGCTGGAAGACGAGGAACGGATGGAGTTCCTCGCCGACCTGGGCATGGAAGAGCCGGGCCTGGACCGGGTGATCCGCGCGGGCTACCAGCTGCTGAACCTGCAGACCTACTTCACCGCCGGTGTGAAGGAAGTACGGGCCTGGACCGTCAAGGTGGGCGCCACCGCCCCCGAGGCCGCGGCAGTAATCCACACCGACTTCCAGAAGGGCTTCATCCGCGCCGAGGTGATCAGCTACCAGGACTTCATCACGCACAACGGCGAGCAGGGCGCCAAGGACGCCGGCCGCTGGCGGCTGGAAGGCAAGGACTACATTGTCCAGGATGGGGATGTTATTCACTTTCGGTTCAACGTCTGAAACCGGAAGCCCATCCATCAGGCCGGCCCTGGGCCACATTGGACGCAAAAGAGGGGCTGCGCGGCTCCCTGCTTTCAAATGGGCGCATTTCCGTTTACAAATAGACAACTCCGAACTGTCAATTAGCCGAAGAATATGGCGGAAGTTGGATGGATTCGCTGATCACGGCGGCGGCGCGAGCACTCGCGGCGGGTGATCCGCTCGGCGCTCTGAATCAGGTCGCGCTGCGCGACGATGCACCTGCACTCGCGCTGCGCGGTATTGCGATGGCACAGCTTGACGATTTCGCCCGGGCGAAAGCACTCCTGCGCAGTGCCGCGCGCGCTTTTGGCCCCCGGGAAACCGTTGCCCGCGCACGATGTGTCGTCGCCGAGGCCGAAATCGCGCTGGCCTCCCGCGACCTGGGCTGGTCCCCGAAGTCGCTGGACGCCGCACGGGCGGTGCTGGAAGCGCGCGGTGACCAGGTCAATGCTGCCCATGCGCAGAATATAGGGATCCGGCGCCTGCTCCTGCTGGGGCAGCTCGAGGACGTCGAGCATGCGCTCGCCGGGATCAACTCCACGTTCTATCCGCCCGCATTGAAGGCCGCCCACGAATTGGTACTGGCGGGAGTTGCCATCCGCCGTCTGCGGACAGAGGCTGCGCGCGCTGCCCTTATCCGCGCCGAACGCGATGCCCAGCTGGCCGGTATCCCCGCGTTGATGGCAGAGGTCGAAAGCGCCGCAGTCATCTTGGGCACACCTGCGGCGCGCCTGTTAAAGAACGGCACGGAGCGTCTGCTCCTGCTCAAGGACGTCGCAGCGTTACTGGAATCCGACGCACTCGTCGTGGATGCGTGCCGCCATGCCATACGCGGCGCAGACACGGTAGTCTCGCTTGCAAGGCGCCCGGTATTGTTCACACTCGCACGGCTGCTGGGCGAAGCCTGGCCGGAGGATGTGTCGAGGGACACTCTTATTGCGCGAGCCTTCCGCACAAAATTTATCGATGATTCCCATCGCGTGCGCTTGCGAGTCGAGATCGGCCGACTGCGCAAACTGCTGCGGACTCTGACCGATGTAAGGGCGACCAAACGCGGGTTTGCGCTGGTTCCGAGGCACGCAGAAGAGATCGTCGTGTTGGCGAGACCCGTGGAAGAAAAGCATGGGGCGGTGCTCGCCCTGCTTGCCGACGGTGCCTCCTGGTCGAGTTCAGCCCTGGCACTCGCGACGGGAGCCAGCCAGCGCTCCGTGCAACGGGCCCTCGAGTCACTGGCAGACGCGGACAAAGTCCAGTCATTCGGCCGCGGGCGAACGCGCCGCTGGATGCTTCCACCGGTACCGGGATTCACGACAATCTTGTTACTCCCCGCTTCGCTTCCGGGTAGCTAGGATAGCCACACCCCCCAATGAAGAGGAGAGCAGCATGAAACAGTCAACAGCCCACATCATCAACGAGTATGGCCCCTTTCCGAATGTCGACGCCGTGCATGGGGTCACCTACGACGGCGCGCAGATCTGGTTCGCCAGTGGAGACAGGCTCAACGCCCTCGATCCGGCAAGCGGGAAGACGCTGCGCACAATCGACGTCACCGCGGACGCCGGCACCGCCTTCGACGGCCAGCACCTGTTTCAGATTACCGCAGACCGCATCCAGAAGATCGACCCGGGCAGTGGCCGCGTGGTCGCCACCATCCCGGCACCCGAGGGCAGCAATTCGGGGCTTGCCTGGGGCGAAGGAGCGCTCTGGGTAGGCCAGTACCGGGACCGCAAGATCCATGAAATCGACCCGCAGACGGGTGCAATTCTGCGCACCATCGAGTCCAACCGCTTCGTCACCGGGGTCACCTGGGTCGACGAGGAGCTATGGCACGGCACCTGGGAAAACGACGAGAGCGACCTCAGGCACATCGATGCGCGCACCGGCGAGGTACTGGAAAAAATCGAGATGCCGCCGGGCGTGGGTATATCAGGGCTTGAGTCCGATGGCCGGGGCCAATTCTTCTGCGGAGGAGGAGGGAGCGGTAAGGTGAGAGCCATCCGCCGTCCCGTCTGAACCGCCCGCCACCTTCCCCGGGGCGATCTGAAGAATCCGAACACGTTCGAGGGTCGCCCCGCCCTCCCCTGCAGAGTTATTCTGTTCGCCAGTCAAGGCGCGTTACACTATAGTCTCGCGTCGGTCAGTGCCCCCATCCCGGGCCGGACTGCACGTACACAACATCAGCACAGGAGACCCGACAATGGCGCGCATGATAACGGTCGCCGCGACCCAGATGGCCTGTTCCTGGGACCGCGAGGCCAACATTGCCCGGGGCGAACAGCTGGTGCGCGAGGCCCACGGCAAGGGCGCCCGCATTATCCTGTTGCAGGAGCTGTTCGAAACCCCCTACTTCTGCCAGAAGCCCAACGAAGACTACATGCTGTTGGCCACGCCGCTGGAGGACAATCCCGCGGTGCGGCATTTTCGCCAGCTGGCCGCGGAGTTGGAGGTTGTGCTGCCGATCAGCTATTTTGAACAGGCCGGCCAGGCCCGCTTCAACTCGGTGGCCATCATCGACGCCGATGGCACCGTGCTGGGCAACTACCGCAAGAGTCATATTCCCGACGGGCCCGGCTACCATGAAAAGTTCTATTTCAACCCCGGTGACACCGGCTTCAAGGTCTGGAAAACCCGCTACGCCAGAATTGGTGTGGGCATCTGCTGGGACCAGTGGTTTCCGGAAAGCGCCCGCAGCATGGCCCTGCTGGGCGCCGAAATACTGTTCTACCCCACCGCCATCGGCAGCGAGCCCCACGACCCCTCCATCCACTCCCGCGACCACTGGCAGCGGGTGCAGCAGGGGCACGCAGGCGCCAACCTGATGCCGCTGGTGGCGAGCAACCGGATCGGTTGCGAGGTACAGGAAGACAGCGACATTACCTTCTACGGCAGCTCCTTTATCGCCGATGCGCAGGGCGCCAAGGTACAGGAAGCCGACGACGACAGCGAGACGGTGCTGGTGCAGGCCTTCGACCTCGACGAGGTGGAGAAGCTGCGTACCGCCTGGGGCGTGTTCCGCGACCGCAGGCCGGCCCTGTACCAGCCCATCAACACCCTGGACGGGATCAACACATGAGCGCAAAGGCGACGCCCCGGGCCGCCGGCTTCTACATGCCGGCGGAATGGGCTCCCCAGGATCAGGTCTGGATGTTGTGGCCCGAACGGCCCGACAGCTGGCGCATGGGCGGCAAGCCCGCACAGGCGGCGTTTATCGCGGTCATCCGCGCCATCGCCCGCTTTGAGGCCGTTACCGTGGGCGTCTCGGCCGGCCAGTTTATCAACGCCAGCGAGCAGCTCGCCCAGGACGCCAATGTGCGGGTGGTGGAGCTGTCCAACAATGACGCCTGGATGCGCGATGTGGGCCCCACCTTCCTGGTCGACGGCCGCGGGGGACTGGCCGCCGTCGACTGGGAATTCAATGCCTGGGGGGGCCTGGAGGATGGACTCTACTTTCCCTGGGACCTGGATAACCAGGTCGCCCGCAAGGTCGCCCAGCTGGAGCGGGTCGTACGCTATCCGACTCCGGACTTCGTGCTGGAGGGCGGCTCCATCCACGTCGACGGCGAGGGCACCCTGCTCACCACCGAGGAATGCCTGCTCAATCCCAACCGCAATCCCCACCTGAGCCGGGAGCAGATCGAAGACTACTTGCGCAACTACCTGGGCGTCGACACCATCCTGTGGCTGCCCCGGGGCATGTACAGCGACGAAACCAACGGCCACATCGACAATTTCTGCTGCTTTGTGGCGCCGGGCGAAGTCCTGCTGTGCTGGACCGATGATCCCGATGACCCCAATTACAGCCGCTGCGCCGAGGCACTGGCCGTGCTGGAAAGCAGCACTGATGCCCGCGGCCGCCAGCTGCGTGTACACAAGATGCCGATTCCCAGCCCGATTGCCGCCTCCGAGGAAATCTGTCAGGGCGTGGACAGCGTGCCCGGTTCCCAGCCGCGCCTGCCCTACACCCGCCTGGCCGCCTCCTACGTGAACTTCCTGATCGTCAACGGCGCCATCATAGCCCCGCCTTCGATGACCCGCAGGATGCCACCGCGGCGGCCATCCTGCGTGAGCTGTTCCCGCAGCGGGAGCTAATCATGTTGCCGGGCCGGGAGATCCTGTTTGGCGGGGGCAATATCCACTGTATTACCCAGCAGCAACCGCGCCCCTGAAGCCCGCAGTCACCGCAATGGAAGCCGCCCAATTGCGCCGCTGAAGCAGCGCCAGCACACCCCGGAACCGGGCTTGACTTGGCAGGGCAAAATGGCGAAAATGCGCGCCTTCTCGGGACCGAGGTCCCAGTGCCCCCTGTGGCTACGTAGCTCAGCTGGTTAGAGCACAGCATTCATAATGCTGGGGTCGGTGGTTCAAGTCCACCCGTAGCTACCACTTTTTCCTTTTTAAATCAAAAACTTACAAAATCTCAAATCGCTCTGAGATTCTCCCTCCTCCCGATTGCGGGAGATTTGCGGGAGTTTACATTGTTGATCAAGGTCAGGGTCGGTGCCGAGGTACCGGACCAGCTCACTTTTTCCACCGCCTCGATCAGTTCCCCGATTTCAGCGGCGGAATAGTGCGTCGTGATCTGGCCGTTCTTGTGGCCCAGGAGCACCTGCCGGGTTTCATGACTCACGCCCTTGGCCCGTAACCGGCGACCGAAGGTATGCTTCAAATCATGGACCCGCACCTGCGGCAATCCAGCCTCCTCCCGCGCGCGGCGCCAGGCCTTGGTGTTGATGCGATCCACCCGTCGGCCCTTGGCATAGGTAAACACATGCTCCGGGTTCCTGCCGCGCTGACGATTGATCACCGCCCGTGCTTCGGCATTCATCACCACTAGTCGATCCTCCCCATTCTTCACGCCGCCACCCGGGACCACAAACACGCTGGTTTTCAGCTCGGGAATCGGTATCTCCCACTCCCACCGCAAACCCACCACTTCCTGCTCCCGCGTTCCGGTGTTGACCTTGAACAACGCCATTTCCCTAAGGTGACCCGGCAACCGCGCAAACAACCTCGATTGCTCGTCCCACGACAGGGGATATGGCTTGCGGGCATCGTCACACTCAAGCATTTGCAGCAGGGGCGCGGTTTCAAGCCAGGTCAAACCGGACTCATCCCGCCACAGGCGGGCGGCCAGAGTCAGAATGCGCCGCACCACTGCCAGATCGCGATTGATGGTGTTGGCTCGCATACCCTGCTTACGACGATGCCGTATAAACGGCTCCAGCGTGCCCTGATGCACCCCCCGCAAAGGCAGATCGCCAATGTGCGGGTCCAGAGTCTTCAGGGACTGGGCATAGCGGCCAATACTGCGTTTATGCTGGTAATCCAGCAGAAACCTGGTGGCCGCCTGCCGAAAAGTACGCTCGATACGAATGCCGTAGACAGTCGCCTTGCGCAGCTCTTCCAACCGTCGAATCAGGAACCTTTCCGCCTCCTCGAGCTCGCTTGCGCCAGTGCTCTCGCGAAGTCGGCCATATCCCCTGACGCATTTATCAATGTGCCAGATGCCCTGGGTGCCTCTCTTGTAGAGGCCCGGGATTCGCTTTGACATAAGAGTTCTCCTCTATGCTTTGGCGAACACCCACAGCGGTTCTTATACTGCTCCGCCCAGGCGTCCATTTCAAGCCGGTCAAACGCAATGCCCTGCCTACCGATGGGAATTTCCGTCAGGCAGCTTCGGACCTCCCGGCGGAATCGGTTTTTATCCATCCCCAGATAAGCCGGGGCATCGCGCAGACGTATAAATCGAGGCAGAATCGAGATCATCTCAGCGCCCCAAATAGACAGCAGTGATCTGCTCTCTGACATGACCCAGCTCCTTACTGATGGCCAGGCGTGCCTGTAGATCCGCCTCCTGCTGGGCCGGGGTCAGATGCTTTTTATTGGGTCCGCCACCGTGGGGTGACGGCCAGCCGGTGAGTTCCAGGTAGCGCTGCTGGGCATAGGCGTGGCGCAGACCGTGCATTTTAGAGAGGCCGGCATTGGCCGTGTGGCGCTCGTAGATTCTGAGCTGCTCGATATAGCTGCGACCCCGGGGATCAGGGCGCCCACCCCGGCCAGGCGCTTGGCCTGTTCCAGCAGGGCGCGCTGCTCCCGGGTGCGGATGGGGACGGTGCGTTCCCGCCCGCCCTTGGTCCAGCTGGCTTTCAGGTGCAGGTGGTCCCCGCGATCGGCCCAGCGGGGCCGGATTTTTAGGGCCTCCTCCCGCCGCAGCCCGAACGCCTGCTGCAACCGCAGACTCATCCGCACATGTTCATCCTTGACCTGGTCAAGCTGTTCGCGGGCCAGGCCCTTGGCTTTACTGTCGTCGGACACAAACTGGCGGTCCGGTATCCCATAGAAGTCATTGGAACCAGCCACCACAGCCCGCTTGTTCACCTTCTCGGCCCACCAGCGTAAACAGCTCATGCGGTTCTTGATGGTGCCGGGGGAGAGGTTTCGCCCCCGCCAGTGCTCGACCAGGGCCCGGACATGCTTTTGCTTCAAGGACGTGGCCTGCAACTGCCGGAAGCCAAGCTCGTGCAACTGGTTGGCGATGGCGGTCAGTTGCCGTTCACGGCCGACCCGGGTTTCAAAGCTGCCTTCGTGGCTGTGCCTGCATAGCATTTTCAGTTGGTAGTTCAGGTCGCGCATAGTGCTGTATCCATAGGTGAGTGTTTCTGATCACCTGGCAACAGAAGCTGCGCAGGCCCGCTGGGCGGAACGATCACGGGACACCAATCCCGGTTGACCTGAATGTGTCTGGCCATAGACAGCACGGTGTGTTTTCGCAGAAAACTGGCCCGTGCAAACCAACGGTTATCCAGCCTGAGGCTGGGGTGGGATTACCTCCTGAGTGGAATGGGCAGAACGCGCTGACCGCCAGCGTGTTTGCGGGGTTGAAGAAACAGCGGTTGGCCGAGGACAAGGGCCCCGACAGAAACTGCGGCGTTTGAAAAAATCCCTGGAAGCGGGATGGATTGGAAGGAGCGGCGCCCAAGCTATAAGGCACCGTGGTGGTTCGAAGATGGACCCGGTCATTACTGACCGTTGCGTCGAGAACGGCCCTGAGCGACGCGTTCAGCAGAAGCCCATACTGGAATCTGCCTACCCCGATTGCGAATGCAAGGTGGGGTCTTCCTTGCCACTTTTCCGTAGTGGCCACGGGTAATTTCTAGTGCAGGAGGGACTCTACCACAACGGGTAATATGGCTGTCACAGAAAGCCCTGTCAACGGATGGCGGGGTAAAAAACCCCGTCAAAGTGCGGCGGGGTTTGTGGTTACAGTGTAACCACTTTGGGGAGAGACTGATTGCGTGGGAATGCGACAAGGCAGGCCGCGCCAGGCGAGTATTCGGCGAAGGAGCGGCTGTGAGTGATGCGGCGTTCCGGTGCGGGGACGGAGCGTTGCGCCCACGTCACTACCCGCTGCGCTTGGCAGTGACTTGGGCTTGGCATCGGCGCGCAGGCGACTACTGGAGGGCGTGAACACGCAGGTCGAGACAGCAATAACCGAAAACCCGTCATCGCCAGACGGGGTTTGGTGATTACCCTGAAACCGCTCGCGGCTCAGCGCGACGCAATCCGACGTAGTGCTACTGAAAACCCCGTCAGCTCTCGACGGACTAAGTGGTGCCACTGGCACCACTTACCGAACCCAGGGCGGACGGGGTTTTTGGTTGACATACCGATAATGTGGGATTGGGCGTTGTGGGGTGTGGGGTGTGAGGTGTGGGTTGCTTTGTTTGTAGGAGTAATTGATCGCGCCATGGCGAGGCAGTGGAACCGCCGCGGCGAGTCATTTAAGGTCAGAAGCGAGGATGAATGCCTCCAGAGTTTTATCAATGCCGTAAATATGCCGCGTCAGCCATTCGCGCAAGAACATTGCGGTCATTTCGCGAACGGCGGAATCGCTGATGTTCGACGCATCTATCTCTGCAAGTTGCGCCCGGAATTTTTCATGCGCGCGACAATGGGGTGCCCGCTCAGGAAAGGCGAGAGCCTCCATGTAGGCCTCTTCAAGCGCAAAATGTTCCTCTGCGTAGCGATGCAGTTCGGTCAGCACCTCACCCAGCTCCGCTTCACCCGCGAGAGCGTCCAGCAGCTCAAAAAGTCGTTGATGCTGTGTCTCCTGCCAGATCAGCTGACTACTGCTCGGTCGGACCGCCGTGCCATTAACTGTCGCTGTACCCCGCGCAATGCTCATGATAACAACCCCACACGGTAGCCAACACCAATGATTACAAATGCGACGGAGAACAAGGTGACGGCGACAATGTGCCAAGCGAGTGTGCCCAGGTTTTCTGCCGTGAGATGTGGAATGACACGAAGACGCGCGTGCGCAGCAAGTACCAGCGTACCCGCCAGCAGCCCCAGCTTGAGGACGATAGCGCGGGTGGCCGGGTTGTCCAGCTGGAGCCAGGTCGACGGCGGAGCAAGCGTCGTCGCCAGATACAGTCCGGAGGCCACCTGGATCAAGAGTACGGGTATGCCGACGCGCTCGAATCTAATCTCGAAGGCCTCAACGGCCACGGTGGATCGCTCCTTGAGCGCACCTGGCAGAATCCCCAGAGCAAGCACCAGGTGCCCTCCTGTCCAGACAGTCGCGCCGAGAACATGAAGTATCAAAACCGTCGCATAGGCGCTCATCCCAGGGCCCCATAGAACTTGGACTCCACTCTGCCACCGCGCATCAGTGGACGCCGCTGATTACGAGTATAAGTTGACGTTCTGAGGATTCCACCAAACGTACCTTCACGCGGAATTTTAT
Source organism: Kineobactrum salinum (assembly GCF_010669285.1). Classification (GTDB taxonomy): domain Bacteria; phylum Pseudomonadota; class Gammaproteobacteria; order Pseudomonadales; family Halieaceae; genus Kineobactrum; species Kineobactrum salinum. Next base: position 3,448,020 of record NZ_CP048711.1, on the reverse strand, counting down.
GGCAGCGATTCATAGCGAGATTGCTGCACAGATCAATCATGTCGAACATCGCATCTCGCCCCTCAGTGTAGTCGCACTACTTCCAATGATTCAATTGATGCAGATCAATTGCGTGTATGCAGATGCTTCAAAATGAATGCAAAGAGGGTCGGTAAACTGATTTCCAGCCTGTTTATCTCTAGACAAGAAGAGCAGATTTCCGTCACGCGGTTCCTACCTTCCCGCTGCTTTGCTGATCAGCCAGAATGCGCCTGGCTAGGAGAGGAGCGCCACATTCGGCCGGCTTTTGAACACCGGCCTGCCACAGGTCTCAATTGAACGTTGCGAATAAGCCCATTGGTAGCGCTGACACACCGATCACCACGGGGTGAATCAGCAGGATTGCGGCATAAGCGATCAGGCCAAGCAGCAGGCGACCCCAGGGTACGCTGCCCCAAGCGGGCCGCCAGCGACCGGTCACCATGGCCGCCCCCGGTACGAGCGAGGTGTTGACCGCCAGCGCTTGCCAATGAGCTCTACCGAGGGCGGCCTTGCGGCTGCTATCTACGAGGCGCATGCCGTAGATGGAAAAAGCGGCCAGCGGCAGGAACAGCAACAAGGTCGCCAGTTCGCCGTTCGGCACGACATGAGCACCGGCCCACAGCGCCAATGCGAGCAGCAGAGGGTGCCGACAGAAACCAGCGGCGCCCGGAGCCGAGGGCAGGAAGCGCTCATTCCCCGCACCGCCAAAGCTCAATGGGTTGGGTGTTCCAACCGCAGCTGCAATGAGGAGGCAGACAGGCAGCATGGTCACAACCGTAACCCAGGGCTGCCATGGCGCGTAGTACCAAAGCACGACGACCGGGGCAGCGAGCGTGGCCGCGATGAGCCACGCAAGCAGAACCAACGACAAGAGGCTGTAAAGGGCCGTGAAGCCGCGCTCCCCTAGCCTTTGCACCAGCGCAGCACGGAAGACCGGCCGAGCGAGCCAGCGATGTGACAGCACGAACAACGTCAATGCCAGTACCGGCTGCCACCAGCCACCAAGGAGCTGCACATTTGAGTCGAGCGTGAATGTCATGCGTTGTTCAGCATCCTTTTAATCGTGAGATTCGTCAGCTCTTCGCCAGACCGGATGAGGTGCTGGATGCCGGTCACAACAATTTTAAGGCAACTCTGATTAGCTCCAATCATGGCTCACAATAGGCACCACCACAATCGTGCACAGGACTGATACCGCAGGACTCAATTTCTGAAGCCGGGTTCGATAAGTACACTCTCTCCTCCCCAATGCGGGCAACATCAAGCGCCACCAGTACTACCTGCATGAAGGGGCCGCCACTCAGCGTGAGATGCTCGCTCTGGCGCCTGAACTGCTGCTGCCTGCCAGATTAATCCGAAAATGCGCGGTCGTTGCGCGCGATATGCTCTGCGAGCACGGCCAGGAGATCCGACCGGGTGACTACACCCACCAGTCTTTCGTCAGCATTGATCGGCACCGCCTGTACACCGTGGTCCGCAAGCAGGGGAATGAGAGCACCCACGGGCGTCGTATCCTTAACGGAGATGACAGGGGTGGTCATGATGTCAGCGGCGCGTCCCTGCCAGCGCATCGTCGCGCGGGGTGTGCGGCCAAAGAGGGTCGCGGCACGGGTTTGCGGGCGGCAATGGCTCGCTGTATGAAGTCGTTCTGGGAAATGATACCCGCAATCCTGGCGTTCTCGTCCACCACCGGCAGGGTTTTGAAATGGTGCTCGCGAAACAGCGCCGCGACCTGGGTAAGAGGTGTACCTGAACTCACAGTCACCAGGTCCCGTGACATGACGTCGGCGCAGGTGAGGTTGCCAACTTTCTTCGTCGCAAGGGTTTCCTCCGCCGCGGCCAACAATTCTGCAAGGTCTTCGAGGCCGATGTTGGTGGACTGCCGAAAGCGCTGCACGAGCTGTTGCAGCTCTTCTGGTTCAAGTCCCAGGCGGAGCAGCGGGTCAGGATCGGTGGTGCCGTGACGGCCCGGTTCTGGATAGTGCCCGAGTGGGTAAGTGCGACCGGTGAGACGGTGGAACAGCATGGCCGCGACCACCAGCAGCAGCGTGTCCAGAAGAATCGGTGCCAACACGAAGCTATAGGCCAGCTCCACAACCGGGTCGCCGGCGAGCATGGTTGCCAGAGCGATGGCTCCGCCCGGCGGGTGCATCGCGCGCAACAGAGACATGGCAACCATGGCGCCGGCCACTGCCACACCCGCGGCGATGGGGCCGGAACCGCCCAACAAGAGGATTGTAACCGCTACGATACCTGACACCGTATTGCCGACCACCGCCGACCATGGTTGCGCCAACGGTGAATTTGGCAGGGCAAACAGGAGGAACGCGGTAGCCCCCAGGGGTGCAATGAGGAACAGCCCGCCGCCGCTGCCGGGCGCTCCGTCAGCCGCGAGCCAGGCCAGCATACTCCCGCAGAGGAAGAGTGCCAGTCCGGCACCGACAGCGGCGCGCAGCGCCTCTGCAGCGGGCGGCGCAGCCATCGCGGGGCCGACGGAGGCGAGAGCGTGCCCCAGGAATCGGCGGACTTTCAGGACAACAGAAGCTAGTTTTTGCACATTGGAATGGAGGCGGCAGCCTGCCGAGTCGGGAAAATTGGGGGCGAAGCTTAATCGAATTCGTCGAGGGAATACAGCTTGGCACCAACTTTACCCCGCACACCGACTGCCACCCCCCAACGAAATGCGAAAAAGACGAGGCCGGGCACCTGGCCCGGCCTCGTCGACACTTCAATCTCCGGATTTGCGCTTGTCACGTTTCTCGCGCCGTTTTTCCTTCAGACTTTTCTGTGCATCCTTCCTGGGTTTCTCTTTGCTCATGGTTTTAGCTTCCTCGAAAGACTCTACGCCGGACTGCCGCTGTCGTTCCGGACATCAATGAAAAAGATAGGCGGCAGAGTAAATGCTTCATGACGTCAGGCCCTCCCCATTCACACCGGAGACCGTCCCCTCATTATAGAGGATGTCGACAAGAAGAAATCGATACTCTCGACCAAGGAGATCCGCGTGAACGATATCCCCGACTTTGGCCCCAAGCAGGGCCGCTCCCAGCGGGGAAAATATCGAGATCAGGCCGCGATCTGGATCGGCCTTTTCGGCTGGTACGAGGGAAAACTGTGCATCCCCCTGATAGGACAAGTCTTCAACCCGTACGGTACCACCCAGCCGGGCCACGGCCTGGGCTCCGCCAGGCACGCCTTCACCATGTTTGAGGATTTCCAGTTGATCAAAGACTCTCGCCAGCTGAAAAGGCTGGCTGTATATCCGCAAACTGCTGCACATGTTGCGCAGCCGGGACAGGGAACTCGCTGTCATTTTCCAACTCCCACGCAGAACCATCTTCGACGCGTAAGCGCCAAGCACTACTTGCAAACTTGAATCGGAGAGAGAACTGCCAGGTGCCCACAGGCACCTGGCCTAACAGAGAAAGGTGGGGGTCTTGCCGAGCAACAGACTATACGTCGAGCAACGCATAGAGAAATATCCCTTAAAAAATAGCTTCAGACAGCCAGAAGCCAAGACCATAGCCCTTTTGTACAGGGAAAGCAAACCATTGGGCCTTTCTACTTGTCTCATCATGATTTTCCGGTATTTTCCCAATAAACTGTCTTCGAAATCGGGGGAAATTCGAACGGCATAGATCACTTTGGCTCGCACCCGGCGTACCAGTAGCAATCCCCTGCCTGCTACGGCATGCTGACTGTTGCTGATGGCGAGGAAATGCGGTTATGAGGATCGCGATTGTAAAGGAACTCTGGCGTTATCCGGTGAAGAGCTGTGGCGGCGAGAGCCTGAACAGCGCCCTCATCGGCGCGGGCGGCGTCTGCGGTGATCGCCACTGGTCAGTGTACGATCCCATCGCCCCGATCATACGCAGCGCCAAGCAATGGCCGCGTTTGCTGGAGCTGCGCGCTGAATACCTGGCTCCGTCATCCCTGGAGGATTATGGCAACGCCGTTGCGCCAGTACGACTGACGGCCCACGATGGCAGTGTCTACGAAAGTAGCGATTCAACAGCCTGCGATGATTGGCTGAGCCACTGGCTGGGCACCCCCGCGCAGCTGAAACCGAGAGCACCCCTTTCTGATAGTGCCTTTTACGCGCTGCCAAATGCGCGCACCGAGCAACAGATCGCTCGAGAGCTAGGTCTGGACCCCAACGAACCTCTTCCGCACTTCGCTGCGTTTGACGAGGACGTGGCCGCAGCACTACAGTTCAATGCCACACCACCGGGTTTTCTTTACGATGCCTTCCCAGTGCATGTACTGACCACGGACTCACTGCAGTTCCTCGAAAACGCGTGCAGGCTTGACGCGGACGTTCGTCGGTTTCGCCCCAATATCCTGCTGGAAATGATTTCACCCAGCTGCGCGACAACCGAACAGGGGTGGGTCGGTGCTACGCTGAAAATCGGGGGAGTCGCCCTGCAAGTCAATTCGCCGACATCGCGCTGCTCAATGCCGGGCCGTGCGCAGCCGGGCTTCGACCTGCGAGAGGAAAAGGGCCTCCCCAGGGCCATGGCGGAACATGTAGATCGCAATCTGGGCGTCAACGTCAGGGTCATCGAGCCCGGCACTATAAAAGTCGGTGACCCGGTGCAATTGCTACAACCATAACAAGGGATTCCAATGAGTATCGAACATATACAGCCCAGCGGACTTTTTCAGGTACAGGGCATGAGCCATGTTGTGGTGGCCACTGGCCGCACCGCCTACATCGCTGGCCAGGGCGCCTACGATGAGGAATTTCAGCTGGTTGGCCGAGGAGACCTGTTCACACAGGCCCTGCAAGCATTCAGCAATCCGCGTGTCGCCCTGCAGGCGGTCGGCGCCACACCGCAAAAGGTCGTCTCAAGCACAATCTACATTGTCGACCTGACCCCGGAAAAGACCGAGACGCTAGTTAAGGCAATGGGCCAGGCACTCGATGGCGAACCCTTCCCGCCCAACGCCTCCACCCTGGTAGGTGTCACCCAGCTGGCTTATCCAGAAATGTTGATCGAAATATCTGCAATTGCAGCGCTCGGAAACCCTACAGAATCCGAACAGACAACTAAATACGTTGCTACGCAAGGGTCAGGAGGCTAAGCATGACCAACTCGCCCCCGAACTCTAGCCCCTGCGGCTTGCCCGACACCGATCCCGCCTATAACGGGTTTCTGACCCTTGGTGAGATACAAGAGTTGCTCCTCAGCTTGCTCCATGCAGAGCGCGCTGGCGCACGTGTCTGCACACTGTCTCTCGTTGACGCCGTAACCGAAGTACAGCGGCAGCTGCTTGTCGCCATTCATGACGATGAGGTGGCCTCCTGTAAGCGGCTAATGCATGCCATGCGCAGCATCGGAGCCGCACCCGACCAAGAAGTCGGTGACTTTGTCGAAAAGTGCATGGAGATCCACGACTTCACTGCCAGGCTGCAGTTTCTCAACCGCGGCCAGCGTTGGGTTGCGAGAAAAATCACCGAGGCACTTCCGAAGATTCCCCAGGAAGCAGTATTGATGCAGCTGACCCCCATGCTTCGGGACCACGAGCGCAACATCGCTGCACTGGACGCGGCGCTGGAAGCCGGTGGCAGCGCCAGCCCCGACGAGACCTCCGCGAGCAACAACGTCAGCTGATATCCAGCCGCTGCAGCTGACGTACGAAATTGCCGCGGTCGATCCCAAAAGAGCGCGCAGTGGCCGCCTTGTTACCCTCAAAACGCTTCAGCCGGGCCAGGATCAGCCGGCGCTTGTAGTCGTCGACGGCCTCGTTCAACGGCACATCAATAGGGGGCTCAACAGGCGTGGCAGGGTGCAGAGTGGAACCGCTTGGCACCGCTTCCGCACCGAAATGCGACACATCCAGCTCGATTATCTGAGTGGAATCTTGCCCATCGCTCAGGGCGCGAATCACCGCTCGGGAGAGTGTGTGCTCCAGCTCCCGCACGTTACCCGGCCATGCGAAACCGCTCAGCCAGCGCTTGGCGACATGGGTCAGGCGCACACCACGTACCCCCATACGGTGTTGGTCCCGCTCCAGGAAAAAACCGGCCAAGGGCAGGATATCCGCGGGACGATCCCGTAACGGTGGCACCACCAGGGGATAGACACTCAAGCGGTGATACAGGTCCGGGCGAAAGCGTCCTTCGACGACCTCCTTTTTCAGGTCCCGATTGGTCGCAGCAATGAGGCGGACATCCACCCGGTGGTGCCCGTCACTACCGACTCGCTGTATTTCCCCATTCTGCAGCGCACGCAGTAGCTTGGATTGCACGGTAATCGGCAGCTCACCGACTTCGTCCAGAAACAGCGTACCTTCGTGGGCCAACTCGAACTTGCCTGTGCGATTTTCGGTTGCGCCAGAGAACGCCCCTTTCACGTGACCGAACAGTTCACTTTCGGCCAGAGACTCTGGCAAGGCAGCACAGTTGACATAGACCATCGGCTCATTGGCCCGAGTCGAGTGATGGTGCACGTAGTTCGCAATCAACTCCTTGCCAACACCGGTCTCACCCGTAATCAGAACGGTCAGATCTGAGGCCGCCACGGTTTGTGTCTCATTGATCAGCTGTGTCATTTGCTGGCTCTCTGCGATGATGTCCGTGGTAGCCCGATGCACGGATTGGCTGAGGAGGATTTTCTTGCGCCGCTCCAGCTGTTCCTCAAGGCGCTGGATCCAGCTCGCCGCTCTCACTGTCGCAGATGCGACACTGAGAAAAGCCTGCAACACATCGAGATCGAAATCATCGAACGCATTTGGGTCGAGAGCATCCAGGGTAACCACACCCCAGGGGTATCGTCGATATAAAGTGCGGCACCCATGCAGTCGTGCACGTAGAGATGGTCCTCAGCGTTGTCGATCAAACCGTCATAGGGGTCGGGCAGTTGAGAGTCGGCGGCGAAGCGAACCGGCTTGCGGCTATCCAGCAATTGAGCCAGACGCGGATGGTTCTGAATAACAAAACGACGCCCAAGTGCGTCCGGACTGAGTCCCTGGGCCGCCCGTGGAATCAACTGCCCTCCTTCCCGCTCCAAAAGGGCGATGGCGTCGCAGGGAAAGTTTCGCCGAACAACCTCCAGCAAACGCTGGAAACGGGTCTCCCGGGGCATTGATTGCGACAGATCTGCCACAATTTCAGCCAGGTCGGCAAAAGCAGGGGGTGCTGTCATAACGTCTCTACCATGTTATTTACACACGTTTATCGTGGTGTCTGAATAACATTGTATATCTGTATCCTGCTGAATATCAAAGATATTTTTATTGGCACGATTCTCGCTATGGAATAACCGCCAAGCATCAATCAGAAGCGGCAACCAAGGAGATCACCGTGAAATCATTACTGACCAGCCTCACCCTCGCCAGTGCAATCTGCGCCTCCCCAGTCCTGCTGGCGGAAACCATCAAGGTGGACATGACCGTCAAGGAAGTCGACGTCGTGGTCGACAACGCCGGCACCAAACAGGCCATGTGGACCTACAACGGTACGATCCCCGGCCCCCTGGTTCGGGTCAAACAGGGAGATGTAGTGGACTTCACCCTGCTTAACCACGCCGACAACGAGCAGAGTCACTCCATGGACTTCCACGCAGCGCGGGCCGATGTACTCGATGAATTCGAGTCCATCAAGCCGGGCCAGACCAAGCAATTCACTTTCAAAGCGGAATACCCGGGTGTCTTTATCTACCACTGCGGCTCCGATTCCATGGCCGAGCACATTGCACGCGGCATGTACGGTGTAATCATCGTCGACCCCGCAGAGGGCTACAGCGAAAACTTTCCCAAGGCAGATCGCGAGTATGTGTTAGTGCAGGGCGACCTGTTCGCACCGGGTACCTCCGCCGATGACATGAAAATGGGCAACGGCTGGAAAGGCGCACTGGTGAACGGCAGACAGTTCCACTACGACCCGGTGCACGATCCCAACGCCAGCCAGACTTTGGAAAGCCGCCCCGGCGAGCGTGTGCGCATCCACTTCGTCAACGCCATGATCAATGAAGCCGCTGCCTTCCATCCAATCGCCGGGATCTGGGAGCAGGTCTGGGACAACGGCAACCCGAAAAACGTGGCCTGGGGCTTGCAGACCGTGGAAGTGCCGCCGGCTCACGGTCTGACTCTGGACATCGTTAGTCCTGCAGACCGGCCCACCAACAACGCCCTGGTTGATCACCGCATGAAGCACGCCCTGAATGGCGCCATCTCGGTACTGATGAACCATGCGGATGCCGACCCGAAGAAGGGCCGCGGCGATCAGCAGCTGTTGCGCTGAAAGGAGGCGGAAGATGCGACTAAAACTTCTCGCCGGACTGCTGCTGACGGGTGGGCTGTTACAGCCCTCTCCCGGCGCTCTGGCAGACACCGGACAGTGGCTGCAGTCCGAATGCGGCAGCTGCCACGCGCTGGAGCAGCCTGATTACCCCGCACTGGGGCATGCGGAGCGACTGACCCGCAAGGGACCGCCACTGTACTACGCCGGTAACAAGTTCCACGCCGGCTGGCTGGAAAGCTGGCTCCAGGACCCGGTACGTATCCGCCCGGCCGGGGTGTTCCCCCCGGGGGCCGTTGTACCCAGCGAAGAGGGAGACCTGATTGACCCAGCTAATCTGGAGGAGCATCTGGTGCTGGACGCCAACCAGGCGAAGAAAGCTGCTGACTACCTGATGGCGCTGCGCCCCCACGACGAGCTGATTGCCGCCACTTCCTATGAGCCCGGCTCCGTCGCGCGCCGCATGGGCGAGCTGAATTTCACCAAGTTCAACGGCTGCGATGCCTGCCACAGTGACGGCCCCGGTTATGGCGGCCTGTCCGGCCCCGAGCTGTATACCGCGTGGCAGCGGCTACAGCCCGGGTTCATTGCATCCTTCATCGCCGACCCGGCTGCCTGGGACCCCCACACTTTAATGCCCAAGACGGGCCTGAACGACAGCGCCGTGGAGCGGCTCGCCAACTACCTGAAACTGATCGGGGAGGAAGCGCCATGAACTATTCAGCAACTCTGCTGGCCAGCCTGTTGCTGGCGGGCAGCCTGCCCGCCCTGGCGGATGACATCGAGCATGGCGAAAACCTGTACACCATCTACTGCACCCAGTGCCACGGCGTGACAGGTAACGGTGATGGCGTGAACGTTCCCGCCATGTCAGTGCAACCCCGCAACCATCGCGACCAGGGCGAGATGTCGGCGCGCACTGACGCCGAACTGTTCAAAGCGGTGAAAGAAGGCGGCAAGAGTATCAACAAGTCGGTGTTGATGCCGCCCTGGGGCGGCAATCTGAGCGATGACGACATCCATGCGCTGGTGCGCTATATGCGGCAGCTGTGCTGCGAATCCGGAGGTTGAGAAACAATGACCAGATACACACTCACATTACTATTGGCACTCCTGCTCGGGGCGGCGAATAGCTTCGCCGAACTGCGCCAGTTCGAACTCACTATTGACGAAGTGGAGCTGGATGTCGCGCCCGGTTTCAGTGCCAAGGTCTGGGGCTTTAATGGCCAGGTACCTGGGCCGCTCATCCACGTGAAGGAGGGAGACGAACTGGAAGTCACTGTTCAGAACAACTCCACACTCAACCACACCGTTCACTGGCACGGCGTCTACCAGACCAACACCTGGCCCCACGACGGCGTGCCAGATGTCACCCAACGTGGCATTGAGCCCGGCGACAGCTTTACCTACAAGTTCGTGGTCGACAAGCCCGGCACCCTTTGGTACCACTGCCACGTCAACGTATCGGAACATGTCGGTCTGCGCGGCATGTGGGGGCCGTTGATCGTCGAGCCGAAAAACCCCATTCCAGTGGAAAAGACTGTCACCAAGGACGCCATCCTGATGTTTTCCGGATGGAATTCCGAGGTGGCCAACGAATACGGGACCGGGGGCAAACCTGGCGAAGTCATCAACTACTTCTCCATTAACGGCAAGTCCTTCCCCATGACCCATCCACTGCAGGTTAAAGAGGGCGACGTGCTACGCCTGCGCTTGATCGGCGCCAGCATTCCCACCTCCTTCCACACGCACGGCCACGACATGCTTGTCACTCACAAGGATGGCCTGCCCCTGAAAGCGCCCATCGAGGCTGACGTGGTCGCCTTGCAACCGGGTGAGCGCTACGACGTAATCATGAAGATGGACAACCCTGGCCTATGGATGACTCACGATCACATCGAGCACCACACCACCAACAATGGCAAGGACCACGGTGGTTCCATGCTGGTCATTGAGTACCAGGATGTGGAGCGTCCTGAGTGGTATATGTGGAAGGATCACGAGGTGGAACGGGACTTCTACATGATCGAGTCCATGGCCAAGCCGCATGGTCTCCACGACATTGAGGCCTTCAAGGGGCAAGACCCGGATGCCGGACGGCGCCCGAGACGGCCTGTGCATGGCCATTGAACCTCTTGCCGTACCCGGGGCGCAATTAATGCCACGCTGCCTGCAAGCTTGCCTGCTGCTGTCGCTCACAGTCCCAATACCTGTGCTATCTGCCGCGCTCCCGCCGCTGGCAGCGAAGCCCGGGGCATTATCAGACTCCAGCTACCGCCCACGCCTTGAAGAAATCGTGGTGACAGCCACCCGCGAGGCCCGGAGTCGGATGGAGTTACCGGAGTCGATCGGCGTGCTGGACCAAAGCACGATTGAACAGGTCGCGCCTGGCCACCCGGCAGAGCTCCTCAACCGGCTGGCCGGGGTTCACGTCAACAACCTGGGCGGCGAAGGCCACATGACCGCAATACGTCAGCCCCTCACCACCGGCGGGGTTTACCTCTTCCTTGAGGACGGCATACCCACGCGACCCACCGGATTCTTCAACCACAACGGGCTCTACGAAATTGACCTGGCCCAGGCCCAGCGTATCGAGGTAACCCGCGGGCCCGGCTCTGCGTTGTATGGCTCCGATGCCATCGGCGGTCTAATCAACAGCATTACCCGCTCCCCTGGCGACACTCGCGAGGTGACCGGCACGCTGGAAGCTGGCGAGGACAATCGCTACCGCGGCCTGCTCTCCCTGAGCGGCCCCCTCGGGCCGCGGGATCGCGCCGGGTTACAGTTGAACCTCGCGGACAATCAGAGCTTTCGCGAGGCCACGGACTATCGGCGGACCTCCCTGACTGCACGTTGGGATCGCGAGTGGTCGCCGACCCTGACCACCAAGATGGTACTGGCGGGATCACGCATCGAGGAAAGCGGTGCCTCGCCATTGCAAGCCGAGGACTATCGGCAGCGCCCGACCAGCAACTACTTCCACGGCAATATCGGCTTTCGGGAGGTGGCTACCTGGCGCCTTTCCAGTGAACTGAACTGGGAACCCAGCGAACACCAATTATGGAGCCTGACCGGCTTCCTGCGTGACAACAGCATGGACCTGATGCCTGCTTGGATGCTCTCCTACGATCCCAATCAATACCGTGTGGCATTCCACACCGCCGGGCTGATGGCCCGCTATCGCCACCGGTTCAGCGAGTTCGATCTGGAATGGATCAGCGGCGTGGATGTGGACTTCACACCGTCCACCTACCGCGAACAGCGCCTGCTGTTGAAACGGCGCGGGCCGTTGATCCTGGACGCAAGACCCAGCGGCAGAACCAATTACAACTACGCCGCGGACCAACTGTCGGTGTCCCCCTACACCCAACTCGAGTGGCAGCCCCACCCGACACTGCGGCTCAGCGCGGGACTGCGTCACGATCGCTTTGCCATCGACTACAGGGACCGGCTGCCCAACGATGTCAGTGAGATCGGCGTATTCGAGCCGCTGCCGTTTCCCGCCCGGCACTACCGGCCTGACAGCCAGAAGGTCAGCTTCGAGCAGTGGAGCCCCAAGCTGGGCCTGGTCTGGGACTTCAGCACCCAACACAACCTTTACTTCAGTCACCGACATGCCTTTCGCGCCCCCACCGCTGGGCAGCTGTTTCGCAGTGGTGCCGTCGCCGACACCACCCACCTGCAGCCGGTCACAGCGGTCAGCAATGAACTGGGCCTGCGCGGACAGCTGGGTGCCCGTGTCGACTACGACCTGGCTTTCTACCAGATGCTTGTCGAGAACGACATTGTCAGCCTCATCGCCGACGATACCCGCCAGACCGTGAACAGTGGAGAGACCCGGCACCAGGGCATTGAACTGACCGTACGCGCGCACCTTACGGATCAGTGGACCGCCACGCTCGCCTGGAGTCACAGCCAGCAGGAATACCGCGATTTCGTGGCAGTGTGTGGTGCCGACACGTGCAACTTCGCCGGTAACGACCTTCCCCGTGCACCCGAAGACGTAGGCAATGCCAGCCTGGCCTACAGTGCGCCCGACAACCACTGGCGTATCGAATTGGAATGGGAATATCTAGGCCGCTATTTCACCGACGAGACGAACAGCCACCGCCACGCCAGCCACCAGTTGCTCAACCTGCGTGGCCAGCTGGAACTGACTCCCCAGATCGAGGTGTACGCCCGACTGCAAAACCTTACTGATCGCCGCTACGCCACCTATGTCAGCAATCAGGTCGGCTCGCCAGACCTGGAATACCGACCTGGCCAACCCCGCAGCGCCACGCTAGGCGTGAGGTTCCGGTACTGACATGAATCGCACAAACCTGATTCACGCCGGCCGAAGCTGGCACCGCCGACTGGGCTGGTTCGGAGCCCTGGCCCTGCTGGTTCTCGGTCTGTCCGGCCTCACTCATCCATTGATGACCTGGTTCGGCCCGCAGCAGGCAGTCTTCTTCCCGCCCCAGGGCCACTTCCAGACCGGCGACCTAGAGGCAATGTCCCGCGTCCTGGCACGCCAGGATATCGCCGAGGCAACACTCGTAAAGCTGCTACCGACTGCCGCGGGCAACCAGCTGCAGGTCACCGAAGCCGGCAACCCCGAGCGACGCTATTTCGATCTGGAATCCGGTGTCGAACGGGCGGGCTTTGATCGCCGGCAGGCCGAGTGGCTGGCCCGCCACTACACGGGTCTTGAGGCAACGGCGATCAGCGAGATTAGCCTACAGACGAATTTCGACAACGGCTACCCAGACGTCAATCGGTTGCTGCCAGTGTGGCGCGTAACCTTTGACACACCCGACCGCCTGACAGCCTACGTACACACCGAACTCAACGCCCTGGCCAGCCTGAGCAACAATTTCCGCACTACCCAGCAAGCGCTCTTTCGCAATTTGCACAGCTTTAGCTGGCTGGATGGCGTGGAACCCGTTCGAGTAGCCCTGCTGCTGGGTTTGTGCCTAGCCCTGATCCTGATGAGCCTGGCGGGCGTGATACTGGTCCTGGCTCTGCCCTCCCGCGCCATCCCCCAAACGCCCCGCCGCTGGCACCGCCGTCTGGCGCTGGGGCTATGGCTGCCGTTGCTGGCATTTTCCAGCAGCGGTCTCTATCACCTGCTGCACCACGCCGGAGAGGCCCAGGATACAACCGCGGCTTACCCAACGGCCATTGATCTGCGTGACTGGCCCTTTGACCAGGGCACCCAAATGCTTTCGGGAATATTTGCCGACCTGGGCGATAAGCCCCTGAACAGTGTCACCCTGTTGCAGGGTCCCGGGCACCAGCTGTACTGGCGACTCGGTCAGCCCAGCGGAAATCCGGGACAACACGTCGGTCACCACGGACGCTTCGACGGCACACCCACCGAGCAACCGGGTCGGCTGATAGCGGTGGGTTCGATAGCGCCCTCTAAACTGACCGATGAGGAGCTGGCTCGGCATTACGCCGCCGCTCACCTCAACCTGGACGCTGCGGCAATCAAGGCCACCCAGCTGGTAACCGCCTTCGGCCCCGATTACGACTTTCGCAACAAACGTCTGCCGGTCTGGCGGGTAGCGTATCAGGCAGACCAGGCCGGTACGGCGTTCATCGACCCCGCCAACGGCGCCCTGGTGGATCGGGCAGTACCGACCGATCGCTGGGAGGGCTACAGCTTCAGCCAATTGCACAAGTGGAACTTCCTCACCCCGCTGGTCGGCCGCCAGGCGAGAGACCTGTTGATGGTACTGGTGGTGCTGTGCCTGCTCTCCTTTGGGGGGCTGGGAGTGGCCATGCTGAAGCGCAAGAAACGGATTGGTAGTGGCACCTGGAATCCTCCTGCCAAACAAACGACGCCAATCGTCTGCGAAACCTCGAGATCCTGTATTCACTGACGATCTCGATGAGACACCACCATCACAAGGCTGTAGCAAACACATGCGCCCATTAGCACAATTATTCGCTTATCCATTCCGCATATTTTTTGCTTCGGCAGCCGCGTGGGCAGTGCTCTCAGTATCGCTGTGGGCACTACACATGAATGGCGTGGTGTCTCTGCCTTTCGCCCATGCCTCGCTGACCTGGCACCGTCATGAAATGCTTTTCGGGTTTCTCAACCCTGCCATTGCCGGCCTCCTGCTGACTGCGGTCTGTGTATGGACAAGTACAGAACGACTTCACGGCGCACCGCTGGCGCTGTTGTGGCTGATTTGGCTGGGCGGCCGCGTCACCGCCACCTTTGGAGGAGAGGGACTCGCGGGCTGGAGTATCGCGTTCGATCTTGCGTTTCTACCACTTGTTGCTTTCGACGCCGCTCGCCGCATAATCGGTGCCCGCCAGTGGCGACAACTGGTGTTGCTGCTTATTCTCTTTCTTCTCTGGCTGATGGAGATGGGGAGCCTGGTCGGGCAATCGGTCGTCTTTACCAATGGAGGTTTGGTTCTTGCCGGCGCCTTGATGCTTGTCGTTGGAGGACGTATCACACCCACCTTTTCGGCCTCCTGGCTGCGCACTCATGGGGGTAATGCGGAGAAGGTACGCTCCCTGCCTATTCTCGAGGGGGCCTTGTTGGTCAGCCTGTTTTTTCTTCTCGTCTCCACTCTGTTCGAGCATTACCTTATGGTGTCATTATTTGCCGTTGTTACGTCCGGACTGACACTGATCCGGCTCAGTCTGTGGCGGGGCTGGCTTGTCCGTGAGGAGCCGCTATTGTGGATACTACACCTATCGCTGCTGTGGATTCCCATAGCCTTGCTGTTACTGGCGGGCCATCATGGCCTGGGATGGCCCGCGACTGGCTGGCAGCATGCTCTCGGCATCGGGGCCATGGGCGGGTTGATTCTCGGTGTCATGACCCGAGTCGCCCTGGGGCATACGGGGCGACCACTGCGACTATTGCCCGGAATGGTGACGGCCTACGGTCTGATACAAGTAGCCGTAGCGGCGCGACTGCTGACCGTCTTTGCAGTAATCCCCTGGCAGTGGGGGATTACTCTATCCAGCTTCGCCTGGGTCGCCGCCTTCATTCTCTTTCTCTGGCGCTACCTGCCAGTGCTATGGAGTCCCCGAGCCGACGGCAAGGCAGGCTAAATCCTGAATCGTTGGCTCGCTCCCGCTATCGACCACAGAACCAGAAGTCCTGCCATCGACAATGCAAACGACGCACCCGATAGGCTACTCTCATTCCAGCACTCTCATTCCTGCGGTGTGTGCGATGCCCACCAGTTTGTTAGTATCGACACCGCCAAACGCTTTTCTGGAGAATGGCTCTTAGTCGAGTACAAGCCATGATTCCAGTCATTGTGAGCAGCCACCATCAGCTTTGTAATGGAGCTGTGCGTCACCTACGACACTGTCAAGGGCACTTCTCATGTACGCACCTATGAAGCGATTGCGCCGTGACCACCGGAACCTGAACAGGCTCTTTGATATGCTTGAAGAGCAGGTGGCACGCTACGACATGGATTCGACGATCGAACCTGACCTCCTGCTGATCCTGGATATCATTGCCTATCTGAACGACTATCCAAGAATCTATCATCACCCGCTGGAGGAAGAGGCAATCGCATTGATGGTTGAGCGGGATCTGGGCGACAAATCGGTCAACGATTTCATCCACGATCAGCATCAGACTCTGGAGCAGGCCACCGAACGTCTTTCGACTCTATTCAACATGATTGTCAATGATCAGCCTGTCCCCATAGAACAGACGCAGGAAGCTCTGGACAGCTACCTCGCAATGTCGCGCAAGCACTTGCAGACGGAGGAGGAAAGGCTGTTTCCCGTAATGGAGAAAGTACTCGGCGATGCCGAATGGCAGGTGGTGGCTTCGCGCCTACCCGAACGCCTGGATCCATTGTTCGCCGAAAGTCCCGATGATGCGTTTGTTGAGCTGAGGAGGAGAATGTAATTCGTATGGCTCTGAACAGCTAGATCCGCAATCCCTCCTGCATTCATGATGAAGTTGGGAGTCAGGTGCCTTCTCTAAGGAGGCGACGGCGAATACCGCTGATCGCCTGCATCGGGTTGAGCCCCTTGGGGCAGACCTGGGCACAGTTCTCGATATCACGGCACCGAAAGACACTATAGTGATCATCCAGGGCCATCAGCCGCTCGGTTCCAGCGGTATCCCGGCTGTCCTCCAGAAAACGCTGTGCTTGCAACAAGACCGCCGGGCCGAGGTACTTGTCTGGATTCCACCACCAGGACGGACAGCCGGAGGTGCAGCAACCACAGAGGATGCATTCGTAGAGCCCGTCGAGGCGGGCGCGCTCCTCGGGAGATTGAAGCCGCTCTGTCGCCGGTAGAGGCTCATCATTGATAAGCCAGGGTTTGATCTGACGATACTGCTCGAAGAAGTGCGTTTGATCCACCACAAGATCCCGTATTACCGGCATACCGGTCAGGGGTCGAATCACCAGCGATGCATCCGGTGCCTTCCTTACCGAGGCCACCCCACTGCCGTAATTACTTTTCTGCGCGACCCAGGTGCCCGCCAGTATATCCGACACCAGAGATACACAGGCCAAGGCATTCTGGCCATTGATGTTCATACCATCGGAGCCGCAAACACCTTCGCGACAGGAGCGGCGGTAGGTCAGGCTGGGATCGCGTTCTTTCAGGTGCTCCAGCACATCCAGCACCATGCGCTGGCGGAAACGGTCGTCTACCTGGTAGTTTTCCATCCGAGGCTCGTTATCCAAATCAGGATTGTAGCGGTAGACCTGGACCTCAATCATAGACTCGCTCCCATCTCCACATGCTTATGACTGGGCCCTGATGTTACGAGGTGGTTCACACCCAAGACAAAATGTGTGGACTCGACATACGCTTTAACATATTCCCTACCCTGTTCCACCGACTGTTCGGCCACCTGGCGCTTGCTGTAGGCGTCCGCGAAGCGTTCATAAATACCTTCGCGTACCGCAGCTGCGGTGGCGTCGGCGAGCTTCCCACCTTGGCCGCTTTTTAGCGCACGGTCAGCAGCAGTAATCACCGGATCAACGCTATCAGCCGGTTTCAGTCCGGTAAATCCCTCACCCTCGGTGGCGCGGTGAATCCTGACCAGGGTCTCAAAAAAGTAATTATCGGCAACCTTCATGGCGACGTCACTTTCGCCGCGAACCGCCAGCGCCATCTCAAACGCTTCGCGGATTGCGATTTCATCGTCCTCGCCAACCCACTTTAGTACGGAGTCAATCTTCTCGCCGGCGAGGGCTGTTTGAGCATCTTTGACTACAGGGCCGCTCATGCTGTCGCAATGCGCTGCGCTTGGGGTGGACACCAATACCGCCAGCATTAGTGAAGCAGATATCGCAGTTGTGCGACCGAGAATCCGATAGGCAGTCATATAAATCTCCTCGAAGGTACTGAGGCCCTCAAAACGTTTGCCGTGCCTGGCTAGGTCCAGAATACAGTGGGCGGAGATTTCGGACTGTTCGCTGTCCAACAGACCCTTTTCAGCCTTAAGGATAAGCTGTGTAGTCCTCAAACACACATACTGGCAGAGTTGTTGCGCAAATGGCTAATCCAAGCTCGAGCACGATGGAAAGGGACCGCCTCCAATCCCAGATGGCACTGTCGAGGTGGGATAACGAGGGCGGATCGTATCAACACGAAACCCAAGCTGACATGCCTGAAATGACGAACGCCGAATTGGTGCATCTCCGGATTCGCGTGATTGCGCTGGAGAACCTGGTCATAGCGCTGCTCGTCGAAGGGTCAGATCGACAGCATCAGGTAGTCCGGGAAATGGCGAGCGCTATCGCACCCAGAGTAGGCTTCATCCAGCACCCTCTCACCCAAAGGGCCGCAGATCAAATGACCGACATGGTCAAACGCGCTCAGCATTTCCGGACAGTGCAGTCATCGTGAGCGCGGCGTCTCCTTATTCATTGTCGCGGGGGCAGCGCACCGTGAACGGTCGCATTCCATCGAGTCGTTCACTCTTCTAAACACGCAGATTGGGCTTTTAACTGAACCGCAGAGGAAGATTGGCAAACCCGTTACCGGGAAAGACATCGCGGTCTGGATCGTTGTCACCGACCAACTCAAAGCCCTTCGTTTTGGCAAGTAATTCCTCGATTGCCACCCGCAGTTCGAGCCTGGCGAGAGGGGCTCCCTGGCAAAAGTGAATGCCTTGGCCCCAAACCAGGCCATCGGCCGTGTCTCTCTCGATCTTGACTGCACCGGGCTCTTCAAATGCGCGTGGATCGCGATTGGCGGCGATCCACATCAGTGTGAGATGTGCACCTTTTGGGATTGATCGACCGTTAATCTTGACCGCCCGCGTCGTGATCCTTGGGTTGGCGACGAGCGGACCGTCCGTTCGCAGAATTTCCTCAATGGCTGCGGGAACGAGCGATGGATCCTTCCGCAAACGTTCCTGAAGGTCGGTCTCCTGAGCCAAGTGCAGGACCAGGATGCCCAAACTAGCAGCGACGGTGCCCTGTCCGGCCGTCCAGTTGCGCAGGATGCTCACGATCTGATCGTCATCGAGCGGTACGCCGTCGACTTCGGTTCTCATCAGCGCATCGGTTGTATCGGCTACATCGTTGGGGAAATCAAGTCGTGCATCCAGGTTGGCTTTGACGTGCTCGGAGAAGAGACTCGCGAGATGCTTGCCAGCAACAGGGTCTTTGTTGAAGGCGGCCTGTTGGCTACCATGTACCCAGCCGCCAAGACAGTCCCACTGCCGCTCGGACCAACCGAGAATGGCGCACAGCGTCTTCAAAGCAAAAGGGGTTGCGAAAGCATTGATGAACTCTACCTCGATACCAGAGTGCAACGGTCCCAGCAAGCCTGCGGCGATTCCGCGGGCAAGCGGCTCAACCCTCGCCATCTGTTCCCGATCGAAGTTGGGATCAAGTGCTTTCCGGTATCGACCATGATCCGGCGGATCCATTCCGTTCGGGATGGCCAGGAATTGCGATACATTGCTGTACGTCTCCGAATCGGCGAGGACGGCAGCAATTTCTTCATGGCGGAACAGCGACCACCCCATGAACTCGCTGTGAGCCACCGGGCACCGCTCTCGCATCTCATCGTAGGCTCGTCGTTGGTCCTTCAGGATCGATGCACCCAGCGGGCTCCAATCATCAGGCCGTTCCCCGCTCATTCCGCATTCCTTTCTCTGATAACGCTACATTTGACAACGTAGGCGAACGACCAAGTGAACCGAGGGGCCCTTCGAGGTGCTTTCAAAGCCGTTGCCGTATCTGGCTAGGCTGAGTATAGCGGTGGGGGAAAGCCTGCTCTGTTCGTCCACCAACATATGCTCCAGCAGCAACTGGAGCCGGGTCGAAAACATGCATCACTTGGAGAGTGGGGCTTAAAGAGTGGCACCATCCATCAGTTCACCAGGGTGTCTGGGGTGATAGATCGTGACCAGAACCGAGGCATCTTCCAGTGCCTTCAGGGCGTGGGGTTGCCCCCCATCCAGATAAAGCAGATGGCCCGAAGACAGCCGCTGGACCTTGTCCTGCCCGATACGGAAATCTACCAGGCCTTCCAGGCACTGTACCGTGATCTCGCCGACGACGGCGTGATCACTGAACTCTTCCCCTTCGAGCAACACCACGCGGAACACTTGCAAGTGCTCTGAACGCAGCAGAGTTGTATTCTTGGAGTCGCACAGATCTTTTCCCAAAGGGCGAACGTCTACTATCTCCCCAGGGGTCGCGTGGTGCAAAGCCATAGTTTACTCCAATCAGTACATTTCCAGTCGGCCGATATCACGCACTTGAAGTCGCATCTCGGCGTCCTGATTCTTCACCAGTTCGTTAAACAGTTCTGTCTCGCTGGGAATCTGTGCCAGTTCTCCACGCATACGGTACATGTCCTTAAGCGTCTGATTGGCCGCCATGGCGTTAGCCAGAATGTCTTGCACATCGCGACAATCGACGCAATGTGGAATCCGGTCCAGCACAAGAGGGTGCACAAAATCCGCGCTGTCGATCAGCCAGGTATCAAGTACTCCGGTTTTGTCATCTTCAAGGTA
Organism: Kineobactrum salinum; assembly: GCF_010669285.1. GTDB lineage: Bacteria > Pseudomonadota > Gammaproteobacteria > Pseudomonadales > Halieaceae > Kineobactrum > Kineobactrum salinum. The sequence goes on along the minus strand of NZ_CP048711.1, from coordinate 3,427,786 downwards.
CCTTTCAATGTTCTCCCGCATGCGCCGCTCTCGGTCGGCCAGAAAATCCAGCGCCATTTTCATACGCTCGTCGTCCTGGTCGCTGGCTAAATGCGTATACCTGGCAGCCAGACTTGCATGGAAATCGCAAACCCATTGCAGCAACTCTTTTACTTGGCGAAAAGCCATGAATAGTTTTTCTCCGCATGAAAACGAAAGCGCTTGGCGTGAACGTACTCTTGTTTGCCGGAGGTCGCGAGCCAAATTTTCACAAGGCTTTCAAAGCGCCTTGAGATAGATGTATATTATATGCCTCTTATGATGCCGTCCGCCACCCAAAGCAAAATCTGTGGAGCGCAGCCAGACCCGTCATCCACCATACCCGGCCGCATCGGCATTACGCTTGGCGACGAGGATGCAACCAGTGGACAGATCTATGGAACTTTGAGGGCTTTTTCCAATGGGAAGGGCCGGCACCACGACAAAAGGAGTGCAATATGAAATCGGTATCTACACTGCTACTTTCGATGGTGGTCGCGGGACTGCTGATTCTTCCCGTAAACGCGCTTGCCGAGCCCAATCGTCCCGACAGCTGGCTGCCTACACTGCAGACGGATACTCCCGAGCAGGGCTTTGAGCTGGCGGTAAAGCTTTCCCGCATGGGCGTGAAGACTACACAGCCGGATATCGACGCCCTGAAGCAAGGCCGTAGGCAGTATGCAAAGGATCCAGATGCGCTCATTGATGCATCCAAGGTGATCGCAGTTCACTTCAGCACTATAGCAGCAGCCAATGACTACTGGCGAGACGAATAGGTCCGACCGGTACTGTCTGCCGGGATAGCCGGGATCTGCGTCCCGGCAGCCCTCACTGTGCATCGAGCCCGTCGAAACGCTCGCTGACGTAACGGCTGTGGCAGGTAACACAGGCCTGCGTCAGTTGCCCGAATATCTTCAGCTGAGCCGCGGTGTCTTCCCTGCCCCCGCTATCGGATAGCTGGGCAGCCAGCGCGTGGAATCCCTGATCCAGCTGCAGAAACCCCTCGGGAACAGCATTCTTCAGCGCCTTGCGCCCTTCCGGGGTGATAGATTGCTGCAGAATGAAGCTGTCATGGATCGCTTTGCCCTGTTTCTCGACGACTTCGTGTTCTCCGCGAACAATAGAGCCATGGATGACTTTCATGGCCGCATCAATTTGCAACATTTCCTTCTGCAGCAACGAGCGGACCTCAGGGGGCAACTCAGCGGTGACGTCTTGAGCTGATGCAGCTTGGGCCAAACAACTGAGGCACAAAGCGCCGATGGCGAAAAATCGCTTGCTCGTGAAAATCATGACCTGTCTCCATTTACTTTTGTGAGCCTGATTGGTTGTAACACACTGGCGAGGCATTCTCACTTGGGGTTTCATCCTCTTCCCTCTCCGCCAGTAACACTTCCCGCAGGGCCACTGCCTGGTTGTGCTCGCGGTCCCGGGCAGCGAATATCAGGGTGACTGGGCCCTGTCGACAATAATCGAGTAGCTTCGACAGCGCCTCGGGCACTTGGGTCAGTTCGTCGCGGTAGCCGCGGCGAAATTCGGCCCAGCGGTCAGGGTCGTGGCCGAACCATTTCCGCAGTTCAGTCGACGGCGCCAATTCCCTGGCCCACCAGTCCAACCGCAGGTCCGCCTTGCGCACGCCGCGTGGCCAGACACCATCCACCAGAATCCGGGCGCCGTCTTCGTCTTCCACTGGATCGTAGACACGCTTAAGTTGGATCGGATCAGTCATTACTTACATCCTTAAAACGAAATAGCACTGAAAAAGCCATTTTAAACAGGGTGCGTTCTTTCAGGCCCGGCGGTCGCCATCACCCTCGAATTAGGCACATCAAGTAACAAATGCGCGGCTAGCCAGACAAGCGAAACCGACCAGGCCACAGCTGCCAGCCAGAGTGCTTCCACTCGAACGCCGCTAACGATGTCTGCTGCCAGCCGTGACAAGGTCGCCGTCGTCATCAACAGCATCATGCCAAGCATCAACAGAGCCGGAGGCGGACGCTTCCATTGGCGCTGATAATGCTGGCGAGCCATGACAACAGAAGCGAGAGTTCCCAACCCACCTACGGTCACCAGGTGCAGTGCCGTTCGTTGTCCCGTTCCCTGCAGCAGGGTTGCCCCGAACACGGCCAAGCCCAGAGCCACCCAGCCGTAACCGACACCGGCAGCCCAGAGGTCGGGGCGTCGGCACTGCCAAAGACACCAGCGAAGAAGACGGATAGTGGCCACGAGGCCCGCTACGAGCATCAAGGTACCGGACGCGGCCCTGGTGACAGGAATTGAGAGCGTTACAACTGCCGCACCAAGGAGCAGCAACATCAATGCCTCGAGTCGGGGCTGCACCCTTGCATCAAGATGCAGGCCGCGTTCACGAAAGGCACCGGCGGCGACCGGCGCAATCAGACGCCCGCCCATGAATAGCATCAATGACGCAAAGAGCAGCGCGCCCAGCTCAGCCAGTGGCATCCGGACAGCCGAAAGCCATAGCAACGGCATTATGATGATCGCGCCAAGCAGCGGCATGACAGCTTTGTTGCGCCACTTGCGGGCGTGTCGGAAACGGGGAATGACCAATGCACCCAGTATCAGGGCAAAGAGCGGACTCAACAGTTGACCGGGCAGCGACGACGGAAGTGCCACAGCGGCGACGCGAGCCGCCAACCAGAGCCCCGCGAGTGCCAGAAGCGAGCGCCGGGATAACGGTCCCAGCAGATAACCGCTGACCAGCGCCAGGGCAAAACCGAAGAACATCTCCCGCCCATGGCCGGTGCCCACCAGCCCCGCCGGCCAGCTGCTGCCGGTCATGGCCAGGACGGATAGCGAACCGGCCAATGCGCCATATAACGCAGCCAACGGAAAAAAGACCCGGCAAGCATCGGTGCGGGTCGGAATCTGGCTCTTCTGCGATGTCCTAGACATGAGCGAACCATATTAAGAAGCAGACTGGATGCATGTTATAGTCTCGTGGCTTCATTGCATAGCTGCATCCCCTCGTCGGCTCGAAAAAGATAAAAGCGTAGAATCCGCAAACCGTGTTGCAGGCTGGTCAACCGGTCGCAAGAGATGTGGGTGGGTTTAGATTAGTCGCTCGAAGCCACACCGTGCAGCGTCGAATACCGAGAGCGATCAGCCAGGAATACTTTCCGCAGTCAGCTCAGGCTGCAGTAATATTAACGAAGGTGCTTTTCACGAAGCCTTTTGGCCGGATCCAGGTTGCGCGGGTGGCCGGTTGCCACCAGGTCTGCATACACGATGAGAGGGTGCACTAGCCTTGAGCGTATAGTCTCGGTCTTCTGTTTCCAGAAGGGTTTAATCAAGTCTAGCTTGAGACCCATCCTTTTATCTGGTTTGGCTGTCTTAAGCTGGGCGTGCTTCAGGAAATAAGACGTCCGTACTTTGCCAATGTATACCACTGCGTCTTTTGCGTTCAGTTAACCGGTATATTCGACAGCGGCCACCTCACGTCCCCAGACAGCCTCAAATTCCTCTGGCCGAATGCCTTGCCACCAATCAGGATAATCGGTCGTGCAGATCCCCAAACGCCGCTTGTTTCCTAACTTGGGTGGATACGCGTCCACCCATTTGTCCAACAGTTGGACGTAGTCGGCTATCCGCCTTGCGCCGTTGATCTCTTCGACCAGAATGCCTTGTTCAAGCAAGTCACGAAAAACCTCGCCAAGGGCACCCAGTGCCACCTGAATCAGTTCGGCTATCTCACGGTATAGTACATTGATCACCTCGCGGTCTTGCAAGAACGCGTACACGATCTTCATCCCAGCGGGCTGGAATGCTTCACCGGCTTTTGTTCTGGTCCCAACCCTTAGCTCCGGCTTGTTAGCTTTGATATGGATATAAATCGGGGGCTGGTTGAGGTAGGCAATGCCAGTCACATCAAAATATTGAATACCGGTCTCCCTCAACTTATCAGCCATGTTCGGGTTGACGTAATCTGCGGTTAGAAGGCCCGCACCAGGAGTAGCAAGCTGTTGCAGCTGGCTTTTGACTGACCCAATGTCGGTATCCGTGGCCAAACTTTGATTTCGGCCACCAGTCCCCCTGCCTCTTGACTATCTTGGGTCTCACGAATATGAAATGGAGAAAATGGCCGCTTCGTTTGAACGTCGGGCCGGCCGCAAGGCCAGTAACACCTACCTCTACGATTACCGCTCGCAAAATCCGATCAAGACACATTTGGTTTGCGATGAGCACTGCGTCAAACCTGACTCACGAGCAATTAACGATGGATCAAGCGGTGTGTGCGATTCTCGGATGGGGAAGATACCTTTTTCCTCTTCAGTCCAATTGACGGAGCCGTGTAACTTGCAGAAGTGTACAAATCCATCAACAGCAGCCCAACGACGCGAGGTAATGTCCAACTGTTCTGCCAGTGCAAATCTGTAGGTGGCAGGATTGAACTTGCGCTCTACGGTTCCTGAGAAGCCATTGGAGTATGGAATGCCTGAGCGATCCATGGCACGTTCATTGAAAAGATCGTAATTGGTCGTGAACACCCAGGGCGGCGCAAGACCGCGCGAACGCGTCGCCAGGGACTGGTAAAAACGCTGATAGTGCGTGACAACGCTTTCATCGCCATTGGAAAAGGGGCCTGTAGTGCACTTGAACAGAACGAACTCTTTAATACCTGCAATTATCTGATCAATCAGAGTGAGAACCGAACTCAGTTCGCCCTTTTTACTTGCTTTGCAGAATTGGTGGGCATTGATGAGAACCTCCATCATCTGCTCAATATTACCCTTCACGTCATCGGCGGAAAGGTCAATACCAAGTTTGTTATTGAGTTCAGCCTTTTGCGCAGGGCTGACAAAGGCCTCTCCTCCATCATCGGCGGGCTCCGTGGCGAGCAGCGACTGAAATTCTTCTGCCAGAAATTTCATCGTCGAAATTCCTAGCTCATCGTCGCCATTTCTCAGTGAAGAACAACCAGATCCCATTAAGAAAGATAGATTCTTGGCCCCAAAGACTTCCGCCATCTGCCGCTGGATGATATCCGCTTTGTCTTCCCATGGACTTTCGTCCCTGAGCTTTTCGAATTCGTCACGGCGTCCCTTCAAGAATTTCATATCACTATTTTTACACCTCGTTCAAAAACGTCGCGTGGTCAGTGGCTACTGAGTCGATTTGGATGCTCCAATTTATTAGTATTAGCAAATCTCTAATTTCCACTTTGGGTCCAGCCTGTGTGAAAACCCACCAAAAAGTTGACTCATTACCGATCTCAAATCCTAGCCAATCGACCCGATTATTTTCTCAAGAATAAAGCGGCCAGGTTTTCAGGTCTGGATCGCCTGCACCAATCGCTGCGTACCGAAAATGCTCAACATACGCTTCATATTGTAGGCCAATACATGCAAGCTCATTTCGGTACTCACCTTTGGTAGCGTTCTAGTCAAAAAATGCGTCGCACCCATCCACGCTTTTAGTGTTCCAAATGGGTGCTCAACAGTTTGTCGCCGTATCCTTGCTGCTTCAGGTAGATTATCTAACCGAGTTTGCATCTGGTCCATCACCGCCTCGTGTTCCCACCGGCGAATTCGTCGATAGCTGGACGTCGTGCATTTTTCGCGGATTGGGCAGGCCGGACAATCAGAGGACCAATAGAGTCGGATGTCCAAACCTTTTTCCTCAGAGCGGAATCGATATTTCGCTCTCTTGCCGGCTGGACATTCGTATTCATCTACTTCGGCGACATAGACGAAGTCCCGTTTGTCGAAACGCCCTGCTGCCCTACTATTTGACGTGATTACCTTTGGAACTAGCGCGGTAATATTTTCCTTGTCGCACTCAAGTACTTCTACGCCGCTGTAATAACCACGATCTGCAAAGACAGTGACTTCGTCCCTGGCTACAGCCTGCTTCCCTTGTCTGGCCATATTACCCAGCTGAGATCGATCGTGACCCAGGTTTGTCACTTCGTGAGCTACGATGATGTGGTGCTTCGCATCCACGACTGCCTGCACGTTGTACCCTACAATTCCAGTGCCTTTTCCACTGGTTGCCATAGAGCGGGCGTCCGGGTCTGTCAGGGAAACCTGGTGATCGGGCGACTGTTCAATAATCTCGCTGAGGGAATCCAGCCGTTTCAACAGCCCTTTTGCGGCCTCCAGACGCTCCTTTAAGTGTGTAATGCGCGCCTGAGGTAATGAGTCAGGCTGCCGGTCGGCCCGATCAAGTTCGTCAAGATAGCGGACAACACGCTCTTCAGTCTGGGCAATGCGAGCCTTTAGCTTTCCAGGCGTGTAGTTTCGATCTCGACTATTGACTGCCTTGAACTTACTGCCATCTATAACCAGAGTCGAGTGCTCAAATAGTTCGAGCTGACGGCAAAGAATGACAAACTGACTACACGTCTTGCGAATTGCTCCGCCATTATCTTTTCTGAAATCGGCGATCGTTTTGAAATCTGGACTTAAACGGCCTGTCAGCCAAATCAATTCGATATTGCGTTGGGTCTCCCGTTCAAGGCGTCGACTCGACTGAATACGGTTCAAGTAACCATAGATGTAGATTTTAAGGAGAATCGAGGGGTGATATGCCGGACGCCCCGTAGGGGCTGGTTTAACTCGATCAAAACCCAATGCGCCGAGGTCTAGAGAATCCACAAATATATCCAGAAGCCTGGCGGGATTATCTTCGGAAATATAGTCGTCGAGACTTTCAGGAAATAAAGCCGACTGCTGTCGACTTTCACCGCGAATGAATCCACTCATCTACGCGCTCCCCCAATCCCTTAGACGGACGGTTAATTATAACATAGGACTTTTCACACAGCCTCGGTCGAAAGCGGCCCCAAAGTATTCTACACACACTCCCATTAATGGGCGAGGAAGGACATGTGCTGCAGTTCGCATTCCGTAACATCCAGAAGAAAAATCCCTGCCATCGATTTGTTTAGCGTTGCTATCCCTTTGCTGCCCAACTTCCTCCGCACCTGGTTAACTGGTCAGGCCAAGTAATTGGTTTCGTTGGGTGCGAACATTATTGAGGTGTCTCTTGCTGCAAAAATGACCCTGCAAAAATTTCCAGGAGCTCAGCAGAATCAGACAGGCTAATATCGCGTGATCTCTGCATGTGCCGTGAGAATTGTTCCACTTCCGGCGCCCTACCGAATAATTGATCCTGCAAGAACACTTTGGTTTCCGGGAGCGCTAGCGCTCCCGCGTCTCGACCGAGCTTCATGGCGCTGGCTTTCACTTCATCCCAATCCTGAGCTTCCATGCAGCCCTCTTCATAAGTTGCCGCAAGAATTTCCGGGATTTTGGTATAGCTTTCGATTAGATAGCTCAAGTCCATGGCGTCCTTTGGCTTGACCTCTATCTCCCGATCGACCCAGGCCACCAACTTGAGAATAGCCAGGCCCGCCGGGGAGGCGACAAGAATAGTCGCATCAGAGTTTTCGCTAAAATGCACGGTAAATGCACTTTCCATGGCTTCAGTGAATCCGAGTACAGACATTACGAAAGTCTGATCAGGCGGCCAGCTCACGGTGCTGTTATCCCCAGTGATATTGCCAAAAGGTACGATATCAATTTCCCAGGGTAAGCCCTCGGAGTCATTACGGGTCAGGCTATGAGGTTTTTGTCTGTCTTCCGTGAAGCCATGCTCGATCAATTTTTCCTTCAGTGTATTGAAATCCTGCCAGCTGGCTACGTTAATGCCAAAATCCACATCCCGGGTGCCACGTTCTATTGTTGAGCCGAAGCCGTGAACAAGCACCAAATCCCGAGCCATCGCGCCAACCACCAGGAATTCGATACCCAGACTATCCGCGACCTCGCGCATATCGCTATACAGCTCCACCAGGCCTCGTGGCAATTTCCCAGCAATATTAACGAAGGTATTTTTCACGAAGCCTTTTAGCCGTATCAAGATTACGCGGGTCGCCGGTCGCCACCAGGTCTGCATACACGATGAGCGGATGTACCAGCCCTGGGCGTACCGTCCCGGTCTTCTGTTTCCAGAAGGGTTCAATCAAGTCTATCTTGGGACCCGCCTTTTCATCTGGCTTGGCTTTCTTCAGCCGGGCGTGCTTCAGGAAATCAGCCATCCGTGCTTTGCCGATGTACACCACCGCGTCTTTTGCGTTCAGGTAGCCTGTATATTCGCCAGCGGCCACCTCCCCTCCCCAGGCAGCCTGAAATTCCTCTGGATGGACGCCTTGCCACCAATCAGGAGTATCCGTCGTAAAGGTTCCCAGACGATGCTTTTCTTTTAGTTTGTGTGGATACGCCTCCACCCATTTGTCCAACAATTGGTCGTAGTCAGCTATCTGCCGTCGGGTGCCTTTGATGTCCTCAACAAGCATACCTTGTTCGAGCAAGTCACGAATAACCCAGCCGACTGTACCCAGAGCCACCTGAGCCTGTTCGGCTATCTCACGGTAAGGCGCATTGATTAGCTCACGGTCTTGCAAGAACGCATACACGATCTTCATCCCGGCGGGCTGAAATGCTTTACCGGTTTTTGTTCTGGTCCCAACCCGCAACTCCGGTTTGTTCCCTTTGATATGGATATAGACCGGTGCCTGGTTGAGGTAGGCATTACCCGCCACATCAATATATTGAATACCGGCCTCCCTCAACTTTTCAGCCATGTTCGGGTTAACGTAATCTGCGATGAGAAGGCCTGCATCAGGAGTGGCAAGCTGTTGGAGCTGGTTAATCACTGCTCCAATGTTGATATGCGTTGCCCACTTTTTGATTTCGGCCAGCAATTGGGTACCGTTGCCAGGCATCTGCAGAATCGCATCGATATGCCTGTTACCCTTGCGCACGTCAACCTCAACAACATCGAGCTGCAGCGCAGTTTCCGTACGTAGAGCGTTGATAGCTCCGTACAGTATGTCGTATTCCATTTCCAGTCGGTTCATGGAGTTAAGCGCATCCTAAAATTCAGATGATGAGCGGCTGTTCATGAATATACTATGTTCATTAATATTGAACAACGACTTTTTGTGAACATCTAACTTGGCGTTGGCTCACTCTATACGTCTCGATTAGTAGATCGCGACATATGAAGAGGCGCATTGATCGTGCGCCAGAAAAACCAGGACGGAACCTGCGGGAGATTTGCGGGACTTACTCTGATTTGTTGTGCTCTGTGCGGGAAATTCGCTGTGGGTGTTCGTATTTAAGTTAATAAAATCAATCAGTTAAAAATATCCAGCCAAATTCATAATGCTGAGGTCGGTGGTTCAAGTCTACCCGTAGCTACCATATTTTCCTTTTTAAATCAAAAGCTTCCAAAATCTCAAGCATGGGCACCACCTCTTCATCGAAGATCCCGGGGCTCTATCCAATTAGCGGGGATGGGCCGGTTTTCGCTTGACTTACAAGCCATGCCGACAAAGAACACGCCCAGCGGCACCACCTCTCACCACAATCGCTCCGAGCCATACCCGGTGCGTTTCGTGCCTCAACGCACCCTATGCGGCTGTGAGCCCGCGCGAATCTCTGATGACCACCGGCAGTGGGACGGTCTCATTCCATAAGCGCAGAACTCCATAGGGTGCGCTGACGAAGGAAGCGCACCTTCCTCATGTTAGTGAGGCCTCATAGCGGTCGTGGTGGCGCCACCAGGAATACCGGGGACCCTTGGGCCAGCCCCCGGGCGAGTCTTCCCAGTCTTCCTGGCGGCCGTAGGGCGCTATATCGAAATAACTGAAGCTGCTGCCCAGGTATTCCACCCCACGGTGCTGGGTGAAGTAGGTCCGGTAGATGTTGCCGTCGTCGTCGCGCAGGAAAACGCTCATCCCGAACATCTCGCCATCCTGGCATTCGTCGGGGCGCGGGGTTTTATGACCAAGACCGAAATCGAAACTGAAGTCGTTGTCGAAAGACGAGTACCAGGGCAGGCTCCAACCCATGCGCTGCTTGAAGGGCTCGATTTTCGCCAGTGGCGCGCGCGATACCAGCACCAGGTTGATATCGCGGGCATGCAGGTGTGCCGGATGGCACATGTTGTCCACTACCATGGAACAGCCATCGCAGCCTTCCTCGGCATTGGGGCCGAACATGAAGTGGTAGAGGATGAGCTGGCGGCGGCCATCGAAAAGATCCAGCAGGCTGGTCTTGCCGTCAGAGCCGTCAAAGACGTAGTCCTTGTCGATGCGGTACATCGGGTGCCGGCGGCGTTCGGCGTTGAGGGCGTCCTGCACCCGGGTGTGCGCCTTTTCCCTTTCCAGCTGTTTTTCGTGAGCAGCCAGCCACTCACCCCGGGAAACGACGGGTGGCATAGCGGTTTCTGAATCACTCATCACGGGTCTCCTGTCAGGGTTCGAGTTCGGTCAGGGCTTTCATGCTCTCCGGTTCGAAGGGTACGGAGTAGTGCTCGTGCGCAATCAGCCACTGGCCGTCGCTCTTGCGCAGGCAGACCGTGCCGCGCATCCAGCCGGTCTGTTCCTCGCCGTTTCCATCGCGGCAGCCGCAGATAGAGAGGTAGTGGCAGAAAGCTACATCGCCACCGACGGTGACGCTCTTTTCGGGGATCTTCATGATCATGTCGCCCATCGTCTCGGCGAAACTCATGCAATATTCCCAGTGCTTGCGGTAGGCATCGATACCCTTGAATTGCAGGGCGACAATGGCATCAAAGGCCACCACGTCAGGCGCATAGCAAGCCATGACCCCGTCGAGACTTCCGTTGCAGGCATGCTCTACCCAGCTGTCGATCAGGGCAACAATCTGTTTCTCGTCGTTACTCATATTCAATACTCCTTTCGTTGCGGTGCGTCGGGCAGCCTGGCACGCCGGTTGATAAAGCGGCGTATCGCCAGAGCTGAGGCCCCACCGGCAGCAGTACTGCCAGCGATGGCCAGGGCCAGTGTGGTAATACAGGCGGGACACATAGCTAGGCCTCCTGCTGTCGCGCGATGCCGGCCATGGGTTTCGTCATGACTTGATCTCCTTTGCTACAGATTGTCGTTCACTGTTTAGTCGAACTACCAAGCATGAACTCGACATGGCCAAAAAATCCCCATAAGTTAATTCAACCATATAGTTGAATATATCAGGATCGCCGCTATAATCAACCACATGGTTGAGCAAAATTCACAACAACTCGACAACATTTTCCGCGCCCTGGCCGACCCCACGCGGCGCGAAATGCTGCGCAGTCTCACTGAGGGCGAGCAGCGCGTGAGCGATCTCGCCGAACCTTTTGCCATGTCATTGGCCGGCGCCTCCAAGCACATTAAGGTGCTGGAATCCGCCGGCCTGGTGCGGCGCAGCGTGCGCGGCCGCACACACTGGTGCGAGTTGGATGCCAGTCACCTCGCCGAAGTCCACGAATGGCTGAGCTATTACAAGCGCTTCTGGAACCGTAGCCTGGAGGCGCTGGAAGCCCTGCTCAGATCCGAGGATGAAGCCGGAGCATCCACAGACAGCAAGGAGGATTCATGACTACAAGGGAAACCGTGTCAGCACGTGTCAGCCGTCGCATGGACGTTTCTGCCGAACGGGTATTCGATGCCTGGCTCGATCCTGACAAAATCCGGATCTGGATGTCTGCCGCGCTGAAAACAGCGGGCCTGGCTGGCGATGTACGGCGTGTCGAGCTCGATGCCAGGCCCGGCGGACGGTTTGTCTTTTCGGATATGCGCGATGAAGGTGAGGCGGTTCACTGGGGCAGTTACCTGGAAATGGATCGTCCACACCGGCTGGTGTTTACCTGGTTCACCTCGGAGAATGATGAAAGGCAAAACCTTTCAACTGTCACTCTTACCCTGGAGCCTGACAATAAAGGCTGTGTTGCGACCATCATTCATGAAATGAGTGCCGAATGGGCGGACTACATCGACCGGGTCGAAGGCGGCTGGGGCCGCATGCTGGCGCAAATCGATGCCATCGAAGGAGGCGCCTGATGCCACTCAAGAATGCCCCCGTCGTGAGTACTCAAATGCTCATTCGCAAACCGGTTGCAGAGGTATTCGAGGCCTTCGTAAATCCTGCGATCACGACAAAATTCTGGTTCACCAGGTCCAGCGGAAGGCTGGAACCGGACAAGACCATTACCTGGGAATGGGAGATGTACGGGGTCTCCTCTCAGGTCGAGGTAAAGGCGGTTGAACTCGATAACCGGATTGTCATCGAGTGGGACGACCCGCCCTGCCCCGTGGAGTGGCAGTTCATCCCTCAAGGCGACGCAGCGACCCTGGTAAAGATATCGAATTCGGGCTTTCAAGGCAGCGACGATGAAGTTGTCACCCAGGCCATCGACTCGATGAGCGGCTTCACCATGGTGCTGGCCGGCCTCAAGGCGCTGCTGGAACATGGCATCCGGCTGGATCTGGTGCCGGATCACCATCCCGAGGCCCTTACAGAATCATGGAACAACAGGAGTGAATGACATGGCGGAACTCAGCCTTCAGGAACTACCGGGCGAGCGCATCGACAAGGCAACGGTCCGCATCAAGCGCCTGCTGCCCGGCCCCATTGAACGGGTGTGGACATACCTGGTTGATTCCGACAAGCGCGCAAAGTGGTTGGCCGCGGGCGAACTGGACCCACGGCCCGGCACCGGCCTGGATCTGCTGTTCCGGCACAGCCAGCTTTCCCACGAAGAAACGCCCCAGCGCTGGTGCGGCGTGGACGGGCATGTAAACCATTGCCGCATCACGCGCTGCGAGCCGCCCCACTTGCTGAGTTTCACCTGGCCCGAAGAATGCGGCGAGGACTCGGCAGTGACGTTTGAACTCATTTCTCAGGAAGACGACGTACTGCTGATTGTTACCCATGAGCGCCTGTTCGACCGCGACACCATGATCAACGTGGCCGGTGGCTGGCATGCGCATCTGGGCCTGCTCGCGGATCAGCTCAATGGCCGGCCGCCGCGCGGCTTCTGGTCGGCATTCGATGCAGCAGAGCAGCTCTACACACAGCGCTTTGGCGAGGAGTAATCCCATGGCACAGCAAATCCTGACGCATCTGATGTTCGAGGGCAGCGCCGAAGAAGCCATGAACTTCTACGTTTCGTTGTTCGAGGATGCCGCCATCACCGACGTAAGGCGTTACGGCCCAGGCGAAATGGGCAAGGAAGACTCCATCATGATGGCGCGTTTCCGGTTGCGGGACCGGGAATTCATCTGCATCGACAGCCCGGTCAAACACGACTTCAGTTTCACGCCGGCGATGTCCATTTTCGTGGAATGCGAGGACGAAGCCGAACTGGAGCGGCTGTTTACCCAGCTTTCCGGCGGCGGTGAAGTAATGATGCCGCTGGACGATTACGGCTTCAGCCGCAGATATGGCTGGGTCTGTGACCGCTTCAGGGTTTCCTGGCAATTGAACCTGAAATAGATTTGCGAAGAAATTCCCCACTTCTCCCGGGACAGCTTGGCGAAGTACTGCTCTATGCCACGGCCAAGGATCTGGCCACTGAGCCTGTCGGAAGCTGTAAAACGCTATTTCTGTCAGATCAGTCCTCCCAGGGGTCGTAGCTGCCGAAATTCCACAGATTGCCTTCCAGGTCGCGGCAAGAATATAGACGTCCACCGTAATCCTGGTCCTTGGGCGGCATGATGATCTTCGCGCCCGCGGCCCTGGCGTGGTCATGATGGGCATCCACATCGCTCACGATGATGTAGGGGCTCTGCGCCACCGGCCCCGCCGGGTCGGCCAGCGGTGACTGCAGTCTGCCGAAAGCGTCATCCCGGGCCTGGCCCAGCATGATCATGCCATTGCCGAAAACGAGCTGGGCGTGGGCGATACCGCCCTCCCCGTCCTCCACAACCAGGTGGCGTACGAAACCGAAGGCATCGCACAGCCACTGGATGGCAGCCTTGGCGTCGCGATACCGCAGAGTAGGAATAATGGTTGAACGTGTAGGCTTGGCGTAGTGACCCATACTCTGTCTCCTGTTACCCGGGTTACCCCCGGATGGTCCGAATAAAGTTCTGCCACACCGGATACTCGGCCGGCGCCCACAGGTCCTCGATGAACGCCTGTGCTTTATCTTCGCCCCACAGGCCCCGGTTCTGTGCGTACAGGGAATAGAACGCACTCACACGATAATTGGCGGCGCAGTGGGTGTGAACCTTGTCTTCAACGGCGGCGTCCATTGCCTCACAAAAGGCCGCATAGTCGGCCACCGCCGGCGCCTGAAAATCCACCGGGACATAATAATCGCCCACGCCCTGCCCGGTTACGATCGTCGCCTCGTCGGGCACCGCGTATTCGCTACTGTCGGGCAGCAGGTTTATAATGAGCTCGTAACCCTCTGCGGCCAGTCCCTGCAGGCGTCCGGCACCGACCACCCTGGTGCGGTCAGGCGGCGCAGTACCGCGTCCGGCACATTGCGCATGTGGGGCGTCAGCTGATGGGCATTGGAGTGCGAATAGATCACCGGCGCCTCGGCGACATCCAACGCGTCGTGCATGACCTTGTGGCTGACATGGGACAGATCCACCAGCATGCCCAGACGGTTCATCTCGCGCACTACTTCCCTCGCCGAAAGGCGTCAGGCCATTGTGTTCGTCCTGTGCCGCGGCGTCGGCCCAGGTATTGCTCTGGGAGTGGGTCAGCGTCATATAGCGCACCCCCAGGGCGTAGAACATACGCAGCGCCCCCAGCGAGTTCTCGATAGCATGCCCGCCCTCCATGCCCAGCAGTGAGGCAATCTTGCCCCGCTCCCGTGCCCGCTCTATGTCCTGCACGCTGGTGGCAAAAGAGAAAGTGTCGGGATAGCGGGCCACGATGCGACGCGCGATATCAATCTGCTCGAGCTGAAGCCGGGCAAACCCCGCCTCCCCAGCCTCCTCCGTGCCGGGAATGTATACCGACCAGAACTGGCCGCCCACGCCGCCCTCCCGCAAGCGAGGTATATCGGTGTCCGTCGACACCTCGCCGCGCAGATCAACGGCTTCCACCGCGCGGCCCTGCTCACGGATGACGTTGGGCAGGTCGTTGTGGCCGTCGATCAGCGGGTGCTTTTCCAGCAACTCCCGGGCGTGGTGCAGGGCATCGTCGGCGACTGCCGGCCCTTGCAGGCCGAGGGCAATACAGGCCAATAAACCTGTGAGCATTTTGTTCATGAACCCTCTCCTTCACTGTAGTTTTGAACCATAGCCAATTGCCCACCATGCTCAGCCAGCTCATGCCGCCCAGGCGGCCAATGGCTTTATCGTGGGATGTCATCGGTTTCTAACGCGGACTGCAGGCGGGAGCACCTGCAACAGTACCATCGAAACCAGATTGTCCCGTCTCATATATCAGCGTGGCTGCAGCGAGATCTTCGGCGGCCACTCCGACAGACTTAAACAGTGTGATTTCCGCACCCTCCCGACGACCAAGGCTTGGAGATAAAACCAGTTCACGAAAATCTGCTTCGATATCACATGTTGCCAGTGCCCCCACCCTTATCGCTTCCATCAGGTCCCCGGCCTCGGCGACCGCACCTGCTTTTGAATCAACGAAAACTCGCGCTGACTGGAAACACAACGGAGTGGCCTCAGACATCGCCGGGGTGTGAGCCCCCACAAGATCAATGTGTAATCCCGGCTTCAGATGACTGGACTCAACAAATGGTGATGTGCTCGAGGTCAACGAAGAAACGATGTCTGAGGCAAGGATCGTCTCCCCAACCGTGGCAGTCACTGTCACGGGCAAATTGAATTCCCCGGTCAGTCTCCGGGCGCAAGCAACGGCTTTTTCTCCTGATCGCGCCCAAATATTGACGTGTTCAATCGGCCGTACAGCCCTATAGGCGGCAACAAAGTATACCGGAAGTTTTCCCGCGCCAAGAATGCCAAGGCGCGTGCTGTCTGGACGCGATAAATATGAAGCGGCCAGAGCGGAGGCTGCGGCCGTTCTTCGGGCGGTCAGCTCCGATGCGTCAAAGGTCGCGAGAAGGGTTCCGGACGACCTGTCAAACAAGCAAAATATGCCCTGGATCGTCTCCTTTCCTTGCTCCGGGTTGGCGGGAAAGACGGTTGTCAGTTTAACCCCGAAGTAGCGTTCGCCCTCGACGGCCGGCATCATCAAGAGCGCGCCGTCGCTACCGATTTTCAAATGCTGTCTCTGTACACCGTCCCCCTTTGCGAGAAAAATATTTCTCATCTCCTCGATCAAGTCGGGATAGCTACAAAGATGTGCGATATCCGATGCCGTATAGTGTTTCATCATACTCGGCCGCCTGTTCGAGTGACGGTGAGATATCGTGAACTAGTCCTAATCAATCTAATACTCCCAGAGTCCTTGCCAGGGCCAAGCCCAGAAAGTTGGCCGTCGCATATCCAAATATTCCCAGGACAATGCCTGGGGTTACAAGATTAATCCAACGTTTGCTGCCCGCAACGCCTGCTGCAACCGTAGGACCCATTGCGCATGCACATGACACAACAATGGCTTCGCTCAGACGAAACCCGAATATTCTGGCAATGCTCAATATGGCGATAAGATGACAAACAATAATCGTTGCGATAAACAGAACAAAATCAAGGCCGGACTCTCGCAACTCATGCAGGTTCGCGGACACACCGACAATAAAGAAAAAGGCCAACATGATCAGTACGCCAAGCCCGTAACTGGCGCGCAGTTTGGACATTGTTTGCGGATAAGCGTTGGCTAGCACCAGTGTGATCGCTGTAACAATTAGAGTCAGGTACGTTTCTCCTCCAATCCCCTGTGCGACAAGTCTGGATAGGACATAAATTGTAACGCTGACCGCCAGCCCCATTGCCGCCGACGTCGCTTTGACTGCCATACTATCCATCAGTCGACTCTCGGGATCTAAGGCGTCCGCACCCATACTCCCGATTTCCTGTGGAAACAAACCTGCAATTACCTTCACCACCGGCAGCACCAACAAAAAAGCCAATAGAGTCATACCTGCGATCGTGTCAACCGCCAGCGCAACAGCTATTTCCTTTTCCGGAAGTTCCAGAGAAGTCGCTACGGAGAGGAAGTTTACTGTTCCACCCACATAACTGGCTGCAAATACGCTTGCCCAGTCTTTGGAATTTTCGCCTACATCGACGATCAATGCAGCCAGCATAGCACCGAGAAGGACACCGACGGCTCCTGCTGCAAACAATTTGGCAAGCTGCCCGGCTTCGGTGGCAACCCTTTTCCACTCCGCCTCGTACAGAAACAGTGGAAGTGCAATCGGAACCAGTGAGGAGTAGATGAAGCCATAGAATGGCGCCGAATCTGGAATAAGCCGTACATTCACCAGCAACATGCCCAGCATCATTGCGATCAGTGCACTTGACAGGACTTTGCCGAATCTCCATCGCTCTAACACTACGCTTGCCGCCACCGCACAAACGATGACCACACCAAGCAATACCGTCTGGTTCGCTTCGATGACTGTCAATCCGATAGCCTCCATGTATTCTTTACGTCGTTCAATCCTCAGAGTATTGACGTGTCGCAGACAGCGCCATAACATTCACGCCAACTATCAGTATATTTTTACATGCAATCTATAAATTCCAGGGCCGATCACGGATGATCGACTGGTACGTAATGGATAGAGGACAGATACATTGTTGGAAGGCTATACAAATCAACAGATGGTGGGTCCTGCAATGACAGATGACAGGAACACCCCCGAGAGCATGCTCTCTGTTGGGTTCATTTTACTACCTGAATTCACATTGAGCGCCCTGGCCGGCTTTCTTGATACGCTCAGGCTTTCAGCCGACGACAACTTCGGAAACCGGCAATTGTATTGCTCGTGGACAATACTCAACCTCGACCTCAGTCCTGTTCGATCGAGTTGCGGAGCCAAGCTTGTCCCCTGGGAGACTCTTCGGAGACCGATCGACTTTGACTGCCTCGTGGTAGTTGGCGGCCTTGTAAAAGGGCATCAACACATAGACCCGCGGTTGACTAGATATATCGCCGAAACACATGAATCAGGCAAGCTGGTTGTAGGTCTCTGTACTGGAAGTTTTGCTCTCGCCTACTCGGGCCTGATGAAGCACCGGACAACTTGCGTACACTGGTTTCATAAGCCGGATTTTCAGCTCGCTTTTCCCGATCATAACTGCATTACGGACGTTGTCTATTATGAAGACGATCGCTGCCTGACTTGTGCGGGGGCGGCGCGTCTGGCGACGTCGCAGCCTACGTCATAGAACAATACTGCGGAAAGACTATCGCGAGGCTCGGAGTTAGCGGCATGCTGATGGAATCGCCACGAAGTATCCGCTCTCCTCAACCTCATCTAGAAGCCGACTGGTTTCACGGAATTAAAGACCCACAACTACGCCGATCGATTCTGATCATGGATCGCAGTATTCGATACGCATTTAATATGGAAAAACTGGCGGAACAGGCGGGGCTTCACAAAACCAAAATCAATCGTTTGTTCAACAATGAATTCGGCCTTTCGGCAGCAACATTCTTCCGACACCTCCGTTTGGGCCACGGCAACAGGGATGTCCTTTACACAAAACGAACAATCACCGATATCGCAATTGAATATGGGTTTTCAGATGCGTCGCATTTCACCAAGCTCTATCGCACAGCAGTCGGTCTAAGTCCAACGCAATTGCGGGAGCTTTCACCGGCAGATGCTCTTTCAGAGATATCCCAGCGCTTGAGTAGTGCCCCTGGGATCATCGGCAAGCTCATGGCAGGCAATCTACTCTTTTCGAGCGACCTCAGCCTGAACGTAGCGAAGGAGCGTTTGCTTGCGACTCAGAAATAATCACGATCAATCTGATACGGCCTGATATCGATCTCAGCCGGCTGGTCCAGCATGTGATCTGCGAGCAGATGGCCGGAGCCGGCTGCCATTGTCCACCCAAGATGCCCATGGCCAGTGTTCAAAAATAGTCCTTTTATTGAGGTGCCACCGATAAACGGCAGACCGTCTGCTGAAACCGGACGCAATCCCGTCCAGGCCTTTGCTTCATGCAGTCTCAATCTCGACCCAATCGACGGATATATGTTATCCAATGCGGACACAAGCTCTGCCACCCGCGAATCGTCAATGGTGTCATCATTACCTGAAAATTCGGCGAACCCAGAAACTCGCAGGCGTGATCCCAAGGGTGTAACCACCGCAAAGTTGCCATCGTCGACTACAGGAACACGGGGTAAATACCCCTCTTTGCACTCAAAGGTGACCGAATATCCTTTAACGGGCTTTATGGGCAGGGAAATGCTGTTCAGGGCGAGGAGTCCGACGCTGGCATGCCCCGCTGCAACCACTACTTGCTTGCAGTCGACAATGCCTGCCGATGTTTCAACACCGACGATGCCGTTCTTGTCTTCGACGATCCGTGCAATACATGTATTGAAACGTACCTCGCCGCCTACCCTTACGAATTCGTCGAATAGTCGCTGGGTAAATTTATTGGCGTCACCGGATTCGTCATCCGGATAGTATATTCCTCCTATGATGCTTCCGATCTTACTGGCTAACATGGGCTCAATCTGAATTATTTCTTCTGGAGTGACAACCGAGAATGCAAGACCTTCGTTACACATAGATCTCGCCAGACCGATTGCGCGAGAAAATGCCTTGTGATCTCGGAAAATCTTTAGAGTACCCTGCGAATCGCTGTCATACTCCAGATTCAGGGCAGTACGAAGTGCTCGTGTTCTCCCCATCGAATATTGAGCCAGCCTGAAGTTCATCTTGGACGCATATTGATAGTGTCGTGTATTCGCGCTGCGGAAAAAAGATAGACCCCAGAAAGCCAACTTTAGCATCTGACCGGCCCTTATACTGAACGGCGAAGATCCACCGAATGTGGCTTTGGCGACCTGCCACAACAAGCCCGGGGAATTCCACGGACTTGACATGGATGAAGTAAGCATACCCGCGTTGGCGTGGCTTGAGCCACTAGCAGGCTCAGAGCCTTCGTCAATCAGTAGTGTCGGCACGCCGCGCGCCGCGAGCGCATAGGCGGTGGAAACTCCAGCTAGTCCAGCGCCGATTACAATAGTCAGCGGCTTATCGCAATTGTTCGTCAATTCGTGTCGTTGTTTCATCATGTATTTGATCTCGGTGCCTTTGTTTGGGCCGTATTTCATTTCAGTTCCAAACTTCTGAGGCAACCCGCACTATATTTCTGCCAAGAATACAATGGACCTCCTCCCGACTCAGGCCTCGTTGAATTAAATGCGCCTGGATTTCAGGCAGAGCTGTCGGCGGAACAAATGTAAACCTTTCGGCCCCTTGCAGCGAGTCACCGAAGAGCGAAGGATTTTCCTGGACACAATCCTCCAGTTCTTGGGTATCGTAGACATAGTCAAGTCCGATACCGACATGAGAAGGACCCACGAGATCGATCATATAATCCAGGTGTATCAGAAAGCCTGCCAGGTCTGACCTACCGCTACCAATAAACGGGCCGACTCCGTTGAGGCAGATTACGCCACCCTTGTCTGCGCACATTTTCGCAAGCGCGTCATCAATGTTGCGCCAATGCGGATATACCGCCGCCGAATTCGAGTGAGAGAAAATTGGGGGATTCCTGGTATGTGCGATTAATTCCATGGCAGAGCGATGTCCAGTATGGCTGCAGCATACGATAATTCCCAGCCGGTCCATTTCCTCGACAACTTCCCGCCCGATGGGAGTCAAACCACCGTCAGCTGACCCGGGCAAGCATCCTCCAACAAGGTCATTGGATTTATTGTAGGTCAGGCACATCCAGCGTACACCGAGGTTATACAACGTTGATAGCCTGGAACTGTCGCCATTGAGGAGGGAACCGCCTTCGACGTCAAAGAAGATCCCCAAGCGCTGATCGCCTGAATTTTCCTTTTCGATTAGCTCTTTCCTTGACTGAATTAAGTGATATTGTTCGGGACGTTGCTCTATCCAGTTGCGTAGTTTCTCCGCAAAGCTAATATGGGACTCCCACGACATCTCACCGCATCCAATATTGATCGAAATCACCGTAAACCCCGCCTGACGATGAAGGTTCAGGCATTCAAAAACGAACTCTCTGTCTCGATGGAAGGGAAGACATACATGATTGTCTAGAACGATCGAGTTCATATGCAAAGTTGCCCTATAGTTAACGGAGATTGGTTGCTTGTGGCGGATTGCCGGCATTCTCCTCGCCTCCCGTCAAATACTCTCATTGCAAGCCCTTGACTATTACCCCCGCTTTCATAACGAACGCAATGTTTCCCAACAAGCGCAGATCCGTCTCTGGATCACCCATCACGGCAATGATATCGGCAGCCTTGCCTGGCCCAATCGATCCAATCTCGTCAGACATCTGGAGGATATCTGCTGCATTGACCGTCGCGGCTTTGATAGCCTCGGTTGGGGTAAGGCCCACTGCCTGCAGTTCTAGGAATTCCTCAAAAGAGCGCGGGATGCTGACAAGGGGAAAGTCCGAGCCAAAGCCGAACTTCACGCCGGCGTATGCTGCCTTCTTGGCACCGGCGCGTATCTTTGGATAAAGTTGCGGATATTGCGTCGAGAGCCTGGCGACCGATAGTGTCGGCACATAAGCGGTGCCCATTTCCTTCATTAGTGCGATCTCTTCTTCGCCAAGAGGACCGTGCTCGATGGTGTCGGCGCCGGCCAGGATCGCGTTGCTCACCGGAGCGCCACTTGCGCCCACGACCGTATGAACCGCAACGGTCCGTTTCAGCTGATGCGCCATGTCAATGATCCATTTGATCTCTTCAACTGTTTCGACGCTCTCGATTCGTCCGTCGACCAGGGGCATGTAGGAGAGCCGAATTTTTATCACTCCCGCGCCACGCCGGATCTCCTCACGGACCGCATTGCGGCACTGATCACGACTTTCGCAGTATCCGCGGCTTGCATAAAAAGGCTCGAGCTCGGCCCGGAAGCCCAACGTGTCCGCCGAGCTGTACCCGTTACCGATGCCAAAAAAAGGTTCGGAAGCAATGATTCGGGGGCCTGTCACGATTCCGCGACGGGTGGCATCGGCGAGTTGGTACATGATCGAGGCTTCGTCGCCCAAATCACGCACTGTTGTGAAACCCGCCTCGAGCATACTCTGGAGTCGCGGCAAAGTTTCCAGCATCACCGCTTCGGGCCTTCGCAGGCGCCAGGTATTCATTTGCTCCAACGAAGGCAGCGACATATGAGTATGGAGGTCAATCAGGCCCGGAAGGACGTAGGCCTGGGACAGGTCAACTACCCTCGGGCCATCCACAAATCCCTCCTTGATAGCCACGATTTTGCCGTCTTGCACGACGATCGATTTGCGAGCCTCTGCGGGCTGTCCCGGTACCGCCAGAAGGTGCCCGGCGTGAATAACATAGGTCTCGGGAATCGAGGTCGTCCCCGTTGCTCTCGCCTCACTATCGGAAACCGCTATTGCCGACGGGCAAAACAGGTAGCCAAGGACGAGAGCGAGGACGCTCAGGTAACTGCGAATCATGGATAACATGGCACGGGACCTCCTGGTGTGTGGCTATTCGTCTTTTGGCGAGACAAACGGAAGAAGAATATGGGACGGACGGAGCGCATTGTGGTGCACGGTTTGCTCGGCGACCACCGACGATTTTTCGCGCGCCTGATCTCCGCCGGTATTCAGATTGACATCGTACTTCCCCGCGGCGCTGGAGGAAATTTCAAGGCGCAGTCGATAACCAGGCAGCACGTCGAGACACGTCGCCCAAAGGTCGATGCGGTATTCCTCCGGCTTACCCGGCGTGAGTAGTGACTCACTATCGGTGCCATGCCGATATCGGGCCCTGATAATTCCGTCGTTCAGCCTTTGGGCATATCCACTCGGATGAACTACCAGCAGCTTTGCGGTCCAGTCTGTGTCCCTCGCGGATGAGCTTGCGAAGAGCACGACCTGCAGTGGGCCGCATACACGCTGGTTCTGCGTGAATGCGGCGGTCGTATAGACGAGGACATCGCTGCGCAACTCAACCTTCCGATAGTCGTCCGGCCCCCCCATCTGCTTTGCGTCGAGACCGGTCGCGTATGGAGCGGGGTTCTCCGGATCGAAGCGATAACGATCCGCCGCCTCGCCTGGTGGCGGCGTCTCCGTGGACAGACGACCGTCGCCATTCAATGTATTTGCCCCCCTTCGCTACGCAAGTAGTAGGGTACATATCGAGTACGGGCGATGGGCCACTCGTTCTCGGAGATCCACTGGTTGGAGCCCATGACGAAGAGCTTGACCCGTGGCTCCTTATTAAAGCCGTTATCGGCACCCTTCAGCCAATAATCGAACCAACGGCGTTGCAGGTCATCCAGGTCGATGACAGCGTCTGGTCCGAAGTCGATATCTCCCAGCTTGCGATCCGCGTTGATAGCATGCCCCCATGGGCCAATGACCAGCCAATGGCGCGTCCGCGCCTGCGAATCGCGCGCCTCACTGGTCATGGCGGTAAAGTTCTCGGTTGCGCCAACCAGCACATCATCGTACCAACCTGTAATCCAAAGCCCTGGCGTGACGGAGTTCAGGAGCGCGGCTTGATAGGATAAGTTTGCCCAGTAGGCACGGCTTGGCCCCGCGGCGATCCAGTCTCGCCAGACCGGCATCTTGCGACCCAGCCGGAGGTCCATGTCGATCAGGGGGCGACCACTGTAGGCCGCCTCGAGATCTATGTTATCGAGACTCTGATACATACGGCCGTCGAGGCTGGCGAGCCAGGCCGCTGTCGCGGGAATCGCAGCGCCTCCGGAGGAGTATGGGAACGCACGATCAGGATCGGGCGGCACGGCCATCAAAAGCATGGCCGTGAGTGACCGACGTCCCTTCGCGGCCGGATAGAGCTGCGTCCAGGCCCCATAGGATCCACCAAAGCCGGCAACTTCGCCGGAAGACCAGGTCTGGTTGGCCGCCCAGTCATAGGTATCGATGCCGTCGGCGGCTTCGTTGACGAGCGGGTAGAACTTCCCGTCGGAGTCGCCACGGCCACGCACATCCTGCACAGCGAACACGTAACCCCGCTGCGCCCACCAACGGCCCCGCCGGTCCCACGCCGGAGACTTGTTGTAGGGAGTGCGCGCAACAATGACCGGATAGCGCCCCGGCGCGGCTGGCTGGTAGACATCGGTCGACAGCTCGACTCCGTCGCGCATCGGCACGCGGATGTTGAAGGCAACCTCTACCTGGCTCGCGTTGGGCGGCGAGACGCGTTCAGCCTGAGCCCGTCCCGCAACCAAAGCGCAAGCGAGTGTGATCGCCACTATGACTGCCGCGCCTCCACGCCGGAATTTGTTCATATATTCACCTGCTTTCACCAAGTTAAAGCGGAGCGGGACGTTGCCGCCGGCTGCGACGCACACGAATAATCTGCGCCTTTGGCACAGGCGTGCAGGCCACGCCGCAGACTCATCAAAAATCTGCGGAGAGGCTAATCCCGATCGTACGCGGCTGCAGGATCGAAAATACCGGCTTTCCTCCTGAGGTCACGAGCGACAAACGCCCCCGGGTATCGAAAATATTCCGACCGAACAGTTGAATCCGAAGGTCGCCAATGTCTGCGCCCGCCCGCAGATCGACTGTTGTGTAGTCTGGCAATTCCTGAGGTGTGGTTGTAGTAATCGCGTTGCCACGCTCCGACACGTGGCGTACAGTTGCCCCCATAAACGGGGTATAGGCTGGCACACTCAGGAATGCGTAGTCGACAATCAGAGCGGCGCTGTATTGCCCATCCGTGTCGATGCCACTCCGGCGCGCTGTGGAGTAGCTGCCATTGGCGCTCAGTGTAAGCCCGGAAGTCGGCCGAGCGGTCAGGGTCGCCTCGCCGCCGCGCACGCTGGCAGAATCGCCATTCATCAACCCGCCCAGAGCAGAGCTCGCGTCGAAGACTTGTATGTCGACCCAGTCCACGTAATAGGCGGCGATGTCAACGCCGAAGCGGCCATCAGCGGTCTCGGCCTTGTAACCCACCTCGTAACTCTTCAGGCGATCTGAATCGAAAGTCGGTGGCGCCAAGGGTGACCCTGTGGCGGGATCCCGGGCCACGAAGTTCGGCCCGCCCGGCCGATATCCCGTCGCGAAACGCCCATACACCATTGCATACTCGTTCAAGTGGTAGCGTGCGTTCGCGAGATAGGTGGACACCCCCTCGCTGGAGCGTACCGTTGGTTGGCTATCAATAAAAATGCCCGATCCGAACTGGGTGTAAGACTGTCTGTTGTGCGCGTACCTCAGGCCGCCAGTAATGTCGAAATTATCGGTTAGCCGCCAAGTGATATTCCCAAAAAGGGCGTATTCCTCGTACTCCGAGGGCGCCGAGAGCGTGTAGAAGATGTTCGGCACCGGTTGGCGAGCGGAATCAAGCACCAACATCTCGGACTCACGATCACTCTCTTCGCGAGTATAGAAAGCCCCAAACGCCCATTCAACGGTAGCAAGCCCTTGAGAAGTAAGGCGGATCTCCTGAGTAACCTTGTCCGTTGACGGTTCGTCGCTCAGGCCGACCCCGTTGAAAGTTCCGAGGCCAACCTGCGCCAGCAGCGGAACAAACTCGGCGGAGATGTCGAAGCGATTCTCGGTCCGGGTCTCTTGGTAACTTGTGATCGAAGTCAGCAAGGCAGAGCCGAAGTCGTAATCGACTGTGCCCGCCACCAGCCGGAAATCCTGATCAAAGGGCTCAGTGACCTGGCGAGACTGGCGCAGACTGCCGAGAACCGGCCGACCGCCTGCCGTTGCAGTGAAGTCCACTTCCGGCGTGCCATCGCGCGAAATCGACTGAGACTCGGCTATCAAACGGACCGTAAGCTCATCGCTGGGGGTCAACATGAAGTCGGCGCGAACGCCGTGAAGCTCAGCATGATTAACATCCGCATCCCCAAGTGCCGGATTATCGACGTAACCGCCGTCTCGTGTGTAGTAGCCGCTTACGCGCACTGCCGCGTTATCAGTCGCTAGCGGCACATTCAGGACGCCGGCCACGTTGTAGTTCTCGCTTCCGTGAGCCGTGCTGGACGAAGAGCCAAGTATACGACCGGAAAACCCGTCGAGACCCGGCGCGCGGCTGACGTACTTGAGGAGTCCGCCCATCGAACTCGCTCCGTAGAGCGTACCCTGAGGTCCGCGAAGCACTTCGATCCGCTCAAGGTCAAACAGGGAACCGTCGGGGGTGTATCGGCCACTGCGTCCAAAGGAAGTGCTCGAGCCGTAGGGAATATCATCAACGTAGACCGCGACGGTCTGGTTGACGTCGGTACCGGCTGTCACTCCGCGCATTGAGATCTGCGTTGATCCAGGGCCCGAGGTGGTGAAATTCAGGCCCGGCACTGTGTTCGCGAAGTCCCTGAACTGCGTTGCGCTCAACTTCTGCAGGTCTTCGGGAGACATGACAGAAACACTTTGCGGTACATCGATCAATCGCTCCTCCCGCTTTTGGGCGGTAACGACCACTTCATCGATCTGCATTGCCACATCTTGAGCTCGGACCGAATCCGCGGTAGTGACGGCGACGGCCGAGATGAACAACCCCATGACGTTATAGCTTCTTCTTCGCATATCTCTTCTCCCCTTACACTTATGATTTCACCGATGTGAGCGCCAGAGTCAAAACCCCTCTCAGGACCAGAATTCCACAATGCACAGGTCTCAACCATAAGAATATCTACATGTCTCGGTATATATGATCGTGCAGCGGAAGAGCTGGACGATGCCCTGGATGACCAGCAAGATGCTGGCCGCGACGATGATCGTCTCGAACTGGCAGATCTAGATGTTGTTGGCCGGGCTCATGACGTCTAGTTCGAGATAGCGATAGGAGCGGCCGATGTGGCGCCATCCGGCAGAAACCAGCGCTAGGAAGAAAGCGAAGTAGTAGAGGGCCAGTTCGGCTTTCGCTTGCGTCCTCGCCGACCAGAGCCAATAGGCCGGAGCGTAGGCTCCCGCCATCATGACGCAACGCACGCAAGTAGTCTCTACAGTTCGACTTTCAAAGCACTTTCGAATGCCTCCGCACATGCAACAAGCAGTGTGGTATTCTTCCGCGTTGCAGCAAAATATGCGAACATCATCGTTGGTAATAATCGAGCTCGGCCATGATCTTCATTCCCGACTTCACTGTGCTCCTTCAGTTCGCGATCGCCGCCTTCATCATCGCCATCACACCGGGCCCCGACATGACGCTTTTCGTGGGGCGTGCACTCGCTGAAGGCCGAGCCGCGGGCCTCGCCTGCATGTTTGGCGCCATGACCGGTTGCATCATCCACACGATTATGGTTGCGCTTGGCCTCTCTGCGCTGATCGTCGCATCGCCTGAAGCCTTTCTCGTGCTGAAGGTGGTTGGTGCGGGCTATCTGGTCTGGCTTGCCTTCCAGGCGATCCGCAGGGGATCGGCCTTCTCACCGGATTCCGAGAAACGCAAACCGCGCTCGCTCTGGCAGAACTGGGCGACGGGTGTCGGAATCAACCTGCTCAATCCGAAGATCATCCTGTTCTTCATGACCTTCCTGCCGCAGTTCGTCTCGGTGAATGATCTGTATGCCGCGGAGAAGCTGTTCTTCCTCGGCCTGAGCTTCATCCCGCTGTCGCTTCTCTTCACCATTCCGATGGTACTGGCGGTCGACGGCTTTGCCGGGCTCCTGAAGAAGAGCCCGAAAGTTACCCGCGCGATCGACTGGCTGTTTGCCGGTGTATTCTCCGCCTTCGCCTTCAAGATCCTCACGGCGCAGAGGCTCTGAAGGCTGCGCGGCGGCGTCGAACCTAGGTGATTCAAGACTTTGAATCCCGAGTGGACCATCATCTTCCACATCTAGTTAGGAACAAAGCACGAATCGATAGGAGTCAGTGAATTCCATCCGTGGGCTATTTTACGTTCATTAATATTGAACAACGATTTTTCTGTGAACATTTGACCTGGCGTTGGCTCACTCTATATGTCTCGTTTAGTAGATCGCGGCACAAGAAGCGACGCATTGATCTGTGTGTCAAAAAAACCGGGGCGGATCCTGCGGGAGATTTGCGGGACTTGCTCTGATCCGTGGTGCTCTGTGGTGGAAATTCGCTGTGGGTCTTCGAATTTAAGTTAATAAAATCAATAAGTTAAAAATATCCAGCCAAATTCATAATGCTGGGGTCGGTGGTTCAAGTCCACCCGTAGCTACCACTTTTTCCTTTTTAAATCAAAAGCTTACAAAACCTCAAATCGCTCTGAGATTCTCCCTCCTCCCAATTGCGGGAGATCTGCGGGAGTTTTCATTGTTGATCAAGGTCAGGGGCTCTACCCGTTAGCACCTCATATAGAGGGAATTGCTGCTTGGCTCGCATCACAGGGCTACGCAGAATCTTCCATTGTGGGGAAACTTCGGTTGGCTGCTGCTCGAAGCCGGTGGTGCCATCGAAGTCAGCTACCCATCACTGCACTCGATGAAGCACTAATCAACCGCTTTCTCACCCCCCAGCGATGCCGGCGCTTTGGTCATGGCAGTCGGGCCACCGCTAAGATATTACTGAGCTACCTGCGGGAACTTGACGCGATTCCACCGCCCGCGTCCGTGGTTGACGAGAGCCCTTTGGCGCGTGTCCAGCGCGCGTCTGCTCAGTTCCTGGCTTGCGAGCATGGGCTGTCACCGCAGACGTTGAGCAGCTACCTGCCCATTGTGCGACAGTTTCTCACGGAGCGGTTCAGCGATGCCGCGGTTGAGCTGGAGGCGCTGTGTCCACAGGATGCCCATCACTTTGTGCTCCGGCATGCCCGCAGAGGAAGCCGCAGTCGCGCCCAGCTGACAGTAACCGCATTACGGAGCTTCTTTCGCTTTCTCTACCGGCGCGGAGAGATCACTGATGAGGAACAGGATGTCATCGATAAAATCCTGGCCCACTTACACAAAAAAGAGCAAGCCGACCCCGCTCTACCGCTACTGACACCACCATCCCGGGCGCCACCCGAGACATTAGCTCTTTTCCCAGGGAAGGATTCCGGGCCAACAGCACTCGACCAGCAAGGACGCCAGTGAACACCGCATGGCATGAACTGTTGCGTGCTCACGTCCAGGTTTGAACGGATATGAATGGCATACCCAACGTCGCGAACAGGATTTTCGGGTCAATAGATGAAAACTCGACAGGTCTGCAGGTCCAGTCGACACAATCAGCGAGGATGTCTACTCTCGATAGGCCGTTAATATGTCCTATACTTGTGGCGGGACTACAGGTAAAAGCGCGTTGACGGTCAGCCCGATATTATTTACCTGGGTACCAGCCGGCGGAACCAGCCCAAGGTGAGCAGTCCGAGCGCCGAGAGCAGGATCGTCGCAGGTTCCGCGATCTGTGCGGCCCGATAAGACACACGATAACTCAAAGCTTCTGCATTCAGCCCGAGAGAGCAGCAGAGGGTGCCCGACGTTGTGCTGGTGGAGTCTCCCGAATTGGAGATCACGATACGTCCAATCTGCCCATTGAGCACAAGGGGGTCTGCAAACCAGCCAGCGGCTTGTAAGTCTTGGCCGTCCAGATCTCCCATGAGCGCGGACCAGGCAGGGTCTGTCAAGAGCTGGCCGTCCAAACCAGTGGCGAGCCATTCCGCCTCGACGGCCCAGGTCCATCCGACATCGAGGGCCGCCTGATTACTCTGTTCCAACCAGCCGCCCAGACGGCCCCGCAATTCCCATTCCTGCCCATTGGGCAGAATGAGGCCCGCCCGGGCAGTCTGCGCAACCATAAACCAGAGCAGCACGGCCACCGCCGCGATCTTGTGCATTTTCATGTGATCACCCTCCAGGTGGAAGCGAGCATGCGCGATCAGAGAAAGTCCATGACGCTCCCAAACATTGACAATGCTATAAAACTTAGACCACTCAACCAATCTTCGCCAATTGGGCACGCGGGGCTTTCAGCTGTCATGCTGTCTGGATCATTGGGGATCATTGGGGATCATTGGGGTCAGAGCAAAAACCAAGCATACGTTCGCCGTCCTCAATGCTGGCGCCCTGCGGCGGCAAAATGCCATCTCCCTCAAATGACCCGGCAATCGCGCAAAAATACCTTGATTGCTCGTCCCACGACAGAGGTCTGGCTTGCGGGTATCGTCACACTCAAGCATGTGCAGCAGGGGAGCGGTTTCAAGCCCGGTCAAACCAGACTCATCCCGCCACAAGCGGGTGGCCGTCTGCCGAAAAGTGCGCTCGATACGAATGCCATAGACACTCGCCTTGCGATCACTACACGTGAGTCAGACCAACTGTATAACCTGGTTTAGCAAGGCCAGCACCTCGGCAAAGCGGGCATCGGTCACACTTTTCATTGGATGGGGCGCGCCGCCGCGCAGGCGCCAGTCGAAGGACTTGGGCTGATGGCAAAGCACGTAACTGGCTTGCCCGGCCTTGCGGCCGCCAGCAACGCCGACGGCTACCGCGAAGGGTTGTCAGCGTTATAGCTGGCAGTGGTCATCGGCAGGCCAATGACCAGGGACGTGCGTTCGTTAAAAGCTTTGGGAGACAGAACCAGAAAAGGATGCACATCGCGCATTTCTTTCCCGCGCTGAGGGTTGCAGTCTATCCATATGATGTGCTGGCGCTCGGGTACCCAGCCCTTGGTTCGTTTTACCACCGCTCTGCCCCCAGACGCTCATCGACAGACATGGCCTCCCCGCCGTGGCGCTCGGGGTCAAAGCGAGCCAGGCGCTGCTCCAAGCTCAGGGGTTCGTCATGCAGCGGCGTGATGATGATTCGTTCCCCTTCTACCGTAATACGCACCCGCTGGTCGGCATGCAGGTGCGCAGCACGAGCCACAGCCGCAGGCAGGCGCACACCAAGGTTGTTGCCCCAATGCTTGATATCAAGAACCGTTTCGGTCATGGCAATCTCCGGGATAATGTTTAAACGAAGTATAAACACTATTTGCCGTGCCGGCAAATGCCCGCGCGGAGGGAACCAAGGCGGACCCTTGCGGGAGATTTGCATTCCCCCGCTCGACACCGTTGCTATACGTCGGTATTTATTGACATTTACCGACTATATGCAACAAGATGGCGCCATGGAAATTTCGTATCAAGCTATTCTGGATCTCGCCAGTCAGCACGGCCTGATTCGTCCACGCGATCTGAATGAGCGCGGGCTTCCCACTGTCGCTCTCACTCGGCTGGTGCGGCAAGGACGGCTCCAGCGCGTAGGACGTGGCCTGTATGCGATTCCGAATCGGCTAGTCTCGGAAAACAGCGCACTGGCCGAGGTAGCTCGGAAGCACCCTCAAGCCATCATCTGCTTGCTGTCGGCACTGCGCCTGCGTGAGCTCACCACACAGTCGCCATTCGAGGTCTGGGTCGCCATTCCGAACAAGGCACGCGCACCAAAGATGGACTATCCCCCGCTGCGCGTCGTGCGCTTTTCTGGTGCCGCACTGACCGAGGGAATCGAGGAAGACATCATTGATGGTGTGCCGGTACGCGTGACCAACGTCGCCCGCACCGTGGCCGACTGCTTCAAGTTCCGCAACAAGATCGGTCTCGATGTCGCGCTGGAGGCACTACAAGATGCGTGGCGAGCCAAGCGAGTGGGCATGGACGAACTCTGGCGGTATGCCACGATATGCCGAGTGGCCAACGTCATGCGGCCCTATATGGAAAGCCTGCCATGACAAGATACCTGGATTGGCAATCGGACTGTAGGTCTGCCCGCGAGGTGATGCACAGGGGTGTGCGCCATGAATGAACGCAACGTCGCGGCATCCGTACGGGCGCGCCTACTCGATCGGGCCCGTGGGACCGGGCAGGATTTCAACCTCGTACTCACCCGTTACGCGATTGAGCGTCTGCTTTACCGGATCAGCATTTCCAGTCACGCGGATCAGTTTCTGCTCAAGGGAGCCCTGCTGTTTGACCTGTGGTTCGATATACCACATCGCCCAACCAGGGACGCCGACTTTCTGGGATTCGGCTCGGCGGAACTGCCGGATATCGAAAGCGTCTTCAGGGAAATCTGCACGATCGAATCCCACGATGGCGTAGTGTTTCAACCCGACACCGTGCACGCTGCCGAGATCCGCAAAGAGGCAAATTATGCTGGCGTGCGTGTCATGTTACTGGGTGTGATCGACAGCGCACGCTGCCAGATCCAGATCGACATAGGATTCGGCGACGCTGTCACGCCCAGCCCGGAGGATGTCGAGTACCCCATTATGCTGACCGAGTTCGCGGCACCAAAGCTGCGTGCCTATCCGCGCTACACAGTCGTGGCCGAAAAGGTCGAAGCGCTGTCATCGCTTGGCATCGCCAACAGTAGAATGAAGGATTATTTCGACCTGTGGATACTACTGGCTCAGCACACCGATTTTGACGGTGACATCCTCCGCCAGGCCGTTCAGTCCACCTTCGATCGCCGCAACACCGCGCTGCCTGGTTAACAACTCTGAAGTTGAGCACTGTAGAAAGTCGCAGCAATTGAGAGGATCCATAAATACCTCCGAGGCAATGCGGGATCTACGTGTTGACTCATAAGTAATGTTTACCGAAGGACGGTTCAGGTCAGATTCGTTGCCTCACATTTGAGGTTACCCTGATCCTCCGGAATATTTGCTTAAGTTTCTTCTCAATGGCTTGCTTGAGTATAAAGGGGTTGAGGGCCTCGCGGATATCACGGAGCTGCTGCTTGATCTCGTCCGTGATGTGCTCGGAGTCCGTGCTTTGAGCGGACGTTTCCTCCACGCTGCCAGCAAGCGCGTTGTAGATGGGTCCGGAGATATGAATCCATCTGATAGGACAGTGAGCGGACGAGGAGATGTACTTCTCCCATGAGGGGCATCGTGCTCATGAGAGAAGTGATGAGACGGAAGAGACAGACGCATGCGTCAGGTCGGG
Source organism: Kineobactrum salinum (assembly GCF_010669285.1). Lineage (GTDB taxonomy): Bacteria > Pseudomonadota > Gammaproteobacteria > Pseudomonadales > Halieaceae > Kineobactrum > Kineobactrum salinum. Next base: position 3,395,081 of record NZ_CP048711.1, on the reverse strand, counting down.
TTTGCACCAGTGGTGGTCTCGAATGTGCCTCAATTGGAGTAAATCAGAGCAACTTTTAATCTTCTTGCTCGACAATATTTGACGTTTTCGGAATTGGTGACTACTTTTTGTAAGTTGTTCAATGACTAACCGGCGCACGACAACGGTGCGCTAGGCCTTTTCGCAAACTGGGCGGGATGTTCATGCTTGGATAAGAGGGCTGCGCGTGTGTTTACGCTACATGGTCTACGAGCTCTCTCGATCTTCCCTCTACTTGGGATTGCCTGCCAAATTTGCGTCGCAGCCGATACCGCTTCGACGCCGAAAGACCGATTCTCCTGCGACAGCTCCAGTCAAAGTGGTTACTTAATTTCTACGCCGCAAATTATTGATCCTTACTGTCCATTGAGTCATGTGCATATGGCCGCAGAAAGGATTGACGTTAAGACTGTCGTTATCACAGTTGCTGATCCGCTCGAGTCCCGTCTAGGTCGCGTCTTTGACAGTCAACTTTCTGCCATCATCCGAGCCTTTCATACTCAGAACTACGTGTTGGACGGATTTGCGTTGACCTGGCGTCTCAATCGCAGCAGAGACGTGGCGCTCGATTTAGAGCACGGCACAGGAAATTATAACGAGCAACATCGAAGTAGGCCCAGTGTGGTTGTGTTTCGTAGAGATAAGTGGCGGGAGTGGCGGGATGGAAACTATACAAAGGTTGGAGCCGAATACTTCGTGGCATATCTCGTAGGAGAATCGCCAACATTCGGTGTGCATCCGGCAGCGTTCACGGACGCTGTACTATGCGCAGCACATCTTACAGGGCAGCTGGACAGACAACTTCTTTCGCGTAAATGCACCCACCCTAATCTTCCGGGAAGTATTTTGAATGTAATAGGACCTTCTTTCTCTGGCTCTATGGAATCGCTCGCTTTGGGGCTGAGTTCGACGGTTCCTGAGCTAGCCCCATCCGAGCCTATGAACAATAAGTCAGTTAAAATTAACGTCGTTTCTCCGTCAGCGACAGTTGATAGCAATAAGAATATAACGGCATGGACACATGCAAATCGCGGGGCCCGAATTAAATATACGGTACACATCGCTCGCATTTACTATTGAAAGTCAGCTGAAGGTCCTCGCAGACTTCAGAAGGGATAAATCGGAGGACGAGCTGCTAATTTTGACTGAGGAATCGACTTTTGGTTACGGGGTTTCCGATTTCATTAATACACTCAAAAATCGTCCTGACTACGATTCTTGGTCACTCCTTGTTAATGCCAGAGTGATTAATTTTCCCCAGAATATAGCTGTCGTACGCGCTGAGCAATCGCGTATAGAGCAAGAAAAAAGCGCCCACCTGCGCAGGGCCTTTAAAGCGGAAACTCGTCTCCTGGAATTGGATCTATCCGGTCTTGAGGAGATCACTGATCGACCACCAGCTTATCGTCGTGAATTAAGTTCACGCTCAGATGAACTAATGCTCTACGGAGCCTTTGATGCGATGAGCGTCTGGGTCAAGCCAACCATCGTAGTCATTGTGGCAACCGATCTACGCGACCGCTTGTTCCTCCTTAATGAAGTGCGAAAATCTCTCCCTAAAGCCTTGCCGGTGCTTCTGGAAATGGATTATCTGTCCGTTCATCCAGACTATCGTAAAATCAGCCGCGGCTCACTTTCCATTCCAACCGGCAAAACGCTACTGTGCATGACGCAAGGTAGTAGACTGACGGACTGCCCGCATCAGAAAAAGGATGAAGCAACCGACACCTCTCAGTCACAGAAAACTACTAGTCCACACCAACGTCCAGCTGACGCTGGACAGCTATCATATCTATCTTTTCCGTCGGATTATGCTGCGAATATGTTTCGAGCTGTTCTGGGACTTATCGAGCCCGAGACCTTAGGGCATCGGGAATCTGATGTTGGCGCTATTGAAGAACCCCAGATCTGGTTATCAACGCTAGCAGGTTTCCAATCCGTAGGAACAGAAAAACGTCCTTCAAGTAAACTGTTAGTTGCCGACGGACGGCTATCACTGGAGCAGCCTGTCCCGACTTTCTTCCTTGTGGTTGGTGCGTTGATAATAATTATTGGTGGGTGGACACGAATTTTTGGTCGGATACACCTCATAATGCTAACGCCATTGCGCCACCTAAACCCTTTACCCGGGATACGCGAGTTGGATTTCCAACTTAATGGCAGAGAGCAGGTATCCTCTACGGGGCCAGAATCGATAGATAAGCGGTTAAACAATCTGCTCTCGCTTCTTCTGATTTTGTTGGGTGTAGTGGTTTTCTGCATAGCATTGTGGAGGCTGTACACTTTGAATCCATCCGAAGGAGGAAAAGTATGGTCCTTAGCCCATGGCCGTGACAAATTTATGCTCGCGTGTTCGGTCCTCGTTTATATCAGCATTGCGATTGTTGCAGGTTGGCGAATGTACCTGTGGCAACGTCGTAGTCGCACAGTTTTTACAACGGTTACAAGTGATCTCGCAATCGCTTCCGTGCAACCCGCTATCTGGCGATACGGGAAGGTAGATCCAGGTCTTATTTCAATTGCCATTGTAGTTTTGCCACTGTTCTGGGGCTTCTTCCCTGGATTGCCTACCTCGGTCGATAGCATGGTTCCTGCCATCCTAACCTTTGTCACACTTATCTTGCTCGGTGTCTGGTTTACCACTGAATTATTGTCTGAGGCAAATCGCCTGGCTAACCTGGCGCAGATTCTTGCTCCAACACTGAACTGGCCAGCCAACCCACAAAACCAAGATGGATATCCTGCTCGTCCGACAAACACTCCCGCCGCAGATAGTTGGGCGAGCCCATGGAGACTCAGATCGTTGCCGCAAACGCCTTTTAGTCTGCGCTTCCGTAAACGCGACCTCACAGCATTACTCGCATGCCCAGATAATGAGTGGAAAGAGCACACCAAGGAGCTCGTTAAAGGGACGTGGCCATTTACCAACACACAGAGCAGCTTCGAAGATTGGCAAGCGCGCATGGTTGCCGAAATGCGCTACGCGTTAGCCGCGATTCGCTGCTGCGCCTGGGCCGCCATTCTTGCGCCGACGGTACTTCTACTCACGACGGGCATCTATCCACAATTTAACGAACGGATTGTAACCATTAGCTCCGTACTTATTATTATCACTGCTTTTACTGCAATGATGCACGTTATCATCAAGTTTGAGCAAAGCCCCCTTCTTGGTCGGATGTTCACGCTAAATGGCGATCGGCTTTCAATCAGCGGCGCCGTAGGGGCGCTTTGGGGCAAGGTGATTGCCGCCGCCGTTATCTTGATACCCGTACTATTTCCTGATGTGTTGTCATTCTTCTATAATCTTTTCCAATCCATCTACTCACTACAATAGGAGTGCAGTGAACGGAAGAGAAAACAAAATACAATCCTCGCAAGATAGCGTTCGACCCGTGGATCGTGCCGGTGTTCGGGCTGTTGGCCAGATTCAGGTTCCTGCGCGGCAGCGCGCTGGATCCCTTTGCCTGGACCGCCGAGCGCCGGGCTGAGCGACAGCTGATCCGCGACTATGAAGCATTGCTGCGTGAGGCGATGCGGACAGTCGACGTGCCGCGCCGTGCGCAGGCGGCGCAATTGCTGGCACTCCCGCAACGAAATTATGGCAGGGTCGGTAAACCGTCCCTGCCATAATTACAGATGATCTCTCTACAACCCTAGAGAAAATTATACTGCACGGACAGTGTCCATTCAAAAGGACGTCCATATACTTGTTCAACATAAGCGGCTGACGTACCGAAGGCTGAATTACCGGTCACCAAATACTTTTCATCTGTTATATTCCTGAACGCCAACACGCTTCTCCAACGTCCGTCGTTAGTTTCCAGAAAAAACGCTGCATTTAGCAGGGTGTAGGAATCTTGGTGGAGCTGAGACGTATTGACCGCATCGTTTTCCTGCTCATCGTGATAGGACCAATCAACTCGCGGGGTCAAAGTTGCCCAGTCACCAAGATCAAAAGTATAGGCAATGCCCAGTGAGGGACTTAATTTTGGAGTATTGACCAGTTCATTATCCAGAAATACCGGTGTCGCGTTAGTACCCGCGCTGGACACGCTGTCGTCCAGTTCATCGTATCTCGCATCAATGTAACCCAGAGCGCCTGTGATGTACCAACGATCGGTCGGCACCCAGGTCAATTCAACTTCGGCGCCATCGATATCGGCTGTACCTCCGTTGAACGTAACGGGATTGAATCCCTCACGGATGATAATCTGCAGATCCTCATAATCGGTATGAAACACTGCTATATTTAAACGCAGCGTGTTGTCGAACAAATCCGACTTCAGGCCTATCTCATAGCTTTCCACGGTTTCCGGTTGGAAGCTGGTGGGTGCGGCTATGAAGGCTGTGAAACGCTGATCGAAACCACCGCTTTTGAATCCCTCGGAGTACGTACTATATACCATTACGTTATCCGTCCACTGGTAGGACAGATTAAGCATGATATTGGTATCGTCAAACTCTTCCCCAAACTCGGCAAAGGTTACCAATCGTTCACCCGCCGCAAGCGGTGCTCCGACAGATGGCAGGTAAAAGCCCTCGAAGAGCGGGAAAGTAGGAGAGAAAATACCGCTGGCGGACGCGTCACCCAATGAAATCTGGTCCGGAGTAAAACGCTTGCTGTCTTCGGTATATCTCACGCCGAAGGCTAACGCCAGACGATCGGTCATATCGTAAGTGGTCTGAAAGAACGCTGCTTTCGAATCGTTATCATAGAGCCCGCCGCTACGTATCGCCCCAACGGGGAGATAGACAGGGTTTAAGTTAAAGCCCTCTTCCTGGAAATAATAGAGCCCGAACAACCACTGCAGGCGGTCTGCGAGTGCAACGCCGGAAAACTGGAATTCCTGACTGAACTGCTCATGGTCATAAAAATCTTCCGTAGCAAAAATATTTGCCGGAGTATTATCCCCGTCACGAGAGGACTCCATCTCCATTTCTCTGTAAGCAGTAATCGACTTCATGTTAAGCCAATCATTGACATTCCAGGTCATCTCGGCGCTAACGCCCCAGATATCCAGGTCCGACTTAACCGGGAATGTGCCCTCGGAGCGGTACTCGCCGGCAAAGGTATCCGGACCAAAACAACCGGGCGCGCCACCCGCACCTACGCCGGGCGGCGGAAAGGAAGGTGGTCCGGACAGCGGGAAGTCCGGGTTTATAACGATCGCGTCGCAGCTTTCCAGTACACCGTTACCGAACGTACCAAAAGCCGCCTTATCGTTGACACCACCAGAAACGGTGGGGGCACCATTCTCACGAATTCTTGTCGCATCGGCGGTAGCATACAATTCAAATACATCGCTGGGTGTCCATTGTATGGTGCCACGTGCTGAAAGGCTGTCATCGTCGCCTGTATCTATGCCGTCATTTATACGCTTGACGTAACCATCGCGTTTCTTCGACGCGAAGGCAAAATTGGACAGCAACTGATCGGAGATCGGCATATTAAATTTACCAGTGAGGTAACGCATATCATCATTACCGACCTGCACCTGGATACTGCCACTTTTTTCGTCAGTGGGACGTTTGGAGTGGATTGAAACGGCACCACCTATCGTGTTGCGGCCAAACAGGGTTCCCTGCGGGCCACGCAGAATTTCGATGCGCTCTACATCAAGAAAGTCAAGCACGTTCCCTACCGAGCGGGCCATATATACGCCATCAATATATAGCCCAACACCCGGATCGGTGACCGGCGTAAAATCTGTCTGACCGATACCGCGAATGAATATCTGTGCCGCCGAATTGGAGCCGGAAGACGGCGAAACGGGGTCAAATGTCAGGTTAGGAGTAACATCACCCAAACGATCAGACGAGTCGATTTGCCGCACCTCCAGTTCCCTTTCGGTAAAAGCGGAAATGGCAATTGGCGTCGCCTGCAGGTTTTCCTCACGTTTCCGCGCCGTTACTACCACTTCCTCCAGTGCAAAACCTGCTTTCTCCGCGGCCTGTACGCTGGGAACGGAAGCCAGCAAGCTAATAGCAATCAAGGGAGGCACCCCATATTTAAAAGTTTTCATTTTCATTTCCCCATCTCGGTCGTGACACTGTTAACAAAATTCCAAGCGTTATGTAGGTTATTTTGGTGAATACGTTTTTGATCGCTCTCTTAATCCAATCGTTGCAGAATCTTCCAGGACAGAACCGCCACCGTTATAAACACGATATCCGATTAATTTTTTTGATCGATATCAATGCCCGGCATCAAATCAAGATGCCGCAACATCCCAATAAAATCGCTCAGCTTTTGTTTACGGTAAGCTTCGATATCAACGCCTTGATAATCATAGAAGCCCGCACCGTCTCTCAGGCCGTTAAGGTTATTCTGCATATGCTGTTTTATTATATTCGCCGGAGCGAACCGCTCTTTATCAATATTCTCGGCCAGATAATTACAGGCATAGTAGAGAATATCACCGCCACCCCAATCTATGAATTCCAGTAAACCTAGAACAGTAAAACGCAACCCGAATCCGACACGCACTGCAGTATCCACATCCTCGGCGGAGGCCACCCCTTCTTCCACCAATCGTGCTGCCTCGTTCATCGCCATTGCCTGGATACGGGGGACAATATAGCCTGGCGAAGCCCGACAGACTACCGGCACCTTACCGATAGCGGAAAGGATATTCCGTACCGCTACCACGGTGGAATCACTGGTTATTTCTCCCCGGCTTATCTCAACCAGTGGAATCAGGTGCGCGGGGTTCAACCAGTGAGTGTTTAGGAAGCGGGCCGGTTGCGTCACAAATTCAGCCAGTGCGTTGACGGAAATGCTTGAAGTTGTGGACGCAATCAGCGCGTTTTCAGGCACAATCTCATCAAGCCAGCAAAATGCTTCTTTTTTTGCCGCGATGATCTCGGGAACCGCTTCAAATACGAGGTAAGTATCCGACAGAATATCGAGCGCCTGTTCTGCAGGCAGTAGTGTTACCAGCTTAGCCACAAGCTGAACCCGATCGAGCCCCGAAGTCTCGTTATCCGCCATACACTCAAGATCATTATATAGATCTTCAGCCGTCTTGCGTGCCAGCTCCTCGTAGTCCTCGGCATCGCGTGATTTCAGATCCACTAACGTTACGGGCATACCTGCATAGGCAAATGCTAGTGCAATCCCCCGGCCCATGCGCCCTGCACCAATCACGCCCACGCGAGTTAACTCCGTCGTATCAGGCGTCATTACCTAAATCCCTTCACGAAGCAGGCCGGAAAACCCGGCAAGATCCAGACTATTTAGGCCCATCGATTCCAGGGTACGGCCTTCGGCATAGAAGTCACGACCTGTCACTGCCGAACCTAGTACCATCAAGCCCTCGGCTACCGGCGTCGCTAGCCCCAGCCAGCGCCCCAGTGACACCATCAGCGATAACCCCAATCGGGTATCTTCAAGCATATAACGATGTTGTTCCAATTCTATCTTCTCACGCCAGTCGCCTGAATCGGTAAGCTTCTCATGAGCTGCGTTGCCATACATCCACTCGTCACCACCGGCACTGTAGTGATCAGCTAGAGGAAAGTGAGGAGCCACATAGCCAAGTGCTTCCCGCAACGCTATTCTCTCAGCGTCCAAGGCATCGGTGACCCTGCGAATGGCTGGTTGCGTACCCTCGTTGTGTATATCCCACGATGGGAAGTACTCCAGGGGACCGGCATTCATCAGGATCAATGGCGGGTGAATAATAGGCCCGGCGTTCATCAAAGCACCGGAAAGAGCGTCTTCAACGGGCTCTATCGACGGATATGCCTTGCGCAGCACCGCAAGAGCTCGGTCACTATTACGGGACGGGAATACTCCCGTAGGCAATCGGGTGGCATAGGCGCTGACGACAACCTCTCGATCACCATGTTTGCGTGCGAGATAAGGCAATGTACCGGTTTCAGCAAAGCTCACATTGGCTTCATTACCAGCTTCGCGCATGGTCTTCATGAAGAGGTAGCTACCAAAGGTGCCTGGCGGGAGGTAGACAACCTGGCCACTCTGCCAAAGTGGGGCTAACTCAACGGAAAGGCTTTGGTGGGTAGTGGCGGGAAGCGGGATTATCACGAGTTCAGCGTCGTCTACAGCTTCCGCCAGCGATGCCGTGATGCGTTCGAGCGGCACTTCACGCCGTCCCCGGTGATCCACCAGAGTGATTGCACCGGCATCTGACAGCGACTCTAAAGCCTGCTTGTCTCGTCGCCAGAGACGGACATTGTGACCCTTTTCCGCCATTTCAGCAGCGGCAGCGTAACAACCGTGTCCACCACCCACCACAGTAACTCGCATAATAAACGTGCCCTTTGAAGTCTTTCAGGGACTTGATACTATAATGCCAAACTTTTATGACACTATCCGGCAGGCGAAGCGTTCATTCAGCAGCGGAAGTCAATCGTGTGCGAGGGTTTCAGAGGGCAGACACCCATAACGACGCCGGTAATAATTGGCAAAGCGACCCGGGTTATTAATTCCGAGCGCGACCAGAACTTCGGTGACACTAACACTACCGGGAGCAGCGCAGCGCAGCGCATTATGGGCGCGGGCTAACCGGCGATCACGGATATAATCTGATGGAGTCTGCTCCAGAAAGCGCTGGAAGCCACTTTGCAAAGTTCGAGCGCTCACTCCCACCTCTCGAGACAACTGCGCGAGCGTGATAATTTCACCCAGGTGATCCTCTATATAATCCCGCGCCCGGCGCACGTGCCAGGGTAAAGCGACCCTCGCCCCCCGTAGTAATCTATCGCTATAGCTGTGTCGGTGCGTATTGAGTAACTGACCAATAGCCAACTCGGCAAACTGGCGTTGCACTATTGGCGCACGTAAGCATTCACCACCTGCATTGTACTGCCGGGAAAGAAACTGCAAAGTCTGGAACCAGGCCGCACCAACCGGCGTATCATGAGACAAAGCCAGCTCGAAAACGGGCGGTGCTGTAAAACTGCGGTCGAGTTGCTCCATGAGACAACGCTCGAGCGCGTCACGGCGTACCCTCAGAATCATATGACTACAGCGTTGGTCCATAAAGATGCGCGTTGCCTCGGACGGAGAAACCACAGTCGTCAGCCCTACCCCTGTATCCATTTCGCGACGACCGTTACTTACGCGACTATTTCCTGAAAGAGTGGTCTGAATCAGGTAATAATCCGAGATCTGTCCTGGATCGATCGTCACGGGAGTACCGTAATGGATATAGATAAGAGCGATATCGCCAATAAACACCCCGTCAAGCCTCGTGTTGACCCACTTCTCGGAACTACGCAGTCGCATTCGATGTGGCCACAGTAACTTTCCCACCCGTTCGCGGGTTTCTTCGATATCTGTTGAACGAATCAGGTTGTAGTTGGCTATTGGACTTTTTTGCATTAAGCGTCCCCTTATTCCATTTCTGATTATTAAAAATAATTTTTATAATAAAATCAGGATTTAATCCCTTCGCACGACGTATGCCATCTTCGCAGGTCGCATAGACCCCGATGCTAAAGGCCTTCATATTTTATAACTGAAATACACTATCTTGGACACCATCATGAACATAGAACCTTACAATACAGTGGGTCTGATTCCCACGGTCTGGGGAATTAGCCGGCGGGAAGACATCCTTCACAATATCGAACATCTGCGCCACATGGTCAAGGCAGCCTGTTGGCTGGCATCACTTGACCTGCCGGTACGCCTGATCGCCCTGCCGGAGGGGCTCTGCAGGGTTTCAATGACGAAGTACTGGACGCCGATCATGTCGATTTTGCACGCACCTGCGCCATCGATATCCCGGGTCCTGAAACAGATTTGCTGGGCGAGATAGCCCGTGAATACGGTGTCTATATGATGGCGCAGGCCAAAGCCCGCCACCCGGAAATTTCTGACCGGTTTTTTAATGTGGGGTTTATTATCGATCCTGAGGGCGAAGTTGTGTTGAAACACTACAAAGTAGCACCGCTCTACCCCGTGGAACACTCAGTCTGCCCCCATGATATATTCGATTGGTGGGTAGAGCGTTACGGATATAACCTCGACGCATTCTGGCCGGTGGTCGACACGCCAATCGGGCGCATGGGAATCATGATGGCCAATGAGGGCTCCTATCCAGAGAATGCGCGCGCGTTGGCAATGAATGGCGCGGAAATCGTCTATAGAGCATCCCTCCCCCATCCAGCGGCTTCGAATGAATTTTTCGAGGTCCAGAGCCGGGCTCGAGCCCTGGACAATAATTTCTATGTACTAGCGCCGAATATGGGTACCTATTACCTGACCCGTGACGCCGAAGCACCGATCGATACTTTCGGCGGTCGCTCGTATATCATTGACTACCGTGGTCAAATCGTCGGCCGGCAGGATTACGGGGGAGTGTCCACAAGCGTCTGTGGACCAATAAATATCAACGCATTGCGGCACCACCGGGCGAATTCGCAGTGGACCAACTGGCTGAAAGACTTGCGTACCGAGCTTTATCAAATGCTGTATAGCGACCCGATCTATCCCAAAAATCTCTACCTGAATCGCGAACCGATGAAACACGCCGAGTATGCTGAGAAGGTGATCAAGTGCCAGATCGCGCTGCTCCACGAACGGGATATCTGGAGAAAGCCGAACGAATAGAGGTGGTCGTAAAATGACAGAAGGAACTTCAATAAACAACAAGAGTACCAACAGTGTCATGAGCGAACGACGTAACGCCGAACAACGTACAAGTTACCAATGGTATGTTGTGGGTATCTGTATGGTGGCGTATATTTTTTCCTACGTCGACCGATTGGTACTAAACCTTTTGATCGAACCGATACGTGCCGACCTTGATATTACCGATACGCAATTCAGTCTAGTCAGTGGTATGGCCTTCGCGCTCTTTTACGCCGCTATGGGCGTACCTATCGCGCGACTGGCCGATGGCTATTCACGCCCTGCAATAATTTCGACCGGAATTTTTTTATGGAGCATAGCCACCGCTGCGTGTGGCCTGGCACGCAATTTCTGGCAATTATTTGTCGCCCGGATGTTCGTCGGTGTCGGGGAGGCAGCTCTATCACCCCCCACATACTCAATGATCGCTGACCTCTTCCCCAAGGAAAAGCTCGGTCGTGCACTGGGCATCTACTCTATGGGATCATGCATTGGTGTTGGCCTTGCATGGATAATCGGAGGCGCTGTCATTCAGGCAATAGGCGCTCTGGAGTCTATTGCAGTGCCGCTCATAGGGGAGCTACGTCCATGGCAATTCACATTCATGGTGGTGGGTTTGCCAGGAATTCTCATCGCAGCACTGATGTCCATAACAGTGCGTGACCCGCAACGACACGGACTCGAAATCACAGCCTCTGGCAACGCACCCGTCTCACTGCGTCGCTCTGTGGCTTTTATGATCAGCCACCACCGCACCTTTGCTTTCCTCTTCGGCGGTTTTACCTGCACCGCGCTGGCCATGTTCGCTCTGCTCGGATGGGCACCTGCAATTTTCCAACGCATACACGGTCTTAGCAAAGCAGAGTCAGGGTTCTACTTGGGAAGTATTGCACTTTTATGTAATACAAGTGGTGTATTTTTCAGTGGGTGGTTGATGGATAGATTTTCCAAAAGCGGTGATACAGCCGCCGCCGTCAAATCGGGCATGGTGGGCGGTCTCGGCCTTATAGTACCAGTCATACTTTTTCCCCTGGTTTCGAATACTAATGCGGCTCTTGCACTGTTCGGTGTCGCAATGTTTTTCTCCCAGTTTCCGATGGCAACATCAGCAGGTGCGGTACAAGTACTTGCACCCAATCAAATGCGCGCCCAGATTATTGCCATCCTGTTACTTGTATTTTTTGTGCTCGGCCTCGGAGTGGGAAATACGATGGTAGGAGTCTTCACCGATTATATATTTGGTTATGACGACGCGGTGGGTTACTCCATTGGACTTATCTGCGGAGTTGCCAGTGCCGTCGGTACGCTGATGCTGTGGCGCGGATTGGCTCCTTTTCGCCTTAGCATTGCGGCTATCGAACTCCGCACAGATCACTAACCTGTAGGCAGTACTGGGCACGATTAAATCGCTAGGTGATTGAAATAACGAAGATTATTGTTTTCTATTTCAAAACCTTAAGTATAATACGGCTTTTACCGCTCGCCCGGGCGAAGGATTGTAAGCGGCAATTAAACCACAGGGTATACGGCGGCCACGAGCTGTGGCAAGGATGAACCGTGCTGTACTACTTTAATTTCTGCGGCGCGATGTCGACCACGTTACTCCTCGCCAGGTCTTTGATCGGCGAGAGCAAGTGCGGGGAGATGTTCCAGCGTTGCCCGTTATCGGTTACCAAGGTTACGGTCTTGCGGTTGTACTTCATGAGGGTGCCGGTCAGGCGTCCACCTTGTGGGGACTCGAAGCTCACCCGGGTGCCCGGGTGGAACTGCATCATGGATTGGTGTGCCTGTAGTGATTCGAGCATCTTTAGGCGTTCAACAATGCAGTGGTTCAGTGCCACCAACTCATCGGCACTCAGGTGATCAATCTCAATACTCATACTGTTCTCCCATGCCATGGCAGCAGCGCTTCAATGGCCTCCACGGTGTCGGCCCGGGGCAGCTGCTCGTAGACTTGGCGCAGATAGGCGTAAGGCTCCAGCCCGTTGGCTTTTGCCGTCTCGACCAGCGAGTATAGATTGGCGCTGGCAAAACCCGAGTCCCCCGAAGGGCGAAAAGCCCGGGCTAACGTTAGCAGGCTGTTGAAAAACAGCCTGTGTCATTGGCCACGCAGTGGTCGATGACAAAATCAAGCACGTAAGTGATTGATTTGTCGTGTCCATGTTTGCGGACATGTGCCGCAAACATGGCTTGAAAAAGCCTTCCGAGGCTTTTTCAACAACCTGTTAGTGAGCCAGTGCGCGAATAGCCCATCAAGGTCCCGTGTCATTGGCACGATCAGGAGACCGAATACACGTGAGCAATCGATCCTACCGCCTGAGATCAAACCCCTTGCAAACGAGGAGGAGTCCATACACGGGGGATGGTCCGGTTTTCGCTTGACTTACAATCCATGCCGACAAAGAACACGCCCCAACGGTACCACCTCTCACCACAATCGCTCCGAGCCATACCCGGTGCGTTTCGTGCCTCAACGCACCCTATGCGGCTGCGAGCGCCGTGCATATCGAAAACGTGAGTCTCGCCAACTCAACGCACCCTATGCAGGTGCGAGCCCCCTCGATTCCCTGGCGACCACCGGCAGTGGCCCTGGCGACCACCGGCAGTGGGATGATCCCATTCTATAAGCGCAGAACTCCATAGGGTGCGCTGACGAAGGAAGCGCACCTTCAGGCTCTACCCCATACACGGAGGATAGGCCGATTTTCGGCTCGGCTCTACCCAATAAACGGAGGATGGACCAGTTTTCGGCCCTTACCCGGGTTACCCCGGATGGTCCGAATAAAGTTCAGCCAAACCGGATACTCGGCCGGCGCCCACAGATCCTCGATGAACGCCTGTGCTTCATCGTCGCCCCACAGGCCACGACTCTGGGCATACAGGGAATAGAATGCACTCACGCGATAATTGGCGGCGCAGTGGATGTGGACCTTGTCCTCAACGGCGGAGTCCATTGCCTCACAAAAGGCCGCATAGTCGGCGATATGATAAACTACCGCAATGTGTACCCCACCCGGAGTGCCGACATGAGACTCGAAGCTTCCTGTCATTGTGGCGCAGTGCGGTTTAGCTGCAACAGCATGGCGCCCTATCCATTCATGTATTGCTATTGCAGCATCTGCCGTAAAACGGCGGGCGCCGGCGGCTTCTCCATCAATCTGCATGCCGACGCCGACTCGCTCGTCGTTGAGGGTGAGGAGTCGATCAACGTCTATCAGCCCTATATGGATCATCCAGAGCGGGACGAGCGCAGCCCCGGCGAGCGGCGTTTCTGCAGGCACTGCGGCAGCATGATGTGGGCTTTCGATCCGCGCTGGCCGGAACTGATCCATCCATTTGCCTCGGTCATCGACAGCCCCCTGCCCGAGCCGCCGGAACGGTATCACATCCTGCTGGATTCAAAACCCGGCTGGGTACCGGTGCCCGCAGGCGAAGGCGAATGCCACTTCGATCACTATCCGGACTGCTCGCTGCTGGACTGGCACCGCAGGCACGGTCTGGCAGAGGAATAGGCGAAACTGCAGCTGCTGGCGAACTCAAACCGGGTCACTTACCGGCAGGGCCCGGCTGGTCCGGCCAAACAGCACCGTGGCGATCAGCCCGACAACAGCAAACCCCGCCACCACGGCAAATACATGCTGGTGGCCGGCCGCCCCGGGAGAGGAATCGATAAGCCAGCCCATCAGCGGTCCCATGAAGATATCCGGTGTGAATCCGACAAAAGAGACCACGCCCACCGCAGTGCCGGTCAGTATTACCGGGACATTGCCCTCACCGAAAATGGCGAAATACAGGCCGCGCAAACCATAGATACCGGCACTGGTGCCCGCGATGGTCGCCAGCAACAGCCAGGGCAGTCCGGGCACGATCAAACCGGCCGCGATCGTCCCGCTGCCCAGCATGACGACGGCAAAACTCCACAACAGCATGACCGCGCCGCTGAACCGGTCCGCCAGCAATCCCGCCCCGATGGCCGCGACCGGGCGTATCCAGAATGAAACAGTGCCGATAGTGGCGGCCTCCACCTCGTCGTAACCGAAGGCATCCCTGGCATACAGGGAAAAATCATCGGTGCTTTTGTAGGCCACGTAGGCACACAGCACGATGAGCGCCTGGCACCAGACCGTGCGCATGGCCATGACCTGCTTCAGGCACCGCAAGCTGACCCCGGTACCGACCAGGGTATCGCTCCGCGGCGTCGGCGGCACGAACAGCCAGACCAGCAGCGCCGACAGCACACACATCCCGGAAAATCCCTGGATAATTGCAGCCAGTGCCCGCCCGCGCTGGGCCAGGGTCGCGGTTTCCACATCCGCCGGCAACAGGGCCGCGAACACCAGAACCGATATCGACGAGATGACCGCCGCGAACAGGCCGCGGCCGCCGTCCAGCAGGCCGAAGGTCCTGCCCTGGTGGACACTGCCCAGCTCCCGGGTTGTTTTGATCAGAGCCCCCCAGAACAGCAGGATGGTGGTCAGTCCCCAGAAACCGTAGAGCAGGGTCAGCACGCCGATGGGCGGTATGGCGGCCATGACTGCCCCGCCGAGGGAAGTCGCCAGCAATGCCGCCACCAGCAGGTTGCGGGCGGAAAAGCGGTCCGCCAGCGGGCCGCCGGCGAAATAGGACACCATGGCAATGACGCCATACAGGGAAAACGCGGTGCCGAGCTGAAGGTTGGTGATGCCGAAAATGTCGATGAAGGTGGGACGGAATATGCGCGACAGGACGAAGGGCAGCAGAAAGATGGCCTCACCGGCAATGATGAGGGCGACGAGCGCCACGAAACCGGAATTTCCACGGACTCTATCCTTGCTTGTTTCAATGGCAGAGATAAGAACACCTGTTTTCTGTAAATCGGGTGAATCCCGGCATCGCCGTATATCTCGAAACTTTCAGATCCTGTAAGCCTGTTGCATCGTGCAAATAGAGTAGCTTTTTGCCTGGCGATTCTCCGAAGTTCGTTTGGAAACGACCGTGTTGATTTGCTCTTCCTATCATAGAAGAAGTCTTCCGCCACAGCATCTGTTCTTGCGGCCCAGGAGTGCGGGCTTTTGCCGAGATCGCTTACCAGAAACCAGGCAGTGCAGCTCCGAAGAGCGGCCATCGCTCTCACAATGGGTTAAGACTTTCAGTCGGTCCCAAAATTTATGAACCCGTAGCTCTCCTCGACATAATTTCCATCTTGTTATGGAAGCACGGCTCTACCTAATTAACAATGGAATGGGCTGGGTTTCACTTGATTTACAGGCCATGCCGATAAAGAACGCGCTCTATCGGTACCGTCTCTTCCCACAATCGCTGCGAGCCATATCCGGTGCGTTTCGTGCCTCAAGGCACCCTATGCGGCTGCGAGCCCGCGCGAATCCCTGGTGGCAACCGGCAGTGGGACGGTCCCATTCTATAAGCGCAAAACTCCATAGGGTGCGCTGACGAAGGAAGCGCACCTTCAGGCTCTACCCAATTAACGGTAGATGGACTCTCAGTGATCCATCCACTGTTTTTCATCACCTGTCGAAAAGCCTCTGGGTGATACGACTATGCTGTAGGTAACCTCGACGGGACCAAATCGTCCGCCCGGCATCGGCGCCTGGCATACCGCACTCGTCGACAACGACAGGCGCCTGGCATGCCGCACGCGTCGACAACAACAAAGGAGGAACTGTATGTGCTCACTAATCGCCATCTGCCGGTGGTACGACAACATCATCCACCGGGGGAGCGGAGACCGCTGCCGCTGGCTGAAAGTAGCGGTCGAAGGAGAACCCCATGCCTGAACTATACGGACACCCATTCTCCTCCTATACCTGGAAAGCACTGATCCCATGCTACGAAAACCGTATCGAGCTGGACTTCCGGATGGTCGACCCTGACCACCCCGAGAACCTCGAGCGTTTGCAGGCGCTGTCTCCGATGGGAAAATTTCCGCTTCTGGTAGATGGGGATACCGTGCTGTATGAGGCCACCATTATCATCGAGTATCTGCAGCAGGCCTATCCCGGCCCCGTCGTATTCATTCCCGACCAGCGATCAGCGGCGCTGGAGGTGCGCATGCTGGACCGCTTCTTCGACAACTATGTGATGGGCAACATGCAGCACGTCGTAGACGACTGCCTGCGTGGTCCCGCCGATCGGTGTCCCGCAATCGTGGAGGGTGCCAAATCGCGCCTGGAACGGGCCTATGCCTGGCTCGATCAGCGCATGCGCACGCAGGAATTCGCCTGCGGGGAGCACTTCACCCTGGCCGATTGTGCCGCGGCGCCGGCGCTGTTCTACGCTGACTGGGTGCACGAGATCAGCGGCGCCTTCCCGCATCTGCGCCGCTACCGCGCCACCCTGCTGGGCCGCGCGTCAGTCACCCGCTGCGTGGAAGATGCCCGACCCTACCGCCCGCTATTCCCCGGCGGGGCGCCCGACCGGGACTGAAAAGGTCAGCTCGGATCACGGTGATAGCAAGCCGCTTGCACCAGGTTGGCTGAGTTCCAGCTGGCTGACTTGTCCCATCTGTCTCGGGACAAAAAAAAAGGAACACTCCAGGGGTAGAGTGTTCCTTTCAAAAGGCTGGAGCTTCGATGCCTCAAAGTGCACCGAAGCCCCTGAAGACCAGACTAGAACTCATACCTCAACCGCGCATAGTAGAACCCGCCACTGATCCCGAATACAGAATGGTTGTCGTAGGGGGTACCACGGTCAACAAAGGCCTGGCGGCGCGGCGGCGGATACTTGTTGCCGAGGTTCCGGGCGCCGACTGAGATGGAGAACTGATCAAAGCCACGGTAGGTTGCTTCCGCATCGAAGATGAATTCGCCATCGCGGGTTTTGATGAAGTCGCGGTCAACACGGGTCCACTCGCCGTAGTAGGTCGCACGCCCCATCAGGTCGAAATCGCCGATGTGGTGGGTAACGGTAAAATTGCCCCGCCAGCTGGGAATCCCCTCTTCGAATTCCAGTACCTTGTCGTCGGTGAAGACGCCTTCCGGGTCGCTACGCAAGATCTGCTCGTTGTAGCTTACCGCCAGGCTGTAGTCGGTCGACTGGTTGCTGTCGGCGTATTCGGCGAAGTAGGTTGCTACCAGGTCGGCGCCCCGCACACGGGTATCCAGCTTGTTCTGGAAGTAGCGCACACTGCGCACATTGATGCCGTTGGGGTAACCGATAGCAGCAAGCTGGGCGCGCTGTTCCGGTGTGGTATCCAACTGGTCGGAAAGCAGTAGCCGGTCATCGACGTCAATCTGGTAGAAGTCCAGCGTTGCAGTGAACCTGTCCAGCGTCAACACCAAACCAGCAGAGATGCTGTCTGAAGTCTCTGCTTCCAGGTCTTCGGAGCCGAAGATCGACGCGGCAGCCGAGCCAGGGACCAGAACCGCATCAAGGATGAAGTCACCGTTGGCCGCCAACTGTGAAGTTTGCGACGTACCGAACAACTGACCGGCGGCAGGTGCCCTGAAGCCGCTGGTGATACCGCCACGAATGGCGAAGTTGTCGGTGAAGTCGAAGCGGGTTGCCAGCTTATGACTCAGGTTGTCCCCGAATGCTTCGTAGTCTTCATAGCGCACCGCGGCAGAGGTTGTCCACTGCTCGGTGATGTCCACCTCTGCTTCTATATAGCCAGCATAGCTGCTGGCAGAGAAGTCGCCAGCAGTGTCGGGGCTGTAACCCTGGAAGCCGTTGGCTCCAACCGGCAGGTCAATAAGCGCACCCGCCTGGTAGGAGTCGCGGTCACCGGCGGTGATGGTGTACTGCTCATCGCGATGATTGAAACCACCGAAGAGAAACAGGTCACTGGCAAATGCATCAACAGGAATCGACTTGAAGAGCTCCAGGCTGAACTCGTACTCGCGCTGGGCCAGCGCACCGGGCTTGAAGCTCGTGGGCGACTCTGCTCCCATGGACGCATTGATGGTATTCCACAGACTGTACTCGATCTCGTTCCTGCCCCAGCGGAAGGAGGCATCCCAGCCGAACAGCTCGTTCTCTTCCTGGCGGATACCGAAGACAGTGCTGAAATCGTCCTGGTCGCCGCCAAACTGCGGGATGTAGCCGCCGGGTACAGCTCGGTCAGATCAAAGGTTGATGGGTGTGCCGGGCTGTTATCAAACTGGCTGTCGGCATAGGTTGAGTGCGCGCCGAGACCACCGGCGTCCAGCGATTGACGATAGGTAAATGCGACCTCGCTTTCGGACTTCATGTAGTTACCGAACAGGTAGGCTTGCCGGCCCCCGCCAAGATCCAGGCCCGCGTTCCATGCGGTTTTCACGGCCTTGTAGGCAGGGTCGCCTGTTCCGCCTGCTTCCAGGGGTACGTTCGGAATACCCATATCCAGCAAACCCTGGACACCGAGGTGGGTGCCGACACGGACCGATTCGCTCTGGTCGATAACCTGCGCACTCAGATTCAGGAAGCCAGCATCGGTCAGGGCGAAACCGATGTTCCCCTGCACGTCGACGGTCTCGCCACCGCCATCAAAGTATTCGCCCATCTCGACACTAACGGAGCCGCCCTCACTGGCATCTCGCAGAGACAGGTTAATCACACCGGCGATGGCATCTGAGCCGTATTGGGCGGATGCACCATCGCGCAGTACCTGAATGGATTTAAAGGCAATCGGGGGCAGAATGTTGAAGTCCTGGCCCTGTGAACCTGAAGTAGTTGCGTGTCCGGTGCCGATCTGTACCGTTGCGGAGCGGTGGCGACGCTTGCCATTCAGCAGCAGCAGTACGTGATCAGCAGGGGAGCTGCGCAGGGTAGCGGGGCGAACAAAGGAGGAGCCGTCATTCAGGGGCAGTCGCCTGACGTTGAAAGCCGGTACCAATGTCCGCAGTGAATCATTCAGGTCTGAATAGCCCGTGCTGCCTATTGCATCGGGTTGAATCACATCAACCGGTACCACGCTCTGGGTATCCGTGCGTCCGGTGCGTCGAGTGCCGAGAACTACAACTTCCTCAACGGTACCACGAGCGCCGGTTGCGGCGGCTTCATTTTCTCTAACGGGACCGGCTTGCTGGGCAAGCGCGGAAGAGCCCGCCATGGCCAGCGTCGCATAGGCGATCGGTGTCAAAAGCATCTTCATCATCGGTTTCCTCTTATTGTCACTTCGTTGCCAATATCGACATAACATGGAGCACAATGCATAATAATTTCCTATCATAAAGTTTTTGGATGTAAAAGCAAGACATTTGCCCCCTTCTTTACGCAATCTCTAACGCAATTGGGGCCGCAGGTATTCCGCTATCGGTTGCTGTCGATCAATGCCCCAGGTCAGAGCCCTTCAGCGGCAAGGTCTGCCTCGGCGGCGATGTAACCAAAGGCAGCCCATTGCGGCCCATCGACAAGCGATCGCATCATTTTGGCCGCTTCCTCTGGCCTGCCGTTGTACAGGTGCCAGTTGGCAACCCCGTACACCAGGCCTGCATTTCCCGAGCCACTGCCGTCTTCGGGCAGCACACTTTCGAGGGAGATCTCGCCTTTATAAAACAGGCAGGCGCGGTGGTAGGCGAAGTTCTCAATGATGTCCATATCGGCGTGAATGTCAGAGAGCAGCGCCTCGGCTTCCTGATCGCGACCCATGCGCCGCAATATCATGTACAGCCAGTGAGTGGAGGCGGCAATGCCGTCATCGTTATCGGTATTGCGCAAGTCCTCGGCGAAAATGCGGCGGGCGGTTTCCCATTCCTGCTTCAGGTAATACGCCAGACCCAGGTGGTAGCGAATATTCCCCTGGGTAGTGGTCAGCGGAATGTTCTTGGCGTTGGGCATGCCGTCCGGCTCTACCTGGTCTTCCTGGCCTGCCATCAGCTGCGCCGCCTTCGAAAGATCTTCAATGGCTTTATCGAACTGACGGGTGGAGATATAGCGATGACCGCGATGGCGCAGCATTCTTACGTCGTGCGGGTGTTTCTCCACACCCTCGGAAAAAATTTCGATCGCCTTCTGGTAGCGGCCCAGGTATGCGGTTCTGCGCCCGTACCAGATCAGTTTGTCCGGGTCGCTGGGGGCCGCCTCGTACTCCTCCTTTGCCGCTTCGTATTGGGCCAGAGCTGCCGTTGACGGCGTGCTGGCATACAATTCCTTACCGAGTAAAGACACAGCCTGCGGGCGGGCCTCGTCGGAGGAGTTCGCATTGCCGGACGCTGCGCTGGCGAAAGAAATCGCAGCGCAGGCACAGCACAGGAAGGTTCTCAAGTTCATACAGTATCCTCAATCAGTGCTTGTTGGATAAGGGCTAACCGCGGTTTCGCCGAGGCCCGTTACCAGGCTGCAGCATTTGCGCGGCTTCACTAACCTCATCGTCAGGGTTAAAGGTCAAACTCTACGCCCTGCGCCAGGGCAGGCTCGAGGAATAGTTGACGGTGTTTGTTGCCCGGCGCATGAAGGCCTTCCAGGTGTCTGAGCCGGCGGCCCTGCCGCCACCAGTGGCCTTTTCACCGCCGAAGGCGCCACCAATTTCGGCGCCACTGGTACCGATATTGACGTTGGCGATGCCGCAGTCGCTGCCACTGGCAGACAAAAAGTACTCCGCCTCGCGCATATCGGTGGTGAATATCGCGGATGAGAGGCCCTGAGAAACCCCATTTTGCAGCGCTATGGCCTCATCGATGGACGCATACTTCATAACAAACAATATCGGGGCGAAGGTTTCCCGCTCAACGATTTCACTTTGCGAGGGCATGCTCGCTATCGCCGGGTTGACGTAGAAGGCATCGGGGTAACGGTCGGCCAGTACACGTTCACCCCCGAACACACTGCCACCTTCCGCGGTGGCCTGCCGCAGCGCGGATAGCATTTGATCGTAGGCGCGTTCATCGATGAGAGGCCCGACATGTACCTTGGGGTCATCCGGACGTCCGATCCGCAGCTGTGCGTAAACGGCTTTAAGTCGCTCTACAAATTCGTCGGCGATCGCCTCGTGCACAATGAGGCGCCTGAGGCTGGTACAGCGTTGTCCGGCCGTGCCCACCGCGGCGAAGGCAACACCGCGGATGGCCAGGTCCAGGTCCGCCTTGTCGGATACTATGGCGGCATTGTTGCCCCCGAGTTCCAGGGTTGAGCGCCCCAGCCGCGCCCCGACACGTACGGCTACATCGCGGCCCATTGTGGTACTGCCCGTGGCGCTCACCAGCGGAATGCGCGTATCGGAAGCCAGCTGCTTGCCCAGCTCGGCATCTCCCAATACCAGTTGCGCCAGCTTGGCGGGCGCGTTGCTGCAGGCGGCAATGGCCTGATCCAGCAAGCCACTCAGCGCGATGGCGGTCAAGGGGACTTCTCGGAGGGCTTCCAGATAACACTGTCCCCGCATACCAGGGCGATCATCGCTCCCCATGACCAAACCGCCGCGGGGAAGTTGAAGGCGGTGATCTGCCCGAAAATGCCCAGGGGGTGCCAGGTTTCGGCCATGCGATGCTCTGGGCGCTCGGTGGCGATGGTCAGGCCGTAGAGCTGGCGGGAAAGCCCAATCGCGAAGTCACAGATATCAATGACTTCCTGAATCTCGCCAAGAGCTTCCGTTTCGGTCTTGCCGCAGTCAAGTGTCACGATTGAGCCCAGTTCCGCTTTATGGCGGCGAACCAGTTCTGCGAAGGTATGCACTAGTTTGCCGCGTTCGGGGGCGGGAACCGTGCGCCAACTCAGAAATGCCTGCTGAGCGTCCTCGATAGCCCTGTCCAAACCGGCATCGTCCGTCAGACCCAGATTGCACAGCTTGTCACCATCTATCGGGGAATGTTTGCTCAGATCAGCGCCCATAAAACCTTCAAGAGGCACATTGATGCGTGAGAAGGTTGTCTGCACATCCTCGCGAAGGAAGGCGGCTTTGTCGCGCGAGGCATTGATAGCCATGAATTAGCGTGCTCCGTCTGGTAATGAATCGAGAAATCTGCGCGGTGATGCGGCCTCAGCTACACCCTGCGCAGGGGCAAATGTTTCCGGTTGCGTTCCCGGCGCTGTCAGCCTATAGCGCCTTGGTACAGGCGCTGCATATTGCGTCCCATGATCTTGTCTATTTCCACTGAGCTGTAATTGCGCTCACGAAGCCCATTCCAGATGACCTCCATGCGGCGGGGGCCGTTGAGTTCGTCAATGTACAGCGGCCACTCCTTGAGGTTGAAGTTCTCCCCCTCCTCACTGGCCAGTTCGGCGAGGTACTCATCGGTCATCTCGATGACGCGATGGTCGCGATCACTGCCGATGCCCACATGGTCAATACCGGCGACATTTACCGCGTGATCGATGTGATCAAAATAGACCGGCAGTGCGACATCAGGGCTGGCATGGGTGAGAAAGGGCCGGAGCTGGCAAATACCGACCACGCCGTCCCTGTCTGCCAGGGCCTTCAGCACGGTATCGCTTATGTTACGGATATTGTCGTGCAACGCCAGGCAAGCCGCATGTGAGATAACCACCGGCGCGCTCGAGGCCTGGATGGCATCGAGTATCGTTGCCTCATTGGCATGGGAAAGGTCGATCAGCATGGCCAGGCGATTCATCTCGGCAACGAGTTCCCGGCCAAAGCGGGTGAGCCCGGAGCCACTGGATTCCTTGCAGCCCGCACCGGCCCAGTTCTGGTAATTGTAGGTCAGCTGTGCGCTGCGAACACCAAGGTTATGGAATTCCTCCACGCGGGACAGATCGCGGCCGAACTGCGTACTGTTCTGAAACAGATAGTAGACTGCAATCTTGTGCTCGCGCCGCGCGTTATCAAGATCCGCGGCGGAGGTAGCCTTCATCAACAACTCAGGATATTTCGCCAGAAACCTGTCGTATTCGGCCACCGCAGCTCTGGCTTCGGTATAGGCCTGTTGTTCGTACACCTTGGGATCTGTCAGCGTTACGGTGATGGCGTTGAGACCGCCGTCGCGGATTGTTTCGATGAGTGTGCGCGAGTAGCTGACCCTCATCTCTCCCATGGCATCAAATACCAGGGAGTCCCGAAGAGAACCAGAAAGGTTTTTTGCCAAGGCTGTCTTCGACAGGGCTTGAGCGGCGAGCAGCCCGGTTGATGCGCCGGCAATGAATTTTCTTCGGTTTATCACAAACACCTCAATTTTTCCTATTGTAAAATACTAGCGCATTTAAGAAATGCAGGCAAGCCCTTGCTCGTTTTTCGGGAATACCATGGTCTGTGCGCATGCCGCGCTGAGGCAGCGGGTGTTCGGGGGTGAGCCTGGTTAGCGGTGAAGGAGGGAGATGCTGCGGGCGCGATTCAGCCAGTATTGATCCACAATACCCTGGCGTCATTTTCGCTGGTCGAGATGCAGGCATGGCGCATGGCGCTATCCAGGTAAATACCATCTCCTTCGTCCAGGTCGGCGGCCTCGTAGCAGTCGGTGTAGAAGCGGACAGAGCCCTCGAGGACGAACATAAACTCCTCGCCGTCGTGAGCCCCCACTCTTCGAAGTCGTCGAGCGACCGGGCCTTCACGATACTTACAAAGGGCAGGATTTTCTTGTTGATGAGGTCAGAGGCCAGCACCAAATGGCTGTAGGCCGCTGTTTCGTATGGGCGGCCCTCCCCCTTTCGGACGACGCTTCTGCGGGTCTGCTGCTGTGTATTCTCTGACGCGGCGAACAGCTCCGTAATGTCGATCGAAAATCCGGTCGCGAGCTTCTGCACTACGTCGAAAGTCGGGGACATGCGATCATTTTCAATTTTGGACAGCGTCGACACAGCCAGCCCGGTGGCATTGGCCAGGTCGCTCAAGGTCCAGTTCCGGGCCCGACGCAACCCCCTGACCCGCAGGGCCAGCTGAATCTTTGAGCGCGGAGGACGTCGCTCGGGCTTGACCTGATCGAAGACTTCGGCGTTGGTTAAGGGTGGTTTTCGCATTAGCCTAATTCTTTACCTAAAATCAATCGAAATCAAGTCTATAGCTCGTGCCATACAGACGGCCTCAGCTCACCGCTCGCACCCCTACACCGGCAACATGGTTTCACTTGGGGAGACCATGTTACACCGCCTTTGGACGCGACGCCGCTGAAGTGGGAAGCGGGCCCACAGAAAAATTTTATTATACGATATTTATTCCCTATCGGAGTGATTAATTGACAGTATACAGGGTGTGGGGCTAGTCTGCCTCGCTGCTTCCCTGTTCATGCACTGGTTCTGCCCTATGTTTATGCGCTTACACCTGACAATGACCTGCTCATGGACCAGGCTTCGCCCTGCTCTTTGCTCACTGCTGTTGGCAGCCGTATTCGCCCAGGCGGAGACCGGGGAGCAAAGGGCAACAGACTCCCTGGCAGCTACCGCCATCCACGGCTCGCTGTCCGCGGCCCGGGTAAATACGCCAGCTGGGCCTGCATCGCCGGGGGCGTATCGGGAAAAGCTCGAGATTGATTTGAAGGTCGCCCAGGCGGCCTTCGATGCAGCTCCCGACAGGGAAGAGTCCTATATCTGGCTGGGCCGCCGATACGGTTACCTTGGTCAGTATCGCACGGCCATAGAGGTGTTTACCGCCGGGCTGAGAAAATTCCCCAACAGCTACAGGTTGCTGCGCTTTCGCGGCAGGCACCTGGCTCGAAGCCGGCAGTTTGAAGCGGCCATAGCCGATTACGAGTTGGGGCTGGCCAAAATGGCGGGGCAGCCGGACAGTTTCGAGCCGAACGGAATTCCCAACTCTCTCAACTTGACGACCTCAACCTACCGTCAGAATCTCCACTACTATTTGGGGCAAACCTGCTTCGCCATAGCTGACTATCGCAGGATGTTCGATCACCTGGAGCAATCCAGGAAGCCCCTGGTGGAATTACCCTTTGACGATCATGAGCTCGCTGTGGTGTTCTGGCAAACCATAGCTTTAAAGAAACAGTCGCGTCACGCAGAAGCCGATGCCCTGCTCAACCGTATACCGGAGCCGGTGCGAATCCTTGAAAATGCTGCCTATTACAATGCCTTGCTCGTGCTCACCGGGTCTTCCGACGAACGTGAAGGAACCGCGGGTGACAACCTTTCCAGGTTTGCGCTGGGAATGAGGCGCGCGTTTGAGGGTGACGCAGATGGCGCACGTGCAATTTTGGAGGCCATTGTTGCCGACAATGCAAGTGGCTACTGGCCTGCGGAAGTCGCGCTCGCCAATGCATCGGCTGAAGCGCCTTAGCAGGCCGCGCTTCGCAGCCCTGCTCCACCAGTCGCCAGCCTTGGAATACCGCACAGGAGCCGTCTCATCGTGGCCATGAATCGACAGGGAAGCAAGAACCCAAACGGCGGCGCCGATACGCTGGGCATGAATGCCGAGGAAATGCGAAGCCTGGGATACCAGGTGGTCGACATTGTTGTCGACCGCCTGATAAATCGGGACAGTGAAGCAGCCATACTCACGGGCGAAGCGAGTGAGCTGCTGGCTCAACTGGGCGGACCACTCCCGGACAAGCCGCTTGATCCCCGGGAATCCCTGAGCCTGCTCGCAGGTGTCGCTTTTACTCACCAGCAGCGGGGTGATCACCCCCGCTACTTTGCCCGCGTTCCCGGACCCAGCTCCTTCGCAGCGATCCTGGGCGATTGGTTGGCAACGGGGTTCAACGCCATCACCGCTTCATGGGCCGGCGGTTCCGGCCCCGCCACACTGGAACTGGTCGTTATCGACTGGTTGCGGCAGTTGCTGCATTTGCCGCCGGATTACGAAGGGGTACTTGTCAGCGGTGGTTCCCACGCCAGCCTCACGGCCTTCGCCGCGGTGCAGGCACAGCGAGGCACCGGCACCGTCTATCTGAGCGACCAGACACATTCTTCGCTACCCAGGGCACTAAAGGTGCTGGGTTTTACGGCTTCACAGATTCATGTTCTGCCGTCCGACGAACAATTCCGGATGCCGTTGACAGCCCTGCGTGAAGCCATTTCACAGCACCGCCGGGCGGGTGCCAGGCCACTGATGGTAATCGGCACCGCCGGTACCACAAACACCGGTGCCGTTGATCCCCTGCCTCAACTGGCGGCACTGTGTGAAGAAGAAGACCTCTGGCTACACGTCGATGGCGCCTATGGCGCGCCGGGGCCCTGTGCGCACGCGGCCGTGATGAGCTAAACGGCATCGAGCTGGCACACTCTCTGGTGCTGGATCCCCACAAGTGGCTGTTCCAGCCTTACGACGTCGGTTGTCTGCTGATCCGTCGCGGCATGCTCGAGCCCAGCTTTGACATGAACCCCGAATATCTGCGCGATGTCACTGCAGGGAAGGGAGAAGTGGATTTTCGCAATCGCGGGTTGGAACTGACTCGGCGAAACCGTGCTGCCAAGCTATGGCTGAGCCTGCGGACTTATGGCGTGGATCGCTTTCGTGAGGCAATCGATCACGGCCTGTCTCTGGCGCGCGAGGCGCAGAGATACCTCAGCGAAGACCCTCAGCGATGGGAGCTCATCACGCCTGCCCAGCTTGGCATTATCTGTTTTGCGCTTCGCGGTGCTGGCGACGATGAGCATGAAGCGCGAGTGAGACGGTTGTCCGCGAGCGGGTTTGCCTGTATCTCGTCCACGCGCTTGCAGGGGCGAGCGGTATTCCGGCTCTGTACGATCAATCCGCTGACGAGCACTGAGGATATCGTGGCTACTCTGGATCAGTTGAATGCCGCGCAAAACTGATCCGGCCGGATCGGTTTTGAACAGCAACCCACGGACGGGCTGCGGGGTGGGGCTCTTATTTCACTTTCACGGCCAGGCTAAACGGGAACAGGACATTACAATTCACGTCAAGTGCCTTCGCTGAGGAGACGACGACGGATATCGCTGATGGCCTTCATTGGGTTAAGACCCTTGGGACAGACCTGGGTACAGTTCTGGATATCACGGCAGCGAAATACACTGTATTGATCGTCCAATGCGGCCAGCCGTTCCGCCCCGGCGGTATCCCGACTGTCCTCCAGAAAACGCTGGGCCTGCAGCAGGACGGCCGGGCCGAGGTACCTTTCTGGATTCCACCACCAGGACGGACAACCGGAGGTGCAGCAACCGCAGAGTATGCACTCGTAGAGCCCATCCAGGCGGGCGCGCTCCTCAGGAGATTGAAGTCGCTCTGTCGCCGGCAGCGGATCATTATTGATAAGCCAGGGTTTGATCTGACGATATTGATCAAAGAAGTGAGTTTGATCCACTACAAGATCCCGTATCACCGGCATGCCGGTAAGCGGTCGGATCACCAGAGGAGCATCCGGTGCCTTCCTGACCGAAGCCACCCCGCTGCCGTAATTGCTTTTCTGAGCCACCCAGGTGCCCGCCAGTATATCCGACACCGGTGAAACACAGGCCAGGGCGTTCTGGCCATTGATGTTCATGCCATCGGAGCCGCATACACCTTCGCGACAGGAGCGGCGATAGGTCAGGCTGGGATCGCCTTCCTTCAGGTGCTCCAGCACATCCAGCACCATGCGCTGCCGGAAACTCTCTTCCACCTGATAGTTCTCTATTCGGGGGGCGTTATCGACCTCCGGGTTGTAACGGTAGACCTGTACCTGAATCATGGGCTCGCTCCCGCCGTTTACTACAGAACCGGAGGTCCTGCGGTTGAACAGCTCTGTTTCAGTCGGAATCCGTACCAGTTGCCCGTTCGCAATGGACCTGCCGTTGGCCACGATGGGGTTGCTACGGCAGCCTTACCGGCTGTCGAACCCCTGGAAACGTTCACTGGCATGGCCGCTGTGGCACATTACGCAGGCCTGCGTCAGCTGCCCGAATATCTTCAGCTGGTCTTCGGTATTTTTCCTGCTACCGGCATCGGAGAGCTGGGAAGCCAGCACGTGAAATCGCTGGTCCAGCTTCAGAAACTCGTCGGGAACAGCGGCCTTCAGTGCCTTGCGCTGGTCCGGGGTGATGGATTGTTGCAAAATGAAGCTGTCATGGATCTCTCTGCCCTTTTTGTCAACGACCTCGTGGTCTCCACGAACAATGGCGCCATGAATGACCTTCATGGCCACATCCACTTGCACCATTTCCTTCTGCAGCAACCCGCGTATATCGGGGGCCAACTCGGCGGTTACGTCCTGGGCCGATGCAACTCGCGTCAGAAAGAAGAAGTAGAAGATACAGAGGACGAAGAT
Source organism: Kineobactrum salinum (assembly GCF_010669285.1). GTDB lineage: Bacteria > Pseudomonadota > Gammaproteobacteria > Pseudomonadales > Halieaceae > Kineobactrum > Kineobactrum salinum. The sequence goes on along the minus strand of NZ_CP048711.1, from coordinate 3,366,446 downwards.
TTGCTTGCCTGTAAATAGCATGGGCTGCCTCCATTTTCGTTTGTGAACTCGAATGACAAAAAGACTGCATGAGATGTAAGCGAATCGTCCAGATGCCCTGCTCCCGGATCATGGAGTGCTTGCATCCCTGCCGGTTCACGGCTCAGCGCCAGTACTTTTAGAGGGAGAATTTATTGTTGTAACACACCGGCGAGGCATTTTCACCTGGTGCTTCCTCTTCCGCCCGCTCCCCCAGCAACACTTCCCGGAGCACCACAGCCTGATTGTGCTCACGGTCCCGGGCGCCGAATAGAAGAGTGACGGGGCCTTGGCGACAGTAATTGAGCAGCTTGGAGAGGGTCTCGGGTACCTGAGCCAGTTCGTCGCGGTAACTGTTGCGGAATTCGGCCCAGCGCTCAGGATCATGACCGAACCATTTTCGCAATTCAGTGGATGGGGCTAATTCCCTGGCCCACCAGTCCAGTTTCACATCTGCCTTGCGCACACCGCGCGGCCAGACACGATCCACCAGGATCCGGGCACCATCCTCGTCTTCCGACGGATCGTAGATACGCTTGAGCCGAATCGGATCAGTCATTCATTTCATCTCCACAGCGAATTCATGTTGAAAAAGTGACTGTTAAGCAAGGTGCGTTTCTCCGGATTTTGTAGTCGTCATCACTCTGGGTCCCGCACGTCAAGCAGCAAATGCATGGCCAACCAGACAAGCGAAGCCGACCAGGCCGCAGCCGCCAGCCAGAGTGCTTCGACTCGAACATCGAGAACAGTGTCCGCCGCCAGCCGTGACAATGCGGCCACCGCCATCAACCCCATTGTGCCCAGCATCAGCATGGCCGGAGGGGGACGCTTCCATTGGCGCTGGTAGTGCTGGCGAGCCATGACAGCAGAAGCGAGAGTGCCCACCCCACCCACGGTGACCAGGTGTAATACCGGCCGTTGTCCCGTTCCGTGCAGCAGCAGGGTTGTCCCCAACACGGCCAACCCCAGAGCCACCCAGCCGTAGCCGAGACCGGCCGCCCAGAGATCAGAGCGCCGGCAGTACCAAAGACGCCAGCGAAGGAGGCGGATTGTGGCCACCAGGCCCGCGACGAGCATCAAGGTACCGGGCACGATCCCGGTGACGGGAGCTGCAAGCGCGACCACTGCCGCGCCAAGAAGCAGCAGCAGCCATGACTCAAGCCGTGGTTGCACCCTTGCATCAAGAAACAGGCCGCGTTCGCGAAAGGCGCCAGCTGCAGCCGGGGCAATCAGGCGCCCACCCATGAACAGCATTAATGAAGCAAACAATAGCACGCCCAGCTCCGCCAGCGGCATGCGGATACCCGATAGCCATATCAGCGGCAGCATGATGATCGCGCCAAGCAGCGGCATGACAGCCTTGTTGCGCCACTTGCGGGCGTTTCGGAAACGGGGAATGACCAGTGCACCCAGTATCAGGGCAAAGAGCGAGCTCAACAGTTGACCGGGCAGTGAGACTGGAAGCATCACAGCGGCGATGCGGGCCGCCAGCCAGAGCCCCGCGAGCGCCAGCAGCCAGCGCCGAGACAACGGGCCCAACAGGTAACCGCCGACCAGCGCCAGAGCAAAGCCGAAGAACATCTCCCGCCCATGGCCGGCGCCGATCAGGCCCGGCGGCCAGCCGCCGCCGGTCATGGCCACGACTGATAGCGGCGCGGCCACGGCGCCATATAAAGCAGCCAGCGGGTAAAAGAGGCGGCCCGCATCCGTGCGGATCGGAATCTGGCATTTCTGCGATGGCCCATGCATAAGCTGACCGAAACAGGGTGTCTCTCACTGGCATGTTATAGCCCCGAGGCTTGATTGCATAGTTGTAGTGCAGCGAACTAATGCGTGAAATTCCCGTTGTGGGGCGTTACACTCTGCAGCCACAGGATCCGCCTTCCTGTGCTGGATTGACGGCTGGTGACGACTCTTGATCTATGCGCCAGACGGTGGCCTGATTCAATTCTATCGGTGGAATTTCCGGGTTCGGTATGCGTAGCGCATTTGACTTGGCGGCGATTGTGGCGCCTGTCATATCCTGCGGTATTATTTGATTTTCTCGGCCATGGTATGCAACAGCCAAGACTATAATGAAATTGTACAGCTTTCCCTGCGCGTCCCGGGAGCCGCATGAACTCTTTGCGGCACTGAGCCGGCATTCTTACAGCCTGTTCTTCGACAGCGCCGACAGGCACCATGAACTGGCGCGCTATAGTTATATAGTCTTTGACCCGATCGAGACCATTGAGGCCAAGAATGGCACAGTCTGCATTCGCGGAGCCGAAGGAAAAATCACGCTGCAGGGGCGCGGGATCGACTGTGTCAGGGACAGACTCAAGATCCACGGATTGGACAAACGGTCCCACGATCACCTGCCCCCATTTCAGGGTGGCGCCGCAGGCTTGTTCGGCTACGACTTGACCAGGGATCTGGAGAAGCTGCCCGCGATGGCGCAGGATAATCCGGAAATTCCGGATATGGCCGTGGGCATCTACGATCAGGTCTTTGGCTACGATCACCAGCAAAAAACCGGCTGGTTTATTGTCCACGCCGAGGATAAATCCAGCGCCAGGACCCACTTCGATCACTTCATTCAGTTGACCGGTGAAACACCGGGACAGGGGCCGGCCACCAGCAGCCAGCGCTGGCAGTCTTCCCATACACGCCGGGAATATGAACGGGCCGTCCAGCGTGTCATCGACTACATCCATGCGGGGGATATTTTTCAATGCAACCTCTCGCAGCGCTTCGAGAGTAGGCTGCCGGAGGGATTCGATACCTGGGCGCACTACCTGAGGTTGCGGCAGGTGAATGCGGCACCGTTCGCAGCTTTCATGAATTTCGGCGCCGTGAAGATTTCCTCGGCATCGCCCGAGCGTTTTCTTCTGGTTCGGGATCGGCGAGTGGAGTCACGGCCCATCAAGGGGACTCAGAAGCGCGACAGGAACGAAGCGGCAGACCGGCTCAATCGTGCCAGGCTTGAGAACAGTGCCAAGGATCGCGCCGAGAACATGATGATTGTCGACCTGCTACGCAATGATCTGTCGAAGGTTTGCGAGGACGATTCCGTCGAAGTGCCTGTATTGTGCCGGTTGGAGAGCTTCGCCAAAGTTCATCACCTCGTATCCGTGATCGAAGCCACGTTGAAGACAGATCAGGAACCCGCTGACTTGTTGCAAGCCTGTTTTCCGGGAGGGTCCATCACTGGCGCGCCCAAGGTACGGGCAATGCAGATTATCGAGGAGATGGAAAGCAAACGGCGCGGCCCCTATTGCGGCACACTGGGTTATATAGGCTATGACGGCGCCATGGATACGAATATCGCGATCCGCACGCTGGTCTACCAGGGCAACACCGTCAGCTTCAACGTGGGTGGTGGCATTGTCGCCGATTCCGTTACCGCGATTGAATACGAGGAGACACTGAGCAAGGCCGAAGCGATCTTCGACAGCTTCGAAGCGGCGGCAGACAACTCAGCCCCCGCCACCGCCCCATGATACTGCTGATCGACAACTACGACTCCTTTGTCTATAACCTGGCGCGCTACGTCGGCAGGCTAGGCCGATCCCGTCAGGTCGTGCGTAACGATGCCATCACGCTGGAGCAGATTTCTGCAATGAAGCCGGCGGCAATTATTCTTTCACCCGGCCCCTGTACGCCAGCGCAAGCGGGCATCTGCAACGAGCTGATCCTGCGTTTCGCGCACAGCATACCCATTCTGGGTGTCTGCCTGGGGCATCAATGTATTGGCGCACAGTTCGGCGGCCGCGTGATCCGCGCTCCGCGGCCCTGTCACGGCAAGCCGGCCACAATCGAGCACAACCAGGAGGGAGTTTTCCTGGGCCTGCCCAATCCATTGGAAGCGGGCCGCTATCATTCACTGACTGTTGATTTGACTGCCGATTCGCCGCTCTGTGTGACAGCCCGTTCCCTCGATGATGACCTGATCATGGGCGTGAAACACCGGGAGTACCCGCTCTACGGTGTACAATTTCACCCTGAATCGGTGTTGACACCGCAGGGGCTGGAGATGATCCATAACTTCATCACCGCCGCCGATCACTGGAACCGGGCACGGGTATCGACATGAAAATCTGGCTAAACGGTGAGTTCGGCGACGAAAACACACTCGCTGTCCGGACATCGGATCGCGGACTGACGCTGGCAGATGGCGTGTTCGACACGATGCTGGCCGTCGACGGTGAGCTTTGCCTGCCGGATCTCCATTTCGAGCGGCTTGTGCGCCACGCGGCGCTGCTGAAGATAGATTTCAGCCTGGATTTTACAGCGACTGCAAGCGCGCTGTTACAGCGCAACGGGTTTACCACAGGGCGCTACGCCATCCGCACCACCGTCACTCGCGGGCCGGCGGCGCGCGGTCTCAGGATTTCAGAGCAATCGTGGCCCACGCTCATCATGCGCGCCGACTCCGTGACGATGAGTAATGAGGCGGTGACAGTTATTATCGCCAGTACAGTTCGCCGCAATGAGCATTCGCCGCTTTCGAATATCAAATCCCTGAATTACGGTGACCAGCTGCTGGCGTCAATGGAGGCGCGGGAAAGGCACGCGGATGACGCCATCCTGTTGAATGGCAGCGGCCACGCCTGCTGTGCCACCACCAGCAATTTATTTATTGTCGAAAAGGGCAGATACTTCACGCCACCACTTCAAGACGGCGTCCTCGACGGTATCACCCGGCGATCCTTCATCGAGAATCATGAGGTTTGTGAACAGAGTATTGCGCTTGAAAGACTGTTGGCCGCCGAGGCTGTATTTCTAACCAACAGTATTTTTGGCGTCCGGCTGGTCCGGGAAATCGTCCAGGATCAACGCACCAGATAGCGTGCCCGGAAAGTCACAAGGGGCCATCCCTGCCACGCGCCTGGCGCTCCGTGCTCAGGGCTCGCCCATCGCCAGCAACTCGCCACAGTTGTACCCGTGCTGTTCCAGCCCATCCTGCAGATGCGAGGCCAGCAGTGGATGACCGAGCAGATAGGAAGCGGTGTCAGGGGTCCATTCGTCACGCGCCAGATCCAGCGCCTCCTGCCATTCGGTCAGCAGATAGTCTCCCCGACCGAGCCACATCATCGCCACGACCTCCTGTTGTTGCCGCGGCTCCAGCTCGTCAACGATGGCCGCAAACTCCTGTTCCGCGGTCTGTTCGCCGTGACCTGCCAGCATTGCGCGCTGCTCATCCTCGTCCAGACTGTTCTCCAGGGAAATGCTGCCCTCCAGCTCCGGGGCGTCCTCCTCTGGCACTATCGGCTCATCCAGGCCATGCAATTGTCGGGATATCTCGATCAGTCGGCAGATGACATCGGGATTGACTTCCAGCATGAGTGCGCCCTCCTGTATCAGCGAATTCACGGGTGACCCAAGCACAGTATAGAAGACGCTGATATTAAAATGGCAACTGGAAGGCGTAAGTTTTACTCCGATTTCGGAAAAACTTACCACGGATTTCGAACCTGCCCCGCCAGAATCCTTTGCTCTCGCTCAGGTGGGCGAGAGGCACAGAGATTGCATGGATCTCCTCGTGCAACACCTCGACCCCGATTTCAACAGACACATGCAATGCGACAACAGGAGGTATATATGCTGGATTTGCACAAGCATCATCGGCATCACCTGGACCGCCGCCAGGGGGGCTTTGCCGGAGCAATCCTGCTGGGCGCAGTGGCGGCAGGTGTGGTCGCCTATTACGCCAGCAAGCGAGGACCCAAGCGGCTACCATTGATTGGGGCCAGGCACCGCAAGGTGCATCTGGAAGGCTCGGTCAATATCGAGCGCAGTGCCGAAGACATCTACAACTACTGGCGCAACTTTTCCCAGTTACCCAAAGTGATGACCTTCATCGACCGTGTAGAGGATAGAGGGGCCGGTCTTAGCCATTGGGTCGCGAAGGGGCCGCTGGGCCACAGTATCGAATGGGACTCTGAAGTTGTCGACGACATCCCCAACCAGAGACTGTCCTGGCATTCGTTGCAGGGCTCTGACCTCCAGACCTGGGGTGATATCCAGTTCCGGGAAGGCCCTCATGGCCGGGGTACCGACGTAGTCGTGCACCTCAACTTCGAGCCCCCCGGCAAAATTGCCGGGGCCGCGGTAGCCCATTTTCTCGGTGGACTGGAGAAGGCCATGCTCAATCAGAACCTGCGCAATCTGAAAGCGTACATGGAAACGGGTGATGTACCTACCAACCGGAATCAGGGGGACGGTGCCCAAGACCACAGGCAACCGGCATGAAAGCGCTCTGCTGGCACAGTGCCGGAGACATCAGGGTGGAGAACAGGTGCCCGCCCCGGGGATCGTAACAAACGTACCAAGGTAGTAATGCACCCCGGCCAGAGCCGGACCCGAGAATCCAACGGAGAACAACCATGACCACCAAACAATCAGCGGGCGGCAAAGACGCCCTGGCCCTGCTTCGCGAAGATCACGCCAATGTCAAAAAGGCGTTTGCCGAATTCGAGGAATTGGGGGATCGCGCCTACGTCGGCAAGAAGCGCCTGGCGGAGGAGATCTGCAAGGATCTGGAACTGCACACGCGCATCGAGGAGGAAATATTCTACCCCGCTGTACGCAGAGCCTTGAAAGATGCCGCGCCGTTGCTTGATGAGGCGCTGGTCGAGCATGGTTCGGCGAAGACACTGATAAAGCAGATTCAGGGCATGGATGCCAGCGCCGAACTGTTCGACGCCACGGTCAAGGTCTTGTCAGAGTATATTGATCACCATGTGAAGGAGGAGGAGCAGGAAATGTTTCCGCTGGTACGCAAGACCGATCTGGACCTGAAGGTTCTGGGCGAAGAACTGTTTGCGCGCAAACAGAAACTCGCCTGAACCTCACTGGAGTCAGCCATGAAAGTCGAATCCGCGATGCAGTCAGTTGCCGGACAGCTCAACGCCGCGGACAGCCTCGAAACTGCTGCCGGCATGCTTGAGCATCGACGAGTAACCGCGCTGCCCGTTTTCCAGCGGGACGGTAGTCTGCTGGGGCTGCTCACCGCCAAAGATGTTGCACGCGCCAGTTTCGATCGGCAGGTAACGCCGGCCGCGCCGGTGGCTGACGTCATCCGCATCCCCCCCATGACCTGCAGGGGCGAAGATGAACTGGAGTCGCTCGCAGCCAGCGCCAGGCAGGACGATGTTAGCCATCTGGCGGTCCTCGATGGGCAGGACAAACTTCTGGGGATTGTTGACCTCATTCAGTACCAAGCCGCGACCGGCCAGCAAAATGACGTGGACGAGGCGCTGAAAGAGACATTTCCGGCCAGCGATCCCATCTCTCCCGGATGAAGCAAGCGGCGAGTGCATTGCACAGCCGACACTTCCGTCAGAGGGCTTCCCGGCCGCTATGCCTCCCCAACCGCACCCTGCATCGCCCACTGGTTGAGGCGAGCGCGTTCCCGGAACACACTCTGGGCTGCATCCACGTTTTCCGGCTTGCCTCCCCACGCCGCCAGCGCGGGTTCCTGTAGCGCCCGGGCAAAGGAAAAACTCAGCTGCCAGGGCGCCTGGTCGCGCAGCTGATTCATGGCATTCAGGTTGGCCGTGGCTTCCTGGGGCGTCTGGCCGCCCGACAGGAAATTGATGCTGGGTACCGCGGCGGGAACCGTCCGGCGCAGCGTCTTCAAGGTGGCTTCCGCCACCTGTTCCGGGGTCGCCGAACTGGCCTGCTTTCCGGGTGTCACCATGCTGGGTTTCAGCAGCAGGAGTTCGAGCCGGACACCGTACTGGTGCAGCGCGTGGAACACAGAGTGCCACACCTGCTCGTTCACCTCGGCGCTGCGTTCAATGCTGTGGTCACCGTCGATCAATACTTCCGGCTCCACGATGGGCACCAATCCTGCAGCTTGGCACACCGCGGCATAGCGGGCGAGCGTGGCGGCATTGGCCGCCAGACCCAGCGGCAGGGATTGTGTGGGACACTGGATACACCTCGCGCCATTTGGCAAAGCGCGCCCCCTGCCCGTGATACTGCTGCAACCGCTCCTCAAGGCCATCCAGGCCATAGGTAATCATGTCGCCGGCCGCACCCGGCAGCGGACCCTTGCCCTTGTCCACCTTGATACCAGGGACCATTCCCTGCTCAACCGCCAGCCGGGGAAGCAATGTGCCGCGCTCATCCGTCTGTTGCAGGGTTTCCTCGAAGAAGATTACCCCTGCAATATAGTTGCCTATTTCCGGGGTGGACAACAACATGCTGCGATAGGCGCGACGGCTTTCCTCGTCGGCTTCCAGTTCCACCGCAGCAAAGCGGCGTGAGATCGTCCCCGTGCTTTCGTCCGCGGCCAGAATACCGCGTTTGCCATCAACCAGGTCTTCTATGGTGTCCTGCAGTTGCGCGCTGACTGACATTGGCTACCTCCAGATTCAAGTCCATACAGTACAGCCTAGACGCTGTTGCGACACTCTGCCAAGCGCGAATCGCGCCTGGACGGGACTGCTCAAGCCCCGTTTGCGGCAGGGGGCGGCCGGCTGGACGCAGCACAGCTGGCAGGACCGAGCTCAGACTGTCGGCCGCTGCTGAAAACCCTCGACATCCGGCGCCACAATGGTTTCGCTGTGCACGGCGCTGACCCGTGCGGCCGACGGCCCCGAATAACAGTCGCGAACCATGGCCGATACCGCGTCGGCAGGGCCGCTGACGACAGCCTCGACGGTGCCGTCACGCCGGTTCCTGACCCAGCCGGCCAGACCTCTCGTACGCGCTGCCGCCGCCATCCACGCGCGGTAGGACACACCCTGAACGGTGCCGCTGATCACGAGCCGCCGCTGGATTGACTCACCTGTTGTTGCCATTGTTCAAGCATAGCCGGTAGCCGAAGTCCTGGCGAGTGCGCGGCTGCTCCGGGTGGCCTGCTCCGGGTGGCCCCCTCCCCGAGAGGCCGGTATAGTCGGGACCACGGGGCTGCGACCCGGTTGCCTGTCCCGGCGGAGAAATCTATCCATGTGCGTATTTTTTGGCCTTGAACTGGATTCGGATACCAAACGGGCAGTCGCCGACTGGCGGGACCGCTATGGTCTCGCTCACGGACAGCCAGTGCCTGCCGACAATTTCCACCTCACCCTGGCGTTTGTCGGCGAGGTGGACCATCGCCACCTGGAAACCCTGACACAGGCAGTTGATCAATGGGCATCCGGGTATACTGTCGGTGCTGGCCGCCTGGTGCTGGATCAAGCCGGATACTGGCAGAAACAGCGGATCTACTGGTTGGGACCGGAGCAACCACAGCTGGAATTGGCCCGCCTGGCCGTGAAATTGCAGAATCTCGCTGGGCCCGCTGGCGCAAGACGGCAGCGGAAACTGTTTGTACCGCACGTGACACTGTTTCGATCTTGCGCAGAACCACCGCCCGCCCCGGTGGTGGCGCCCCGGATCGACGTGCACTATCAGCACTTCACCCTGTTCGAAACCCTGCAAGGGAGGCAGGGAGTCAGCTATCGGGCGCTGCAGCACTGGCCGCTGAACCGCTAGCCGGCGGCTACTCCAGTGCGACCTCTTCCTGGCGCCGGGTCGTTGTCAACCGGACGGAACTGGCCAGGGAGAGATGACCAAGTTCCTGAGAAAAGTCCCCCAGTAAATGCCGGCAGAGCAGGAGGCCGGATACGATGCTCACGGACTGCAATTTCCCCGGCGGCAGTCACTGACAGAGTCTATAATTTCTGCATGGTCGACACGGCGACAAAGAGCTGTACAAAAGCGGCTACTCGAACGACGCGCTGGATCGCTGGAGCCGCCGCATCCAGGCATGGAGCGAGGGCAGCGAGTCGGCCGATGCCCGCCGCATCAGTGCCAGACACGCAGCCAAGCGCAAATCCCGTGATGTGTACTGTTATTTCGATAACGATGTGAAGGTCTGTGCACCCTTTGATGCCCGCCAATTGCTGCGCAAACTCAAATGGACCGATTCGCTTCCGCTGAAACCGGGTGAAGTGCCCGACGAAGACAATCCACTATGAATTGGCAGCGGGGCGAACCGGTTGCCCGGCACCGGCCCGTCCGACAGCAACTGCCTGCCATGCACAGGAGAATACGCAATGGCCAAGACTGAGCAGAACGATGGCTATTGGAATGCCACCGCCGCATCACCCAATTTTCCCACCCTGGCCGGCGATATCGAAGTCGACATCGCCATTGTCGGCGCCGGCATCGTCGGGGTTACCACCGCACGGATGCTCAAGAACAAGGGCCAGACCGTGGCGCTCATTGAGGCCGGCCGCCCAGGCCGCCAGGCCACCGGCAAATCCACCGCCAAGGTCACCTCCCAGCACGGGCTGACTTACCAGGTCCTGGAGCAGAAGTTCGGACGCCACTGTGCCGGACTCTATGCCGAAGCCCAGGAAAGCGGTCTGCGCACCATCCTCGGCCTGATCGCGCGCCACGGCATCGATTGCGATGTCGAGGCTCGTCCCGCCTGGGTCTATACCTGCGAGGAAGCGCATGTGGCGGCGCTGGAGAAAGAGGCCGATATCACCCGCCTGCTGGGCCTGCCATCGTCGCTGAGCCACACCACCGACCTGCCCTTCGATGTGCTCGCCGCCCTGCGCTTCGATCAGCAGGCCCAGTTGCATCCGGTCAAGTACCTTAGCGGCCTGGCACAGACCATCCCTGGCGAGGGCTGCCATGTCTTTCAAAACAGCCGGGTGACCGGCTGGGAACCGACCCGGGTCGAGACTGCGCAGGGCAGCGTCAAGGCTCGCCACGTGGTGATGGCGACCCATCTGCCGCTGGGCACAGTCGGCGGCTACTACACCCGGGCCTTTCCCCATGCCGAGCCCGTGATAGCAGCCCGGCTCAGCCAGGTACCCGATGGCATGTATGTCAGCGTAGAGCAGCCACGACACTCGCTTAGAACCCACCGCAATGCCGCCGGCGAGGTGTATGCCATCGCATCCGGCGGCCGCTTCAAGCCCGGCGATACCGAACAAGAGCGGCATTGTATGCAGGACCTCGAGCACTGGCTCGGTACCCACTTCGCCACCGGTCCAGTCGAACACCGCTGGATCAACGAGGACTATGCCTCGGTGGACAGCGCCCCCTATGTCGGCTGGTCCTCCTCCATCGGCGGCAGCTATCTGGTCGCCACCGGCTTTGCGGCCTGGGGCATCAGCAACGGAACCGCCGCGGCAATGATCCTGGCCGACCTCGCCACCGGACAAGACCACCGCTGGCTGGAACTGTTTGACGCGAAGCGGGTGAAGCCCGTCGCGGGTGGCCGGGAATTTCTGAAAGAGAGCGCGGAAATCGCCAGCCACCTGGTCGGCGGCTACCTGTCGCGCAAACCCGGCTCCTGCGAGGAGCTGGCCAGTGGCGAGGCCGCCATCATGAAAATCGACGGCCACAACACCGCCGTGTACCGCGATACCGGCGGCGCTCTCCACGCGGTGTCGGCGGTCTGTCCCCATCTCGGCTGCCTGGTGGGCTGGAACGAAACCGACCGGACCTGGGATTGCCCCTGTCACGGCTCACGCTTCGACCTGAACGGCGAGGTGATCCACGGACCGGCAACGCAACCGCTGGCCGGCAGGCACGTTGACAAGCCGGCCTGACAGGCAACCGGACAGCGCGATCCTTGCTGTCCCTCAGGTTGGCTACCAGGGCAAACATTCGCCGAGGGCAGATCAATCCTGGGAGACACTGCGTTGCGGCCCCATGGTTGGCTACCAAGGTAGAGACATCGGCCGGGGTGCGGTGTTCAAGACCGTATGCGACATGGATTTCGCATACGAGCCTCCATGGATGGATTCACGGCGTGTCTTGAACACCGCACCCCGGGTGATGGCTCGGCGGTCGAAGTGTTGACCTTCCGCACGAAGACCCGGCACCTGTGGTCAAATCTTCTGCGAAACCATAAAACAGCAATCCACCAGGATCCAGGACCGATCTGCCGTTGGCGAATGTTTGCCAGTCCGGGATAATTGCCGCAAACTGGTGCTTTTTCCGGCAACTGGAGCTGCGCGCATTTGGACGATTCGATTACTGCTCTGGCCAGCATCATACAGATCGCCGTTGCACCGGTATTTCTGCTGGCGGGGATAGCCGGCTTCCTCAACGTGATGTCCGGCCGTCTCGGCCGCATTGTCGACCGGGCCCGCATTATCGAGCGGCGGGTCAACACGCTCAGCGACGAGGCCAGGCTGGGCCGGGCCAATCACGAATTGCGTACGCTGTGGCGCAGGGTGCATATCATCAACTGGTCCATCGGCATGTGTACCGCATCCGGCCTGATGGTCTGTATCGTGGTCGTCGGGCTTTTTGTCGGGGATTTCTGGTCTCTGCACATGGCCAACTTTGTGATGGTCACCTTCGTGTTGTCCATGCTGTTGCTGATCATTGCCCTGCTGCTGCTTATCCGCGAGGTGCAACTCGCCACGCGGTTGTTGGTTGCGGGACAGGAGTTCATGGAGGAGTAGACTTATGCGCAGATATTTTCAAACAGTGGTACTGATGCTGGGCGTCCTGTGCGCCTCCGCCCAGGCCGGAATTTCCGCGGCCGAAAAGCGGATGCTGGAATTCATCGACGCCACCAATCCCGGGCCCTGAAGTTGCTGGCCGAGAGCGTCAATATCAACAGTGGCACGATGAACCTGGAAGGCGTGCGCAAGACGGGAGAACTGTTCCGGGCAGAGTTTGAAGCACTGGGCTTTGAAACCGAGTGGCAGGATGGAGCCGGGTTCCAGCGCGCCGGGCACCTGGTGGCCCGCTACGCAGGTGCGGACGCCGGGCCCAAAATACTGCTGATCGGCCACCTGGATACCGTGTTCGAACCGGACAGCCCGTTCCAGAGGTTCGCGATGCTGGATGATACCCTCGCAACCGGGCCCGGAATTGCGGACATGAAGGGCGGGAATGTGATCATGCTGCAGGCGCTGGCGGCACTGCGGGCCGTGGACGCGCTGGATCAGCTGGATCTGACCGTGGTACTCACCGGCGACGAGGAGTTGAGCGGCCACCCGCTGAACCTGTCGAAAAAGGCACTGGTGGATGCCGCCGCGCATGCGGATATTGCGATCGGCTTTGAAAATGGCGATGGCGACTACCGGACCGCCAATATTTCCCGCAGAGGCGCCAGCGACTGGACGCTGCGGACCACAGGCAAGCCTTCACATTCATCCCAAGTCTTCCGTGAAGACATCGGTCCCGGCGCCATTTTCGAGGCCGCGCGCATTCTGCACAGCTTTCAGGCTGACGAGACGCTACGGGGCGAGCAATACCTGACCTTCAATCCGGGCCGCATTGTCGGCGGTACCACAGTCACCGACAACGCAGCCGACAACAGCGGCACCGCTTTCGGCAAAAGCAATGTGGTGGCCGAGTCCGCGTTCGTGAATGGCGACCTCCGCGCAGTCTCGCGCGAGCAGTTGCTGCGCGCCCGGCAACGAATGCAGCAGATCGTAGCCGACAATCATCCCCACACCAGCGCCACTATCGAGTTCGAGGACGGCTATCCCCCGATGGCACCGACAGACGGCAACAGGAAGCTGCTGGCGCTGTATTCCCGGGTCAGCGAAGATCTTGGTTTCGGCGCAGTGCAGGCCGTCAATCCGCTGCGGGCGGGTGCTGCAGATGTGTCTTTTGCCGCCGACCATGTGGAAATGGCCATTGACGGCCTTGGCATGAGTGGCAGCGAAGGCCATACCGTTGAAGAAAAGGGGAACCTGGAATCGCTTCCCCTGCAGGCAAAAAGAGCGGCCGTCCTGCTGTACCGGTTGGCAAAGCCCTGAGCCGCGCCGGGATCACTGCCGGACAAAGGCGCCGTAGAGGGCCCGCAATGCCTGCGGATAGTCTTCCGGAGCAACCCCGACGATGATGTTCAATTCGGAAGCGCCCTGGTTGATCAGACGCACGTTGATACTCTCGCCAGCCAGGGCCGTGAATACCCTGGCTGCAATTCCGGGCGTGCGGGCCATCTCCTCGCCGACTATCGCAATCAATGCAATACTGGGCACATAATCGATCTCGTCGGGTTCCAGCGTACGCCGAATCTCGTCCAGTATTTGCTCGACCCGTCCCTCCAGCCAGCGCGCCTCCAGAACCACACTGACACTGTCGATACTGGAGGGGCAGTGTTCAAACGGGATACCGTTGTGTTCCAACACCCCCAGCAAACGGTAGACAAACCCCACCTCACGGTTCATCAGGTGTTTGCCGATGGTAATCATCGCAAAACTTGTCTTGCCCGCCACTCCGGCGATCTGTGTGTTCAGCACGATCTCGGGCGACAGTTCGGCGACAATGCGAGTGCCGGGATGGCCGGGATCATTGGTGTTGCGGATCTGGACCGGAATACCCACCTCCCGCACCGGCGCCATCGCCTCCTCGTGCAATACGCTGGCTCCCATATAGGCCAATTCGCGTATTTCGGCGTAAGTGACCTCCTCCATCGGGAGAGGGTGATCGACGATGCGCGGGTCAGCCATCAGCAATCCCGATACATCTGTCCAGTTTTCATACAGCTCCGCCCGCGCCGCCCGCGCGGCCACCGCGCCGCTGACGTCCGAGCCACCGCGCGAGAAGGTCCGCACCCGCCCCTCCGCATCGCGGCCGTAGAACCCCGGGATGACATAGCGCTTGTGCGGGTCCGCGAGGCGCTCGCCCAGCAGCGTCCAGGTCTGCGCATCCACCAGGCCATTGGCCCCTATGACGATGTAATCCGCCGGCTCGACGAAGTCTGCATCCAGCCACGCCGCCAGCAGCAGGCCACAGAAGTGCTCGCCGCGGGAGGCAGCATAGTCTGCGCTTACCCCACGCTCGAGCTCTGCCTGTAATCGCTCCAGGGCTTCGCCTATCATCGGCACCATGTCCAGATCGCGCTCTATACCTGTAAACCGCTCCACTATCTGGGCAAAAGGACGGGAGAAATCCGTACCTACGCTGGCCGCGTGATGGCAAAGATAGAGCAGATCCGTGATCTTGGTATCCCCGGCATCACGTTTTCCCGGCGCCGACGGTACGATAATCTGCCGGCGCGGATCAGCCTCAATGATGGCCCGCACCTTGCGCAACTGCGCCGCGCCGGCCACGCTGGAGCCACCGAACTTGCATACAATTCGCGGCACAGCCTCCTGCACCGCTTGTTCACTGTTGTGATTGCCTTGCGTCACTGCCGCCACTCCGCTCCAAGCTGGTTGTCCGTTGCGTCGCATACTACGATCAGTTGCGGGATTCGCCAAGCCGGCGAGAGACAGAGGCCACCGGATCGATTACAGTTGCTTGCCATGCCCCGCCTACAATCAGGGCCGCAGCCCGGAACTGGTCGCAACAGCCATGGTCCGGGAAGGCAATCAAGGCGGGTTCCGCGACAAGTGACAATGACCGGTAGCCAATGGAACTTCGACACCTGCGCTATTTTTCAGCCGTAGCCGAAACCCTGCATTTCGGCAGGGCCGCGCGCAAGCTCAACATTTCGCAACCGCCCCTGACCCAGCAGATCCACAACCTTGAGGATGAACTGGGTGTACAACTGTTCGATCGGAGCAAGCGCAAGGTCGAACTGACCACGGAGGGTGAACTGTTCTACAAACGGGTGGAAGCTATTCTGCACCAGGTGGGACAGGCCGTGGTAGAAGTGCGCAAGGCGGCCCGAGGAGAGGGCGATACCCTGGTTATCGGTTACATGGGATCGACCATCTTGCGGGAGATCATCCCGCTGATCCGGAAGTTCCACCAGTTGCAGCCCGCCATCAAGCTGGAATTCGCGATCATGCGATCCGATGAGCAGTATGAAGCATTGCTGGATGGACGTATCGACGTGGGTTTCGTCGATCTTACCGTACAACCGATGTCCGAACGCTTCCGCAGCCACCATGTGGAGTTTGATCTGATCGTACACGAACGGCTGTGCCTGGCAGTCAACTACAGCCATCCGCTGGCTTCGAGCGAGGCGGTGCGGATCGCGGATCTCAGGCACGAACCCTTCGTCACACTGCAGCGCCACCTGTTTCCGTCCAACTATGACAAGATCGTCGCCCAGTGCAAGCAGGCCGGGTTCCAGCCCGATATCGTCGCCATGTCCGAACAGACAGATGTACTGCTTGCCTATGTGGCCGCTGGCGTGGGCGTCGCGCTGGTACCGTCCTGTACGTCTTCGTCCTGGAGCGGCGAACTAAGCTTCGTGCCGCTGGAGGAAACGGCCTGGGTGGATGTACACATGATCAGCAGTGCCGACAACCGTTCGCCAGTAGCAGCCAGTTTCCGTACCACCTGTGCTGACTACAGCGCGCTCCAGAACGGTTGAGCCGGGCACAGTGGGCCTGTCACCTGGACACCCGGTTGCTGCCGGAGCGCTGATCCCGCCGATAATCGCTGGCACCTTTATTGCCCATCAATACCTCCAGCCTATGAATTCAATACACAGTCAGTATTGGACCTGCCCCACGGGATTGCGAATACTCCACCCCTGCAGCTTTGGTGGAGCCAGTCAGTGATCATCCTCAACAAGCATCAGCTCAGAGCCCGGCTGGATCCGGGCACCACCATCGGGCTGATGAGAACTGCGATGCGGCAAGTCAGTGCCGGAGATTCACTGCAGCCGTTGCGCTGGGGCATGAGCATGCCCGCAGGCGGGATGATGGGCATGATGCCCGGGTATCTCGCCGAGCCCGAATGCTTCGGTATCAAGGTGGTCAACATGATGCCCGCCAATCGCGGCAGTCATTACTCTTCGCACAGCGGTTGCATGTTATTGTTCGACGCCGTCCACGGCCAGCCCCTGGCCCTGCTGGATGCCGGCGAGCTCACCGCCAGCAGGACTGCCGCGGCCAGCGCCCTGGCGACCGATCTGCTGGCCCGCGCCACTGCGCGCATTCTGGTGATCATTGGTGCCGGCGAGCAGGCCCGCGCCCATATCGACGCCTTGTGTACCGTGCGGTCGTTCGATGAGATCCGGGTCTGTTTTCGTGACCCAGACCAGTCGCAGGCCTTTTTCGCCACGGTGAATCCCCGCCATGCTGCCCGGCTGCGCGGATTTACCGACATCGCCGCGGCCATGGCGGGAGCGGATGTGGCCTGTACGGTCACCTCCTCGGCCAGCCCGGTACTGAAGGCCAGCATGCTGCAACCCGGCCTGCACATCAACCTGGTGGGCGCCTGTACCAGGGACCGGCAGGAAATTGAGACCGGTGCACTGCCAGGCTGCCGCTACCTGACCGATTCCAGCCTGTCCGCCTGGGATCAGGCGGGCGAACTCGCCACCGGCGTCGGCAGCGGCGTTATCGACGAATCCTACATTGCCGGTGAAATCGGGGCGGTCATCGACGGTGATATCGAGGGGCGCCGCAATGACGAGGAGATCACCATCTATCGCTCTCTCGGCGTAGCGGCCCAGGATCTGGTCGTGGCACACCATCTCTATCTACAGGCCACGCAAGAGTCGTTCGGGACGGAGGTCGACTTTTGAAGGCCCCCGGTTAGCTGTCGCTGGAGGGCTGCGGTCCTGGTGTGGCCTCCTCTGTGCCTTGACGCTGAGCATCTCCGCCAGCCACGGTGCTCCGGAAGTTCCCGACTCACAACTCTACACCTACCTGAATATCATCGACGGTACCGGCGCAGCGCTTCAGCGGGACATGGGTCTGCTGGTCGTCGATGGCCGCATCCAGGCCCTTGCCCCGATGGCAGAAATCGACATCGGCACTGACCAGGGCACGGAAATCATTGACGCCAGCGGACTATTTGCCCTGCCCGGCCTGATCGACAGCCACGTCCACCTGGCGACGACGCCGGAGGAGGACAGGGCCGACGAGCTGCTGCGGCGCCAGCTCTATGGTGGCATTACCTCTGTCCGCGACATGGCCGGGGATGTACGGATCCTGGCCGGGCTGGCCCGCAATACGCGTTTGCAGCAGATGGAGGGACCGGATGTGCATTACGCGGCACTGATGGCCGGTGCCAGTTTCTTTGACGACCCCCGTCCGGCGGCGTCATCGCGGGGCGGCAAAGCCGGCGCTGTACCCTGGATGCAGGCCATTGACACCGACACAGATATCGTCCAGGCGGTCGCGCTTGCCCGGGGCACTTCCGCCTCCGCCATCAAGATCTACGCCAATCTGCCTGCAGCAGAAGTCACACGCATTGCCACGGAAGCACACCGCCAGAACATCAAGGTCTGGGCACATTCGATGGTATTTCCCGCCCTGCCACGGGAGGTGGTCGCGGCCGGCGTGGACGTGATATCGCATGTCTGTCGCCTGGTGTTCGAGGCCACGGACCAGCGGCCCGCACAGTACCAGCACAAAGTCGTCCCCGCCTATCAGCAGATCGATCCCGACGACCCTCGCATTGTGGCGGTCTTTGACGAAATGGCGTCTCGCGGCACCATACTCGATGCCACCCTGGCTATGTACTTCAGGCAGGCACAGGCCTTTGAGGATGCGGCGGGGCAACCGGATGACTACAAGGGTTGTACGCCCGACTTTGCCGCCAACCTGACCCGGATTGCCCATCAGCGCGGTGTACCGGTAGCCACAGGCACCGACTTTTTCAATGACCCCGACGATCCCTGGCCCGGGCTGCTGCAGGAACTCGCGCTGTTGCGTGAGCACGCCGGGATGACACCGCTGGAAATCATTCGCTCGGCCACCCAGATCGGCGCCCGTACCCTGGGAATTGAACAGGAAACCGGGACCCTGGAGATTGGCAAGCGTGCCGACATCATTCTGCTGCAACGGGATCCGTTGCAGAGTTTCGCCAATTTTCACTCGCTGGTTTTGACCGTCAAGAACGGTCGCCAGTATCCGCGCCAGGAGTTTGATCCGGCAGCGGCAGGATTCCCGGTATTACAGTAACCGCTGGCAAAGAGAGCCTACTATGAAGCCCTACAAGCAAACAATGATTGCGCTGGCAATTGCCGGCGCCAGTACCGGCAGCGTCGCCCAGGATGCCCTGGAGGAAGTGGTGGTCACAGCGTCCAAGCGCGGCGCCAGCAGCGTCCAGGACATGCCTACCAATATCTCCGCGATAGGGGCCGACGCCCTGCAAAAAACCCATGCCATGGGCTTCCAGGACCTGTCGAAGTTTATCGCTGGCCTCAGCGCGGTGGACAATGGCCCCGGCAATCAGCAGATCATTATTCGCGGCTTGTCCTCGTCCGCCGGTGCCGCCCAGGTGGGCACCTACTTTGATGAAATCCCGACCACCGGCGCCGGCGGCACCAATGTGGCGCAAACCGACCTGCAACTGTACGATCTGGAACGGGTGGAAGTATTGCGAGGCCCGCAGGGCACACTCTATGGTAGCGGCTCCCAGGGCGGCACCCTGCGGTACATCACCAACAAGCCACAGCTGAGCGCGGTCGAGGGCTCGCTGCAGGCCGACGCAGGTACCCGTTCGCGCGGCGCAGGGGAGATCTATCAATTGAACGGGATGCTCAACGTGCCGGTTATCGACGACCGCCTTGCGTTGCGGGCAGTGGGCTTCCACCGCGATTCGGACGGCTACGTGGACCTGCCCGGGCTGGGAATCAGCAACAGCAATAGCGAAGAAACCAGCGGCGGCCGCCTGATGGCCACTCTGGTACTGGGGGAACGCACTACGCTCACCGCCTCCGGCTGGTATCAGAAGCTGGATCTCGATGACCAGCCGTTGGTCACGCAGGACGAAGATGCCCGTGACGGCCTCGTCAGGACTCCCTTCTCCGATGAGTTGGAGATGTACAACCTGACCCTGGATCACGAACTGGCCCGAGGCGATATCACCGCCACGGTGTCCCATTACAACCGGAAAACGTTTTTCTCATTCGATGTATCCCAGTTTGTCCCCGCACCGGGCAGCGTCAACCAGAACCGGGACAACGAACTGTTGAGCGCGGAGCTGCGATATGCGTCGCGGCTGCAGGGTCCGCTCCAGTTCATCGTCGGTGGCTTCTATCAGGAACGCGAGGCGAGCAACAGTTCCATCGGTTATTTTGTCGATCCCGCCACCGGGCTGGTGCCTGACTCGCCGACCAGTTTTTTTGATACCCGGGCAGATTCCGATCTCACCAACAAGGCATTGTTTGGCGAAATCACCTACACCGTCAGCGATCGGCTGGAGCTGCTGGCAGGCGTCAGGGCTTTTGAGATCGAGACCGGCTCACGAGCCAATGAACTACAATCGCCCTTCGGTGAGCCCGTGGGCCTGCAGGACCCCTTGAGCGCGGAATCCGACGATATCATCTACAAACTGCAGGCCTCCTATCGCTTCAATGAGGATATTCTGGCCTATCTGGTCTACTCCGAGGGCTTTCGCGAAGGCGGCGCCAACCCCCTCAACCTGAACACCGAGGGCGGCCTGCCGGTACCGCGTGGCTACCAGCCCGACTTCGTCAAGAATATCGAGCTGGGCTGGAAAACCGAGTGGCTGGACCGGCAACTGCGTTTCAACGGCGCGATCTATGCGATGCAGTGGGAGGATATTCAGGTCGGCCTGCTGGACCAAACCCAGGCCTTTGAGTACGTCGCCAATGCCGGCGAAGCGGACCTTTTGGGTATAGAGCTGGAATCTGTGCTGCAGCCACGGGCCCTGCCGGGCTTCAGCATCCGCTGGAACGCCAGCTACTCTGAGCAGACCCTGGCGGAGGACACTCCGGGTTACCAGGCCGGCGACATTAGCGCCGGCCGGGATGGCGACAAGCTGCCCGACACCTTCCCGTTTTCAGCCGGAATTATTGTACAGCAGCAATTTACCCTGGCAGGCTACCAGGCTCACGTCGCGTTCGATGCCTCCTACACCGGCAAGGCCCTTACAACCTTTTCCAGGCGCTCCAGTGATGCCCGCGAATACGGCGACTACATTCTCGCAGGTGCCCGTGTGGGGGCCGACATCGAGCGCTGGCAAACGGCGCTGTATGTGACCAATATCGGCGATGTCAGGGAGCCGGTAAACTGGACCGTGGAAGCCCTCGAAGGCATCCCGGACCGCATCCTGACGACCCAGCCGCGCACGGTAGGAGTATCAGTCAGCTATGAATTCTGAGCGCTGTGGGAACACACCGCTTAATCGGCCATTCCCATCCAGCAACAGGTGATCATCATGGACAAATTCAGTCGCAGGACTCTGCTGCGCTTTTCCGCCGCCAGCGCAGCTCTCTCTGCATCGGGCGTGGGATTGGCGAGGCAGGCAGGCGAGACCACCGGTTTTGATCCGGCGCAGGGCATCGTCATCAATTATCTGGGGGGCATCGGCAACCCCAACCTGCGGTTGCAGCAGGAACAGCAGAACAACGGTAGCACCCGCGCCGTGAAAAGCAGCCATGCCTATCTCGACGAACGCGCCCTGCAGGATCTGCAGGCCTCCGGAACGAGTGCCGTCAATATTACCCTGGGGCACGTGGCGGGCCCCGCAGAACCGTTCGAATACACGGTTCGGGAGATCGCCGCCTGGAACCGAATCATTGCCAGCTACCCGCAGTACCTGCTCAAGGTTCGTCGCAGCGAGGATGTACTGGAAGCCCACAAGTCGGGCCGCACCGGCGTGATTTTCGGTTTCCAGAACACCACGATGCTGGAGGAGGACGCCGGGCGGGTGGAAATCTTTGCCGGGCTGGGGTAAGAGTCGTGCAGCTCACCTACAACGTGGAGAATCGGGTGGGTGCCGGCTCCATGGTCCCGGCCAACCACGGCCTGACGGATTTTGGCCACCAGATCGTGCAGCAGCTCAATGCCAGCGCGACGCTGGTGGACCTCAGCCACAGCGGTGAGCAGACCTGCCTCGACGCCATCGAAGCCTCCAACAGCCCGATCTGCATCAGCCATACCGGCTGCCGCGCCCTGGCCGACCTGCCCCGCAACAAGACTGACCGCGAACTGCGCCTGCTGGCGGACAAGGGGGGCGTTGCAGGTATCTACTTCATGCCCTTCCTGAAAGAGGACAGTTTCCCCGATATCAATGACGTGGCACGCCATATCGAGCACGCCATCAAAATCTGTGGCGAGGACCACGTTGGGATAGGCACCGATGGCGGCACCACCGCGATCGATGACATGGCCGCCTATCACGAAATGATCGACCGGGAAATTCGGGCGCGGCAGGAAGCCGGTATCGCCGCGCGCGGCGAAAAAGCCGGCGTGGTACCCTTCCTGCCCGATCTGCAGGGGCCAGGCCAGTTCCGGCAGCTTGCCGGGCTGCTGGAGCAGCGCGGGTTGTCGCCTCGACTGGTGGAAAAGGTGATGGGGCTGAACTTCCTGCGCCTGCAACGGGATGTCTGGGGTGGTTGACCCGCGCTGCCGTATCCTGTTGATCATGCCCGGCTATGTGGGAGACGCACTGCATCATCATGTCTGAAGAATTGATTACTCTTGTCAATACGCGCATCGTCCCGCTGGGACTGATGGCGATCATGTTCAGCCTGGGCCTGTCTCTCACGCTGGCCGACTTTGCCCGGCTGCTGCGCCGCCCCCGGGCCACCGCCGTGGGTTTGACCGGGCAATTGCTGGTACTGCCATTGATCGCCTGGAGCCTGGCGCTGCTGTTCGCGCTGCCGCCGGCAATGGCTGTGGGCCTGATTATCCTGGCGGCCTGCCCTGGCGGCGTGACCTCCAATGCAGTGGTGTTCGCGGCCCGCGGCGATGTCGCGCTGTCGGTCACCCTGACAGCCTGCGCCAGCATAATCACCATTGTCAGCACACCCTTGCTGATTGGGCTGGGTCTGGCCTGGTTCTACAACGATGGCCAGGCACCCATACTCGATGTCGGCAGAACCATGCGCAGCCTGTTGCAGCTGACGGTCATACCGGTCAGCTGCGGCATGTTGCTACGCCGGGGCAGCGCGCCCCTCGCGGACCGCCTCACCGTGTATCTACGTCCGGTCTCGGTACTGATACTGGCCCTGGTCATAGGCTTTTCCGTGCTGATCAGCTTCGATCTGTTGGTCGAGAACATCCTGGTCGCGGGTCCCGTCATCCTGCTCCTGAACCTGCTGGCCATGGGCTCGGGCCTGCTGCTCGCCAGGCGCGCCCACCTGCGCGGTGACGAGGCTCTGACGCTCGCCATCGAGATCGGGGTCCAGAATGCGACCATGGCCACCTTTCTCAGCCTGTCGATACTCAACGACTGGAAGCTGGCCATTGTGCCGACCCTCTACGGCTGCATCATGCTGATCAACGCGAGTATCCTGGTACGCCTGTTTCGCCGCCACCGGACAGCGGTAAACGCCGCCTGAGCGCAGCTGCTGCCCCCCAGCAAGGCCGCCTGCTCACGGCGGCGCTGTTCGATGGAGCTGGACTCAGACACAGTAAACCACATACTCGCCATGGTATCGCTGTCAGTACCAGGAACAATCGCCTATAATAAGCAAACGAAATGCATCTTTGCAGGCTAACTCATGGCTTCCCCTCACCAGCACACTGCCCCCGCCGCCAAAGTGATCAGCAGCCTGCTGCAGAATCGCCATGAGATTTCAGTGTATGCCAAGGAGATGCCATACTCACTTTCTGCCCAAGCCGTCGAGCTGACTGCGGAAACCGGCCATCTGGTCCTCAGTGCGGAGTACGCCGGTCAGGACATCGAAAGTTACTTCAAAGATGGCTGCCTGAATCTGGACATCGAGGCACTGAAAGGACATGATGCAACCGAGCGCGATGTCTACAGCCTCAGCAACATACCGGTAAACTTTTCGAAAACGGGCCATGTCACCTATCGGCTGGAGTGCGAACTACCGCAGTCCGTGTTTGTTGAGGAAAGCCGGGGAGCGGTACGAATCCCCTTCATACTGGGTATGCACTCCCGGGTAAGCGTAGAGGTCTATCTTCACGAACTGAGTATTGAGGGGCGCTTGCGGAATCTGTCCGTTGGTGGTTGCCTGATTGATATTGCAATAGAGGACAGCGTTGCGCTGGGGGTTGACCAGGAACTGCCGGGGGTCACCATCGAGTTCCCCAATGGCGAGAGCTTCCACGCCGAGGGACGGGTCCGTCACCTGCGCCCCTTCGGCAATCACGGCTATGCCGCGATTGGTGTGGAATTCATCAACATCACTTCCACCCAGACCTCTGATCTGTTTCACTTCACCGCGGAAGTAGAACGCGAGGCCGCCTTTCGTGCGGGTATCAATGACAAGATGACCGAGCATTCTCCCCTGTTCGTTGCAGGTGCCCGGGAGAAAAAATTACAGCAGCGGGAAGAGCTGGATGGACAAATAAGGAACCGGCAATCGAAAATGGAACGGGGTGTCCTGGAGGTCGCGCACCAGTTGCAGGTGGCGCTCATGTATATCAAGACTCGCGCGATGTTGCCGAAGGAACTGCTGTACGATTGCGCGGATTCCCTGCTGTACCTGGTGTACCAGGACCGCAAGGCGCTGCTCTACGCGCTTTCCTTCCTGCGTGAAGAACCCGAGTGGGTGCGTCACGCGGTGCAGGTGGCGGCGCAGTCTGCCGATTTTTTGCTCATGCGCAACCCGCATGACGGTCAGGTGCGCGAGATCACCCTGGGAATACTCCTGCACACGCTCGGAAAGCCACTGCTGGTCAGTCGGGAACTGCCTTCCCTACGGGCTCACATGAGTCCCGAGCAAAAGCGCATGCTCAAGCAGCACAGCACGGTGCTGGGAGAGAAACTCAAGGCTCTCGGTTTCCAGCCCAGTCCCACCTGCCGGGATGTGCTGGAAAATGCCAACGAGCGGCTCGACGGGTCCGGGTATCCCGCAGGGAAACGTGATGCTGATCTGTCCGACGTCATACGCCTGATATCAGTTGTCAAGGCAGTCAACAAGCTCTCTCATGCGCGCAATGGAGTCGCTCCACGCGCGCCCCTGGATGTCTACCGTTGTATACACGAGGAATCGACAGCCTATGACAGGACCGTACTGGTGGAGTTCATCCAGCACTATGGTCTTTACCCGATCGGTGCACTTGCCCGGTTTTCAGGAGGATTCCTGGCCTGGATCATGGATGTCGATGGTCGAGGCAACCCGACCAAGGTTCATGTCGTGAAAAACCTGAAATTCATGAACGAGAACATCCACAGTACCCTGACCACTGTCGATTTCTCCCAGATCGGCAAGCTCGAGGGTATCGTAAACCCGGAAGATTATGGTGTACGACACATCAAGATCTGACCGCGCAATATTGCACTGCCACCCTTTCCCGGGCAGTTGCGCCAAGCTACACTCAGCTCCAGGTAAGCTTCCCGTGCTGACCTGTGCGTGAGCACCTAAGGGGCGACTATAATCATGAGCGTAAATCTTCCAGACCTCGATTGGCATTCCACGTTTTTCCACGGTTCGGCGCCAGCGGCGATACTTGATCGAGCACTTGTCATTGTCGCCTGTAACCGGGCCTATGAGGAAGCAAGCGGCAGAAGCCGTGAGGAGGTGCTCGGGCACGCTTTCTTCGAGCTGTTTCCAGGGGCGAGCGAGGAGCAGCGAGCCCCCATTCAAGCGTCTTGTGAGTACGCCTGGACACACCGCAGGACCCACACCGTTGAGCTAGTTACCAAGCAGCAGGGCGAAAGCCAACGCTACTGGTCTGTGGTAAATACACCGTTGTTGGATGTGAACGGAGAGGTCCGGTACCTGTTGACCCAGCCCACCAATATCACCGAACTTACCTGCTTCCGAAATGCCCTGAATCCAGACTCATTGGGAATGGCGATGGACTCGGAGACGGAAGCCGCTGAGCGTCCTCTGGGGATTCAGGAGGTTCAACAGATACTGTCAGCGCAGCGGCGCCGGTTGGAGCAATTGTTTCAGCAGGCTCCGGGCTTCGTCTGCATATTGACCGGACCACGGCATGTATACGATATGGCCAACGACGCCTATTACCAGCTGGTCGGCCACCGCGAAATCCTTGGCTATGAGGTTGCGACAGTACTGCCGGAGGTAGTGCCCCAGGGGTTTCTCGACAAGCTGAACAAGGTCTACGACACCGGCTGTCCCTTCATGGGCAGGGCTATCCCGATCGATCTCCAGCGTTCCCCGGGAGACGAACTGGAGACGGTGTTTGTCGACCTTATGTACCAGCCCATTCGCGATGATACTGACCGAATCACGGGTATTTTTGTGCAGGGCCACGATGTCACCGAAACCTATCGGCTTTCCCAGGAAGTCGCCTACCAGGCAGCACACGATCCTCTCACCGGGCTGGCCAACCGCAGGATGCTGGATGGCATTGGTGCAGAATTTGAACGGGTCGGCACTCACGTCCTGGTATATCTGGATCTCGACCATTTCAAGATCGTCAACGACCGCTGCGGCCATCATGCGGGGGACGAGCTATTGTGTCAGGTCGCCAGTATTTTGAAGAAACGAACGCGTCAGGATGACCTGCTGGTCCGCGTGGGAGGAGATGAGTTTGTTCTGCTGCTGAAGGACTGTACGGAGTCTGTGGCGCAGGAAATCGCAAACCAGCTGCGTCACGCAGTTCAGGAGCTGATTTTCGTCTGGAACGATCGTCGCTACGGCATCACGCTCAGTGCAGGGCTGGCTGTTTTTGGTAGTCCTGATGACACGCCAATTTCCCGGGCGCTGAGTCTGGCGGATTCGGCCTGCTTCCTGGCGAAAGAGAAGGGCCGCAATCGGATTCAGATCAGCAAGCCGGAGGACGAGGATATCCGGCAGCAGCAGGCTGACATGGACTGGGCCTCGCGTATCAAAGAGGCCATTGCCGACAATAACGTAGTGCTATGGGGCCAGAAAATTGTGGCGCTTGACGGCAGCAAGGACCGGCTGTGTGTCGAGCTCCTGGCGCGCTTGATTGATGACGCAGGCCAGCCCATCCCGCCCGGCGCATTCATTCCGGCAGCCGAGCGCTTCGGAATCGTCGAGCAACTGGATTACCATATCGTCGGAATGGCATTCGAGTTGATTGGGTCGCTCTCCCCGACAGTCACGTCGCCGTTGCTGTTCGTTAACCTCTCAGGGGCGACTCTCGGTAGCCAGGATTTCGTCGCCGCTATCAGTCGCATTGCCAGTGAATACCCTGGGGTCTCCCCGAGCAGCATATGTTTCGAAGTGACCGAGACGTCCGCGATAACCAATCTGGTCCGTACCGCTGAAGCCATGCAGCAGCTTGCGGACGCCGGCTTTAGCTTTGCACTGGACGACTTCGGCAGTGGAATGTCGTCATTCGGCTATCTGGAGAGACTACCAGTCGCCTATGTGAAGATTGATGGCGAGTTCATCCGGAACATGGGCACCCACATAGCCGGCGAGGCCATCGTTGAAGCGGTGACCAAAGTGGCCAGGGCCATGGATATCTTCTCTATTGCGGAATATGTAGAGGACATGGAGCAGGTCCCCCTGCTGCAAAGCCTGGGAGTCAATATGGGCCAGGGTTTTGGCATACACCGGCCTGAACCGGTAAATGACCTCTTTTCGCGGGAATAGCACACTAGTCGCCGACCTCATCACCAGCTGCCTGCGCAGCACCGATCGCCGCTGGCGAAGCTGGGAACAGTAGGCCATGCGCAAAGTTCGGTTGCTGATCGCTTCGCCACAGCGGCCAGAGCTGCGTTGGAAAAACTTGAATTAGCGCCGCTAGTACTGCATTTTCCCACCTTTCTCTGAGCGCTGGCTGTGCGCTTTAGTTACCGAACTTCACGCATGGCCCATTAGCGCACCTGCGCCTCGCGGATGCGGACCTGCACCTGTTGCCGGGCGTCCTGCAGGACAATGCCGGAGTCGACGTTGACGCTCGCGCCGGCAGGCAGGATTCTCAGTACGCGGGTTTGTCGAGCGGTTCCATCGACGGTGACAGCGCCGAAGTCCACTACCACGTTCTGCAGGTCCAACTGAGTGGCGTTTCTGAGCTGGGCAAAAAGGCGCCCGCCGCTTTCCAGAAAGGGCCGGGACTGGATATAGGTGCCGGGGTTTTCCCCGATATCCAGCCGCACAAAAGCCTGCCGGGCCTGCTGGCTCACTTCCCCCTGCCCGCTGGCAGCCGCCTGAAAATACTGCCTGGCCGCGGCGGTGTCACCCGCGTGCAGCGCAATCTTGCCCAGTTCATTCATCGCCACCGCGGTGGGCAGCAGCTCGCTGCTTCGTTCGAGGTCTGTTCGCGCCTGCTCGCGCGACCCCAGCCGGGCGTGGGCCACGCCACGGCCCAGGTAGTAGTCGAAATAGCCGGAATCCAGCGCCAGGGCTCGGTCGTAGGTTCGTACCGCCTCACGATAGCGGCCCTGGTGCAGCAGGATGTCCCCTGCAGACCCACGAAGCGGGCCTCCCGGGGAAGCGACTCCTCAGCCTGGCGCAGCTTGTCCATCGCTTCTTCAAGATCGTCGTCGGCGACTTCCTGCCGGGCCTCGTCTAAAAGAACGTAGGCGGGCTGGCTTTTCTTCAGGAAGGAGATGGCTTCCTGGTAGCGCTCGCGGCCGGTTTCCAGGTCGCGTCCCTGGGTTTGCGGCAGCAACTCCTGAACCAGTCGGCGGTTGTTCTCCACACGCTCCTGTGAGGGGGATGGCTGGCGAACAGGCCTTCCAGCCAGCCCGCCTGACTGCGCCCCTCGGAGAGTCTGACGAAGGTTTCCTGCAGCGCCACCGCCGCGGCGGGGTCGTAGCCCGCGTCCAGCATGTATCTGATGCCGTAGTAGTCGGCCTCCCGCTCCGCGTCGCGGCCATAGCTCTGACTGATCAACTGTGCGCCGAGCTGGGCCCCGCCCACAATCAGATTGGAATATTCGCTGTCGGCAGAAGCGATCATCCCCACCACCAGCGCACCCTGGAGCAAAGTACCGCGGGTCACTGACTGGGCGCCATGGCGGGCCGCCGCGTGCACGATCTCATGACCCAGCACCGCAGCCAGCTCGGCCTCGCTACCCAGCTCCACCAACAACCCGCGGTTGATCGCGATCTTGCCGCCGGGCAGCGCCCAGGCGTTGGGCACGCCGTTATTGAGAACACTGAACTCATAGGGCAAATCGCTATCGCTCACCGCCGCCAGTCGCTGTCCTACCCTGTTCACATACTCAGAGAGCTCCCTATCCACCTGATAATCGCCACCCTGACTCTGCCTGGACGGCAGGTACTGCTGTTCGCCGATACTGATCTCCTGGGCTGGAGATACCAGCGAAAATTCACTCTCCCCGGTCACCGGGTTGGTACTGCAGCCAGTGAGGTTCAGGCTGGTCAACGCCAGGATCAAGGCAATTAGGCCACCGCGACTCAATACAGACATAGTCATTCCTCCTGCAACACAGGATCTTCCGCTTGCACCGGCGTCGGGGCATTCAGTCGTGGAAGAGCCTGGCGCCGATGGCCCCGAAGAACACCAGCGCAGCAGTGAGCGGTAGCGAAGGCAGCTCGCGAGCGCCGAAGATCCTCTGCTTGCTGAATATGGGCGATTTTCGAGATATTTACAAACAGAACGAAGATAACGCTGCTACTGGGCGCGCGCCCACCAGTACCAGCCGCACCGCTGGCACTCGCTACAGGCAACGCGACGGCCGCCGCGTGGGCAGTCTCGATATCGCTCAGGCATCCACTCTACCCGCCAGGAAATTCAGCAACAGAGTATTGTTCTGGCGATACAGTGCACGAAAGTCATCGACGCCCACGCCCCGCACGGGTTCAAAGCGGGCCTCCAGCACCACCCTGCAACGACTCTCGCCCAGACTGACTACTCCCACCGCCCCCACATAAGTCACGACCGGCATTGGTCCCGGTTCCAAGATGCGGTAGGTATAGTGCATGTTACTTTCGTCGAATGTCTCAAGCCGTTCCACCAGCGGCGGTGCGCCCTCAAAGACCAGTCGCCGGATTGCACCGGGCCGGTTCGGTAGTCCTTCATATTCCGCGCTGGCGAAGAATCCCCCTGCCGCCAAGGCAGCTACATTCTCCCAGCGCAGCAGGGTCCAGACCCGGTCCGCGGGGGCGTCAATAACGCGCTCAAGTTGCACTGCACCTACTACCGCCTTGGTTTTGTCAGTCATGTTCGACTCCCGGGGATTACCGTGATCACAGGAACAAGCGGTTGCCGGTTCTGATCAGTGGAAAGATGACGGCCTGCGTCAGCCGGGGCAGCAGGCCAGCCAACGGCGCCGGGCGGATGTCCGTGATGGCAAACGCACAGTCGGCAAAGTCATCCTTTGCAATCGCGCCTCCCAGCTCCCGTCCCAGCACGGTAGCGTTGACTATGCCCTGGCCCGAGTAACCCAATGGCACATAGAGATTCGGCACGGGCTGAAAAATACGTGGCAGACGGTCGGGCACCATATCAACCCAGCCAGTCCAGACCTTGTCCCAGGGCAGCGTGCCGAGGCCCGGGAACAGGCGTTGCAGCCGCGCCTGCAACGGAGCCGCAACCCGGGACGGGCTATCGGGGCGCAGCAGCGACGGGGGCAGGGAGGCCACCAACCGGCGCTCCCTGTCGAGCATGATCCAAAACAGGTTGTACGGGCTGGAATCGGCCAGCGGCATGCCACCGGGAAGCAGTGCCGCCGCCTGCGCCGCAGCCAGCGGAGCGGTGGCTACCATCGCCAGCGGCAGCCGATAGTAGCTACCGGCCAGGCCGGGCCAGAGTTGGCCGCTATCGGTATGGGTGGCCAACACCACGGTCCGGGCCCGCACCTCGCCCGCCGACGTGACCAACCGCCAGCCGCCACCAGCCCGATGCAGGCTATGCGCCCGGACACCCGTGAAAACGGGGGCGCCACACTGCCGCGCGGCCCGGGCCAGCCCTCGCGCCAATGCCATCGGATTGAGTGTTCCCGCACGGCGCAGCAGAATCCCCCTGCATGCCGGCCGGTGCCGGCAAGACGAACCAGTTCACCGCGATCAATGGGCGTCATCGGATTGCCCAGCGCAGTCCACTGCCGCGCCATCTCCTCGAGGCCGGCGCGCGCCGCGGGCTTGTGCGCGGCCATCAGGATGCCGGATGGATCCAAATCGACCTGCAGGTCGAATTCCCGCACCAGTTCGCACAGGTAGTCCGCGCCACCGGCAATAGCGGCGTTCATCCGGGTACCCTGCTCCACGCCAAAAGCGTCCACGACGGCAGCGGGCACGGTTCCCGTCCACATGCCTGCGTAACCGGCGGCATTGCGGCCCGAGGCGCCCGCCCCCGGCTCCCCCGCCTCCAGCACGACGACATCGGCGCCCGTGCGGGCCAGCGTCAGCGCACAACTGCAACCAGTGAAACCCGCTCCCACCACCACGACATCACAGTCGACGCCCCCCGCCAGCGATTGCCGGGCGGACTTTTCCAGTGAGGTTTGTTGCCAGAGTGTTGCGCCGGAATCGGCCATCGTCACGGTACCGGTACCTGGGTGGACGTCGGCCTGTGTTTTATCGCTTGTACCAGCCATCCGGCGGCTCCTCTGCCTGCTTGTCAACGGCCTGTCCGGCAGCGGTGGTGGCGTCTGCTGCCTCCCCAGCCTCACAGCAGTGCGACGAGTTCAACCTCCACCATACACTCGACAAAGGCGAGGCGGCGCACCTCCACCGCCGTGGTGGCGGGCAGGCCGCTCGCCGGGTAGATCTCCAGGCGAACACTGTTGGCGGCCAGGAAGGCATCCATGTCGGTCACATAAATGCGCTCTGACACCACGTTGGCGAACCCCGCGTCAAACGCCTCCAGGGTGCGGCCGAGAGTGGCGTAGACCTCCCGCAACTGCGCCGCCATCTGTCCCGGATACAAGGGCTGGAACGCTTCGTCCACACTCAGCGAGCCTGCAATGTGCAGCTGGTCTCCCTGCCGCACGGCCTGGGCATAGCCGAAGGCCTTTTCGGCCTCCGGTCGCAGATGGAAACTCCGCCGGGTGCTCACAGCTGGAGGCTCAGTTCGACACCGACGATCCGGCCCGGGTCGATCTGCACGGCATCTTTTCCCAGCTGGGCATAGCCGGCGGCAAAAATGAAGCGGGAGAATGCCGAGGTGGCATAGTCACGATCCAGCAGGTTCTTCACAAACAGGGTCGCGCTCCAGTTGTTCCCGACCAGTCCCAGTTGGCCGTCCAGGGTGCTGTAGGATTTCTGGAACAGGTAGGTATCGGGATCGGCGGGATTCTGGAAATCCTGAAAGGACTGGCGCCCGACCGCATGGTAGTCCAGCCGTACCCTGCCCGCCACATCGGCGATCAGCGGCCGCTGATATTGCGCGCCCACGTTGACCGTGAAGCGGGGTGCGTTGGGCAGCTGCTGCCCCACGTACGCGTCGGTGCTGCCGTCGAAGTCCACGATTTCAGTATCGATATAACCTACGCCGGCGTTCACATCCAGACCGGCAGCGGGGCGGGCGGTGAGTTCTACCTCAACCCCCTTGATCTCCGCCTTCTCCGCATTGAGCGAGCCCTGGGTAAAGGTAGCCGCGTCGAGCTGGAAGATCTGCGGATTCAGGTGTTCGGTGTAGAAGGTCGCCAGATTGACCACCAGCCGCCGGTCGAACCAGGTCGTCTTGGCACCCAACTCATAGTTGCGCGACTTCTCGCCTTCCACCACGCGGGGAAAGGCGGAGCCCGCCGAGGCCGGGTTGAAGTTGCCGCTCTTGAAGCC
Source organism: Kineobactrum salinum (assembly GCF_010669285.1). Lineage (GTDB taxonomy): Bacteria > Pseudomonadota > Gammaproteobacteria > Pseudomonadales > Halieaceae > Kineobactrum > Kineobactrum salinum. The sequence goes on along the minus strand of NZ_CP048711.1, from coordinate 3,334,037 downwards.
CTCTGAATAGGTACCATACAGGGTCAGGCTGTCGGCCGGTACGTAGGCCAGCGAGAATTTTGGCTGCAGTTTGGAGAAGGTCTCCTTGGCCACCAGATTGGCCGCATAATCGTCGATACGGGCATCGTTACTGTCATAGCGCAGCGCGGCGGTAAGCTCGACCGTTTCGATCAGGTCATAGCTGAGCTGACCGAACAGCGCCTGCTGATCGAAGGTCACGCGGTTGTCCGCCAGCACCAGCGGCAATACACCGGAGGATACGAAGCCCCCATTGGGAGCGCTGAAACAGCTGCCCGTGAACAGGCACAGATCCAGATCCGCCGCGGTATCGATGTCCCGTTCCGAGCGCTGGTAGTAGCCACCTACAATGTAGCGCAAACGCTCCTCACCGGGCGATGTCAAACGCAACTCCTGGCTCACACTGCGGGTAAGGCGCGTCTGATAGGCCTGCGGCACCATCGGAAAGGGCGAGGTATCGAGGTCCTGATTGAAGAACACATCGATGCGGTTATAGGCTGTAATTGAAGTCAGGGTCCCCCATGGATTTTCGTAGTCGATCGCCAGGGACAGGTCGCTGATCTTGCGCTGGGTAACTGAGGGGCCGTCCTGGCTCGGTCGGGTACTGGCAATGTCAGAGGTGATCTCGCCGCCGGTATCGCCCAGTACATCGTACAGGCTGAACCAGGTGGAACCGCCCCGTTCCCGGGTGTAGGCGGCGCGCAGATCGAAGCTCAGGTCCTGGCTCGACTCGAACAGCATCCTGCCGGTGACCCGGGTTTGCCGGTTGCGGTCCAGGCCGCGACCGTCCAGTGCATTCTTGATGGTGCCATTGCCATCGCGATGCGAAACCGTAGCTCTGGCCAGCAGTCGGTCCTCAATCAAAGGCCCGCTGAGCGCCCCGAACACGCGCCAGTTGTCACCGCTGGAGGTGCTCGCCTTGAGTTCGGACTCCTGTTCATTGGTCGGCCGCCGAGTAGTGATATTGATCGCGCCCGCAATCGCGCCCTTGCCGTACAGCGCGCCCTGGGGTCCCCGCAGAACCTCCAGCCGCTCGACATCACTCAAGTCCATGGTAAAGGCATCCGAATCCGGCAGCACTACCCCATCAATGGAAAATGCGACCGCCGAAGCCTGGTTGCGGTTGGAGCCGACGCCGCGAATGGAGATGATATTGGTGGCGGTATCCTGGTCGTTGTTGATCCGGACATTGGGCGTATGGGCGAAGAAATCATCGATCCGCTCCAGCCTGCGGTCGCTGATCACGTCGGCGGAAAATGCCGTTACCGAATCGGGGATATCCTGCAGATTCTCCACCCGTTTGCGCGCACTGACCACAACCTCCTCTATGGCCCCAACATTCTGCCGCGCGCTCTGGTTCTGGGCCAGGGCGACTGTGCCGGTACTCCCCAACAGTATACTCAGTGTCAGCGCCAACAGACGCGGTTGTAGCAACAATTGCCTGGTATCTTTCATTATCCCGGTTCCCCGATTATTAATGCTGTTGACTCTCGCTCGCCGCGCGTCGCCGCCTCAGGTGAAGTCGGCCGGCAACTGCAGCGTCTCCGATTCGTTGTCCCAGATCGCCGACAGGATCAGCCAGTTATTGTCGTGACGGACGATCTGCGCAAAGGTCACACCGCGCCGTTGCTCGCCATTGAGTACGGTCACAAAGCTGCTGCGCACGCTTGCCACATTGCCAAAAGCCTCGACAGAATTGGCCAACTCAGTCTCACTGAAGTCAGTCAACGTGCCAGAGGCGCGCTGCTCTTCCATCGCCGCCACGAAGCTCTCCACCCCTATGGTCGAGGCCGAACCTGAACTCAGAGGCGCCAACACAGCCTGAGGGTGGCAGCAGGCGCGAAACGCCTGCCAGTCAGGCAGGGTGCCGGCACCCCAGCCCACCGCGGCATAGAGTCGGGGACAAAGAGCCTTTATTGCCTTCAGGTCGTCATCAGTTATGCCTGTATTCATAGCAGTCGTGTCCTGGTTCAGTTGATAAACCCGGCGGCGGGATGCGCGCGCGGATAGTTGCGTAGATACTGAAAGAAACGACCCAGCGTCTTGTCGCTGCGCGTCAGTGTGCCCGGCTTGAAACGGGCGCGCTCGACGATGGGCAGATCCTCCGTGGCCACAGCCGCCTCCAGTGCATACATGGCATCCAGGAAGCTGCTGGCGGCTGCGGGATCGCTGCCATCGTCCTCCACTCCAACCGCAAAATAGAGCCGGTTACTGCCGGGACGCGGCAGCCCCATGGGGGCGAAAAATCCGAACCAGCGACCGTCAAAGTAGCCGTCCTGCCAGTACAGATTGGTACCATAAATACCGACATGAAACCGTACCGCCACTCCGTCGCGACTGGTGCCCGAAAACCGGTAGACCATGGAGTGATCGGTCCACTCCACATCGTCGTGGGGCAGGCCATTGTCGAAGGTGATACCGTGAACGACCTGGATATGCTGCATGTCCGGTGTATTGCAGCAGATCACCCAGGGGTCCACCGGCATTTCCACCTCGTACTCCCCCGTCTTCCAGATCAGGTTCCTGGGAGCATCGGGAAAACCGGGCAGATCAAACAACGGCTCCTCGCCATTGAATGCGAACACGCAGCCGAAGCGCTCCACTGTGGGAAAAGCGAACAGCCGGGCATTGGCGGGCACCGGGTCACCCGAGCCCGTCGCCACACAGCGACCGCCGCTATCGTAACGCCAGTAGTGGAAGGGACAGCGCACCTCGTCCCCCACCATCTCGCCGGTACACAAGTCAGCACCCAGATGGGGGCAGTAGGCACTGAGTACGCTCGCTTCACCACTGGCATTGCGCACGACAATTACCCGGCCGCCGAGAAAATCAAACCCATTTACCACACCTGCCAGCACCTCGTCAGATCGGCACACGGGAAACCAGGTCTGACTGAACAGTCCGCCCTCGCCTTCAGGGGGCGGGGTCAGTGATCGGCGGGGTGCCAACTCACTCATTGCACTCTCCTTGCGTGTTGCGTGATCGACTTACAGCTGCCATGCAGAATATGTTCCCAATATGGGGATGTCAATACGAATTCATTATCAATACTAAATTATTAGTACGGATTTCGTATTTCAAAGTTATAAACTTGCGGATACCGGCGCATATTGGTAGCTTGTGCACTGCAAACATCATCGGAGAGAGCCTGCTATGGCTATCAGCAAGAAAGCTGCACGAGGCCAAGGAAAGGAGGGTAGAGGCACCACAGTGGTAGCGGACACGCCGCTGACGGTGGATACTTCGCATGAGCTGAACGCCCAGATCATTCGCCTGCTACAACAGGACGGGCGCATGCCCTACTCCACTATCGCCGCAGCCATCGGCACCTCGGAAGGTACTGTGCGCAAGCGAGTGCGCCAGCTCATCGATGACAACATCATCAGCATACAGGCGGAGGCACTGCCCGAGGCGTTCGGCTACGCCTTCAACGCGATGACCTTCATCAAGGTGGGCAAGGGCGCGGAAATCGACCCGTTGATCGCCAGGCTGAACGCAATCCCCGAGGTCTTCTACCTCATCATGACCCTGGGCCGGTTTGATGTAGGGGTGGCGACCTATCATCGCTCCCACGAAGACTTTCGCGCCTTTCTGGCCACGCACTGCTACGGTCAGTCGGATATCGGCGAAATCGAAACCAGCATGGTATTGAAAGTCCATAAAATGCGGCTGCAGTGGGACCTGCGCGACAGCACTGTCCGCGAGGCCCTGGGGGGCAGAGGCAAGGCCTCGTGATTACGATCGAAAAAGCCTCACGCTTTGCCGCGCCGGCATCACGGTTGTGGCGCCTGCTGGCCACGCATGAAGGACAGCGCCGCTCCGAACAGGGCTTCGTATCGGCGATCGAGTTTGAAGGGGAGGGTCAGGGCATGGTGCGCACCATGTATACGGACGGCCACCTGGGCGCGGGCTACGTGAAGGAAAAGCTGGTGCTCTTCGATCCCGAGGCGATGGAGATGACCTTTGAGATCATCGATACCGGCGATATCGTGCCATTTGCGGGCTATCGCGGTTCCGTCAAGGTCATCCCTGCAGGCGGCGATGCCTGTGTACTGCTCGCATGCTCAACCTTTGTGCCCGTCGATGTCGACGAGGCCCAGGCGCGAGCCGTATCGGAGGCAAACTACGCACTCTTTTTCGACAACCTGCACGCGGCACTCGCCTCGGGAGACTGGTGATGGCGGTATTGGCCCTGCGCCCTGGCACCCCTTTTGATCACTTTCACTACCTGGTTTTCTGTTCACTGACCCGCGAAGCCGCCATTGTCGACCCCTATGACGTGTCGGCAGTCCACGCGGCGGTAGCGGCCAACGACCTGCGGCTGACCACCGTGATCAATACTCACGAACACTGGGACCACGCCGGCCGCAACAGCGAGATGAAGGCCGGGGGAACAATACAGATCATGGCTCCCCGCGCTGCGGCGGGCACGCTCCAGCCCATTGATCGCGCGCTTGAAGACGGCGATCGGATCGACATAGGCCACAGCGTCTCACTTGCGGTACTGGCGACACCGGGCCACACCATGGCCCATATCAGCCTCGGTGGCCGCGATGGAGACACTCCCTTCCTGATCTCCGGTGATACCCTGTTCGCAGGCGGCGCCGGCAACTGCAACTACGGCGGCCATGCCCCCGTGCTGTTCGACACGCTGGCGCGGAAATTCGGACCGCTGGAGGGTGCTACTGTGCTCTATCCAGGGCACGACTATCTCGCACGCAACCTGCGGTTTGCCGCCCATGTCGAGCCCTCGAATCCGGCAGTAGAGGAGCTGGCCAGTCAGTTGCAAGCCACTCCTCCCGGCCAGCTGTACTTTACCACCATGGAGCAGGAGCGGCGGATCAATCCCTTCCTGCGCTGCTCCAGCCCCGGACTGCGCCAGCAGCTCGCCCGTTTGTGCCCGCACTTGCCCGCCGAGGCGAACGAGCGCGAAGTTTTTGTTGCGCTGCGTCACTACCGTGACCAGTGGGCAGACCAGGACGACCATCAAAGCGTCGCACCCCAACGCGCAACCACCGTAAGTCAATAGGTCGCCCCGCAACAGCAATTCCGGAAATTGTAAGGCGAAATTGCTGTTCCCCCGTGCAGACAGATTTCCTATACTGGCAGCTTCGCTGGCGGAGGGGCCCAGCTCTCGTGCCTCGCCCTGCCAGCACCATAACAGGATGCAAGCGGCCTCACGGACGCCTGCCAGTGCCAAGGATTTGCCATGAGAATACTGTCGTTGTTTCTAACCCTTGTCCTCACCCCTGCCCTGGCACTTGCCGCCGAGGGGATGTGGACGCTTGACAACCTGCCCCGCAACGCACTGCAAAAGAATTTCGGGTTTGAGCCGGAACCGGATTGGGTTCGGCAGGTACAGCGCGCATCGGTCCGCCTCGCAGCCGGCTGTTCCGGCTCCTTTGTATCGCCCGAGGGCCTGGTGCTCACCAACCACCATTGCCTGTGGACCTGCATCGAGCAACTGTCCAGTGCCGATGAAAATCTGCTCCAGGACGGTTTTTACGCCGCCGGCCGCGAGGCCGAGCGGCAGTGTCCCAACGTCGAGCTCAACCAGTTGATGGCAACCAGCGATGTCACCGCGGAAGTCTCCAGCGTCCCCGCGGGCGATGCGCGCCGGGCCGCAATGAGCCGCATTGAGCAGGCCTGCGTGGACGGCGACGACAGCGTGCGCTGCGATGTGGTCACCCTCTACCACGGCGGTCGCTACCACCTGTACCGCTACAAGCGCTACGACGATGTGCGCCTGGTCTGGTCGCCCGAATTGAAGGCATCCTTTTTTGGCGGCGATCCGGACAACTTCAATTTCCCCCGCTACGTCCTCGATGCTTCGTTTCTACGGGCCTATGAAAACGGTACGCCGGCCGCCACACCGGACCATTTCAACTGGAATGCGGCGGGCGCCGAGGAGGAGGAGCTGGTGTTCGTGACTGGACACCCCGGCACCACCCAGCGCCTGCTGACGGTGGCACAACTGCAGCTGCGACGGGACCTTACCCTGCTGGACCGGCTGCTCTACGTCGCCGAACTGCGCGGCATGTTGAACCAGTATGCGTCGCGGGGTGATGAGCAGGCACGCTATGCACAGAGCGAAATCCTGCGTATCGAAAACACCTACAAGGTGCTCAGAGGCCAGTTGCAGGCGCTGCAGGATCCGGCCGTATTCGCGTTCAAGCAGCGCGAGGAACAGGCTCTGCGCGACTGGGTACAGGCAGCGCCGGCACGCATTGCCGAATACGGCCAGGCCTGGGACAGAATCGCCCAGGCGCAGGAGCAGTACCGCGCGATGCATCAGCGCTATGCGATGATAGAGGGCGGACGGGGATTCCAGAGCCGCCTGTTCTCGCTGGCGCGCGCCCTGGTCCGCGCGGGCACCGAGCGCACCCTGCCCAGTGAAGAGCGCATGCGTGAATATCGCGAGACCGCGCTGCAGTCGCTGGAACGCTCGGTACTGTCACCCGCCCCCATTTACAGCGAATACGAAGAACAGAAGCTGGCCTGGTCCCTTACCAAGCTGCGCGAGGTACTCGGTACCGATGATCCCTTCGTACAACAGGTGTTCGCCGAATACGGCCCGGAGACCCTGGCGCGGAAACTGGTACGCGACACCCGCCTGTTTGACGTCGACTACCGGCGCAGTCTCTGGGAGGGCGGTGCCGAAGCCGTCGCCGCCGCGGACGATCCGATGATCCAGCTGGCCAGGCGCATCGACGGTGAGGCACGGGCACTCTACGAACGCTACGAGAACGAAGTGGAGACCGTTGAAACCGAAAACCAGCAACTGATTGCGCGGGTGTTGTTCGAGCTGGAAGGTACCGACACCTACCCGGATGCCACCCTGACCCTGCGCCTGTCCTACGGCCAGGTGCGGGGCTGGCGCGAGGGCGAACGCGAGATTCCGCCGTTTACCGAGCTGGCGGGCGCCTACCGCCGCCATACCGGGAACCCGCCCTATGCCTTGTCCGAGCGCTGGCTGGCGGAGAAGGATGCGCTGAACCTGCAGCAACGGATGAACATGGTCACCACCCACGATATCATCGGCGGCAATTCCGGCAGCCCGATGATCAACCGCGACGCGGAGGTGGTGGGCCTGATCTTCGACGGCAATATCCACTCCCTGGGCGGGGCCTACTGGTACGACGAGCGACTCAACCGGGCGGTCTCAGTTCACGCGGGCTTCATCGCCGAGGCGTTGCGTTCCGTCTATAACGCCGATGCACTGCTTGAGGAGCTGGGCCTGCAGCGCCGCTCACATTAACTACAACCTGCGGCCGATGGACCGTTCGATTATTTTTCGAGCACCAGCTGGCCGTCGGTTACCGGAATCCGGTCACCGGGGTGGTAGGCCATGCGCACGCTGCCCTCTTCGCCGTCCAGACGGTATTTGACATCGTAACCGCGGACTTCTTCGCGCGAGTCGGTCACGGTTTCGCACTGGCGCTCGGTGGTCACATAGGTGCTGCCCGCCTGGATACGCTCCTGGGTCTTGTTGCCCGCATAACCACCCGCAGCGGCACCCGCCACAGTGGCAACTTTCTTGCCGCTGCCGTCCCCGACCTGGTTGCCGAGCACGCCACCCACTACCGCGCCGGCCACGGTGCCCAGTACCCGATGCTCATCCTTGACCGGCTGCTGCCGTGTCACCTGCACGTTCTGGCAGACCTCCCGCGGGGTCTGCACGGTCTCACGCACTTCGCTCACCTCGAGGACTTGCGCATGATCGCCGCTGACATCGAGCCAGTTATAGCTCGCCACGACGCCGCCAGCGGCAGCGATCGCCACCCCCAGCACAATTCCGCTCAGCATTGATTTGTTCATGTCGGCATACTCCCTGTGGCTACGCCGGCAGGATACGCCAGCGCGCCCGGCTGCTCTGTACGCTGGACCACTGTGGGCTGTACTAGCCCGCAGCAAGAGGACGCTTTATCTCGCGCAGGTCTCGGTGTCAGCCTGGAATTGCAGTACCTGTTGCACCGGCATCGGTTCTGCCACAACGGACTCTGGCGCGGCCCCCGGCCCTTCGCACAAGCCCGACAGCGTGAGGCCCAGCAAGCGCACCCCCTGCTCCAGCGGCAGTATCGATTGCATCAGCTCGCGCGCGAGAGCCGAAAATTCAGTCTTGCCGCGTACTGGATCCGGAACCGAGCGGGCCCGGGTGATCTGCTGAAAATCCGCATACTTCACTTTCAGCGTGACGGTGCGCCCCAAGGCCTGCCGGCTCGAAACCCGGTCCCACACCAGGTCGATGATCTGCACCAGGGCAGCGTCCAGCGCAGCGGGCTCGCACAGGTCTTCGCCGTAGGTGCGTTCGCCGCCGATGGATTTGCGCAACCGATCTGGCCGCACCGGACGGTGATCCTCGCCGCGGCAGGCCTGATACAGGTAATCGGCGGACTTGCCAAAATGTACCTGCAGGAATTCGCGATCCCGGGCCCGCAGATCCGCGCCCACATGAATTCCCAGACGGGCCATGCGTTGCGCGGTCTTGGGACCCACGCCATAGAAGCGACGCGCCGCTAAAGTGGCGACAAACCCGGCCCCGTGCTGCGGCAGTACCACGAAAATCCCGTCGGGCTTGTTCTGGTCCGAGGCCACCTTGGCGAGAAACTTGTTGTAGCTCACCCCGGCACTGGCGGTCAGCCCGGTTTGCTCCCGGATCTCGCTGCGGATCAGCTGCGCAATCCGGGTGGCACTGCCAATGCCCAGCTTGTCCCGGGTGACGTCCAGGTAGGCCTCATCCAGCGACAGAGGTTCCACCAGGTCGCTGTAGCGGGCAAATATCAGCCGGATCTGCTGCGACACTTCGCGGTAGACATCGAACCGTGGCGGCACGAATATCAGTTGCGGGCAGCGTCTTTTTGCGGTCACCGAAGCCATCGCCGAACGCACGCCGAACACCCGCGCCTCGTAACTGGCCGCGGCGACAACCCCACGTTGGGCGGAGCCACCCACTGCCACCGGCCGGCCCCGCAGTTCCGGGTGGTCGCGCTGTTCGACGCTGGCGAAAAAAGCATCCATATCGATATGGATGATTTTGCGCGTAGTCGCTGGGTCCTGTGCTGCCATTGCATTGATAGTAGAGCCGCAGCGGGCCAGGGACAAGCCGGGGAAGGTGCCCGTGAGAACGTGCCCGGGTCAGCGGCCGGGCATCAATCAGAAATGTGTCTGCGTAAAAACTGGTCGATATCCTGCCAGCCACCAGCGCGCGGATTGAGGTCTATCGCGTTGTGATCGGCGCCCGGCTGGCTCCAGTGCAGCAGCGGTCCCCGGTGGTCCTGCACCAGCGGCAATGCCAGCTTTTCCGGTACCACCCGGTCTTCACTGCCGGTCACAACCACCAGCGGACCCTCGTAATCGGCCAGCAACCCGCGGGTGTCGAAGCGATCAAGCATCAGCAGGGATACGGGGAGCAGTGGCAAATGATGGCGAGCAGCTGCGACCAGCGATGAGAACGGGGTGACCAACAGTAGACCCGCTACTGCGTCACGGCGCTGCGCCACCAGATGGGCGGCAACCCCGCTGCCCAGTGATTCCCCCAACAACAGGACCGGCGCGCTATCCTCCGCCTGTAAGTGGTCCAGCGCCTGCAGGGCCGCGTCGCGTAAGCTGGCTTCAGTAGGCACGCCCGGGCGGGGCCCGTAGCCGGGGTATTCCAGCACATGCACTCGCCACGGACCCGAGGCGTGAAAGCTTTGGAACAGATCGACCCAGTAGCGTCGGGACAGCGCGTGTCCGGCATTGCCATGCAGGACCAGAACGCGGTGCCGGGCCCCGGCATCGCCCTGCCACCAACCCAGCCAGCGGCCCTCTTCATCCAGCCAGGGCTCGCCGCCCGCGCGCCTGACCGCCGCCACCGCAGCATCTTCTGCCTGTGCTTGCGGGTAGTACACCAGCGACCGCTGGAGCAGAGCGTACATCAGAGTCACCCCGACATAGCCCAGGGCAACTACGGCAGCCAGACTGAACAGTTTCACCCCAGACACCCGCCGCGGCACCAGGGGAATGAAGCAGTTACTTGCAAGGACAACTCCAGGGCATAGGATTATTGCTGCCAGTATAGGGCATAACACAGACCCAGCGCCGCGGTACCGGTGGAAGCCGCCGAACGAAGTGTCGCCGCGGTCTGCTCGCAAACCAGGCAGAGAATCCGGTACTCCGTGCGCGAGCAGCAACCGGAAAGACCCGGGAACTTCCCGGCTCCCGACGAGCCAAAGCTGTACAGGAAACCACGTCAACAACTGCCAGGGAAAATGGATATGCGCAATTCAATAGCTGGTACGATCATCGCGGGCGGATTGACCGCCGCCCTCACAGTTGCTGTGCAGACTGCGACAGCGCAAGCAGCAGCCGACAGCGAAAAACCCCGGGATCGCCGCTGCCTGTCGATATCCCGGATTGACCGGATTGAGACAGTAGACAACCAGACCCTGATCTTTCACATGCACGGCGACGAGAAGTATATCAACCACCTGCCCTACCGATGCTCAGGCTTGAAGCACAACAGCTTCCTGCATGAGACCTCCCTCAACTCCTACTGTGACCTGGATATCATTTCAGTGGTCGACACATCGCTGGGAATGCGGCTGGGTTCATGCCCGCTGGGCCCCTTCGAACCCTATACCGAAGCGGCCTCCAACAGTAATGAGGAACAGCAGAAACAGTGATGTCGGTGGAGGCCGGGAGAACTCTGGGCCCTGTAGCGAAAAGATCAGGAACCGAATTTTGCGCAGGGCCCACTAACCCCCGCCCTACTCCTGCACCCGGAATTTGCCGATCAGTTGCCGGTTGCCGGTACGCGGATTGTGGAGGTAGACAGGTTTATCCCCCGGACTCTCCAGCAGCGCCAGGGGTATTCTGGCCGTCAGGCCGAAAGAGGTCCGCGTAAAGCCCAGAACGTCGTCGACAAACAGCAGTTCGGTCCCTTCCGGCAGGCAATCAGTGTGTACCCACAAGCCCATGGAGCCGTCCGGCTGGACGTTGGGCGCCACACCGACTGTGGTCTGCCGGGGCCCCCATTTGCTGATTTCGCAGAACCCGGTACCCGACGCCTGCCCGTCCGTGGCCAGTGCCGGATCGGGCTCCACCACCAGCATCCCAACCGGCTGCTTGATCTTCTTGATCGGGTCCACCAGCGCAATCTCGTATTCGCCCGGCGTGGCCAGGATGCGATCCTGCATCTCGCCAAACAGCCCCGAGGTCACCACCTTGGAGGACACACGGGTGCGCGCCAGTTCGCCATCGATCATGATCCGGGCGCGATTGGGGGCGTTGTCAAACTGGAACCAGAGGCCGCTGTGGCCGTCCGCCTGCTCATTGAATTTCTGCCCCTGCACGGTCTTGCGCGGGCCCCAGTTGGCCAGCGGTGCAATCTCACCTTCGGTAAGGCTCTCCTGCAGGGCTGCTTGCTCACGGGCGCGCATCAGCGGCAGGTTGGCGGGATCCGCTGCAATGGCCAGGTGGCGCAATCCCGCCAGCTGGCATTCGAGCAGGCTGAGCTGCCAGCCGTCCAGTTCGCACAGCTGATTATCGACGAAGTCCTGTCGCACGCGCTGCGCGGTTGCAGCACCCAGATCCGGCGCCTGCAGATCGATTCGTCCGTCGACGATGGTACCGAGCTCCCGCAATGATGGGGCAGCCGCCAGCGAACCTATCCAGGACTCGCCAAGTCTATCGGCGCCTTCCAGGGACTGCAGCAGCTCGTCCATGCGCACCCCCAGACCCGAGACGATATTCAGCTGTTGCTCCGCCAGTGATGATGTGGCCGACGAACCATCGGCATCTCCCGGCAGATACAGCAGTTGTATCACCGCTGCAGTACCGCCCGCCGCCAAGCCGGCGACCACGAAATCGCGCCGTGTAATCATGTTGCTGCTCCCGCCCCATTACCCGCCAGGTGCCGTGCCAGCCGCGCCGCCAGCGCGATGATGGTCAGGGTCGGGTTGGCGTAGCCGTAGCGTGGAAAGACAGAGGAGCTGGCCACATACAGATTGGCAGTACCGTAGACCTTCAGGTCGGGGTCGACCACGCCATCTTCGCTGCGGGCGGCCATACGGGTAGTACCCAGGTGATGGCAGGCGCCGGAGACATTCTGGCGCACCTCCGCCGAATCCGGTTTGGCCAGCCGGGAGCGCCCCAGGCCCGTGCGACCGAGTTCCTCTCCCAGAGTGCTGAACAGTGCGTAGGCCGAGTCAAAATCCGCGGGATGGGGCTGCCACGCCAGTTGCATCCGGCGCAGCCCCAGTTCACAGCGCTCCTCGGTCAGGGTCAGGGTACTGGCCGGATTGGGGCGCGGTTCAATGATCATCTGCACCCGGTAGTGCCAGTAGTCCCCGCCCCCGGCAAAGCCCAGCGCCGCGGACCCGCCGTAGGACGCCAGCAGTGAATCGTCCTCGCTGCGGGCATGCAGCATCATGCAGCAGTTGTGGTGGCCGTGTTGGCGAATATCGCTTGCCGAGAACGTCAACACCGGCATCACAGGGCCGGAGTCATCGCCAAAACGGTGGTACCGGAGACCTTCCCGGGCCAGCACTACGCCCGGCCGCAAGCCGTAGTGGTCGGCGAAGTAGCGTCCCAGGTGCGGGGAATGGATACCGTCCCCGTCAGCGGCTTCGTCCCCGCGCAGGTTGAGTAAATAGCGGGTCGTCTCCATGCCGCCCAGGGCCAGCACAAAGCGGTCGGCGGTAATGTGAACGGAAGCGCCATCCAGCGAACGAACCCGGGCGCCGGTAATCCGGTCGCCCTTGCGCGACAACTGGTAGAGATTGGCGTGCAACAGGCAGCTCAGATTCTCCTGGGCGGCGAGGTCATCACGATAGCGGTCACCGAACCGGGTCGGCGGACTGAACCGGAACAGATGCTCACCCAGCCGTGACTGCGCGCCCAGTGACAGCAGTTTCTCTTCGTGCCGCTGGCGCAGCGGATCAACGCTGAAGAAATCCCCTTCGATATCAGTCCAGGCCAGCGCCCGCGGCACCCAGGGCGCCAGTTCTTCCGGGCCGAACGGCCAGGCCGGCACATCCCAGCCAGGGTTGCTTTCGAAGTCGGTGGCGTCCAGCGGCTTGCTCCAGCCGCCCCAGTGAGCCGAGGTCCCGCCCAGCTTGCGGCGCCGCGAAATCTCCAGCACTGAATAGCTCTTTCCCACCGGGGTCACCCGGTAGATGTCCTTCTCACGATCGCTGGCATTGTCCGGACCGCCCGCCTCCACCAGCAGGATATGCCAGTCGGGACGGGCGCGCGCCAGCTCCAGCGCCAAACTGATACCAGCGGGACCGGCGCCCACCACACAGACATTTGCGACCTGATCCCCCGGCGCGGCCGCTTCATCTGCCAAATCGATAATCACGGTTTACTCCCGCAAGATCCAGAGGCGTTGCGTTGCTTCAACAATCCCCACAAAAAACAAAGCGCCAGATAGTAGCAGCTCGTGTCACACCCGGCCAGCATGATGAGTCTTCGGGTGGCAGCAACGCAGCGCGTTTCATGTCATGTAATCCCACGCTTTTCGACCGCGCGGGCTCTCCATCGCGCAGCCAGTCTGGGGCCAAAAAAGAATATCCCCAGCCCTGTAAGGATCAGCGCACTGCCAAGGATCAACGCCGGTGAGATTGTCTCGTCATTCAGCCCGTATCCGAGCAGCAGGGCGAACACGGGCGTAATCAGCGTGACCAGTGCCACCGTGCTGACGTTGAGGTGATGCAACACATGATAGTAACTGACGAAGCCCAGCAGTGAGCCGAACAGGGCCAGGTAGAGCACGGCCCAGGGGGAGGCCGAATCCCAGTGCAACTGGGGCAGACTGCCATCCATTAGCAGCCAGGTCACCGCAAAGAAGGGCTGGCTCAGGATCAGCGTGCCCACCGTTTGGGCCAGCGGGTGGGCTGGCGAGGCCGTCTTCTTCACCATCACCGCACTGTAGCTGTGCAGCATGACGGCGACCAGCAGCATCGACACCCCGGCCAGCATATCCGCCCTGATGGCCACGTCGCCGACGAAAATGCTGGCCAGGCCGGCCAGCGCGAGCGCACAGGCAAACCAGCGATAGAGCGGCATGGGCGGTTCATCAGCGAGCCATTGGGCAAACAGTGCCGACAGGATGGGCGACAGCCCGAACAGCACGGAGATCAGCCCCGACGGCACCTGCCTGGCGGCGATGTAACTCAGGCAGAGGGCGCCATAGACCCCGATCAGCGCGTAGCAATAGCCGCGCAGGGCTGTTCCGCGCCACAGCAGCGGCACTCGCAGCACCCGCAGCAGCAACCAGCCCAGCAATGCGGCCAGCGCCATGCGCACCCAGGCGGCCAGCACCGGGTGTATGGTTTCGCCGCTCCAGACGATGGCGAGCGGGGTGGTCGACCAGATCAGGACAACCGCCAGATAGGCCAGGGGGATGTGCATGAGCATCCTTCTCCTTAGGGCCTGTTCACACTATTAACATGGCCCTAGTCAGTGAGGGTCGCAGTGCCTCAGTCACCTGTGGTCACAAACAAAAAGGCCGCAGGGCAAAAGCGCTGCGGCCTTGGTAAAACTCGCTTCAATTACTCAGCTCGCTCCACCCGCCGCAACCATGGCCATACACGCAGCCGCACCGCGTGAAAGGGCACACGGCGCACGGGTTGCATGATGAGGCTGGCAGAGGGCATGATTGATGCTGGTCTCAAAGCAATGAATATACGGCGCTATTTACGCCAGCGCCAAGCTTGCCCATCCAGACCCGAAACTGCAAGCGGGAAACCCGTTCCGCGGTATTTTTACACAGCGAGGCGGCCGCTCCCGGCATTGGACTCATGCCGCCTCTTCTTTCATAATCCCTCGCCGTTGCCGGAAATCGGCGCTGTGAGTTTCTCGACCATGCATGACACCATGAAGGATGCGCTGGACCTGTCGGGCCGGATAAGCCTGGTTACCGGTGCCTCCAGCGGGCTTGGCGCCCATTTCGCAAAAGTACTGGCACGGGCTGGTGCCACCGTCGTCGCGGCGGCAAGACGGTTGGAGCGGCTGGATTCCCTGGTGGAGGCCATCCGGCAAGAGGGTGGCCAGGCAATGGCCGTCGCCATGGATGTGAATGACGCGGCCTCGATTGCCGCGGCATTCGACCGGGTGGAGCAGGCGCATGGGACGATCACGGTAGTGATCAACAACGCCGGCGTGGCCGATCCCGCCCGGTTCGCGGACAGTACCGAAGAACAGTGGGACTTCATCGTCGATACCAACCTGAAGGCGGTATGGCGGGTATCGCGCCAGGCTACCGAACGCATGCTGCGGGCCGGGGTCGGCGGCAGCATTGTCAATATTGCCTCCATCCTGGGCCTGCACCCCGGCGTCAACAACAGCCTCTACGCCACCGCCAAGGCTGGCGTGGTGCAGTTGACCAGGAACTCGGCGCTGGAGCTCTGGCGTCACGGCATCCGGGTCAATGCGCTGTGCCCGGGCTACTTCGAAACCGAAATCAACAGTGATTTTTTCCGCTCGGAGAAAGGCCGCGAATACCTCCACAAAATACCGCCTCGCCGCCTCGGCCAGATGGATGAACTGAGCCTGCCGCTACTGTTGCTGGCCAGTGATGCGGGCTCCTTCATCAACGGTGTGGCACTGCCGGTTGATGGCGGCCATCTGGTGCGGTCCCTGTAGCGAAAGAAAAAAGGCCACGCGGGCAGTGAATACTAGCCGCGTGACCGAGCGAGGGGAAGGTTCTATCCTATTCCGCTGTCTCGGGCGAGGCGAGCTGCTGCTGGTCGGAAACCGAAGTCGGCTCGTTGAATTCGCGGCTGAATATCTGCCAGAAGGCAATGAACAACACCGCAATCAACGGGCCGACAACAAAGCCATTGATGCCGAACATGGCCAGGCCGCCCAGCGTGGACAGCAGTACCATCCAGTCGGGCAGCTTGGTGTCGCGGCCCACCAGGATCGGCCGCAGCACGTTGTCCGCCAAACCGATGACGGTGATGCCGTAAGCCAGCATCACCGTGGCCGAAGTCCACTCCCCCACGGCGTACAGGTAAATCGCTGCGGGCAGCCAGACCAGGCCCGCACCAACGGCTGGAATCAGGGACAGGATGGCCATCACCACACCCCATAACAACGGTGCCGGCAACCCCAGAATCCAGAAGATCAGGCCCCCCAGGGCGCCCTGAACCATCGCCACCAGCAGATTGCCCTTGACGGTGGCGCGGGTGACTTCGGCAAACTTGCGGAACAGCAGGCGTTCGCGCTCATCTCCCAGCGGCAGGGCATCCACCAGCGCCGTGGTCAGGCGGCTGCCGTCGCGCAACAGAAAATAGGCTACGTACAACATCAACGCGAGCTTGAGAAAGAAGCCAAAGGTACTCTGCCCCACCGCCAGCGCATTCTGGGCCAGGAAACGGCTGCTGGCCACGACCGCGCCAGTCGCAGCGGAGCGCAGCTTTTCCATGTCGATACCGAAACGATCCAGCAATGCCTGGAGGGCGGGAAACGCACTGCGAATCTGGTCGACATACTGGCCTGGCTGGATGTCGCCCTCATCTATCTGCTGGTACAGCGCAAGCCCCTGCTGCAGGAACGAAGCCAGTACCCCCAATACGGGAATCACCAGCAGCACCACGCAGGCGAGCAGGGTCGTCAGCGCTATCAGGTTGGGACGGTCACCCCAGGCGCGCTGCAGCCGCAGCTGCATGGGGTGGAACAGCACCGCAATGACACAGGCCCACAGCACCGGCGCGAAGAAGGGTTTCAGCAACAGCAGGAACAGACCAGTGACCGCAACCAGGCAGAGCAGGAAGGAGCGTTGCTCAAGTTTTCTTTCAGCCATAGCGATGCCAGCAAAAAAATATGGCCCGACTATAGACCCGGACGATGACAACAACAAGCCTGTGGCCGGCGTCAGTCCAGGGCGCGCCGCAAGGCCTGTCTCAGTTCCAGCAGTTCTTCCCTGCTGGCCAGGAAGGCATCGGTAGCCATCACCTGCTCCACCTGCGCGAGCAGTTCCCGGATTGCCACTGTATCGGTGGGCAGGTCGAGCACCGCGGCACTCATTTCCTGCAGCACTTCCTCCATCTCGTCGGTTACCCAGCGGTTGCGGGGATGCAGCGCATAGGCCTCGCGATACCGGGCGAGCGCTGTGGTCCGGTCATTCTCATAGCGCAACACGATACTTTCGTCCAGCAGATGCTCGATCTGGCGCCGCTTTTCCTGGGCCAGTTGATCGAAGGCAATAGCCGGAGCGAGGCGGGAGCGATGGTCCCACTCCTTGTACCCCTCCCAGCCCAGCACCAGCAAACCTGCCGCGACAGCAATACCGGCGGCCACCTGCAGCCGTGACGTGCCCTTGAAGGCGCGCAGGAAGGCTGCAGCATCCCGCGGCCGTCCGTTGCGCTCAAAGGCGAGACCCCGCTTGATGGACCGCCATTCATGGCGCCGCAGCCCTCTCACCGGACGTGGCCTGAGCCGCCGGCGTGCGGCCTCCGGCGCCGGCATGCTGTCGAAGGGGTGCCTGCCCGTCAGCACCTGGTAACACACGATGGCGAGCGCATAGACGTCATCCGCCGGATAACTCTCCTCGCCGGCAAACGTTTCCAGCGCGGCATAGGATGGGGTCAGGGCACTGAGATCACCGGCATAAAAGTGGGTTTCCCCGGCCGGATTCACGCTGTCGGGCATGGAGCCATCGTGGATCACCGGCACCGCGCGGGCAATGCCAAAATCGAGAATTCGGACTTCACCGGACTGGGTGACGAAGATATTGGCTGGCTTGAAATCCGCATGAATGATGCCGCGGGCGTGAGCGTAGGCCAGGCCCTGGCACAGGCCGCTGATAATGGGCAGCGCCTGGGCACGTGACAGCCCCGAGGGGTTGGCAGCGATAAGCTGGTCCAGCGGCTGACCGTCCAGCTCTGCCATGGTCAGATAGACCACATCACCGTCACGGTCGAAGTCGTAGACCGTAGCGATATTCGGGTGAGCCAGTTCCTGTGCCTTGCGGGCCTCGCGTTGCAATGCCACCGCCATGCGGGCATCGTCGCGGAAACGGCGGGACAGCACCTTCAGGGCCACCCACGGATGGCGGTCCCCCGCCTCTTCCTTGCGCTGATCTCTGGCCCGGTATACCGCGCCCATGCCGCCCCGGCCCAACAGGTGTTCTATGATGAAGCGGCCGTTGAGCACAGTGCCCGGCAGCAGCTCCTGATGATCGTCGCTCCCGTCAGGTTGCTCCCTCACCAGGGTGGCATGGTTGTCCACTGCGTCATCCATTGCTGCTCCCGATAGCGGGTGGTCGCCACTGCTGCCCTCTTGTCAGCCCGCCACCTGTCAATATCGGCAGCGAGTGATCAGGCTTGAGGCCTGTGCGGGTTGCCGAACGATGTCAGCCTGAACGGCAACAGTTGCTGATGATGGTAGCTGCGCCAGCGCGCTACATTGCGCTGACACGGAATTTGCGGCCCTTGATACCCCCGGCCCGCAAGCCGGCCAGCGCCTTCTGGGCCTGGTCGCAGCGTACCGCGACATAGGCACGCTTCGGAAAAATGTCTATTTTACCGATCATGGCGGCCTCCAGGCCGGCCGGACCGGTCAGTGCCCCCAGCACATCTCCGGGGCGCAGTTTATCGCTGCGGCCCGCCTCAATGCGCAATGTGGACATGCCCGCCGGCGAGATACGCTTGGCACCCGCAACAGCGGGACTCACGCCGGCCCAGCGCGGCTGCAGACCGTGGCGATCCTCCAGCTGCAGCACCCTGGCAGCTTCACGCGGGCTGACCAGGTTGAGCGCCAGGCCGCCGCTGCCGGCGCGCGCGGTACGACCGATCCGGTGCAGGTAGATGTCCGGATCCCCGGGCAGCTCGTAATTGATCACGCAGGCCAACTCTTTCACATCCAGGCCCCGCGCCGCCACATCACTGGCGACGAGCACGTTGAGGCTGCGATTGGCGAAGCGCAGCAGCACTTCATCCCGCTCGCGCTGCTCCAGATCCCCGTGTAGCGCCGCACTGACAACGCCGAATCGCGCCAGCGCCACTACCAGCTCATCGACATCCCGTCTGGTATTGCAGAACACGACTGTGGACTCGGGCCGGTGCTGCAGCAGCAACCCGGCCACGGCGGCGGGCTTGTCCGCCTGTTGCCCCAACTCATGGAACCACTGCTCCACCACGGGCTGCTCACCACTGGCTGCCACTGATACCTCGAGGGGGTCGCGCAACGCGCTGCGGCCGATGGCGCGGATCGAGGCGGGCCAGGTGGCAGAAAACAGCAGGGACTGCCGTTTTGCGGGCAATTGGTCGACTATCTCCCGAATCGCCTCCTCGAACCCCATATCGAGCATGCGGTCCGCCTCGTCCAGCACCAGCAGCGCAATCGCTGCCGGGTCCAGGGCCTGTTGGTGGAGCATTTTCTGCACCCGGCCCGGAGTCCCCACCACAATGTGCGGCGCATGTGCCAGGGAGGCCAACTGCGGCCCCGGCGAGATACCGCCCGTCAGCAGGGTCAGTTTCACATTGGGGATGCCCACCGCCAGCCGCCGCAGCTCTCTGGCCACCTGATCCGCCAGTTCACGGGTCGGGCACAGTACCAGTGCCTGGGTACGGCTTGTGGACACATCCAGGCGTTGCAGCAGGCCCAGGCCAAAGGCCGCGGTCTTGCCACTGCCTGTCGGGGCCTGGGCGAGGACGTCACGGCCCGCGAGGATTGCGGGCAGGGTGCCTGCCTGGATGGGCGTGGGCGTCACATAACCGGCAAGCTCGACCGCGTCGCGCAGGGCCGGATCCAGTGGCAGTTCATCGAAGGAGTTCATACGCCATGATCGCAGGGATCAGGAGTCTGTACCAGAATGTTTGCCACAGACTTTGCCGGCAGGAAAATGCCGGCCCGGGAGATATCAAACAGGGCTGCCGTCTTCAGGCTTCCAGCGAGCACTCCAGCGTAATCCGGGCATCGAGTACCCGGGATACAGGGCAAGTGTCCTTGGCCTGATTGACAAGGGTTTCGAAGGCCTGGCGCTCCGCACCGGGTACCTGGGCGAACAATACGAGATGCACCGCGCTGATCCTGAAGTCATTCTCCACCTTGTCCAGGGTAACGGTGGCAGTAGTTTCGAGGCAGTCGGCGACCATCCCGGCCTCTTCAAGCTGGGCCGACACCGCCATCGTGAAGCAGCCCGCATGCGCCGCCGCGATCAACTCTTCAGGGTTGGTTCCGGGGCCCTCGGCGAAGCGGGAGCTGAAGCCGTACCGCACCTGCTCCAGGACGCCACTCTGGGTGGAAATACTACCCTTGCCATCCTTGATCCCGCCTCGCCAGACAGCTGATGCTGAGCGTTTCATACAGTCTCCTCCACATGATTCACGAGGTTCGCCCATAAGTTGAGTTTAGCTGCGTGAAGGCAGATTATCTGTACGCTGACGCACACCGTGGTGGTCAACAAACCTGCCAGAAGGCAAGTGTCCGATTGCCTGGCCCCCGCCAGGGACGGAACCAAGAGAACAAAGCTCCTGCGGCAGGACTATGCAAGATCGTGAAGCAGGGGGTTGACCAGATTGTAGCTCTTTAATTGTATAAAATGGTGCTCCTGTATACGGCAAGCAACAGTACAGTCCACTTTTTTTCCTTCGAAGACTGTACGCACTTTGCTGAAATTCAGGCCGCGCTCATCAATTCGTTCTGCCGCTTTTGCTTCAATCAGAGTAATGCTACCGCCTCTTTCGATCACGAAGTCAATCTCCACGTTATTTTTATCGCGGTAAAAGAACAGGTTTTTTCCCGGGACGCTGGCGGTGGTTTTCATGTACTCATTGAGTACGAAATTTTCCCATAGGCTGCCTTTTTGAGGATGAGCGTACCAGCCCTCATAATCGTTGATGTTGAGGAGATTGCAGAGCAAACCTGTATCGGAAAAATAGAGCTTGGGAGCCTTTATCAATCGCTTGTTAATATTGCCGTAATAAGGCGGCAATATGCAGATGATACCACTGGCTTCGAGAATACTGATCCACTGCTTGATGGTATTGGCGGACACGGCCACATCCTTGGCAATGTCGGAGTAATTCAGCAGTTGCCCGACCCTGGTCGCACAGATAGTGATAAACCGCCGGAAATCCCGCAAATTGGCTGCTTTGATTATTTCGTTCAGGTCCCGTTCGAGATAGGTTTGTATATAATCTTCAAAATACATTGCCGGATCGATGGCGGGGTTTGCCCAGAGTTCGGGGTAGCCACCCTTCCACAACAGGGTCGTGGGCTTTTTTTCAAACGGCGCCGGGGAGTCTCTGAGTTCCTTTGCGCTCAGTGTTTCAAGGTGAAGGATGCTGATACGCCCTGCAAGGCTCTCCCGAATGTGTTTCATCAACACGAAACGTTGGCTGCCGGTCAGAACCCAGCGGCCGTAATTGTTCCTGTCTGTGTCCACCAGGATTTTCAGTTCCCGGAACAGGCTCGGTGCATATTGCACTTCGTCGAGGATGGTTTGGGAGCCCAGGCGATCAAAGAGGTGGGCAGGGTTTTCTTCCGCCTCCATGGCCACGGAGACCCTGTCCAGGGTGATGTACTCCGCTTGCGGGAGTAACCGTCGCAACAATGAACTCTTGCCTGTTTGACGGGCCCCGGTGAGCATCACCACCGGCCTGCTCGCGAGGGCCTGCTCGATTCTGGGCGTCATCAGTCTGTCGATCCACATACGCGCTCCATCGAACTTAAAATTAGGACAGTTCGAAGTATCACTTGTTATTATCCTAATATCAACTAAAGGTTGTTGGCCACTCAGCCCTTCTTTTTCTCAGGCCTCTATGTCGGACGACGTGGCAATCGAAGTGAGGCCGCAGAATTGAAGCCTGTTGGAAAATGGGGAATTCCCTTGCTGCGGGCCTGGGGAGGCGTAAACGCCACCGATATCAGTGCGTGCTTATTTGCACCGTATCAAACTGGGACAAAGTGGGGTCGTCCAGCAACAACTGCTCCAGTGGCTGGGGACGCGCAAACAGGAAACCCTGACCGTGGGTGCAATTTTGCTGCCCCAGGTATTCAAACTGTTCCCGGGTCTCGACCCCCTCGGCGACCACATCCACTCCCAGGCCGTGGGCCATGGCGATCACCGCGTTGGTCACTGCACGGCAATTCGGATCAGTCAGCATGTTTTGCACAAAGCTCAGGTCAATCTTGATGCGATCGATCGGGAAACGGGTGATGTAGGAGAGACTGGAATAACCGGTACCAAAGTCGTCAATGGCGATGCGTACGCCCAGTTCGCGAATCCGCTGCAGGGTCAACTGCAGCTCCTCGGCGTGGTGCATGAAGATGTTCTCGGTAATCTCCAGCTCCAGCAGCTCCGGAGACAGCCCGCTGTCATTCAGCGCCTCTGCCACCACCGTGACCAGATTGCCCTGCATCAGCTGGCGCGGTGACAGATTGACCGCAACCACACAGGGCGTACCGTAGCGCTGCTGCAGCAGCACGCCATCCTCGCAGGCCTTGCGCAATACCCACTCGCCGATGGGTAGAATCAATTCACTTTCCTCGGCAATATCGATAAAGCGCGTCGGGGATATATTGCCGGTGCCCGGCAGATGCCAGCGCAACAACGTTTCAACGCCGACTGTCTGGCCGGTCCTGATATCCACCTGGCTCTGGTAGTGCAGCGAGAACTGCTCGAGTTCCAGGGCCCGCTGCAATGCGTGCTCCAGTTCCAGCCGCTCATTCAACTGCTCGGCCATGAACTCGGTGAAGACCTGATAATTGCAGCGCCCACGCCCCTTGGCGGCATACATCGCTGTCTCTGCCCGCATCACCAGAGTGTCGACATCCTCGCCGTGATCGGGACACAGGCAGATACCGATGCTCGGTGTGATCTTCAATCTGTGATGGGCCATGGTAATGGGATTGCTGACATTCTGGATAATCGTTTCCGCGATCCGGTCCAGATCCTCGTGGCCCGCTTCCTGCGGCAACAGGACCGCGAACTCATCGCCGCCCATCCTGGCGACCAGCACATCCTCGTCCACCGACTTCTTGATCTCGCTGGCCACATGGAGCAGGACCTGGTCGCCGATGTTGTGGCCGAGAGAGTCGTTGAGCCGCTTGAAGTTGTCGAGATCCACCAGCATCACCGCCAGTCTGGTTTCGGTGCCGCGGCAACGCTGAATCTCGCGGTCGAGCTGGTTGTGCAGCATGGTCCGGTTGGGCAGCCCGGTCAGCTCATCGTGCAGCGCAATGTGGTTTATGTACTGTTGGGCACGCCGCCGTTCGCTGAGGTCATAGGCCATGCCCAGAAAACCAACAATCCGGTTGTCCAGGTCCCTCAATGCGGTGATAGTCAGCATCACCGGCAACGGCGTTCCGTCCTTGCGCAGATAATGCCAGTCGATCTCCTCGGAGATACCCAGCCGCGCATTGCGGGAAATGGCGTCGAAACCCGGCCCGATACGCTCGCCGAACTCTTCGCTCAACTGCCACGCACGTTGCTTGAGCAACTGGGGGTCGTGCAGCGCCTCGGTGAACTGCTTGCCCAGCAATTCGCCCTCGCCATACCACAACAGCCGCTCCGCAGCAGGGTTCACGGCAATGATTTCGCCCGCCGTGTCTGTCGTGATTATACTGAAGGGCGAACTGCGGAAAATAGCGTTGAACAATTCCTTGCTCGCGTTCTCACAATGTTCGGCGCTTTTGCGGCTGCTGATGTCCGTCACGGCCACCAGGATCGCGATACCCTCCGGGGTCGAGACAGCATTCAGCCCCACCTCGACATCGAACTCACTGCCGTCCTTGCGCAGGCCCTTCAGCTCCCGGCCGCTGCCCATCATGCGGGTCTCGGGGTTGCTCATGTGGCCACGGCGCATCAGGCTGTGGGCCGCCCGGAAACGGGCCGGCAGCAGCACCTCCACAGCTTCTCCAGACAATTGCCCCGGATCGTAGCCAAAGATATGCTCCGCCGCACTGTTGACGGCGACAATGGCCCCGGTGGAATCGACCACAAGCATCGCATTGGGCGCATTGGCGATCAGTTCGGGCGAGAACTTCCTTGACATCGCTATAGTGGACATGCGGCTCCTTTGCGTTACAGACCGGGGATTCCGCTTGCTGGTGGCAAAGCGAAGGGTCGGGCATCCCGTATCAAAACGAATATCGGCGGGCACGAGAGGGACTTTAGGAATTTATGCAGAAGGGCTACAGCCCGGCGAGGCCGGTTTCAGGCCCCGCTCGCCCCGGTCTGGCGAAGAATCCTGGGTTGAATCGCAGTAATTATCATTCAGCCCGGCACCCTGGTGAATGCAGCGTGGAGGGGGCCGCCTCTATTTGTGGGATTTGTGGGGTTTGCGGGACGGCGGCCGCCCCCGGCTCGCGGGTACCGGCGACTTGCGCTTGCCGAACTGGCGTTCCATGACTTCCTTTTCCTTGACGCTGCTGCGCTTGAGCTGCTTCTGGGGCAGGCCGGCCAGCCGGTACAGACCCTTGACTTCCTTTGCATCCAGCTCCGCCCACTGCCCCTGCTTGACCTTGGAGGGAATGAATACATCACCGTAGCGCACCCGCTTCAGACGGGAGACTGTCAGACCCTGGGACTCCCACAAACGGCGCACTTCGCGGTTGCGGCCCTCCATCAGCACCACGTAGTACCAGTGGTTGATGCCATCGCCACCACCGTCCTGGATGTCGCTAAAGCGGGCGGGGCCGTCTTCCAGCATGACGCCGTCGCGCATTTGCTGCAGCATCGGTTCTTCCACCGCGCCCATTACCCGCACCATGTACTCGCGCTCGATATTGGCGGAGGGGTGCATCAATGCGTTGGCCAGCTCACCATCGGTCGTGAACAACAGCAGGCCGGAGGTGTTGAAATCCAGCCGGCCGATTGATATCCAGCGGCCCGATTTCAACTTGGGCAGCCGCTCGAACACTGTGCGCCGGCCCTGGGGGTCCTTGCGGCTGCAGACTTCGCCGGTGGGCTTGTGGTACAAAATGCAGCGGGTCTCGGCCGCCGGCGGCCGCTCGATGGGCTTGCCATCGATACTGAGGCGGGCACGGTCACCTACCCGGTCGCCGAGCACTGCGGGCTTGCCGTCCACCGCGATACGTCCCTGCTCGATCCAGCGCTCCATCTCGCGCCGGGAGCCCAGACCAGTGCGGGCGAGCACCTTTTGCAGTTTCTCCCCATTGCTGCTGGCGGAGGCCGGTGCTTCCACCGCGGCCGCCGCCCTGGGTGCGTTCAGCTTGCGCTTGCTCAATGTCGGGTACCGGGGTCGGTGGACTGATCGTTATCGGCCGCTGCGGCAGGCTCCGCGGTCCGCTCCATGTTTGCCTCTTCCTGTTCCGCGCTGCCAGCTTCGCCGGGTTCGGCGGAATCTGCAGTTGTTTGCGGCTCATCAGCCGGGTCGCGGTTTGCCACCAGAGTCAGGGTCGGCACAGCGGCGTCACTGTCCGCCCCACTCACCGCTGTCTCCAGCGGGTCGTTGAATCCCAGCTCGGCATTCAGGGTTTCCAGGTCGCGGATCTCGGCCAGTGCAGGCAGCTGGTCCAGGTTCTTGAGGTTGAAATAATCCAGAAACTGGCGGGTGGTGGCGTACATGGACGGCCGGCCGGGGACGTCGCGATGCCCCACCGCCCGGATCCATTCGCGTTCATGCAGGGTCTTGATGATATTCGAACTGACCGCCACGCCGCGGATCTCCTCGATCTCGCCCCGGGTGATCGGCTGGCGGTAGGCGATCAGGGCCAGCGTCTCCAGCAGCGCACGGGAGTACTTCTGGGGCCGCTCCTGCCACAACCGTGCCACCCACGGACTCAGCGACTGACGTACCTGGTAGCGATAACCGCTGGCTACCTCCTGCAGCTCGAAGCCGCGGTCTTCGCAGCGCTGTGCCGCGACTGCCAGCGCCTCGCGGATCTCGGCCACTGTGGGTCGCTCCGGCTCTTCGAACAGCTCCCCCAGTTGTGCAGCGGTCAGGGGGCGCCCCGCGGCCAGCAATGCTCCTTCGAGGATCTGAACCAGTGTGGTATTGGATTCCGCCATCTTATTCCGACCTTGCCTTGACGTGGATGGGGCCAAAATCCTCGGTCTGCACGATTTCCACCAACGCCTCCTTGATCAGCTCCATCACTGCCAGAAAGGTCACCACGACTCCCAGCCGCCCCTCGCGGGCAGAGAACAGGGCAACAAAAGGTACGAACTGGCGCCCGGACAGCTTTTCCAGGACTTCCGACATCCGCTCCCGGGTGGACAGGGCCTCGCGCTGGATGTGGTGGCTTTCGAACATGTCCGCCCGCCGCAGTACTTCGCTCAGCGCCACCAGCAGCTCGCGCATGTCGACCTCCGGGTCCGCCCGGGAACGGTTCAGGTCCGGCGGCTCGGCACTGCCCTGCCAGGTATCCCGCTCCAGCCGCGGCAATTCCTCGATATCCTCCGCCGCCTTCTTGAAGCGCTCGTATTCCTGCAGCCGGCGGATCAGCTGGGCGCGGGGATCCTCCTCGTCCTCTTCCAGGTCCGCCGCGCGCGGCAGCAGCATGCGCGACTTGATTTCCGCCAGCACCGCCGCCATCAGCAGGTATTCCGCGGCCAGCTCGAACTGAATCGCATCCATCAGCTCCACATAGCGCATGTATTGGGCCGTGATCTCCGAGACATCGATTTCAAGGATGTCCAGGTTCTGGCGCCGGATCAGGTACAGCAGCAGGTCCAGCGGCCCCTCGAAGGCCTCCAGGAACACCTCCAGCGCCTGGGGCGGGATGTAGAGATCCCGGGGCAGTTCGGTCATTGCCTTGCCCAGCACCACCGCAAACGGCATTTCCCCTTGCTGGGGGTGCGGTATGGCCGGGGCGGGCCGGCGGCGTTGGCGCCGTCAACCGGAGGGGTTTCGTTCACGGGATTATCTGTGCTCATGATGCGCGCAGTATAACCGATCAGGATTCAAAAGGCGTCACATCACCCTTGCCCACCCGTATCACCAGTGGCAGATCGTCGGCCAGATCGACCACAGTGGTGGGCTCCAGACCGCAGAAGCCGCCGTCGATGATCAGATCCACCTCGTGTTCCAGCAGGGTGCGGATATCGTAGGGGTCGACCAGCGGCAATTCGTCGCCCGGCAGGATCAGGGTCACGCTCATCAGCGGCTCGCCCAGATCGGCCAGCAGCGCCGCTGCAATCGGGTTGGCCGGTACCCGCAGGCCGACAGTCTTGCGTTTCGGGTGCATCAGCCGGCGCGGCACTTCAGAGGTGGCGCGCAGAATGAAGGTATAGGGGCCGGGGGTACTGTGCTTGAGCAGCCGGTAGACGGTGTTGTCCACCTTGGCGTAGGTGGCGATCTCTGACAGGTCGCGACAGACCAGGGTGAAATTGTGGCGGTCATCCAGGCGCCGGATCCGGCGGATGCGGTCCAGTGCCGCCTTGTCGCCGATCTGGCAGCCCAGCGCATAGGCCGAGTCGGTGGGGTAGACCACCACCCCGCCGGCGCGGATGATATCGGTCGCCTGCCGCACCAGGCGGGCCTGCGGATTGTCGGGATGGATCTGGAAAAACTGGCTCACGGCTGCCCCCCTGGCAGGCATGATGGCGGCCCGGACCAGCGTTCCCATACACCGCACAGCTCGCCGAGGTGACGCAATTCCACACCGAGATCGGGGCCCCAGCTGCTGTCGCGGTGAAAATCGCTGCCGGCGGACACCTCCAGCCCGCATTCCTGCGCCAGCGTCCGCAGCTGACGGCTCTGGTCCGGGGTCTGGTAGCCGCTTAAAATCTCGATTGCAGTGCCCCCGGCGTCCTGGAAGTCCGCCACTAGGCGCCGCAGCTTGCTGCGGGTCAGGCGATACTTGAGCGGATGGGCCAGCACCGCGACGCCGCCGGCAGCCACAATCCAGGCCACCACCTCGGCCAGCTCCGGCCAGAAGGCCTTCACGTCCCCCACCTTGCCCTGCCCCAGATAGCGGTCGAAGGCCTGCGGCATGTCTTTCACATGCCCCTGCTCGACCATCCAGGCGGCGAAGTGCGGACGCCCCGGCTGGCTGCTGCCCGCGGCCTCCAGCGCGCCCTGTAATGCCCCGCAAAAGCCGCGCTGGGACAAGCGCTCGGCGATCACGGTGGCGCGATCCAGCCGCGCCCGGGTCAGCCGGTCAATACCATCTTGCAGCGCCGGATGGTTGCAGTTCACCCCCAGCCCCACCACATGCACCGTCAGCCCCGACCAGCGGCAGGAAAACTCAATGCCCGCCAACAGGGTCATTTCGCCGCCAATCCGGGTATAATACTCGGCCGCTGCCTGATACCCCGCCATGGTGTCGTGATCGGTAATGGCGAACAGGCGCAGGTCACGCTGCAGCGCACGGTCCACCAGCTGCTCCGGAGACAGGGCCCCGTCGGAAGCGGTGGTATGGGTGTGGAAGTCGATCAGCACAAACTCTACACTCTGAACAATTAAATCAATGTCTGCCGCGGTCACGCATTCACGGGGCCGCGGGGGACATGGTATCACGCTGGAGCCAGACTGTTTTCCATGAGACAACTCGCCGAGTTCATCCCCATTGCACTGTTCTTCATTGTCTACCAGATGGACGGGCAAACCGTCAGCCTGGGCAGCTGGAGCCATAGCATAGATGGAATTTTTTCTGCCACCGCCGTGCTGATAATCGCCACGCTGCTGCAGGTACTGCTGACCCTGCTGCTGACACGCAAACTGGAGAAACGTCTGCTCTGGGTGAGTCTGGCGGTCTGCGGTTTTGGCGCCGCCACGCTGCTGTTGCGCAATGAGATGTTCATCATGTGGAAACCCACCGTGTTCAACTGGGTACTGGCGGCGGCCTTTGGCGGCTCCCAGTTCATCGGCCGGCGCAACCTGATGGAACGTACCATGGGCGGCCAGATCCAGCTGCCCCATTTGATCTGGACCCGGCTGAACCTGCTCTGGGTGGTGTACTTCCTGGTGGTGGGCGCGCTGAACCTGGTGGTGGCTTACGGTTTCAGCGAGGCCACCTGGGTCAGCTACAAACTCTATTCCGCCATTGGCTTCACCCTCGTCCTGACCGCCCTGACCGCCTGGATGGTCGCACCGCACCTGAAGGATGGCCCCGTCAGCAGTCAGAAATAGGGAATTTTCATGTATTACGCGATCTTGTGCGAGGATGTCGACAATAGCCTGGCGCTGCGCCAGCGGGCCCGCCCGGCCCATCTGGAGCGCATCCACCTGCTGCTGGACCAGGGCCGGCTGCTGGTAGCCGGCCCCCACCCCGCGGTGGACACAGACGAACCGGGCGCAGCAGGCTTCACCGGCAGCCTGATTATTGCCGAATTCGACAGTCTGGAGGCGGCCACCGCCTGGGCCGACTCCGACCCCTATGTCGATGCCGGCGTCTTTCGCCGGGTGGTCGTCAAACCCTACAAACCGGTACTGCCCTGAGCTCGAACTTTCATGGTTTTATTTCCCTCCATTCTCACAAATACCAAGGACACCATTTTGGCACGCTCCCTGATCATCTCCCTGCTGCTGGCCCTGCTGGCAGTCCCGGTCCTGGCCCAGGATGTCCGCTATATCAGCGACACCCAGTACGTACCCGTGCGCAGCGGTGCCGGCAACGACTACCGCATTGTCCACCGGGGTATTCCGTCCGGTACCAAAGTCACCGTCAGCCAGCTGTCTGACGACGGTGAATGGGCGCAGATTACCGCAGGCGATACCAGCGGCTGGGTCCGGATGCAGCACTTGATGAGTGAACTGCCCGCAGTCAACCGGCTGGAAGCCGCCGTCGTCCGTGCCGAGCGCCTGCAGGAACAAAACGCCGATCTCGCCGCCCAACTGGCCAGCCTGCAACAAGAGCGGGACACGCTCAGCAGCGATGTCAGCGAAACCGACAGTTCGCTGCAGGCCGTCACCGAGGAGCTGGCACAGGTGAAGCAGGTATCCGGCAAGGCGCTGCAGCTCGATGCCGACAATCGGCGCCTGATCGAGGAGACCGAAAACCTGCGTTCCGAGGCCGACATGCTGGCCGCGGAAAACAGGCGGCTGCAGGAAAACCTGCGCAACAAGGCCTTCATGGATGGCGCTCTGGCCGTGTTGCTGGGGGTGGTCATCACGCTGGTGGTGCCACGGCTGTGGCCCAAACGCCGCCGCAACACCGGCTGGGCTTGAGCTGCCACCAAATATTCCCGGAGGATAAACCTGATGTTGAGTCCAATGTTGCGCATCCTGTCCGGCCTGGCACTGCTGCTGTTCATTGCCAGCCTGCCGGCCCGCGCTGATGAGAGCCCCCAGCCCGAACCACAGGTGGTGATCAAGACCAGTGAGGGTGACATAACCCTGCGCCTGTTCCCTGACAAGTCGCCGGTGACGGTCGCCAACTTTCTCGCCTATGTCGACGCCGGGCACTACAACGGCACTATTTTCCACCGCGTGATATCCGGCTTCATGATCCAGGGAGGCGGCTTCCTGCCCGATCTGACCGAAAAGCCCGCGGGCGATCCGATTATCAACGAGTCGCGCAACCGTCTGCACAACATCCGCGGTGCCGTCACCATGGCCCGCACCAGCGACCCGGACTCCGCCGCGGCCCAGTTTTTTATTAACCAGCGTACCAATTTGCAGCTGGACTGGTCGCCCGGAAAAGAGGGCTACACCGTCTTTGGCGAAGTGATCGACGGCATGTCGGTGGTGGACTACATCTCTTCCGCCCCGGTGCATACCGTGGCCGGCCATGAAGACGTTCCGACCGAACCCATCCTGATTCTCTCGGTCGAGCGCGAGCCGCTGCCATGATCGCCCTCAGCGTCAATCTCAACAAGATCGCGCTGATTCGCAACTCCCGCGACACCAGCAACCCGGACATCCCCCGGCACGCCCGGATATGCATCGATGCCGGTGCCGATGGCATCACCGTGCACCCACGTCCGGACCAGCGCCATATCCGGGTACAGGACTGCTTCGACCTGGCCGCCATGCTGAGCGTTGAATTCAACATGGAGGGCAACCCGATGACCGGGCCGCGCCGCAGCGACCGCGCGGGCGTGGGCGATTACCCGGGCTTTATGGCACTGGTAAAGGAAATCCGGCCGACCCAGTGCACCCTGGTCCCTGACGGTGACAACCAGCTGACTTCGGACCATGGCTTTGACCTGAAGCGGGACGGCGATCAGGTGGCACCGCTGGTGGCGGAGCTGCAGACACTGGGCATCCGCACCAGCCTGTTCATGGACCCGGACCCTGAACAGATCCGGCTCGCCGCCCAGACCGGCACCGATCGCATCGAACTGTATACCGAGAGCTATGCCCGCGCCTTTGCCAGCGGCCGCGATGTCGAACCGGTATTGCGGCGCTTTATCGAAGCCGCCGAGGTCGCGGCCGATGTCGGCCTGGGGATCAATGCGGGCCACGACCTGGACCTGCACAATCTGCCGCGGTTTTGCACAGTGCCGGGCCTGCTTGAAGTTTCCATCGGCCACGCCCTGACCGTGGATGCCCTCAGCATGGGCCTGGCGCGGACTATCGCCGCCTACCAGCAGGCGCTGGGGAAGGCGGTCGCGCCGGCCGCATGAACGACAATCTCGCGCAGGAACCACCACCCTACCTGGTGCCCCACAGCCAGGAGCCCATCGCCATCCTGTACCGCGACGAACACCTGCTGCTGGTACGCAAGCCCCACCTGCTGCTGAGCATTCCCGGCCGGCATCCGCTGAACCGGGATTGCCTGATAACCCGCCTGCAGCAGGACTTCCCCACCGCCAGCATCGTCCACCGCCTGGACCTGGACACCTCCGGCATCATGGTCATTGCGCTGGACAAACCCAGCCACGCCCACATCAGCCGCCAGTTCCAGCAGCGCCGGGTGCACAAGACCTATGAGGCCGTCGTCTACGGCCGGGTCGCGGTTGGGCGCGGAGAGGTCAACCTGCCCATCGCCTGCGACTGGGAGCGGCGCCCGCTGCAGAAGATCTGCCACCAGAGCGGCCGTGAGGCACTCACCCGCTTCGAGGTGATGGAGCGCGGCAGCGACCGCAGCCGCCTGCTGCTGGCGCCGGTGACCGGCCGCTCCCATCAGCTGCGCATTCACATGCGCGAACTGGGCCACCCGATACTGGGCTGTGACATGTACGCCCACGAAGCGGCGCTGGCCATGGCCCCGCGCCTGCTACTGCACGCCACCAGCCTGGAGCTGCAGCACCCGGTAACCGGGGAATTGTTGCGCGGGGAATGCCCGGCCGATTTCTGAGCCGGGCGCCATGGGAGGGCCAATATACCTTGTATTTTGGGATCACAGTTCCTGATTCACCAGGTGGGACTGGACGCATGCGCAAGGAGTACCAGGCAGCCCAGAACCGCTGCCGGATGCCAGTCACAAATAGCTGCACCAATCCGACCAGCTGCCGGGATACAGCAATGCGTCATCGCGGCCGAGCCGGGCCAGCGCATAGAGATTGACGCAGGCCGTGACCCCCGAGCCACAGTAGACCACCAGCGGTTGCGCCTCCATCAGCTCACCAAAATGCGCCCGCAACTCCGGCTCGGGGCGCAACCGACCCTGGGCGTCGGTCACCTCCTGCCAGCAGCGGTTCAACGCACCCGGGATATGCCCTGCCACCGGATCGATCGGCTCTTCCAGCCCGGCATAACGGCGCGGTTCCCGCGAGTCCAGCAGCGTCGCACCGCGAGCCTGCAAGTCGCGCAGCGCCTCGATATCGCAGCTGCCACGAAAGCTGGCCGCCGGCGGCGCGGCGCAAGGCCGGGGTTCCGGCACCGCCGTGCTCAGCTCCCCGCCCGCCGCCACCCAGGCGGCCAGGCCTCCTTCCAGCAGGCGCGGCGCCCGGTAACCCAGCGCCCGCAGCATCCACCAGAAACGGGCGGCATAGGCCAGGCGGGAGTCATCATAGGCCACCACCTCGGTGTTGGGACCTATTCCCAGCGCGGCCAGACGAGCGGCGAGAACCCCTGCATCGGGCAGCGGATGACGCCCGCCGTGGAGGCCTGCCGGCCTCGACAGGTCGCGCTCCAGGTCCAGGTAATGGGCGCCGGGAATATGGCCGCGCAGATAGGCGGTATGCCCGGCGGCGGGCTCGCCGAGCACAAAGCGGCAGTCAACGATGATGCAATCCGGATCGGCGGCAAGTTCGGTGGCAGTGATCATGGGGCGGAATCTCCGGGGCAAAGAGTAGCACCAGGGACGAATGGCACTTACTTTAGGGTTTTTAGACTTCGTAGCCCGGTCGACGTCC
This sequence comes from Kineobactrum salinum, assembly GCF_010669285.1. Classification (GTDB taxonomy): domain Bacteria; phylum Pseudomonadota; class Gammaproteobacteria; order Pseudomonadales; family Halieaceae; genus Kineobactrum; species Kineobactrum salinum. Next base: position 3,300,877 of record NZ_CP048711.1, on the reverse strand, counting down.
TGGGAGGGTGTTTTCGAGACACGCCGTAAACCCCTCCATGGGGGCTCGGTTGCAGCATCCATGCTGCAAACGGTCTCGAAAACACCCTCCCAGGACGCCGACCTTCCACCGGAGAGAGCTAAAGTAAGTGCCACTCGCATCAGGCACATCGCAGTGTAGCGCCGGACCAGCTACATTTCACTTTTGGAGAATACTTGGACTCCCCGCCACGTAGTAGCAGCCAGACAGGGTCATTGGCGTTTCGATCCGGCGCCGACGCCTGTATAATCGCTCCCCCCTTGCAATACCCCTACAGGCTTCTGTCATGTCCAGCAACAAAGTCGGTTTTGTCAGCCTCGGCTGCCCCAAGGCCCTGGTCGATTCCGAACGCATCCTGACCCAGCTGAAGCTGGACGGCTACGATATCGTGCCCAGCTACCAGGACGCGGAGCTGGTGGTGGTCAATACCTGCGGCTTTATCGACAGTGCCAAACAGGAGTCCCTGGACGCCATCGGCGAGGCCATCAGTGAAAACGGCAGGGTGATCGTCACCGGCTGCATGGGCAAGGGCAGCGACGCGGACTCGATCCGGCAGCTGCACCCCAAGGTACTGAGCGTCACCGGTCCCGCCGCCTACGAGGAGGTGGTCAGCGCGGTACATGAGTTTGTGCCCCACACCCGCGTCCACGACCCCTTCGCCGACCTGGTACCGCCCCAGGGCGTCAAGCTGACGCCCCGCCACTACGCCTACCTGAAGATTTCCGAGGGCTGCAACCACCGCTGCAGCTTCTGCATCATCCCGCACATGCGAGGCGACCTGGTGAGCCGGCCGATCGGCGAGGTGATGGAGGAGGCAGAGCGCCTGGTCAAGGCCGGGGTGCGAGAACTGCTGGTGATCTCCCAGGACACCAGTGCCTACGGCGTGGACCTGAAGTACCGCACCGGCTTCTGGAACGGGCGGCCGATGAAAACCAGCATGCAGGCACTGTGCGAGGGCCTGGCGGAACTGGGCATCTGGGTGCGGCTGCACTATGTCTACCCCTACCCCCATGTCGACCAGATCGTGCCGCTGATGGCCGAGGGCCGGATCCTGCCCTATCTGGACATTCCGTTCCAGCACGGCAGCCCCGCTGTGCTCAAGCGCATGAAGCGGCCGGCAGCGGCGGAGAAATCGCTGGACCGGATCCGCCGCTGGCGCGAAATCTGCCCTGATATCACGCTGCGCAGCACCTTCATCGTCGGCTTTCCGGGCGAAACCGAGGACGACTTCGAGCAGCTGCTGGACTTCCTGCACGAGGCCCAGCTGGACCGGGTCGGCTGCTTCCAGTACTCGCCTGTGGCCGGCGCTCCCGCCAACACACTGCCGGACCCGGTGCCGGAATCCCTGAAGCAGGAGCGCTGGGACCGCTTCATGGCGGTACAGCAGCAGATCAGCGCCGACAAACTGCAGGCCAAGGTCGGGCACAGCATCGAGATCCTGATCGACGAGGTCAACGACGACGGCGCCATCGGCCGCTCCAGCGCCGACGCACCCGAAATCGACGGCAAGGTCTACCTGGACGGAGCCAGCGACCTGCAGCCCGGCGATTTCGTCGCCGCCGAAGTCATTGCCGCCGACGAGTACGATTTATGGGCCTGAGCCCGCGACAGTCACAGCCCCTGCTGCCCCGCCCGGCACCGGCGGCCGGTAGTGCGGCTCACGCCAGCGCCGGCTGAGCAACGGCGCGTCCATGAACCTGTTGCTGTTTGCCGCTACCGAATGCCGCGACGACAACCTCCTGACCCTGACCGGACGCCGCCTCCAGCATCTGCGGCAGGTGCTCGGCTCCGCTCCCGGGGATGTGATCCAGGTGGGCCAGATCGACGGCCGCATCGGTCGTGGCCAGATCCTGGCCATCGACCAACAGCGGGCAGAACTCGCCATTACCCTGGACCGCGAACCGCCACCCAAGCTACCGGCCACGCTGCTGCTGGGTCTGCCGCGGCCCAAGATGCTGCGCCGGATCCTGCGCAGCGCGGCCGAATTCGGTGTCTCCAGCATCCACCTGCTGAACAGCTACCGGGTGGAAAAAAGCTATTGGCAAACACCGGTACTGACCCCCGCGATGATTCGGGACTACCTGCTGCAGGGCCTGGAACAGGCCCGCGACACCGTCTTGCCGCCGGTCTACCTGCAACGGCGCTTCAAGCCCTTTGTCGAGGACCAGTTGCCGGCCCTGATCGCCGGCCGGGAGGCCCTGCTGGCGCACCCCGGCGAAGCCCCGCTGGCGGCGCTATCCGGGTCCGGCGAATACCTACTTGTAATCGGCCCCGAGGGCGGCTTCATTCCCTATGAGGTGGACAAACTTCTGGCGGCGGGGTGCCGCCAGGTATCGCTGGGACCGCGCATACTACGGGTGGAAAACGCCGTCAGCAGCCTGCTGGGACGTTTGCTGTAGGGTCTGGCCTGAATGGCACTTACTTTGGGCCTGCTCCGATGCGAGGACGCTACTTCCGGAGAGCACTTTCGAGACCGTTTGCCGCATGGATGCGGCAACCGAGCCCCCATGGACGGGTTCACGGCGTGTCTCGAAAGTGCTCTCCGGAAGTAGTGGCCGGATTACAGACACCAAATCGCTACCGAATCGCTAAAGCGAGTGCCGCTCAGGCCTGATCTCAGCGCTCAGTCGCCAAACCCACCGGGCAGCTGACCCCGGTGCCGGCGAGGCCACAGTAGCCGCCGGGGTTTTTGGCGAGGTACTGCTGGTGGTATTCCTCGGCGTAGTAGAACGGCGGCGCGGGCCGGATCTCGGTGGTGATCTCGCCGTAGCCCGCCTCCCGCAGCACCTGCTGATACGACTCCCGGCTGGTCTCGGCCAGCGCCTGTTGCTGATCGTCAAAAGTGTAGATCGCGGAGCGGTACTGGGTGCCCAGATCATTGCCCTGGCGCATACCCTGGGTGGGATCGTGTCCCTCCCAGAACGACGTCAGCAACTGCTGGTAGCTCACCTGCTGCGGATCAAACACCACCAGCACTGCCTCCGTATGCCCGGTCTGGCCACTACAGACCTCCTGGTAGCTCGGGTTGGGCGTGATGCCACCGGCATAGCCCGCGGCGGTGGTATAGACCCCGGGGATCTGCCAGAAACGGCGCTCGACACCCCAGAAGCAGCCCATGCCAAACACCGCCTGTTGCAGTTGCTCCGGAAACGGCCCCCGCAACGGGTTGCCATTGACGGAATGGGCCGCCGGGACCGGCATGGCCTGATCGCGTCCGGGCAGGGCGGAAGCCGCATCGGGCAAGGCGTGTTTACTGCGGATATCAAATAGACTCATGGATTCATTATAGCCTCGGTTCGCAGCGCGATACATCCCTCACGAGTCCCGCTGGGCAGACAGCGGGGTAGCGTTGTCTCTCGGCATGACATCGCCTCGGCCCAATTGCGCGCCAATTCCGCCGCAACGGCGGCCGGTTCCGTCCACGGCGCCCTTTTCATCCCGGCACCGGCCGGTGTAAGCTGCCTTTTTGTGCGTGACAGGCGCGCGATCACAGACCTGTCACAATGGAGCTCCAGACTGTCGGACCACAACAACCGGATATGGCCGCGAACAAAAACGCGAGGCCGTTGTCCCATCGACAGCAGCAACGAGAAGTAATTTCCATGACCAGACACAACGACGATTTCGACCCCCGCGAGTTCTGCAGCCGCAAGCTGTGGCAGTTGGTGGCAACCGAGGAAGGCACAGCGGTCGACAAGGCGGCCCTGCAGCAGGCGGTGAAGGAACTGGCGCAACGGCGCCACTACCTGGAGGAACTGCAGCGGCTGGGCAAGCTCGACCACTCCCGCCCCTTTCAGTCCGCGGCGAGCCATGGCCAGATCTCCAGCCCGCACCGCCACTAGCGGGCAGGTGCAGGCCTTTCTCAGCAAGAGCCGGGCCCTGACCACCTTCTCCGACAAACACCCGCGCCTGATTTTTGCGGTCGATGCCACCGCGAGTCGGCAGCCGACCTGGGACGTCGCGCGGCGCCTGCAGGCAGACATGTTCCGGGCCACCCGCCAGATCGCCTCGCTGTCGGTACAGCTGTGCTACTACCGCGGTTTCCACGAGTTCCATGCCAGTCCCTGGCTGCGCAACACCGACGACCTCGCCGCGGAGATGGCCCGGGTGCACTGCGAAGGAGGCCATACCCAGATCGGCCGCCTGCTGCGGCATGCGCTGCAGCTGCACCGGGAAACACCGGCACGCGCCCTGGTCTTCATTGGCGACGCACTGGAAGAGCTGCCGGATGACCTGTGCGACCTCGCCGGCCAGTGCGGGCTGCGGCAACTGCCGCTGTTCCTGTTCCAGGAGGGCGGCAACGCGCAGGTCAGGCAGACCTTCCAGAGCATGGCCAGGCTCAGTGGCGGCGCCTGGGCCCGCTTCGACCAGAGCAGCGCCGACACGCTGGCACAATTGCTGGGCGCGGTGGCACGCTTTGCCGCCGGAGGCCGGGCTGCGCTGGAGAATAACCCCAGCGAGGGTGCTAGACTGCTGCTCCAACAACTCAAGCCCTGAGGGAAGACGTGCCGAGAATCCTGTTGCTGCTGGCAATCGCCCTTGTCCTGTACATCCTGTTCCTGCGCGCCCGCTCGCTGCCCCCTCACAAACGCAAGGCTCAGTACCTCAAGCTGGGGCTGGGTCTGGCCGTGATTGTGGTGGTGGTGCTGACCTTGTCCGGCCGCATGCACTGGGTGGGCGCCGCACTGACTGGCGCACTGGTGCTGGCACGTCAGTTGCTGCCGGTGCTGATCCGGCTGTTCCCGATGCTGTCTTCCCTGCGCGGCAGCAAGGGCGGTGGCAGCCGCGCGCAGGGACAGCAATCCACGGTTGAAACCGCGGTGTTGCGGATGCACCTGAATCACGATTCGGGGCAACTCAGCGGTGAAGTGCTGCAGGGACCCTGCAAGGACTGGCAGCTGGACGAGATGGATCGCAGTCAGCTCGAGCAACTGCTGGGTTACTGCCAGCAGCAGGATCAGGATTCGGTACACCTGCTGGACGGCTACCTGCAACAACGCTTCCCGGGCGATAACAGCTTCGGCAGTGGCCAGGGCGACATCGCGGGCGCCAGTGGCGGGATGAGCCGGAGCGAGGCGCTGGCACTGCTGGGGTTAGGCGAAGGCGCCAGCGACGAAGAAGTCGTCACCGCCCACCGCAAGTTGATGCAGAAACTGCATCCGGACCGCGGCGGCACCGACTACCTCGCGGCCAAGATCAACCAGGCCAAGGATTTTCTGCTCGGTTGAAGCCGGGCACGCCGGACGGCAACAATGGCTGGCGCCCCACCGTTCCGGAACATACACTGCACCGCGGCATCGAGGAGGAGCACAGGGCTGCCATGAATGAAGTTTTCGTCATCTGCAATCAACTGGGACACTACTGGGGCAAGGCCAAGGCCTGGGTTGATGGCCGTGATCCCCGCGCTGTTCAGCGCTGCCGGCACCGCGACGAGGCCGTCAACCTGCTGTTCGAGCTCAGCGCCAAGAACGTCGAGTTGCGCGGCGAGGTCATCGCGGCACAACTGAACCCCCGTGGCGAACCAGTGCTGGAGGTCAGCCAGACCCCGCTGCCGCAAAAGGCAGCGCCAGATGAGTCCCCGGAGACCGCAGCGGCAACCGGGGAGCCATCACCGGCTATCCCCAGCGACAGTACCGAAGCCTGAATGCGGCCCGGTTGAACCGGCGAGACCCGCGCGCGACAATACTGCCCAGGTGATAGTATTCTTGCCCCTGTGCAGGTTTTACAAGGAAGCCCTCATGCTCCAGATCCAGACCCGCTCCCGCCTGGTGAACACGCTCGGCTATCTCGGCATTACCCTGTTAGTGGCGTTGCCACTGGCGATACTCATGGTACGCGCGGGCCACTGGCAACAGGGACTGCTGTTGTATGCGCTGACCTGCGCCGCTTCCGCCGCGTTGCTGCTCCTCGGTCTCCTGCTACTGCTGTTGCCACGGTACCGGCCCTGGCGGGGGATATGTTGCCCAGGTACCTGTTGCTGATGCCAGGCACGCTGCTGTTGTTGGCGATACTGGCTTCCCGTGGTGATTACCCGCCGATCCACGACATTACCACCGACCTGGAGGATCCACCCACCTTCACCCACGCACCTACCCTGCGCGGCAAGCAGAGCAACTCTCTGGAAATCAAACCCGACAGTCTGGCGCAGCAACAGCAAGCCTATCCGGAACTGCAGTCCCTGCGCACAGGACTGAGCGCTGATGCGGCGTTTCGCCGGGCCCTGGAAGTCGCTCGCGAACTGGGCTGGGAGGTGGTCTACCGGGATCCGGAGCGTTGGCGGATCGAAGCGGTGGATACCACCGCCATCATGGCCTTCCGGGACGACATCGCAATCCGGATCCGCTCCAGCGCCGAAGGCAGTGTCGTGGACCTGCGCTCCGTCTCCCGGGTGGGCGTGGGAGATCTCGGGGCCAACGCCGCCCGCATCCAGGCCTTCCTCGACCGCTTTGCCGACTGAACAGGACCGCACATGCCATTTCCATACCTGATTGTGGCGCTGCTCGCCTGCCTGTTGGCGGGCGGCGCCGGCGCCGCCCAGCCCGACTATCTGAGCTTCGCCACCGAGGACGAAGCCAACACCACCGAGATTTTCAGCAAGGCCAGCCCCGCGGTGGTGTTCGTGACCAGCAAGGCGCTCCGGCGCGACCTGTTCTCACTCAACGTGCATGAGATTCCCCGCGGTTCCGGCAGCGGCTTCGTCTGGGACAGCAACGGACTTATCGTTACCAATTTCCATGTGATTGCCCGCGCCCACAAGCTGACTGTGACGCTGCAGGACCAGACCGAGTTTGATGCCGAAGTGGTCGGCGTCGCTCCCGAAAAGGATCTGGCCGTACTGCGCATAGAAAACCCGCCCGAGGATCTGGTTCAACTGCCGGTGGGCGATTCTTCCGAGCTGACTGTGGGACGCAAGGTACTGGCCATCGGCAACCCCTTTGGCCTGGATACTACGCTCACCACTGGCGTGATCAGTGCCCTTGGCCGCGAGATCAGGGCTCCGGGCAACCGGACCATTCGCGGCGTGATTCAGACCGATGCCGCGATCAATCCGGGCAATTCAGGCGGCCCTCTACTCAACTCCCTGGGCCAGTTGGTGGGGGTCAATACCGCTATCTACAGCCCCAGCGGCGCCAGCGCCGGGATTGGCTTCGCGATCCCGGTCAACACCGTGAAAGAGGTTGTGCCGCAGCTGATCAGTTATGGCCGCATACTGCGGCCGATCATGGGGCTGGAGCTGGCTAGCGATCGCTGGATCCGCCGCTACCGGCTGGAAGGACTGCCGGTGGTGCGCGTATCCCCCGGCCTGCCGGCCGACCAGGCCGGCATCCGCGGCGCCTACCGCAACACCCGCGGAGAAGTGGTGCTGGGCGATATCGTCGTCGCCATCAACGGCGAACCGGTACGCAGCAACGACGATTATCTGAGCATCCTGGAAAAGCACCAGCCGGGCGATAGCGTGACCGTCACACTGCGCCATGGCAACGTGACGCGGGAGATCTCCGTGACCTTGACCGAATCCCAGTAGCATCGCCACTGTGGAGCTGCAGCTGTATACAGAGTTGATCGCGATTGGCATCGCCTTGTTCTACACACTGGCGATCTTCTCGGCAATAGAGGCCATAATCCACGTGCGCACGGCCCAGGGCGCGATCGCCTGGGCCATCTCCCTGCTGGCGATCCCCTATCTCGCTGTCCCTTGCTATCTGGTGTTCGGTCGCACCAAGTTCGACGGCTACCTGGAACAACGCAAGGCCATCGGCGAGGAAACCGTGGAACTGCTGCGCCAGACACGGCAAGAGGTGGCCCGCCACGAAGTCCCACGCTCCCCGGCCGAACCGCTCTACAACGCTCTGTTCAACCTCACCGGCATTCCAGCAGCCGGCGGCAACCAGGTGAAGCTGCTGATCGACGGACAACAGACCTTCGACAGCATCGTGGCGGGACTGGAATCCGCCCGCGACTATATTCTCCTGCAATCCTATATCATCCGCGACGATGGACTGGGACGGCGCGTGGGCCGGGTGCTGGCAGACAAAGCCCGCAGCGGCATCAAAGTGTATCTGCTGTACGATGAAATCGGCAGCTACAATTTCCATCGCACCGGCCTGTACAAGCAAATGAAGATGACAGGCGTCGAGGTGGCCGCGTTCAATACCACCCAGGGGCGCCGCAACCGCTTCCAGCTCAATTTCCGCAATCACCGCAAGATCATCGTGGTCGATGGCCACAGCGCATGGATAGGCGGCCACAATGTGGGTGACGAATACCTGGGCCTGGACCGGCACATCGGCCACTGGCGCGATACCCACATACGCCTGCAGGGTCCTGCCTTGCTGGGGGTAGAACTGGCCTTCGCCACCGACTGGCGCTGGGCGACCCGGACGGCATTGCCGGTGGTGCGGCCCGATGTCCAGCCCGGCCTCTATGGCGACGACAACGTGCTGGTGTTCCCGTCGGATCCCGCCAGCACACTGGAACAGGCGGGGCTACTGTTCCTGCAGGTCATCGTCGCGGCGCGGCAGCGCATCTGGATTGCCAGCCCCTATTTCGTTCCCGACCGGAGCATCACCTCTGCGTTGCAGCTGGCGGCGCTGCGCGGGGTGGATGTGCGAGTCATGATTCCGGACCAGCCGGACGGGCCGGTGGTGGGCATGGCCAATTGGGCCTTTAGCCGGGAACTGCTGCCCGCCGGCGTCAAGGTCTACCGCTATGAAAACGGCTTTTTGCACCAGAAGGTGTTGCTGATGGACAACCATTTGGCAGGGGTGGGAACAGCAAACTTCGACAACCGTTCATTCCGCCTTAATTTCGAGATCACCGTGCTGGTGGACGGCGAGCGCTTCGCCAAGGAAGTCGCCACCATGCTGGAAGGCGACCTGCTGCACTGCCGCCAGGTCACCCAGGCTGAAATCGACGCCAAACCGGCCTGGTTTCCGCTGGGCATGGGTGTAGCCCGTCTGTTCGCGCCGGTACTGTAGCCTGCCGGACCACCGCTGCAACGGTACGCAGCCGCCTGAAGCCACGGCCTCCCCGGCCGCCGCCCGGGTTCAGTCCCGCCAGGCGCGCGGGTCGATGTCCAGGTCGGCCCAGTCCTCCAGCTTGAGCCGCGGCTGCTCGCCGCGCCGCAACTGGCCGTCGTAGTCGCGCAGCAAGCGCATGCCGATGCGGTACATCCAGATCAGCCCGGCCAGATTGACCAGCGCCAGCAGTCCCATCGTCAGATCCGCAAAGCCGAATACCGTGCCCAGGTTCTGCAGGGCTCCCCAGAATACCAGGCCCAACACACAGACGCGGAAAAGCGTGAACAGGTGACGGTTGCCATCGCTGAAGAAGTTGATGCTGTTCTCGCCAAGATAATAGTTGTACATCATCGAACTGAACGCAAACAACACCAGCGCAACTGACACAAAACCCGCACCCCAATCCCCCACGTGACTCGCCAGTGCACTCTGGGTCAGCGCCACACCGGATATCCCCTGGACCCCAGGTTGGTAGATATCCGACAGCAGAATAATGACCGCAGTGCAGCTGCACATGATGACGGTATCGATAAATACGCTGAAGGCCTGGACCACCCCCTGGTTCGCCGGATGCGGCACATGTGCCACTGCAGCCACGTTGGGAGCACTGCCCAGGCCCGCTTCATTGCTGAACAGCCCGCGCTTCACTCCCTGCATGATCACCACCCCCAGGCCGCCACCGAAGGCTGCCTCCAGGCCGAAGGCGCTTTGCACGATATGCCACAGCACCGCCGGCACCGCGCTGATGTTGAGACCGATCACCAGCAGCGCCACCAGCAGGTAGCCCAGGGCCATCACCGGCACGATCAGCTCGGATACGATTGCGATGCGGCGGATGCCGCCGAAGATGATACTGCCCAGCAGGCCCACCATCAGCAGGCCTGCAAGCCAGGTGGGGACGCCGAACGAAGCCTGCAGCGAAGTGGCCACCACATAGGACTGCACCGCATTGAAGCCCAGGCCGAAGGTGACCAGCAGCAGGGCAGAATAGATCAGCGCCAGGCCGCGCTGCTGTACACCGTGGGTGAGATAGTAGGCCGGCCCGCCGCGGTAGCTGCCGTCGGCCTGATAGCGCTTGAACAACTGGGCGAGGGAACATTCAAAGAAGCTGGTAGCCATCCCCATCAGGCCGATGACCCACATCCAGAACACGGCCCCGGGACCGCCCAGGGTGATGGCGACGGCAACACCGGCGATATTGCCACTGCCGACCCGGCCGGCCACGCTGACCACCAGCGCCTGGAAAGAACTGATATGGCCCCGCTCGTGGTGCATGCCGCCCCGCAGCACCGAGAACATGCGGCCGAAATAGCGAAACTGGACACCGCGTGAGCCGAGCGTGAACAGCAGACCCACCGCGATCAGCACCACGACCAGTATCTGACCCCAGAGAAAATCGTTCATAGCAGCAAGCATGGCAGCTCCCGGTTGCGAGATCGCGGGTCCTGCCGCGGTCCCAGGATTGGCCCCGAAAGGCGCACGGTATTCCGGAACTCCGGCTCAGCCGCTGACACCCATCACGAAGATGATAGCCAGTGCCGGCGGTACGATATAACGGATCAGAAAGCGCCAGCCCTCGTAGCTCAGGCGGTGCAGGGCCCACAACTCATCCCGACTGGCGTCGCGCTTGACGAACCAGCCGGCAAATACGGCGATCAGCAGGCCACCCAGCGGCAGCAGGATCTGGTTGGAGAAGTAATCCATACTGTCATTGATATTCCTGCCGCCAAAGTTCAAGTCTCCCAACACATTGTAGGAGAGGATGGACAGGATGCTGAGCACCGCGACGGAACCGATGACCAGCACCGCACTGCGGTGCCTGGGAATGCCGAAGCGGTCCTCGATCCAGGCGTTGACGCATTCCACCAAGCCCACCATCGAGGTGATGCCAGCCACCGTCAACATCAAGAAAAACAATACGCTGAACAGGTGCCCGCCCGGCATCTGGGCAAAGGCCACTGGCAGGGTCTGGAAAATCAGGCCGGCACCGGCGGCCGGGTCCAGTCCGTAGTGGAACACCGCGGGAAAGATCACCAGCCCCGCCAGCAGGGCCACCGTGGTATCGGCAACCACGATAATCAACACCGACTGGCTGATGGAGATTGAGCGCGGCAGATAGGAACCGTAGATCATCATTCCACCCATCGCCACGCCGATGGAAAAGAATGCCTGGCCGATGGCGGCGAGCACGCTGTCGGCACCGATCTTGCTGAAATCCGGGGTAAACAGCCAGGTTACGGCCTCCTGGAAGCCGCCGGCAAAATAGTTGTAGGTGGCCAGGCCCAGCAACAGCAGGAACATCAGCGGCATCATCACTACCACCGCGCGCTCAATGCCGTCCTTGACGCCAGCGTAGATAATGGCACCGGTAATCACCAGGCCCAGCAGGGTCCAGAACAACATGCCAATATTGTTATCGAGCACCGCAGCGAACTGGGTGCCGGCGCTGACCGCGTCCACGTCGGCAAAACCGGTGGTGACCGCCTTGAACAGGTACCACAATACCCAGCCGACGATCACTGAGTAGACAATCTCGATTGTGTAGGCCGCCAGCAAACCCATGCCGCCCACCCACTGCCACTGCCGGGAGCGGCCACTTTCGAGGGCCACGGCAGCCACGGCCTCGGGCGGACTGGCCTGGCCGCGGCGCCCGATCATCAGCTCGGCGATCAGGATAGGCACCCCGATGCCAAAGGCGCAGACCAGATAGATAATGACGAAGGCGGCGCCACCATTTTCTCCGGTGATGTAGGGGAAGCGCCAGATATTTCCCAGGCCGACAGCGAAGCCCACCGCCGCCATCAGGAATGCAAATCGGGATGACCAGTGGTCCCCTGCAGCTACTGCCATACCGCCAAACTCCCCTTCATGTCGTCAAACTCCACTTATTCTGATTGTCGCACGCAGTCTACACAAAAAAGCCGGCGCCGCTATAGCGCTCATTCGCCGGGCAGTTGCAACTGCCCTTCCAGTTGCAACTGGTAGGTGGCGCCCACCGGACGTGCCAGCAGAGCCAGTGCTTCCTGCAGTGCCGGATCCCAGGCGGTTTCGCTCTCGATTTGCAGCGCGATGCTATAGTGACTGTCCCGCAACTGCAACTGGCCCTGGGCCTGTACCGGTCCCGCCAGCGTGAGCAGTTCGGCGGTCAGCGGCCCGCTCGCGGATTGCCTTGCATCGAGCGCATAGCTGCCCAGCGCCAGCGGTCCGCGGGGAGACTCCCAGCCAGCTTGCTGCCATACCAACCGCCCCTCGGCCTCTACCGGCAGGCCGCGCCGCAGCTGTAGCAGGGTCGCATCCAGCGTCAGCCGGCCGCTCAGTGCGACCGGTACCAGATGGCGCAGCAAGCTGGCATCGAGGGTCAGATGCAAATCCCGCAGCCCGATATGATCAGCCCCGTACAGCACCAGCCCGGTCTGCAGCTGCTGCTCACCCCAGCGACTGTCGATCGCCAACCGCGGCGCCAATGTCAGCAGAGACCAGGGGTTCAGCCGCCAGCCTACCTCACCCAGATGCAGCGGTCCGGCTTCGGTCGCCAGCACCACCCGGCTGGCCTCACCCTGCCACAGACTGCCGCTGAAGCCCTGTGCTGACAGCTGACCCGGGGGCGCCAGCCACGCCACAAGGTGGGCCGGCGCGGTCACTGCCAGACACCCCAGCAACAGCAGCAGGCACAGCACACCCGCCGCCAGACGACGGCCGATCACAAGGCCTGGCCGAGCCGGACGGTAGCGTTGACCAGTCCGGCACTGCCAGCCTGGGTCAGCGCTACTTCTTCTATCAGCAGCCCCTGCCGGGACTCCAGGCTATGCAGCCAGGCGGCGAGATCGGCGAAGCGGGCATTCTCCAGCCGCACCTGCAGGTCTCCCCGGCTGCCGGGCTGCAGCCGGCTGACACCCAGGCCGTGCTGCGCGGTGCTCTGGTTTACCAGTGACGTGAGGTTGCGCCGCTGACCACGCTCAGCGCCGTTCGCTCGTAGCTGGGCCAGCTCTGACGCCAATGCATCGACGCGCAGCAAGGAGGCGGCCACCGCGGCATTCTGCTGCGCCATGCGCTCCCGGCTGGCAGCCAGCGGGGCCCACAGCACCAGATACAGCACGTACAGGCCCAGCACCAGCGCGAGCACCAGCAGGCTCAACTGTTCCCGCGTTTTGAGACGCAACAGCCAGGCCCTCATCCTGCACCCCCGACCCGGATCCGCGCCCTTACCCGCTGACCCTGGGCACTACTGCTCTCCATCTCCGCCGCCAGACCTGCTGCGACCAGGCCTGCGCGCAGCTGCTCCACCGCGGCGAAATCATCTGCGAGAATATTCATCCGCATTTCACCGCCGCGCTGGTTGTAGTTGATACTCACTATCGACGTCCCCGACTGATCCGCTATCGCGCCCCCGGCCTGCTCCAGCAGGCGCACAAAACCGCTACCCCCGGCATCGCCCCGCAGAGCCGCCAGCTGCCGTGAGAGCTGGCGCTCGGCATCCACCAGTGCGCCGTCGGGCACAGCCTGGCGATAACTCGCCTCCACCGCACTGCGCAGTGCCAGGTTTTGCCGGGCGAGACTGCGATAGTCGGCCCAGGTCGCCAGCAGCTGCAGGACAAAGGCCACCGCCAGCGCTGCGGCCGCGACCCGCCATTGCTGCCACCAGCGCGCCAGGGGCAGGCGCGGGGCATAGTCTCCCTGCCGCAGGTTCAGCGGATGCTGGTCCCCGGAGAGCATCAATGCACTGCAGAGATTGCCCCGGCGCCATTGCAGCCGCGACTGCAGCCCGGCCGGGAACAGTGCCAGGTCCGACGCCTGGTCCTGGCCGTAGACAATGATCTGCTGGGGCGGCGCGGCCGCCTCGGCCGCGGCCAGCAGTGGTAACAGCAACTCGGCTTCGACAGTGAAGCCCTCGCAGGCACCGCTGCGCACCAGCACCTGGTCGGGCTCTACCAGCACACACCACTCTCCCGGCTGCCACGGCAGCAACAGCGGCTCGGGCAGCCACTGGGGGAGGTCCGGCAATTCAGCCAGCTGCTGGTTCCAGTCCGCCATCGCCTGACGCCGGCACAGGGCGACGCCGAAGCTCAGTTTTTCCAGCGCACAGACAGCAAAATGCAGCTGCTCTATGTCGTCCGCCACCTGTTCTTCCAGCAGAAAGGGCAGCGCCTTGTCCAGGTGCTTTTTTTCCTCGGCGCTGACGTCCAGCCGCATCAGCCGCACCGCCGCCCCGGGAACGGCAAAGCAGGCCTGGTAGCGGGCACTGGCAAGCGTGGCACGAAACCCGGCGCGCGCCTCGGGGCTGTCCAGTGGCCGCGGCTGCTCCCCGGCCCCCGGCGGATACCAAACCAGACTATTGTCGATCACACGCACGACGGCAAGGTTTTGCAAACCTTTATCTCCACTTTGTAATGTCATCATTCCGCCGCCAGCGGCGCACCGTTTGCGGCACAGATCCACAAACGCGGATACCGACATCGGTCACTGGCTTGCCTGATGTCTTGGGCCCTATGACGGCTAGCATAGTGGCTCTTTTGCAACAGTCTGCTACAGGCTGCCACTGGCCCGGGCGACGGCCCGGACCCTGCGCTGATCGCGTTGCAGCACACTGTACAAGCGCATATTGCGCCCGGCAACTTCCACCTCTGCACTCAGCAGGAACCAGGACGAGCGCTCGCTCAACACACTGCGCAGCCCCTCCGTGGGCTGGTCCGCAAACGCCGGGCCCGCCAGCAGCGCATCAATGCTCTCGAACCCCCCGTCGCTGCGCTGCTGCTCTAGCAGGCTCTGTGCCGCGAAGCCGTCCAGTGGTGCCAATTCATCATCACCGTTGAGCGAGCGCAGTAGCGGCGCAGCAGCGGTGTGAATATTGAGACCCGCAGGCGTCTGCGGCCAGACCGTGACCAGCGGCTGCAGTGCCCGGTAGAGCTGCGGACTGATATTGGCCACCGCGCGCAGCTCACTGACACTGGCCATGGGCCGGTTGGCAGCACGGTAGGCGGGGCTGAGGCTGAAGTAATGATCATCCTCGGCGCCAAAGGGTCGCGGCGCGGTGTCCGCATCCAGCCAGTCACCGATCGAATGGGTGATCTGGATCGCCTCCTGCAGGCTGACCGCCGGTTCCCCCAGCGCCTGCAACAGGCGGATGAACTGGGCCTGGGAAGCAGTGAAGGCCTGCGCCCCCGACGCGCCGCCGGTCTCCTGCGGGCCCTGGTCGACCAGCGCATTGAGGTTGAAACGGCCCTGCAGATCCTGCAGGGAACCGCTCAACCAGCCGCCCTCCTCCAGCGGATAAGGTGTGGCCTGGCGGGCCCAGAATTCACTCAGATCATCCCGCGGCTGCTCCCGCGACTGGTCGGCATCGTAGTCCATCACCAGCGCCAGCGCCGCCAGTTCCTCGGCGCCACGCAGGTAGGCATGGCCCTGCTCGGCCAGAAACAGGTTGGTGCCGCGCTGATAGAACAGCGTGAACTCGCTCTTCATTGCCACAATCAGCGCCGTCGACAGGCCGAATACCAGCAGCGCGACCACCAGCGCGGCACCACGCTGATGGCCGGGCCGCGCCCGCATGTCAAAGCGGCGGCAATGCATACAGGCTCCTCACCTCGCCCATGCCTTCTATCTCCAGCACCACTTCCAGCGCGCTGGGCGGTGCCAGCTCAAGCCCTGGCTGACTGCTGTCGGGAATCCAGTTCTCGGGCCAGTTACGGCTGTCGATCGCGGTGCCGCGGCTACCCGGACGCAGACTGTCGACGTTGTCCAGAAACAGCAGGCGCACACCGGTAATTCCATCCAGCAACAGCACCCGCCGACCCCCGGTATCGCCGGCACGGTCCAGGACCGGGTAGCTCTCGCGCCAGAGGGCGTCATCCTCCCACAAATAGTTGACCCGCTGCAGGTTGCTGCGCGGGTGCTCCAACGGATTGTGCCAGCCAGCGCGGGTAAAGCTGAGCATGAAGCGCGCCGCCCGGCCTCCGGTCAGCGCCGGCTCCGTCTCGCCGAATTCGTCGCGCACCGGCCGCGGACTGAAATGACGCAAATCGCGGCCCAGGATCATCAGCGCTCGATTCAGCTCCCAGGTCTGCTCGGCCACTGCCCGGGTGCTGCCCACCCCGGTGATCACCGTGGACAATCCATTGTAGGACACCACCGCGACAAAGGCGGTTATCGCCAGTGCGATCAGTACCTCGACCAGGGTGAAACCCTGCATCATCGGCCATCCCGGAATTGCGCCCGGGCCGGCTCGCTTCGGTGCCAGACGGGCTGCCTCTGACTGAATGCCATTGTCCACTGGCAGGCTAGGCGCCGTCATCGGTCCGCCCCTCGGACGTCATGAAGCCCACCAGGGTGTACAGTGGCCGTCTCTGGTCTGTATCGCCCTCGCGCACCGCAATTTCCACCCGGTAGAAGGACTGCACCTCGGTGGTAGCGGTTTCCAGGGTCCAGTACCAGTCGCGTCCAGCCAGTTCGGCAACACCACTGTCGCGACCCTGGAACAGGCTGCCCCGGGCCTGGGTCAGCAACCGCAGTTCCACCAGTTTGTTGTTGGCAATGAGCTGGGCCAGGGACTTGTCGCGCAGATAGGCGGTGCCGTCCACCTGCTGCTGCAGGGAAAACATCAGCGCCGGCAGTGCCAGCGCCACAATGGCCAGCGCCACCATGACCTCTACCAGGGTAAAGCCGCGGCAGGCGCTACCAGTCCGCACGCCGGATCTCCTGTGCCGGTTCGCCGCGCTGCAGCAATTCCATCCGTCCCAGCAGATCCCACTGCAGCCGCCACAGCAATTCACCGCTGTCGCGGTGACGCAGCTCCAACTGGCCGGGGGTCGTTTCGCCGCTGGCATGAAAGACCACCTGCGGCGTGGCGTCGTCACCTACCGGCGCGACCAGCGGACCGACTGCCGGTGCATCCTCCAGCGCCAATTCCAGCCTCACTTCGGGCGGCAGGGTACGGGTCTCGAAGACGTCAGTGGCGGTCAGCGGGCTGCGCCACCCCTCCGCACGGCGCTCGCGCCAGCTGTAGCCGGAGCGGGTGGCCGGACCGCGGCTGTCCTGCAACAGCAGCAGTCCCATGTCCGTGCCTGACAGCTGGGCCTCGTCAATCGCGAACAGGGACACGTTCTGCAACTCCCGCATATGGGTTTCCAGCAGCTGGTCCTGATTGCCGGAACCGACATTGAGGGTGGCCAGCGAGGTGATGATCACCACCACAAACAGCGCCACCAGCAGTTCGACCAGGCTGAAGCCCCGGCACTCGGGCTGAGGGGCTCCCTCAGTCCTGCTCTTTCCAGTTACCGATATCGGCATTCTGCCCCTCGCCACCGGAGAGCCCGTCGGCACCCTGGCTATAGATATCCACTTCGCCATGTTCACCCGGGCTCAAGTACAGGTAGGGCCGGCCCCAGGGGTCCAGCGGCAGTTCCTGCAGGTAGCCGCCCTCCTTGAAGTTGCGCGGCTGCGGATCCAGGTTGCTGGGTTCCACCAGCGCCTGCAGCCCTTGCTCGGTGGTGGGATAGACATAATTGTCCAGACGGTAGATCTTCAGCGCCGTCTCTATGGCCTTGAAGTCCGCATGCACTTTCTGCACCCTGGCCTCGTCGGCGCGATTGAGCACCGTCGGCGCCACCACGCTGATCAGCAGGCCCATGATTACCAGCACCACCAGGATCTCCACCAGAGAGAAACCGTGTTGGCCGTGTCGTGTGGTCTTTAGAGATTTCATACTGTCATCGCACCATCGTATTGAGATCAAAGATTGGCAGCAGGATTGCCATCACAATCACCAGCACCATCGCCCCCATGAACACCACCAGCAGTGGTTCCAGCAGGCTCATTATGGTACCCAGGGTCATCTCCAGCTCCCGTTCCTGATTGGTGGCAGAGCGCTGCAACATGGTTTCCAACTCGCCGCTGGCCTCACCGCTGGCCACCATATGCACCATCATCGGGGGAAAGCGGCCGCTCTGGCGCAGTGCCCGGTGCAGGCTGCTCCCTTCCTGCACCCGCTCGGCCACTTGCGCACTGTCATCCCGCAGCACCAGATTGGTCAACACCTGGCCGGCAATGCGCAGCGACTCCAGCAACGGTACGCCGCTGGCCATCAGAATGCTGAGGGTGGAGGCGAAGCGGGCGGTATCCATCGCAATGACCAGCCGCGACAGCCCCGGCAGAGTCAGCAACAGGCGATGCCAGCGCTTGCGCCGCACCGGCGGCCGCAGCCAGCGGCGCAGGCCGACCACCAGCACTGCCACGCCGAGCAACACCCACAGTGCGTAGTCACGGGAAAAGTCGGAGGTGGCGATAAGCCCTCGGGTAAGCAGCGGCAGCTCGCGGTTGGTGTGGGCAAAAATCCCCACCAGTTCCGGCACCACGAATACCATCAGCGCGACCACCACGGCGATTGCCACTCCCACCAGGATGAAGGGGTAGATCATTGCCATCTTCATTTTCTGGGCGGTGTACTGGCGCTGTTCGTTGTAGTCCGCCAGCTCTTCCAGCACCGGGCCCAGAAAGCCGGCGTGCTCGCCCGCGTTGACCATCGCGCGGTACATCTCGTTGAATACCAGCGGAAACTCGCCCATCGCGTAGGCCAGCGTGTGGCCCTCCGCCACCCGCGAGCGCACCTGCAACAGCAGGCCCTTGGTACGGGCCTTGCGGCTCTGCTCTGCCGCGGCCTGCAGGCACTCGTCGAGCGGCAGACTGGATTGCACCAGGGTCGCCAACTGGCGCGTGACCAGCGCCAGTTCGGCCACGCTGATACGGGGCTGCAGGAAGGGCAGCCGCAGCCGCGGCTGGTTGGCCGCCGCCTGGCGGTTGGCGATCGCGACCTCCACCGGACGCAGCTTCTGGCTGCGCAGCTGGCTGCGAATCTGGCGCTCGGAGTCGCCCTCCAGCACGCCCTTGACCAGTTTGCCGCCCGGATTCAGGGCCCGATATCGATACGCCGTCATCGCCCGCGCCCGCTATCAGTTGACTGCGGTGACGCGCAGCACTTCTTCCATGCTGGTCTCGCCCGCCAGAATACGCCGGCGGCCATCTTCCTGAATGCCGGGGTAGTGTTTGCGTGCTTCCTGCAGCATGTTCTGCTCACTGACGCCCTCGTGAATCATCAGCCGCAGCGCATCATCGATCTCGATCAGTTCGTAAATGCCGGTGCGGCCGCGGTAGCCGCCGTAATTGCAGTGCTCGCAACCGACCCCGCGGTAGATCTGCAACTCCTCCGCCGGGGCGGGATCCACCCCCAGCAACAGCAGCTCCTGGGCACTGGGCACATAGGCCTGGCGGCATTCACGGCACAGCAGGCGCACCAGTCGCTGCGCCATCACGCCGATTAGGCTGGAGGACAACAGAAAGGGCTCTATTCCCATATCCTGCAGGCGGGTGACTGCGCCGATAGCGGTGTTGGTATGCAGGGTGGACAGCACCAGATGACCGGTGAGCGAGGCCTGCACCGCGATCTCCGCGGTTTCAAGGTCGCGGATTTCGCCCACCATCACCACATCCGGGTCCTGCCGCAGGATCGCCCGCAGACCGCGGGCAAAGGTCATCTCCACCTTGGTGTTGACCTGGGTCTGGCCCACGCCGGGCAGCATGTATTCAATCGGGTCCTCGATGGTGAGGATATTGCGCGTGGTCTGGTTGATATGCGACAGACCGGCATACAGCGTAGTGGTCTTGCCCGAACCCGTGGGACCGGTGACCAGGATGATGCCGTGGGGGCTGTGCAGGGCCTTTTCATACCCGGCCAGCACTTGCGCATTCATTGCCAACTGCGCCAGTTCCAGCTGACCGGCCTGCTTGTCCAGCAGGCGCAGCACCACCCGCTCGCCATGGGCGGAGGGAATGGTGGACATGCGGATATCGACCGCGTGACCGGCGATGCGCACCGAGATGCGGCCGTCCTGGGGCACCCGCTTCTCCGCGATGTCCAGCTTGGCCATCACCTTCAACCGCGACACCAGCAGTGGCGCCAGCATCCGTTTCGGTGACAGGACTTCCTCCAGTACGCCGTCGATCCGGTAGCGGACACTGAGCCGGTCCTCGAAGGTCTCGATGTGGATGTCCGACGCCTTGTCGCGCACTGCCTGCGACAGGATGGCATTGATCAGCCGGATGATCGGGGCGTCGTCCTCGGCGTCCATCAGGTCACCGGTATCGGGAATCTCGTCGGCCAGCCGTGACAGATCCACATCCAGGCTGATGTCCTCGGCCATCTGTACCGCGGCGTTGTTGTCGCGCTGATAGGCCTGGGTCAGGCGGCGCTGGAATTCGGCTTCACTGACACTCTCAAGCCGGAACGGCGCTCCCAGCCAGCGGCGCAGCTCCAGCAGTACCTGCAGGCCGGGCGTGGCCCGGTGGCAGATAACCGGTTCCGCGGCCGAGTCCTGCAGCAACACGCCGTGCTGCTTGGCAAAGCTGAACGGCAGTGCGCGCGGCGGGGCCACGGGCTGCGCTGCCAGTGCTTCGGCCGGCACCGTCACTGCTCTCCCGCGCTGGCGGGGGGTCCGTCCTGTACCTCGTCCCGGATTTCCTCCAGTTGCCGGATCTGCTCTTCCCACTCGGGCAGCACCGGCACGTAGTCGTCGTCGAGGAACATCAGGCCGCGCTCCTTGCGCAGCATCTGCTGGTCGCGGATAAAGCGGTATTTATCCGCGGTGGCCCCCGCCAGCGCCTTGTCGTCGCGGATAATCGTGGGCCGAATGAATATCAGCAGGTTGGTCTTGACTACCGACACCGCATCGGAGCGGAACAGGCGTCCGAGGAAGGGGATGTCGCCGAGCAACGGCACCTTCTGGGTACCGTCCTGAACGTCGTCCTTGATCAGCCCCCCCAGCACCACTACCCGGCCGTCCCCAGCCATCACTTTGGTCTGCAGAATGCGCTCGTTGGTGATCAGGTCGGAGGCCTCGAGCGAAGCGGAGGCGTTGCTTAAGCTGGACACTTCCTGGGAAATCTCCAGCACCACCGCATCCCCCTCGTTAATATGGGGAGTGACCGTCAGCGTGATGCCCACGTTCTGGCGCTCGATGGTCTGGAAGGGATTCTGGGCGCCATCGCCAGTCCCGGTACTGGTAAACGACCCGGTGACGAACGGGACGTTCTGGCCCACTGTGATATAGGCCTCCTGGTTGTCCAGTGTGAGCAGGCTGGGGGTGGAGAGGATGTTGGCATTGGACTGCTGCTTGAGTGCGTTGAGGATGACTGTCATCGACAGGTCTTCGCCAACCACCCCCCACCCCAGGGACAGGCCGTCGGACTGCGCCAGCGCCCCCGCCAGCGCACCGACATTGAAATCGCCGGTGGTGGCCGCATTGCCGCTGCCATCGCCGCTGCCATCGGGCAGCAGGGCTGCGGCAATACGCCTGGCGCGGGCGTCGTCCGCCGTTATACTGCTGCCATAGAAGCCGTTGTCGTTGGCAAACAGCCACTGCAGGCCGAGGTCCTGACCGTCACGGACCTCCATCTCCACGATAATCGCCTCCACCAGTACCTGCGCACGGCGGATGTCCAGCCGCGAGACCACTGCTTCCAGCGACGCCATCTCCTCGGTGTCGGCGGTGATGATCAGGGCGTTGGTACCCTTGTCCGCCTCTATGGTGGCGCCACTGCTGCGGCGCGTCGCGGCCTGGCCGTCGCCGCCGTCCAGGCGACTGACATTCTGCATGACCCTGGTCAGCACATCGGCAATGTCCTCCGCCTTGGCATATTCCAGGTACACCACCTTGACGTTGCCGCTCTGCTCCAGCGGCGTATCCAGGTAGCGGATCAGGCGCACCATCCTGGCCCGTTCCAACTCGTCGGCACTGATCAACACGCTGTTGGTGCGGGCATCCGCCACCAGCAGCACTTCCACTTCATTGCCTGCCTGGGCCTCCGACTTGGTGAGCTGTTCCAGCATCCTCACCACTTCCTCGGCGACGCCGTATTCAAGCTTGATCAGCTCGGTCTCCTGCACCGCACTGCGATCCATCTGCTCAATAATGCTGCTGATCCGGTCGATATTGGATGCCACGTCCGAGATAATGATGGCGTTGCTGGGGGCGTAGGCGGCCATATGGGCCTGCTGGGGTACCAGCGGCCGCAGTACCGGTATCAGCTTGGCGGCCGATATGTTCTTCAGCCGCATGACCTGGGTGACATACTCGTCATTGGCGCGACCCGATTCACCGTCCCGCATGGCCACCGGTGCGGAACGGGCGTCCTTGCTCTGGATCACACGCACCACGCCACCGGAACGCACCGCGGTATAGCCATGCACCTCAAGGATCGACAGAAACAGGTCGTACAGCTCGGCGCTGGTGATCGGCTTGGAGGACACCACCCTGACCTTGCCCTTCACCGCCGGGTCGACCACGATGGTGGTACCGGTAGCGTCGGAAACGAACTTGATCAACTCCTGGATGTCAGTGTCTTTCAGGTTGACCGTAAATTCCTGGGCATTTGCGCCAGTCCCGGTGCAAAGCCAGGCCAGCAAAACTATCAGGGGGAGCCGCGGCACCCATGCCATACTCTTCACTAACTGTCCACCCTCACCCGAATTGCCGTGACTCTATCATTGATCGGCTGCAGCATCACCCAGACTCACCCTGACCGCCAGCGGCTGGCCGTCCCGCTGCAGCTCAAACTCCGCCTCCGTGGCTGTACGCATTGCCTGGTACAGCCGCATGGTGTTGGCGGGGTCAGACAGGCTCAGCCCGTTTACCGCCACCACCACGTCGCCGGCACGAAAACCCAGGCGCTGGAACTGGGTCTGGTCCTGCCCCGGCGCCAGCCGGTAGCCGCGCAGTTGCCCGTCCTCCCGTACCGGCGAAATACGCACCAGCTCCGCCAGCGACTGGGGGTTCTGGTACAACTGTTGCCGATAGCCACTTGCCAGTTCAGTGGTATCGGGGTCGGCGCGCACATCGACCTGCCGTGCCGCGCCAGCCGTCGGTGCGGCTCGGCGGGCGCTCTGTTGCAACTGGCCGTCCAGCTCCGATTCCCTGTAGAGGCTCAGCAGCTCATAGTTGCCGCCGTTGTCCAGTACCACCTGGCCCGGCATCACCTTGGCGAGCACCACATTGCCGGGCACCGGCAAGGCGTCATCGACGGCGTACACGCCCTGGCGGGACTGGTGCTCGATGATCGCGCTGCCCAGCCCATCGGCGGTGTAGGCGATGATGCCGCGCAGGGTCAGATTGAGGCGGGTTTCCCGGGCACCTTTTTCAATGCCGTCCCGGTCGGAAGGGGCTACCGCCTCCAGCGCTGCAACTTCCGCCTCGGCCGGGGCGGCCCCGGGATCACCAAATAACTGCCAGCTGCGCAACGCCTCGATATCCACCTCGGCACGTGACTCCTGCGCCGCCCCGCCGCGGGCCGGCGGATTGATGATGTCCCGGGCAGGGCTACCGGCTGGGCCTGCGGCAGCAGCGCCCAAAACAGTTGCGCCAGGGCATACAGCGCCCACAACACAAGCAGTGCCACCACTATCTGGCGCAGGCGCCGCAGCCGGGCGGGTTCGGCCAGCGCCTGCGCCCACCGCTGCAGCTGCGCCGAGGCCTGTGCCGCAATCGTGCTGTTTCTGACCCACTCGGCCGACAAGGCGTACTCCTGACTGCAGGCCGGGGCAATGGCGCCACGGCATGTTTTCGGCCCAGATTATAGGGACCGCCATTAAAAGATAAAACTGTGACAGAACCATGACAAAAATACGGTGCCGGACAGAAGGCCGGATTATTTCCGCGTATTCCTGGCCAGCGGCAACTCCCGCTGAGGGATGATAGTAACCTGCCAGCGATAACAGACCAACTCGATTGAGCGGCCACCCTCCCTTGCGGGTGGCCTGACAGCTTCGGCGTCGCTCCGGGTGCGAATGCCTCTTGGTCCGTTGCGGGGCCCTTGCGGGGCGGGTGATGCGGGGAATAGGTGGAGAGCGTCAGTGCGCCCCATAAAAAAAACCGGCCGCGAGGGCCGGACTAGAGATGGAGTCTCTACAAGGGGGAACTGTGGACCTGAATGGCGACCTTGCGGTCTGGGACAACACTACCTTCCGGATCCGGCCTCCATAACCGCATCCACGCTGTCTACGGCCAATATGACCAGGATTGATACGGCAGGTTCCCGCTGAAAGTAAAAAAATTGCCTGATAACCCAAAAAGTCTGAAATCGTCCCCCTGCCGGGCCAAATATGGACAGGGGGGAGCCATTTGACTACTCTTTCTGCACCACTTCTCGGCCCAGGAGCACCCATGAGCCAGATCTTTCAAGACAACGCTGAAACCATAGGCGGCACACCGCTGGTGAAGATAAACCGCATCAGCCAGGGCAATGTGTACGCCAAGCTGGAAAACCGCAACCCGGCGATGTCCGTCAAATGCCGGATTGGCAGCAGCATGGTGCTGGCCGCCGAGCAGGACGGCAGTCTCAAGCCCGGTATGACCATTGTCGAACCCACCAGCGGCAACACCGGCATCGCGCTGGCCTTCGTGGCCGCTGCCCGCGGCTACGGCTGCCTGCTGACCATGCCCAACACCATGAGCCTGGAGCGGCGCAAGCTGATGAAGGCGCTGGGGGCCGAGATCGTGCTGACCGACGGTGCCAAGGGCATGCCCGCGGCCATTGCCAAGGCCGAGGAGATCATCGCCTCCGAGCCGGGCAAATACTGGGGCCCCCGCCAGTTCGAGAACCCCGCCAACCCGGCCATTCACGAGAGTACCACCGGACCGGAAATCTGGCGCGACACCGACGGCGGCATCGATATCCTGGTGTCCGGGGTCGGCACCGGCGGCACCCTGACCGGGGTGTCGCGTTATATCAAGCAGACCCAGGGCAAGGCGATCCAGACCGTGGCGGTGGAACCCGCCAGCAGCACCATCATCGGCGCCGCCAAGAGCGGTGAGGAGCCCACCCACGCCCCGCACAAGATCCAGGGCATCGGCGCCGGCTTCCTGCCTGCCAACCTCGACCTCGCGATGGTCGACCGGGTCGAGCAGGCCACCAATGAGGACGCGATGGCCTGGGCCCACAAGCTGATGCAGCAGGAGGGGATATTGGCAGGGGTATCCTGCGGCGCGGCCATGGTGGTGGCCGACCGCATCGCCCGCGAACCGGGGAACGAAAACAAGATGATTGTCGTCATCCTGCCGGATTCCGGCGAACGCTACCTGAGCTCTGCGCTGTTTGAGGGCAAGTTCAGCGACAACGAGATGGTGCAGTAACGCAGGCCAGGGATTCGGGTCAGGACCCGGGTGGCCGGAGCAGCCACCTGGGACAGCCACAATGCCTGGACCATGCGGGCACACATGACATAGGACTGTTGGATTGGTGTGCCGATGGACAAATTTGACCGCTTCCAGCTGCTCCACCGCCAATTCCGGTCTCATCGCCACCCTATCCCGATAGCAACGCTCGCAGCACGGCTCGAATGCACCGAAAAAACGGTCAAGCGCGCCATTGAGAGCATGCGGGACTGTAGTCGTACCGCACCCGAGGAAGGAATTGGATGAATATGCGGCCAGGAACCACCACACACGCAGTGCATTGATCGTTAAGGCCACGGAGAAGCTCATCGCTTCACAAGGAGACTGATCGAAAAGAGTTGGCACGTCATGCTTTGTTCCGATCATGCTTATGTTGAATGGGCTGTTCTGGAACGTCAGAAACTATTGGAGATGTCTATGTTACTTGAAGAACTTCGCGAGCACAGAAGTCAGATACATGCCTTGGTGAGCCAATTTGGTGGGCGCCGAATTCGTGTGTTCGGGTCGGTAGCCAGAGGTGATGAAAGACCTGACAGCGATATAGACTTTCTTGTTGATTTCCCTCGCGGGTATGATCTTTTTGCCCAGCGCCTGCCGTTGACTGAAAAGCTCGGAGAGCTCTTGCACCGCGATGTAGAGTTGCTGCCGGAACATGAGCTAAATCCGCACATCCGGGATTATGTGCTAAAAGAGGCGGTTGAAATATGACCAAGGCATGGCAGCCCTATGCACTGCATATCCTTGATGCGATCGCTAAAATTCGCCGTATCAAAGCGAGCGGCGACTTGACCCAGGATGAAATTCTGTACGATGCGACATTGAGGAATTTGCAGACGTTGTCGGAGGCCACTCAACGTCTCCCGCAGGAGAAAAAAGATATGTATCCGTCCGTGCCTTGGCGGGAAATTTCCGGATTTCGCAATATTCTCGTGCATAATTATCTAGGTACCATAGACCCGCTGACAGTTTCGAGTGTAGTACGAACGCATTTGCAAGCACTTGAAGAAAGTATCAAAGCCATGCTGGAAAATGCGTAAAGTGCCAATGAGATTTGCGGGGCGGCGCTGCCGACTGGACGCTTCCGGCCCCCAGCAGCCCCGCCTGCCTAATTCGCTTTATCCCGCTTCAACGGCGCCTCATACACCTTCGCATCCACTGCATAGTGCCGGGACAGGATGTCCACTACCTGTTGTTCGCGGGAGGGATCCAGTATCCGCACGAACAGCAGTATGTGGCCTTCGTCCACCTGCTGCCGCAAGAAGTCGGCATCGCTCTGATGGATGACGGAGGCGACCACCGCGCCGACCACGCCTACGGCAACGGCGCCGCCGATACCGGCCAACACGGCTCCGCCAAGAACCGCCGAGGAGGCGACGACTGCGCCCATTGCGCCGGTGGTGCCCAGAAAATACAGGCTGCCGCCCAGCGACTCGGAGGCCTCACCTTCACCCTCCTGGCCCACGAAAGCCACTGCGGGCGCCGAGCCGGAATCATGGCCCTCGTTGACCCGGGTGTAGAGGTCACCCAGTGATCGCTCGACCACCTGTTCGTTTGCCAACAGGCCGAACTGCCCGCGCTCAATGCCCGAGGCCCGCAATTCGCGCATGGCTGCCCGCAGATGCCCCGGGTCGAAGAAAATGCCCACCGCTTCCCGAACGGTGTCCTTGTTGTCTTCAGAGGTCATAAGTCCTCCCGCCTGGTTTGGTGGCCCCGTACCTCAGTATAGGCACAGAATCACCCGCTGGCTGGAAATTCTGACGCCTGACAAAGCGGCTGCTATCGGTGGCCACGAGATGACAAAGCACGCCGCCGGTGGTGACTAGCCGGCGTGGGGATCTACCGCTGATGTTTGCAGCAGGCGCAACAGGCGCTGCTTCACCTGGGGCCACTCGCTGTCGATCACACTGAAGTACACCGAATCGCGGGCATAGTCGTCCTGGACGATCATGTGCTTGCGCAGGACCCCTTCGCGGGTGGCACCTATACGTTCCAGTGCCTTCTGGGAGCGCTGGTTGCGGGCATCCGCCTTGAACTCTACCCGCAGGCAGTGCAGCCGTTCGAAGGCATGTCGCAGCAGCAGGAACTTGACTTCGGTATTGACGCCAGTGCGCTGCCACTCCTGCCCCAGCCAGGTCCAGCCGATCTCCAGGCCGCGGTGCTGCGGACGCATGTGCAGGTAGCGGGTGCTGCCCACCAGCCGGTGCTTGGCGTTCTCGATAATCGCCCAGGGCTGCTGATCCGCCGCGGCCAACGCCTCGTCCACCCACTGGCGAGTGTCGGCAAGATCCACAAAGCAGCTGCGCGGCATATAGAGCCAGTCGGGCTCATGCCGGCCACGGGCGAACAGGCCCTGGGCGTGTTCGCGGGACAATGGTTCCAGCCGCACCAGGCTGCCGCGCAGCGGCGCAGGCGGCTCATCCATCTGCACGGATCACCTCCTTGCCCAAGACTGCATACCTTGCTCGGGCCGGGCCGGCCGCGCTATTCAAGGCAGGATTACCGTGGAGCCGGTGGTGGCACGGGCCTCCAGGTCGCGGTGCGCCTGGCGGATATCCGCCAGTGGGTAGCGCTGCCGGATGTCCACCCGCAGGCTGCCGTCCAGCAGGCGCTCGAACAGGGCCGCCGCGGACTGGCGCAGTTCAACGGGGGAAGCTGTATAGTCGAACAGGCTGGGGCGGGTGACATAGAGAGAACCGCCTGCCGCCAGCCGCTGCAGGTCCAGCGGCGGCGGGCTACCGGAGGCGTTGCCGAAACTGACCAGCAGACCCCGCGGCTGCAGACTGGCCAGGGAAGCGTCAAGCGTGTCGCGGCCGACGCCGTCGTAAACCACCCGGACACCGGCGCCACCGGTCAGCTCCCGTACCCGTGCAGCCACATCCTCGCGCCGGTAATTTATGACATGCTGGTAGCCATGAGCCAGCGCCAGTTCCGCCTTTTCATCCGAACCGACGGTGCCAATGGCGGTAGCACCCAGCGCACTGGCCCACTGCCCGAACAGCAGGCCCACACCACCGGCCGCAGCGTGGAACAGGCAGCTCTGCCCCGCCTGCAGCGCGAAGCAGCGCTGGATCAGGTATTCCACGGTCTGTCCCTTCAGCATGACCGCAGCAGCAGTGTCAAAATCCACCGCTTCAGGTAGCGCCACCAGCCGCTCCGCCGGTAAATTCAACGCCTGGGCATAGGCGCCGAGCCCGGCCGTGCAATAACCTACCCGGTCGCCAGGCACCAGTTCCACCCCCTCCCCGACAGCGGTCACGACGCCCGCCCCTCCAGCCCCAGACCACTGGGCAATGCCACCGGATACAACCCGCTGCGGTGATACGTGTCGATAAAGTTGAGTCCGATTGCCCGGTTCTCCAGCGTAACCATACCGGGCCCCGGCGCCGTGACTTCCACCTCGACCAGTTCCATGACCTCCGGGCCACCGGTTGCCGCTATCCGCACTGCCATTGTCATGGGGTGATCTCCGTGTTGCGTTGCGGCCCAGTCTGCCAAATAACCGGGGCCCGGGGAACCGGCAATGACAATCTCCATCGGCGCCGCAGGGTCTGTGATGAGGGGCGTGGTACACTGAGCGCCACAGCAGCAGCGACCTGGACACCCCACCGTGCTTGAAGAATTCGACCTCGACCGAAGCCTGCAACTGGCCCTGGCGGAGCTGGCCTATACCACTGCCACCGAAGTACAACAGCAACTGCTGCCACCAGCGCTGGAAGGGCGCGACCTGCGGGTCAGCGCGCCCACCGGTAGCGGCAAGACACTGGCCTATCTGCTGCCGCTGTTGCAGCGACTGCTGACCGAGCCGCTCCCTCCCAGCGCCGGCATCCTGGGACTGGTACTGGTGCCGACCCGGGAACTGGCGCGCCAGGTACTGAAGGAGTGCCGCCAGTTGCTGGCCAAATCGAACTTGCGCGCCGATGCCGTGACCGGCGGCGCCGATTTCAAATACCAGAAGTCCCTGCTGCGCAAGAATCCGGAAGTGCTGGTGGCGACCCCGGGCCGTCTGCTGGAGCACTGCGAACGCCGCAGCACAGATCTGCTGGGCCTGCGGGTGCTGGTGCTGGATGAGGCGGACCGGATGCTGGAAATGGGTTTTCGCGAGGACGTGCTGAAAATCGCCGGTTTCTGCGGCAGCGAGCGTCAGACCCTGATGCTGTCGGCCACCCTGCACAGCCGGGGACTAGGTGAAATCAGCGACAGCCTGCAGCACGAGCCGGTCACCATCAGCTGCGGCGAGATCCGCGCTGCGCACAAGGATATTTTTCACCAGCGCATCCTCGCCGATAATCTGGCGCACAAGGACGCTCTGCTACTGGCACTGCTGGCCGACAGCAGGGGCCGCAAACAACTGGTTTTCGCCAATAAGCGCAGCACAGCAGCGCGACTGGCCGGCCTGCTGCGACACCACGGGCTGCGGGCCGGCTGCCTGCACGGCGAGATGAGTACCGAGGAACGCAAGCAGGTGGTCACGCTGTTTTCCCAAGGTAGTGTGGACATCGTCACCGCCAGCGACCTGGCCGCGCGCGGGCTGGACATCGAGGGTATCGACACCGTCATCAATTACGACCTGCCGCACAGCGGTGATGACTATCTTCACCGCACCGGCCGCACCGGACGCGCCGGCGCCCAGGGGCTGGCGATCTCGTTGATTGGCGCCAGTGACTGGAACCTGATGATCAGCATCCAGCGCTATCTCAAGCTGGAAATGGAGCCGCGCAGCCTGCCCGGCCTGAAGGCGCGCTACGCGGGACCCAAGAAACTGAAATCCTCAGGCAAGGCCGCGGGACAGAAGAAGAAAAGCACCGATGCCGGCCAGGTGAAAAAGAAGGAGCGGCTGCGCGACAAGAAAGCCCGCGGCCGCCCCCGTCGCAAGAGCGCCGACGCGCCTGCCAACGATGGCTTTGCCCCACTGCTGAAAAAGCAGCGGCTGAAGCCGGAGAGCTGATCGGCCGGAGCGGCCGCAATACGCCCGGCCGCCTGCCACCCACCATGCCGGCCACGGTCACCGGAGTCCGGCAGCGGCGCCAGCCGCAATCATAAATCAGTGGCAGATCCAGGCGCCGCTAACCCGCCTGCTCCGGCGCGTAGCGCCCGAACCAGGCCAGGATGGCCTCCACCTTGGCGATCAGCTGGCTGGGGCGCCGGGCGATGGTATGGTAGGCACCGGGCACCCGCACCATCGCGGTATCAATGCCCCGCAGTTTGAGCGCCTGATAGAACTGTTCCGTCTCCGGCATCGGCGTGCGCAGATCCTTCTCGCCGGTGAGCAGCATGGTAGGTGTCACCACATTGCCCACCAGTGACAACGGCGAGCGCTGCCAGTAGGCATCGGGATTTTCCCAGGGCATTTCCCCGAACCAGTAGCGGCTGAAATAGGGACTCACGTCCGCTGTCAGCACAAAGCTGGTCCAGTTGATCACCGGCTTGGCCGCCACCGCCGCACGGAAGCGATCGGTCTTGCCGACAATCCAGGCCGTCAGGGTACCACCGCCGCTGCCGCCGGTGACATACAGTTGCCGCGGGTCCACATAGCCGCGCTCCAGCACCACGTCCACCGCGGACATCAGGTCATCGTAATCCTGGGAAGGGTAATTGTGGTGTATCAGGTTGGCGAATTCTTCACCATACCCTGTGCTGCCCCTGGGGTTCACGTACAGCACCACATAACCGGCTGCCGCGAACAGCTGGATCTCGGCTGCAAAGCGGGGACCATAGTTGGCAAACGGACCACCGTGGATTTCCAGAATCAGCGGGTATTTGCGGTCGGGATCGAAGTCCGGCGGAGTCACGATCCAGGCCTGGATGTCACGCTGATCAAAGGACGACTGCAGCCACAGCTCTTCCACCTGCCCCAGGCTGCGATGCGCCAGCAGGTTGTCGTTGAGGTGGGTCAGCTGCCGCTGCCGGTCACTGCCGAGCTTGCCGACCACGATATCCGCCAGCGTGGTAGCGCTGCCTGCGGTGTAGGCATAGCTGCCCTGGCCGCCCGCCGCGAAGTCCGCGCCGGAGTAGGGACGCCCCAGTTGCTTGCCGCCCAGGCCCCGCGCCAGCACTTCCATGCCGCCGCGCAGGTCGGTCGCCGCCAACAGGGTGTCTCCGCGGTCGTCATAGCGAAACAACAGACGTTTGCCGTCACTGGACCAGCGCGGCTGCTCGATATTGCGATCCAGGTCTGGCAGCAATTCACGGCGCTCGCTGCCATCCACAGACATCACATAGAGCCGGTTCCGGTGGTAGCCCATGCGACGATCATCCCAGCCGGTGTATGCCAGGGTGCGGCCGTCGGGCGACACCACGACGTTGGCATCAGCCCCCTGCCGGTCGGTCAGCGCGGTGGTCTCACCGTCGGCCAGCGCCACCCGGTAAATATCGCTGTTCTGGGTATCCAGTTCCCAGTCGGGATTGCGGTTGGCAGACACGAACAGCGCCTCGCTGTCCGCCGCCCAGGCAATGGCACCGCTGTGGTAATAATCACCCGAGGTCAGCTGCCGCGGACTGCCGCCCGCTGCCGGGATCACGAAGACATGGTCATGGCCGTGAGGCCGGGCGCCCGTGCCATCGGCCCTGTAAACCGTGCGCTCCACCACTTCCGGGCTGCCGGCCCATTCCGCCCCCCTGGGCCGCGGCGGCAGCTCGCCCATACCGGGTTCCGGCTCCGCCACCAGCATCTTGAAAGCCAGCCACTGGCCATCCGGCGACCAGGCCAGGTTGTCCGGAGCGTACGGCAGCCGTGTCAACTGGGCGGTCTGGCCACTGTCCAGCCAACTTACAAACAGTTGCTGCCCGGTGTCGTCGCGGCGCACATAGGCCACCCGGTTGCCGTCCGGCGCCAGCGCCGCGGAGCTGATGCTGTCGGGGCCCGTGGTGACCGGGCGGTGATCGCTGCCATCGATATTGATCCGCCACAGGTTGCTGCGCGGCTGATCGCGCATGATATCCATGCTGTGGCGCAGGTAGAGCAGGCGCCGGCCCTCGCGATCGATCATCGGGGAACTGGCATAAACCAGCTGGAAAACGTCGGCCGCGCTCAGAGCCGGTTTGCTCCAGGCCGGCAGCGATCCCGACAGTACCAGCAGCAGCACCGCCGCGGCGGTCATCCTTGTCACTGAACCTCTCATCTTGCGTCTCCTTCCGTTAGACTACTGCTATCCATACCACCTACCAACTAAAGCTACCTATTATGTCCAACCCACTACTGGAACAGAATACCCTGCCGCCCTTTTCCTCAATCCGGCCCGAACACGTGGAACCTGCCATACGCCAGCTGATTGAGCGCAACCGGCGCCGGGTGCAGGAACTGCTGGCCGCACCCGAGGTGACGCCGGCTGCGTTGCTGGATGCGCTGGAAGACCTGGAGGACGAGCTGGCCCAGCGCTGGGCGGCCGTCGAGCATCTCAACGGGGTCTGCAACAGCGAGGCGCTGCGCGCAGCCTACAACGCCTGCCTGCCGCTGCTGTCTGAATACCACAGCTGGCTGGGCCAGAACACCGGGCTGTACGAAGCCCACCGTGAGCTGGCGGACAGCGACACCTTCGCAGAACTGGACACCGCCCGGCAACAGGCGGTACACAACGCCCTGCGCGACTTCCGGCTGGCCGGAGTGGCGCTGCCAGAGGCGCAGCAGCAGCGTTACAGAGAACTCAAACAGCGCCTGTCGGAGCTGGGCAGCCGCTTTACCGACAACGTCCTCGACGCCACCAATGCCTGGTCGCGCCAGGCCACCGCCGAAGAGCTCGCCGGCCTGCCTGCCACTGCACTGGCCAGCGCCGCCGAGGCGGCGCGGCAGAAAGGCCTGGAGGGTTACTTACTGACCCTGGACTTTCCCTCGGTGCAGCCGCTAATGAGCTATTGCGATAATGCCGCATTGCGGGAGGAGGTCTACACCGCCAATATCACCCGCGCCTCGGAACTGGGCCCCAATGCCGGGCAGTGGGACAACAGCGAGCTGATCACCGAAATACTCGGCCTGCGCCGCGAGCTGGCGGCGCTGCTGGGCTTTGCAAACTATGCCGAGCGGTCTCTGGCCACCAAGATGGCGGAATCTCCGCAGCAGGTGCTCGACTTCCTGCAGGACCTGGCCCGCCGCTCCCGGCCCCAGGCGCAGCGGGAATGGCTCGAGCTGTGCGACTTCGCCGCCAGCGAATTCGGCGTCGCCCCACTGCAACCCTGGGATGTGGCCTATTACAGCGAAAAACTGCGCCAGCGCAAGTTCCAGGTCTCGCAGGAGGACATTCGCCCCTATCTGCCGGCGGACCGGGTCCTGGCGGGTCTGTTCGAGGTGGTCCGGCGTCTGTATGGAGTGAACGTCGAGGAAGTGCAGGAGTTCGACAGCTATCACCCGGATGCGCGCCTGTTCGAACTGCAGCAGGACGGCGAGCCGCTGGCCCGCTTCTACCTAGACCTGTATGCGCGCAGCCACAAGCGCGGCGGCGCGTGGATGGGGGACTGCCGGGTACGCCGCCGCAGGGGGGAGACCCTGCAGCTGCCGGTGGCCTACCTGGTCTGCAATTTCACCCCGCCGGTAGGCGAGGAGCCCTCGCTGCTGACCGAGACCGAGATGAGCACGCTGTTCCACGAATTCGGTCACGGCCTGCAGCACATGCTCACCCGGCAACAGGTGGCCGCCGTCTCGGGCATCAATGGCGTGGCCTGGGACGCGGTGGAACTGCCCAGCCAGTTCCTGGAAAACTGGTGCCACCAGCCCGAGGCGCTGGCGTTCATTTCCGGCCACTACCGCAGTGGCGAGCCCCTGCCGGCAGCGTTGCTGGAAAAGATGCTGGCGGCGAAGAACTTCCAGGCCGGAATGCAGATGCTGCGGCAGCTGGAATTCGCGCTGTTCGACTTCCGCCTGCACTGCGAATGGGGCACAGAAGGGTTGACGGTACAGGGCCTGTTGGACGAGGTACGGTCACAGCTGGCCGTGGTGCCGGTAGCCGATTGCAACCGCTTCCAGAACAGTTTCAGCCACATCTTCGGCGGCGGCTACGCGGCGGGCTACTACAGCTACAAGTGGGCCGAGGTATTGTCGGCGGATGCGTTCGCACGTTTCGAGGAAGAGGGCATCTTCAACCCCGTCACCGGCGGTGACTTCCGCCGCCACATCCTGGAGACCGGCGGCTCCCAGGACGCGATGAGCCTGTTCGTCGCGTTCCGCGGCCGCGAACCCGACGTCGGGCCGCTGCTGCGGCACAGCGGCATCGCCGCCTGAGGCCAGCGGCAGACGGCAGGACACAGAGAATCTATCAGACTGTAGATCTATAGGTCTGCTAGGTGAGCTCACCCGTTAGTTCGCTACCAAGGTAGAGACATCGGCCGGGGTGCGGTGTTCAAGACCGTATGCGACATGGATGCGCGGGGCCGCCCAGGCATCCGAGCCCCCAGGGAGGGGTTCATGGCGTGTCTTGAACACCGTACCTCGGGCGAGGGCTCGGCGACCGAAGTGCCAACCTCCCGTTTGGTGATCCGGCACCCATGACCAAATATTCTGCGAAATATGAGCCGACCTATGGGACAGCAATCCACTTACGCACCTGATTCCACCTGCCGCCAACTGGCGCAGCCTTTCTGGCCGGGTCCCGAGGCCACGCAGACGCGCACTTCCCGCAGGTCGTCGCCAGCGGACAGTGCCAGCAGCTGCTGCAGCAGATAGGCGGAGAACTCCTCCACCGTCGCATTGCGAATCGGCAGCAGCAAGGTATCGCTGGCGAGAAACCGCATTTCATCGCTGTCGAAAAGCACCCGGTAGCAGGCGTCCTCCCGCTCGATGCGCTGGTACGGCGACTCTGCCGCCAGCAGCGTGTACTCATCCAGCGCCTCGCAGAGGGATTTCAGGCGGCGCTTGTAGACGTTGTAATCGGCGGCAAAACCATTGTCGCCGATCGGCGCGACTATCTTCGCCGAGACGGAATAGTTGTGGCCGTGCAGGCGTTCCCGCTCCGTGGCAGAGAAAATGGTGTAGTGCGCCGCCGAGAACTTGTGGCTCTCCTTGTCGATATACAGCGTGGTCAGGCGCTCCATAGGCATTGCCCTGCAAATAGTTAACAATAGCGCATTGTTACGGCTGACCCGGCAATAGGCAAGCGCGCCACGGTGCCGCCGCCCGGCCGTTCACGATCTGTCATACGGGGAACACATGAACACAACCATCATTACCGGCGCCAGCGTCGGCATAGGGCGCGCCGCGGCGCGCCGCTTCCTGGAGCAGGGCTACACCGTCTGCAATCTGGCGCGGCGCCCCTGTCCGGAGGCGGGTGTGCTGAACATTGTCTGCGACCTGGCCCACCCCGCCAGTATTGCCGATGCCTGTGGGCAGTTGCTGCCGCTGATCGACAAAAGCAGCAACGTCTGCCTGCTGCACAATGCCAGTCAGATGCGCAAGGACAGCGCCACCGCTTGCGACAGCGACAGCCTGCGCGAGGTACTGGAGGTCAATGTGGTGGCCTTCAACAGCCTCAACCAGCAGCTGCTCTGGGCTCTGCCCGCTGGCTCCAGTGTGCTGTATATCGGCTCGACGCTGTCGGAAAAAGCAGTGGCGGGCACCTTCAGCTACGTGGTCAGCAAGCATGCCCAACTGGGGATGATGCGGGCCAGCTGCCAGGACCTGATGGGCAGCGGTATCCACACTGCGCTGATCTGTCCAGGTTTCACCGATACGGAAATGCTGCGCAGCCATATCGGCGACGACCCCGAAGTCGCCGCCGCGATAGGTGGCATGAACGCCTTTGGCCGCCTGATCGAGCCCGACGAGATCGCCGGGCTGATTGTCTGGGCCCACGCCAACCCGGTCATCAACGGCGCAGTACTGCATGCCAATCTGGGCCAGAAGGAAAGCTGAGATGGCCACCCTGGCAGTGGAAGTGGTGTGGGAGCGCAGGGAGCGCGTATTCCTGGTGCTGGCCGGCACATTTCTGTGTGCCATGACGCTGCTCAACGTGATCGGCATCACCCGCTTTGTGCAGTTGGGTCCGATGGCGCTGGCGGTCGGCGTACTGCCCTATCCGCTGACCTTCCTGTGCACTGACCTGGTCTGCGAGCTGTACGGCCGGGCACGGGCCAACTTTCTGGTCAGCGTGGGCCTGGGTCTGAACTTCTTCATCCTGTTCGTGCTGTTTCTGGGTGATGCCATCCCCTCGGTCGCCGCTGGCAACATGCCGCCCTGGCAGGTATTGCAGCTGGCGCAGCCGGTAGTGCTGCCCAACGGCGATGTCGTACGCGACAGCGTGGGCCTGTATCAGCTGATCTATGCCACCACCTCGGGGCGGTGTTTGCATCCATGCTCGCCTACATCACCGCCCAGTACTGCGACGTGCAACTGTTCCATTTCTGGAAGCGGGTCACCCGCGGCAAGCACTTGTGGCTGCGCAACAATTTCAGCACCCTGATGAGTCAGATGGTGGATTCGGTGATGGTGGTCACGGTCACCTTTGGCGCCGCCTTTCTGCGGGGGGAAATTGCCTTCCAGGCGCTGTTGCTGCTGATCGGCAGCAACTACCTGTTCAAGGCCACCGTCGCGCTGCTGGATACCGGGCCGTTTTACCTGTGCGTGCACTATTTGCGCCGGTATCTGCGATTGGGGCCGCAGGATTACGCCATCCCTGGCGTGGGCGCCAGCTGACTGACATCGCCTACGGATGAGGCCGGGCCCATACGGCCCGGCGCCGCTATCAACCCACCGCTGACAGGGGCGCGGCCAGTGGATCGGGCTCGCCGGCCCGCAGATATTCCTTTGCCAGGTCCTCTGCAATCAGATGGGTCGGGCAGT
Source organism: Kineobactrum salinum (assembly GCF_010669285.1). Lineage (GTDB taxonomy): Bacteria > Pseudomonadota > Gammaproteobacteria > Pseudomonadales > Halieaceae > Kineobactrum > Kineobactrum salinum. The sequence goes on along the minus strand of NZ_CP048711.1, from coordinate 3,263,864 downwards.
GGCTGGTATCGGCTCGCCGCAACACTTCAGCCAGGGAGGTTGCGATGCGCTGGATATGTTCGCCCTTGGTCACGTCGGCAGAGCCCATGCGCTGGTGGTGTACATCGATGATGCCGCCGGCGTTGATCAGGAAATCCGGGCAATACAGGATGCCGTGATCCTGCAGCCGCGCGCAATCCTCTGCCGTCGCGAGCTGGTTGTTGGCGGCACCGGCAATGATACCGGCCCGCAGCCGGGGAATACTGCGGTCATTGAGCACCGCGCCCATCGCGCAAGGAGCCAGGATATCCACTTCCAGGAACAGGATTTCATCCGTGCTCACCGGAATGATATCCAGTTCCTGCACAGCCCGCTGCAGATTGTCCGCATTGATATCGGCACCGTAGACTACCGCGCCATCGGTACGCAGCAGGCGGGCCAGGTAATACCCCACATGCCCCAGGCCCTGGATCGCCACCCGCAGCCCCGCGCAACTCTCCGCGCCCAGGCGGTGTTTCACTGCCGTGCGAATGCCGAGGTATACGCCGTAAGCCGTGCTGGGAGAGGGGTCGCCGCCATGTTCGTTGTCATTCATGCCGCTGACGAAGGCGGTGCGCTCTGCCATCAACCGGATATCCGGCACGCCGGTGCCGGAATCTTCCGCTGCGACATAGCGCCCGCCCTGGGACTGGATGAAGTCACCCATGGCCCGCAGCAGGGCCGGGCTCTTGTCGCGCCGCGAATCACCGATGATGACTGATTTGCCCCCGCCCAGCGGCAGCCCCGCCAGGGCGGATTTGTAGGTCATCCCGCGGGACAGGCGCAACACGTCATGCAGCGCCTCCTCGTCACTGGCGTAGGGATACATTCTGCAACCCCCGAGGCCTGGACCCAGTGTGGTGTCGTGCACGGCGATGATCGCGCGCAGGCCGGTGGCCCGGTCCGAGCCAAAAGCCACCAATTCGTGTTGGTCATAGGCGGGGGCGGAAAAAACACTCATCAGTCTGTCCTTTTGTTGGGCCATGCTTGTCGGGATGCCACCTCAGGCGGCGTTAACGATGGTGACCGGACTGGCGGGGTCACCGTGGAGCTGTTGCAACAGGTGCTCGCGCCGCCGCGCCAATTGCTCGCGGTTGCGGTCCTTCACATGATCGAAGCCGCGCAGCTTCGCCGGCAGTTGCGCCAGCTCCAGCGCAACCTCGTAGTTGGCGGTGGCCAGGGTCGGGGCCAGGCGCTCCAGCAGCTCGATGTACTCATCCCGGTCGGCGCGCTCCTGCCTGCGCTCCGCGGTGCGGCCAAAAATATCCAGCGCAGTACCGCGCAGGAAGCGCAGCGGTGCCAGCCAGCTGAAGGCGCGCAGCATCCAGGGACCGAATTCCTGCTTCAACAGGTGGCCGGTATGGGGATCGCGCTTGCTTAGCAATGGCGGCGCCAGATTGAAGCGCAGTTGGTAGTCGCCCTCGAACTGCTGCTCCAGCTTGCGCAGGAACTCGCCGTCGCTGTACAGGCGCGCCACTTCGTACTCGTCCTTGTAGGCCATCAGCTTGTACAGGTTGCGGGCCGCGGCGACGGTGACGGAATCCGCCTCCGTGGCGCGCGGATCGGCCTGCCGCAACTGCGCCACCTGCTGCCGGTACTGGTCCGCATAGGCGGCATTCTGGTAGCGGACGAGGCGGGCGGCCCGGTCTTCGATGATCTCATCCAGATCCTGCAGCCTGGCGGGAGCCGCCGGAGCCAGCTTCTCGACCAGCCGCAGCACCCGCTCCGGCTGGTGGGCGCAACGGCGGCCCCACAGGAAGGCCTCCTTGTTGAATCCCACCGCCACCGCGTTGAGCTCGATGGCCTGCTCCAGCGCTGCCGCCGACACCGGCACCAGACCCTGCTGCCAGGCGTAGCCCAGCAGGAACAGATTGGAGGCAATGGAATCCCCCAGCAGCTGGGTGGCAATGCGGGTGGAATCGATGAAGAAGGTCGCCTGCTCACCCACCTCATCGGTGACTTTCGCCTTCATGCCTCGGGTCGGAAACTTGGCGTCGGGGTCGAGAATAAAGGCAGAGGTCGGCACCTCGGCATCATTGACCACTGCGTGGGTGCGGCCGTGGGCGACCTTGCCCAGCGCCTCATAGGTGGCTGTGACCACCAGATCACAACCGAGCAGCAGGTCGGCCTCCCCGGCGGGAATCCGCACCGCCTTGATCTCTTCCTGACTAGCGCTGACCCGGACATGGCTGACCACGGCACCAAATTTCTGCGCCAGGCCGGTCTGGTTCAGAGTGGCGCAGCCCTTGCCTTCAATGTGGGCTGCCATCGCCACAAGTGCGGTGATGGTCAGCACGCCGGTGCCCCTACGCCGGTAACCACCGTGTTCCAGGGCCGGTCCAGCGCCGGCAATACCGGCTCCGGCAGCGGATCGAACAGGGTGTCGGCATCACCGCCGGCGCCGTCGGGCTTGCGCAGTTTGCCGCCGATCACCGACACAAAACTGGGGCAAAAACCATTGGCGCAGCTATAGTCCTTGTTGCAGGAACTCTGGTCGATCTGGCGCTTGCGGCCCAGCTCGGTTTCCTTGGGGACCACTGACAGGCAATTGGACTTGACGCTGCAATCACCGCAGCCTTCGCAGACTGCGTCATTGATGAACAGGCGCTTGGGCGGATCTTCCAGGCTGCCTTTCTTGCGCCGGCGCCGCTTCTCCGCGGCGCAGGTCTGCACATAGACGATTACCGAAGTACCCTCGAATTCACGCAGCTCACGCTGCAGGGCGTCCAGCTCATCCCGGTGATGCAGGCTGTACCCGGAGATGTCGCGAAACTCTCCGCGCCAGGCCTCGGGGTGGTCGCTGACGACCGCGATGCGGCGAACGCCCTCGGCACTGACCTGCTTCACCACATCGCCGACGGACAGGGTGCCGTCGATGGGCTGGCCACCGGTCATCGCCACCGCGTCGTTGTAGAGAATCTTGTAGGTGATGTTGACACCGGCGGCGACGGCGGCACGGATTGCGACGATGCCGGAGTGGAAGTATGTACCGTCGCCGAGATTCTGGAACACATGCTTTGTCTCGGTAAAGGGCGCGTGGCCAATCCAGGTCGCGCCCTCACCACCCATCTGGGCGAAGGTGTGCGTCGCCCGGTCCGGCATCCAGGTGGCCATGTAATGACAGCCGATCCCGCCCATGGCGAGACTCCCGTCCGGCACCCGGGTCGAGGTGTTGTGGGGGCAACCCGAGCAGAAGTGTGGCACCCGCTCGATGGTTTGCCGCGGTTGCGCCAGCGACATTTCCTTCTGCTCGATCCAGCTGATGCGCTGATCCATGGTTTCCGACTGGTAGAAGCGGCGGATGCGGCTGGCGATGGCCAGCGCGACCATCGCCGGGGTCAGCTCCGACAGGTTGGGCAGCAAGTCACGGCCCTCTTCATCAAACTCACCGATCACCCGCGGCCGCCCCGCCACCGGGTAGTTGTAGAGCTGCCCGGTGAGCTGGTCTTCAATGATGGAGCGCTTCTCCTCCACCACCAGAATCTCTTCCAGCCCCTCGGCGAAGTCGTGCGTGGCGCGCGGTTCCAGCGGCCAGGGCATGCCCACCTTGTACACCCGCAAGCCGATTTCGGCGGCCACGGCCTCGTCGATACCCATGTCCTCCAGCGCCTGCATCACATCGAGGTAGGCCTTGCCCGACGTGATAATACCCAGCCGCGGCCTGGCACAGTCGATGACGATGCGGTTGAGACCGTTGACCCGTGCGAACTCGCGGGCAGCGTAGATCTTGTATTTGTTGAGGCGCAGCTCCTGCTCCAGCGGCTTGTCCGGCCAGCGTGCGTGGACGCCGTCCGCGGGCAGCTGGAATTCGTCGGGAATCACGATATTGATGCGGTCGGGATCGAGGTCGGCGGAGATAGCGGAATCCATGTTCTCGGTGATCGCCTTCAGCGCCACCCAGCAGCCGCTGTAGCGGGACAATTCCCAGCCGAAAATGCCCAGATCCAGCACCTCCTGCACGTTCGACGGGCTCAACACCGGCACCGAAGCGCCAATGAACATGTGCTCGGACTGGTGTGGCAGGGTGGACGATTTACAGGCGTGGTCATCGCCGGCCACCGCCAGTACCCCTCCGTAGCGCGAGGTACCGAAGGCATTGGCGTGCTTGATGACGTCCATGCTGCGATCAACGCCCGGCCCCTTGCCATACCACATGCTGAACACGCCATCGTATTTGGCGCCGCCGAACAGGCCGGTCTGCTGGCTGCCCCAGACAGCGGTCGCCGCCAGATCCTCGTTGACCCCCGGCTGGAACACGACGTTGTGCTTGTCCAACCAGGGCTTTGCCTTCCACATGGCCTGGTCGACCCCGCCCAGCGGCGAGCCACGGTACCCCGAGATAAACGCTGCCGTATTGAGCCCCGCGCGCTGGTCGCGCTGGTGCTGCAACATGGGCAAGCGGACCAGCGCCTCGATGCCGGTCATGTAGGCCCTGCTCGCATCAAGCGCGTACTTGTCGTCCAGTGACACTTTGCGAATGGCCTTGCTGTTGTCTGTACCCATGCCTGTCTACCCTCCCAATTAGGGGAATTGTCACCGAAAATTATAGAAAGAGTTATTTGATTTGGCCCAGGTTTCGGGTTTAATGCGCATAAATTATGCACCACAAATAATGACGGAGGTCAGAATGACCATGGGACTTGCGAGACAGGACGTCGAGATCCTGAAACTGCTGCAGCGGGACTCCACCATCAGCACCGCCAGCATTGCCGAAAAGATCAATCTGTCGCAATCGCCCTGCTGGCGGCGCATCAATCGGCTGGAACAGGAGGGGCTGATCCGGGGCGGGTGGCGCTGCTGGACCGCGCCCGGCTGGGCATGGAGGTGGTGGTATTTGCTACCATCAATCTCACCTCCACCGGCCGCCAGAACCTGATGACCTTCGAGCAGGACATCGTGCGGCACGCCGAGGTCATGGAATGTTATACAATGACCGGTATCTGGGACTACATGCTGAAAATCGTCACCCGCGACATCCGCCACTATGAGGACTTTGTGCGCAATACCCTGACCGCCAGCCCCGCCATTCGCGAATTGCATTCCCATATGGCAGTGACCGAAATCAAGAACAGCACCGAACTTCCGCTGGACAGCCAGCTGTAGGTCGCGCCGTATGTTGCACAGCAAACTGCCCGGGGTGGGCACCATAACCTTCAGCTGCATGTCGGCCCTGGCCACTGAGTGTGGGGCGCTGAACCTGTCCCAGGGCTTTCCCGACTGCCCGGCGCCACCGACAACCTACTGCGCGATTACCGCCAGCGTCAGTGCCCCAGACGAGGTGATCCTGCTGGCGGCGGAGCAATTATGCAGGATCTGACAGTCACACTTGTCCAATGCGAACTCGCCTGGGAGGCCCCGGCAGACAACCGGCGGCATCTGGAAACCCGGTTCGCCAGTCTTGGGGAACCGGGCGACCTGCTGGTACTGCCGGAAATGTTCACGACCGGCTTTTCCATGAATGCGCTGGCCAATGCGGAGCCGCCCGGGGGCACCACCGAAACCTGGTTGCGGCAGTGGGCACGGCAACTGGACTGTGCCATCACTGGCAGTATCGCGGTGCAGGAAGGAGATGCCGTTTACAACCGGATGCTGTTTGCAACCCCGGAGGCACTGCACTACTACGACAAGCGCCATCTGTTCCGGATGGCGGGCGAGCACCAACGCTACGCCGCCGGCACACAGCGGGTCATCGTGCCCTGGCGCGGCTGGCGCATCAATCTTCAGGTCTGTTACGACCTGCGCTTTCCAGTGTTCTGCCGCAACCGCCGCGACTATGAGCTGATGTTGTTTGTGGCCAATTGGCCCGCCGTCAGGCGCCAGCACTGGCGCGCGCTGCTGGAGGCACGGGCCATCGAGAACCAGGTCTGCGTGGTCGGTGTCAACCGTATCGGCCAGGATGCAAAAGGTTGGGAGTACGCGGGGGACAGTCTCGCCTTCAACGCTGAGGGGCAACTGCTGGCGGACCTCCAAAACGAAAACGGCACCGCCAGCGTGGTGCTGAGCGGTGCCGATCTCGTAAGCTATCGGGAAAAATTCCCCTGTGATCTGGATGCGGACGGGTTTCAGCTGGACTGAACCCCGCCTGCATTGCTGTCTCATATTTTTCGCGGAGTAATAACTGGTTACGGGTGCCGGGTCATTGGGTGGGAGGCCGGCACTTCGAGTGTCGAGACATCGACCGGGAGATATCTCTACCCTTATCGCCGAACGAGAGGTGCGCTCCACCCGCGCAAAGCGGGTGGAGCGGCAGGATGTTATTCCTCGTATTCCACTTCCAGCGTCGCCATTACCCGACGGTTCTCGGCACGACCTTCCCTGGTGTCGTTGCTGGCGACCGGCCGGGATTCGCCGTAGCCCTTGGGCTGCAGCCGATTCGAGGCGATACCGTGCTGGTTGACCAGTACATCTACCACGGCCTTGGCGCGCGACTGCGACAACTTCTCGTTGTAGCTCTCGGGACCCACGCTGTCGGTATGGCCTTCAACTTCCACCTGCAGGTCATCAAAGCGCTTCAGGAACTCAGCCAGTTCACGGATATCCGTAAAATACTGCTCCTTGACTACCGATGAATCGAAGTCGAAATTGACCTTCAGCTTAATGGATGCAACCTGTGCCACCGGCAGCGGACAGCCGTTGGCATCAACCCGGGTACCCGGAGGCGTGCCCGGGCACTGATCGCGGTCGTCAGGCACACCGTCACCGTCGGAATCCACCGGCGCGGCAGGAGCCCGCGCGGGTTCGGCCGCGGCGGCTGCCTGTACCTGGCCGAAATAGTAGTTCACGCCGGCGCTGAACAGCAGGTCGTTTTCGTTCTCATCCAGGCTGTGCAGCATGCGCGCCTCGAGACGCGCGCCGAACCTGGGCGTCATCATCCAGCGCACACCGCCGCCGGCATGGGCAGTGGTTTCGCGGTCATAACCGCCGCCATCGACATCGATTTCACCCATGCCGAAGGTTCCGTAGGGGCGGACCCGGTTGGCGCCGCCGATGTAGCTGCCCGCGTAATAGAGCATGCCTACCTGCCAGGTGGATACATCCACTTTGCTGCCATCCAGATGCCGGGCGTCGTCCTCGGCATACAGGACTTCTGCCGCCCAGTTGTCACTGAAGGCGTATTCCAGCCCTACCCAGGGAGTCCAGGTATCATCCAACCTCCGATCGCCATCAAAGACCCACTTCGCAGCGCCCAGATTGACAGTAATCGGTGCCTCGGCCGCTACTGGTGCTGACAGCATCGTAGCCGCGGTGGCGGCGACGGCAATGCCCGCAAGAATTCGTGATTTCATCGATTCATCTCCTTTGCTGTAAACCCGTCCCCATCATGGGAAGTGTAGAATGCAACTTCCGCGCAGGATACCCCTACAACGCCAGGTTGCCAGCTATTTCGCCCCGAAATAGTTACACAAATTTTCGGGAATTGATGATGGTGCCGGCCCACTATAGGCTGAGAACCTGTTTCACAAAAGGTATCGTCAATGGCCGCTGCGTGGCAAGAGAGTGGGCATCCAGGCGATCCAGCAGCATCAGCAGGCTTGCCAAGCCCCGCGGCACTCGGCTGACCAGGAAGCGGCTCACTTCCTGCGGCATCTGCAGGCCCCGCCGTTGCGCCCGGAACTGCAAAATGGCCTGCCGGCGTTGATCATCCGGCACCGGCAACTGAAACACCAGGCCCCAGCACAGCCGTGAGTGCAGATCGGCCAGCCCCACATCGAGCAGGCGCGGCGCAGCGCTGGCACTGATCAGCAGGCGGCAGTCCTGGTCGCGGGCGCGGTTGAAGAAATGGAACAGCGCCAATTCCCAGTCCCGGTCGCCCAACACGGCCTCAATGTCATCCAGGCATACCAGTTGCATCTGTTCCAGCCCCTGCATGACTTCGGCGGGCGGGTACGCCCCGAAGTCAGCCAGCGGCAGATAGCAGCCGACATTGCCCGCCAGGTGGCAGGCGGCCTGCAGCAGATGCGATTTGCCGGTATCGCCCGAGCCGTGCAAAAACAGCAGTGGCTCCCCGCCCGGCTCCAGTTGCTGGCGCAGTGCCGCCAGCAACGGCGCCTGTGACGACAGGGCCAGAAAACTCTCCAGCGTGGCATCGTCGCGCAACTGCATATTGAGCGCCAATTGTCGCGCCGGACTGCTATCTGCGGGTGTATTATTCATTTGGATTTATTGCTGTCCCATTGTCCGACTACGAGGCTAGAGAGATCAACCGGGGTGTGGTGTTCAAGACCGTATGCGACATGGATGCCCAAAGCACTCGCTGCGCTCATGGGGCAGGCTCTGCGCGGGGCCGCCCAGGCATCCGAGCCCCCATGGAGGGGTTGACGGCGTGTCTTGAACACCACACCCCGGTTGATGTCTCGGCAGTCGAAGTGCCAGCCTCCTGCCCCGCAATCCGGCAGCGGTTTTCGCGAATCAGCTGCGCCATCGGTAGCTCAGCTGCGTGCCAGTGCCTCCCGCTGCAGGTGTCAGCCGCGGGTTCAACTCAATGATGGTCGCCAGATGCCCGGCATCGGCCTGCGCCGTCAACTGCAGTGACAGCTGATCGCCCCTGATCGTGGTGACGCTGGCCCGTTCAATCAGCTCCAGACTCTCCAACCAGGAGACAATACCCGCGTAATCCGCGTAACTGGTGACGCCGCTGACCACCATGGTCAATCCGGCGTCCGGCAGGCCGGTGGCTGCTACCGCGTAGCGTGCCGCCATGTCCTCCGCCACCAGGCTGACCCCCCGGGCCACGAATTCTTCCACGCTGGCCCGGGTCACACTGCGATTGAGTTTGTTGTCGCCGGCCAGATAGGTCCAGTCCCCGACCCGGTCTTCAGAGGACAGGGTTGCCACCCGACCGGCCAGTACTTCGGTCACTCCGTAGCGCCTGGAGGCCGCATGCAGCCGGGGGGCGGACAGCTGCCAGGCTTGGTCGGGGCTCAGGGCCGCGCTATCAGTCAGATCAAACAACGGCAAGCGCACGGGAATCCCGCGCCGCCGGAACGCCTCGATCAGGGTCCCGGTGAGCTCGGGCGCGCTTTCCTCAGTGACAAAGCTGCGCTCGCCACCGTCATCCTGCACCAACCACAACAGCACCACGGGCCGGTTGGCTGTCCACAGCGGCGCACCAGCTGCCGTCAGCAGGCCCCGTACCTGGCCCGGATCGAACTCCACCCGCGCGGCCAGCGCTTCGGGGGAGCGGCCGGTACGGGAATAAGAGTACTGCAGCACCTGGTTGCGGGCAGATTTCAGGGCCTGTTCTATCTGCGGCAGGGCCAGTACTTCCCGGGATCCTGACACCTTGACCAGCACCCGGGCCAGCCCCTCCCCGGAGGCACGGGCCAGTTCCGCAGCGCTGCGGTCTTCCACCGCCACCTCTGCCACATAGAGATCCCGCACCAGCTCAGATGCCAGTACCGGCACGGCCGCGAGCAGCAATACCAGCAGTCCCGCCAGCCGCACCATTAGCCTCGTCAAAGCCGCCTCCGCCTTCGCAAATAAAGTGCGTCATTGTATCAGCACTGCGGACAGGCAACAGACCCGGGCGAAAAATGACCGCAGGGTGAAGTGGCGCCGGTTTCCGGCTAGAATACCCGCCCCTGCAACTGCAGCTTCCCTGGCCTGAAAGCGGATCCCATACCCCATGAGTACAGACAACGGGCGCACCTCCCTCAGCTACAAGGATGCCGGCGTCAATATCGACGCCGGTAACGCACTGGTCGAGCGTATCAAGACGGTGTCGCGACGCACCTCCCGGCCCGAGGTTCTGGGGGGGTTGGGAGGCTTCGGTGCCCTGTGCGAAATACCCGCGGGGTATCGGCAACCGGTGCTGGTGTCGGGTACCGATGGAGTCGGCACCAAACTGCGCCTGGCGCTGACCATGGGCGTACACGACAGCATCGGCATCGATTTGGTGGCCATGTGTGTCAACGATCTGGTGGTGGCCGGGGCGGAACCCCTGCTCTTCCTCGATTACTACGCCACCGGTGCGCTGGATGTGGACACGGCGGCGGCGGTGGTCACCGGTATCGGCGCCGGCTGTGAACTGGCCGGCTGTGCGCTGGTCGGCGGCGAGACCGCGGAAATGCCCGGCATGTACCACGGAGCAGACTACGATCTGGCCGGATTCTGCGTCGGCGTGGTGGAAAAGTCGGAGATCATCGACGGCAGCGCCGTGGCGGCCGGGGACAGCCTGATCGCCATTGCCAGCAGCGGTCCGCATTCCAACGGCTACTCGCTGATCCGCAAGATCCTGGAAGTCAGCGGCGCCGACCTGCAGCAGCCTTTTGCCGGCAGCACCCTGGGGCAGACCCTGCTGACCCCCACCACGATCTATGTCAAACCCCTGCTGGAACTGTTCCGCAAGGTCCAGGTCAAGGCGCTGTGCCATGTCACCGGCGGTGGCCTGCCGGAAAACCTGCCGCGAGTATTGCCCGAGGGCTGTCGCGCCGTGGTCGACACCGGCAGCTGGCAGTGGCCAGAGATATTCCACTGGCTGCAACAGCAGGGCAATGTCGCCACCGCCGAGATGTACCGCACCTTCAATTGTGGTGTAGGCATGGTGCTGTGTGTCGCCGCTGACGACGCTCCGGCGACGCTTGAGACACTGGCCCGCAGCGGCCTCACGGCCTGGCGTTTGGGGGATGTGGTCGCCGGTGAGCGGGGCACCGAGCTGGCCGGATGAGCAGCGTCGAACGAGGCCGAATCGCAATCCTGATCTCTGGCCGCGGCTCCAACATGGTGGCCTTCCTGGAGGCCTGCGAACAGGGGCGGCTGGCCGCTGATATCTGCCTGGTGGCCAGCAATCGCCCCGACGCGGCCGGCCTGGCGCGGGCCGCAGCCGCCGGTGTTCCTACCGCCTGCGTCGACCACCGCGACTACCCGGAGCGAGAAGCCTTCGACGCCGCCCTGGTGCGCTGCGTACAACAGCAGGAGCCGGACCTGGTGATCCTGGCCGGATTCATGCGGATACTGACTCCGGTATTTATAACGCCTTTCTCCGGTAGATTATTGAACATTCATCCGTCATTGTTGCCCAAGTATCCCGGACTTCATACACATCAGCGGGCAATTGATGCAGGGGACAGTGAAGCCGGAGCCACCGTTCACTTCGTCACTCCCGAGCTGGACGGCGGCCCGCCGGTACTACAGGCGCGCCTGCCGATGCTGCCGGGCGACACGGCCGACAGCCTGGCAGCCCGGATCATTGCGATCGAGCACGTGATATATCCGCTGGCCGCCCGGTGGTTCCTGCAGGGCCGGCTCATTTTGAACAAACAAGGAGCATTTCTTGATGGCCAGAAAATACCCCCCAGTGGCATTGAGTACCGGCCGTAACAGCCTTCTGGGGCTCGCTCTGGCCGCGCTCGTCCTCGCCTGTCCCGCACTGCAGGCCGCCGAATCCGAGGCGGCAGATGCCGCCACCGCCCTGAAACCCTACAATGCCGACTATAAAACGTCCGCCCGGGGCATGACTGTGACGCTGGAGCGGGAGCTGAAGTCGGACGGTGACGGCAACTATACCCTGACCAATGGTGGCAAGCTGCTGGTGGTGGGCTTTCACGAGGTCGCCCTGTTCCGGATACAGGAGGGCCAGGTCAAACCCAAATCCTACATCTACCAGGGCACCGGGCTGATCAACCGGCGCCGGGAAGTACATTTCACCCCGGGCGCGGACACCGTGCGCAGTCTCTACAAGGACGAATGGTATGAACTGCCCTATACCGAGGGCACTCTCGACCGGCTGAGCCAGCAGGAGCAACTGCGGCTGCATCTGCTCAACACGGAGGACCCGCGGCAGGATATCCAGATCCGGGTGGCCGACGGCAAGCGGGTCAAGGACTACACGCTGGTCTTCAGGGGTGACGAGATCGTGGAAACCCCGCTGGGACCGGTCAACACTCTACATTTCGAGCGCCCCCATGATGATTCCGAGCGCGAGTCGGATATCTGGATCGCGCCGGAATGGGACTACCTGATGGTGAAGACCGTCCACGTCGAGGATGGCAAGCCGGTGGAGATCCTGCTGTCTGAGGCGACCATCGCCGGCGACAGGGTCGAGGTGGCAGCCGTCGCGCCCGACGCCTGATCAGGCCCGCGGCAGGGTGACGCCGCGCTGACCCTGGTATTTGCCGCGGCGGTCGCGGTAGCTCACTTCGCAGACTTCATCCGATTCGAAAAACAGCATCTGCGCCACACCTTCATTGGCATAGATTTTGGCCGGCAGTGTCGTGGTGTTGGAAAACTCCAGCGTCACATGCCCTTCCCACTCCGGCTCCAGCGGCGTCACGTTGACAATGATGCCACAGCGCGCGTAGGTGGACTTGCCCAGGCAGATGGTCAGCACGTTGCGCGGAATACGGAAGTATTCCACCGTGCTGGCCAGCGCAAAGGAATTGGGCGGAATCACACAGACCGGACCATGAACGTCGACAAAGCTGCCGTCATCAAAGGCCTTGGGGTCCACAGTGGCGGAATTGATATTGGTGAATATCTTGAAGTGTTCCGAGCAGCGCACATCGTAGCCATAGCTTGAGGTGCCGTAGGAAATCAGCTGCTGCCCGCCGTTGCTACGCACCTGGCCCGGCTCGAAGGGCTCGATCATGCCCTGTTCCTGTGCCATCTGGCGGATCCACCTGTCTGCTTTAATACTCACCTGTGCGCCTACCCCTCAATCGTCGGAAATGCTGATGTCGGGGAAGGCCGAGCCGGCATCCCCGCCCTGCTGCAAGGCATCCCGGACCGCTCTCGCCACCTCCAGGTACAAGGCCGCCTCGGGCCCGTCGGGTGCGGCCATTACCGTCGGTGTGCCGGCATCGGTCTGCTCGCGGATGGACAGGGCCAGCGGCAGGCTGGCCAGCAGTGGCACGCCGTAGTCCCGCGCTACCCGTTCGCCGCCGGCGCTGCCAAAGATGTGCTCGGCGTGGCCACACTGGCTGCATATATGTACCGCCATGTTCTCCACGATGCCCAGGATCGGAACGTCAACCTTGCGGAACATCTCGATACCCTTCTGTGCGTCCAGCAGCGCGATATCCTGAGGGGTGGTGACAATTACCACACCCGCCACCTTCGCCTTCTGCGACAGCGTCAGCTGGATGTCGCCGGTGCCCGGAGGCATATCGATGACCAGATAGTCCAGTTCTCCCCACAGGGTCTGCTCCAGCATCTGCACCAGCGCCCCGCCAGCCATCGGCCCACGCCAGACCATCGGCGTGCGCTCGCTGGTCAGGTAGGCCATGGACATCGTCTTGAGCCCGTGAGCCATCACTGGCAACAGAAACTGGCCGCCCTGCTGCTCCGGCTTGACACCGTCGGCGATACCCAGCATGCGCTGCTGGCTGGGCCCGTAGATATCGGCATCCAGCAGGCCGGTGCGGCCTCCCAGGGCCTGCAGCGCCAGCGCGAGATTGACGGCGGTCGTGGACTTGCCGACGCCGCCCTTGCCCGAGGCGACGGCGATGATGTGCTTGATCGTATTCATGACTGCCCGGAAATCCGTTGGGTGTATGCATCCGCGAGCGTAGCGGCGCGGATCAGAGGGCGCCAGTATATGGACTTGCCCACAGCAGGACAATGGCAGCGGCCGGGGTCAGCCCTCCGCCACCCGGTAGGCACGCGTGATCACCACCGGGCGCTCCAGCAATTGCCGTTCCAGCATCGGTATCGGGGCCGCCTCCCTGGTGGGCAGCGCCTGTATCCGCTCCAGCAAGGGCAGGCCACGCAGCACCCGGCCGAAGGTGGCATAGCCCTGGCCATCCGGGTTGCGGGAAGCCTCGCCGGTATCCAGCCCCGGATTGTCCTGTATGTTGAAGAAGAACTCGGAAGTGGCTGTGCCGGGTTCGAGCCGGGCAAAGGCGAGCGTGGCCCGTTCATTGGGAATGCCGGTGCGCTCCGTGGTTTCGTGGGCAACTCTTGGCAACGGAGCCTCGGCCCGTTCGTAGGCGCCGATATCGCTGATGATCACCTCGCCCATCAGGCCGCCCTGGACCACGTCTATGCCGTGCTCAAGCGTTGTATTCGTGACCCGGTAGAGGGTTGCACCGTCATAGTGTCCGGCCTCCACATAGGCCAGGAAATTGGCGGTGGACAGCGGCGCCCGGCGCGGGTACAGAGCCAGCTCGATGAGGCCCAGTGTTGTCTCGAGGATTACTCGTTCGGTGCGGTCCCCGGGGTGCTGCTCCAGCCACCACTCGCGCACGTCGTCGATACGCTCGCGAGTGACCCACTGCGTATGCTGCGCCAACTGCGCCTGCGGAAAGTCGACCTCCTGGTTGCGCAGATGGGTATCGAAAAAACCGCGGACAAAATCATTCTGGATCTGCAACGCAGCACCGGCATCAATCGAGCCCAGCAGTTGCGCCCGCGCCGGGTTGCGCATGAACAGGGTAAGATCCGACAGGCCCAGGTGACGCACCCGGGACACGATAAAGCGGTACACATCCGGCCTGAGACCGGCAAGCTCCGGCCGTTCGTAGGAAAATTCATTGAACCCGCGCCGCGGCGCATCCGACCCCGGACTCACCGCCTGGGCAAGGTAGGCCGGATCCGAATACAGCATCAGGAAGGGTACCGGAATATTGGCGCCCAACGGCGTCTCGTGGAAATTTGCGCCATCCAGGTTGACCGCCGCGGCACAGCGGGAATCCACCATGCACAGCGCGCCAGTGGCTGAACCGCCGAACGACATCCCCATCTGCCCGGTACGCCGGTAGTCGCCCGCCCGCACCAGGGCCTGCACTGCTGCAGGTACCGCTGCCTGCTGCAGGGCATCGAGCACAAAACGGCGGTCCTCAAGCCAGGCCGCAGCGCTGATGGTCGCTATTCTGTCATCCCGCGCCAGCGCCTGCTCACGGAGTTGGATTTGCCCTGCACGCCGCTCGGCGAGGTCATGGCTCGCTACAGCCTGGATGAATGCCGGGGTCGGCTCCATCGCCGCGCGCATGGTTTCAATCAGGGCGGGATCCATCGCCAGGACTTCCCCGTCGGGCAGTACAGTCGGTGACGCGTCGTAGCTGTGCTGCACGGCAAACACGAGGTAGCCATGGCTGGCCAGCTCCTCCATCAGGGCCGAATTCTGGCCCGCAAAGGAGGTGTAGCCGTGGCTGTAGATCACCACCGGCAGGGCATCCGCCGCATCCAGTACAGGCGCCGCCGGGTACGCGTGAGTACTCACGTGCTTCAAGTACTGAAGCAGAAAGGGTACGCCGATGACCCGGCCCAGGCCGGTGGCCGTGGTCGCCGCCTCCAGCTCGCTGAAATAGGGCCGCGGCTCCAGCCCGGCAACTGTGGACGCCGGATACCACACCCGTATCAGCAGCCGCCGCGGTTCATCGGCCGCCGCGCCCAGCAGCCCCCTACGGCTCTCATCGATCAGCGCGAATTCAGCGCTGCCTACCGGGTGCGCCCCCGACGGGGCCGGCAAATCCCGCACTGGAAACAGGTACAGTGGCAGCACCGCGACCGCGGTCAGCAGCAACCAGAGTGTGCCGGACAGCCACGGCCTGCCGGCCCGCGGCGGTGCGCGACGCAGCGCCCCGACAATCGCCACCAGCAGGGCGAGCAGGGCCACGGCGGCCCCCGGCGCCGATTGCCAGCGGTAGTCCAACCAGCCTAAGGCGGCCGCAGCCAACCCGATCAGGGCCGCTCCCAGTAAAACCGGCCGGCGCCAGCGCCAGCGGGTGGCCCACCAGCTCAGAACAAACACCAGCAGGGCAAGCCCCAGCACACTATCGAGAAACAGCATCACTCTCTCCGCTCCAATCTCTCCGCTTCAACCCCTCACACGGTCCCCAGCCGTCAGCCGTCAGCCGAAGTGATGGGCGCAGCTCAAAAATAACTGCGCAGGGTGATTCCCACTGTCCGCGGGTGAACGCGAATTACTGCGTCCGGATCGAAGGGTGGCCGCCGCAACGCGCGCACTACGCCATCGTCATCCAGCAGGTTGTTGGCATACAGTGACAGTTCCAGAGAATTCCAGTTGACCCCCAGCCGGAGGTTGGCCACTGAATAGGCATCCATCTTGCGGTAGATGGTGGTGGGGTCGCGGTTGAACTCGGTGTGCCTGTCGTCCACGTAGACTACATTGCCCCACAGGAACCCCTCCACTCCGGGCGCCAGTGGCCGCGCATATTCGGCCCAGGCGTTCAGTGACAGCTCGGGCACATACGGGCCTTGTCGCCCTTGCTGGCGTTCAGGTTGGGCACATCGCCGTCCAGTTCGGAATTGATCCAGGAGCCGCCGAAACCCAGCGTCATGCGCTCGGACAGCTGGGCGTTAAGCTCAAACTCGAAGCCCTGGCTGACAACCTTGCCCACGTTTTCGCGGAAACCGAAACCGCAGGTAAAGCTGCGGGTGGTCTGCATATCGTCCCAGTCAATGTAGAAGTAGGCCGCATTATAGGATACCCGGCCATCGGCCAAAGTACCCTTGTTGCCAATCTCGTAATTCCATAGCTTGTCCGGATCAAAGAAGCGTACGTCCCCGCCCTGCCGGTCAACTTCCGCCAGTTCTTCTGCACAGACTGACTCCGGCACAGCGCCGTTGATGCCGCCATAACGAAATCCGCGCGCCGCCTGGACGTAGACCAGTGAATCATCGCTGATATCATAGGAGATGTTCAGCTTGGGATTGATGTCATCCACCGAGCTCTTCGGCCGCGGATCGCTGTTGGCGCCGCCGTTGAACAGGCCCGACTGGTAGAACTCGATGTCCTGCTCCCAGTTGAAGTACCGTAGCCCCCCGGTAATGGTGAAATCGCCGATGCTGTAGTAGGCTTCGCCAAAAAAAGCGTAGGTTTCAACGGTCAAGTCGTCAAAGCCATAGAACAGGTGGTCTTCGGGTGCGCCGAAAAAGGACGACGGCGTGCCCAGCACCGCATCGGCTCCCGGCACGGGAAACGTATTGAGATAAAACGTGTCCGTCTTGTCGAAATAGGCGCCCACGGTCCACTGCAGCGCCGATTCGTAGCTGGAACTGAGGCGCAACTCCTGGGAGAAAACTTCAATGTCGGTGCTGTCCACCAACTCATGGGGTGTAATCCCAGGGGCAGCGACAGCTCGAAAATCAGATCCAGCGAGCGGCGGTTGACAAGCTCGCGGTCGAAATACGAGCTGGACGAGGTGAACTCCGCCCAGCCCAGGTCATAGACCAGGGTCATGTTGTACACCTGCATTTCATCGTCGTAACCATCGAAGGACGGATAGTTGCGGGTCAGAAACGGGGTCGCATCGAGGTCCTCCGGCCGGCCGTTGTCGGAATAGTCGTGGGCCATCACCGTAAAGTCGGCCGTCAGGTCCTCGGTAAGCAGAGCGCGCGCACTCACCTTGAAGCCCTTGCTGACGCCGTCATTGATATCGTTTTCGCCGGTGAGCTCGTTATCGATATAGCCACCGAAGTCGGTGTAATAGCCGCTCGCCCGAATTGCCAGCTTGTCATCGATCACCGGGACATTGACCATGCCCTTGACGCCATAGGTCTCGCTGCCGTGGGCGATGGTCGCGGCATCGAGTTCGAGCATGCCACTGACGCCCTCGAAATCGGGTTTCTTGGAAATCTGGCGAATCGTGCCCGCCATGGCACCGGCTCCGAACAGGGTGCCCTGCGGGCCGCGCAGCACCTCCACCCGCTCCAGGTCAAACAGCGCGATCTCGGGATTCATCGCACCGAGGGAAATGGGGATGTCGTCCAGATAAATGCTGACCGTCTCCTGGTTCTGGGTGTCATTGTCATTGCCCGCGCCATTGGCGATACCGCGGATGAAGATACGGGTCCGTCCCGGGCCGTTCTGATAGGCCGTCAGACTCGGCACCTGGGTCAGCAGGTCGGTAAAGTCCTGCGCACCCATGCGCTGTATCAATTGCTCACTTACGACGTTGATACTGATCGGTACGTCAAACATGCTCTCCGAGCGCTTGCGCGCCGACACCACCACTTCCTCCAGTCGCGGAGAGGTCCCAGGCTCCGCCGCGGCCTGGGCGCGGGCGGGCTGGCTCAGCGCTACGGCCAGACCATTGCCTGCAATCATCAGCGCCAGAGCCAGGGTGGAGCGGGACAGGAACACAGGGGAGCGGTCCCCCAAACAGCGCAAGGTGGCAGGTTTCATGTAATCCCCCAATGGGCGCACAAGAGACATGGCTGCGCGTTTGCGCGGCCGTTTTTTGTTGCCAGCAGACTAAGTGCAGCCCCGGCGGTGGTCAAGTGTATTTAGCCTTTCGACCCCGTCCGGCAGCTCAGGTGCCGGCACGTGGCGCGTCACCCAGCGCGGCAACGCGATCGTGAACCGCTTGCAGCGCGGCCCTTACTGCCCTCGCGCGATCCCCCCGGGTGGGCCGCCATGAAGTTGCAGCCAGTCGCGGTGGATATAGGCTATGCGCAGCGGGATGCGCTGCATTCCCAGAATGTGGGCGGCGGTAAAGCGTTTGCGTCCGGAATTGGCCTTGATAACCTCACCGCGGCGGCCGATCGCCACCTTGAGTTCGTCGGGGGCCAGTCCCGGCCTGAAACCGTCCTCTTCCAGGGACGACAGCAGGGCCAACTGGCTTTCGCAAAAGGCCAGGGCCCTGTCCCGCGTATCAAGACGCAGGCCCTTGTTCACTACTTCCCAGGGCGGCCCTCGCGGATGCGCTGCAGCAGGTAGTCCATGGTGGCGCTGGTTTCGAGGCGGTGCCGATGGGTCCAGATATCCAGCATCAGGCGGTAGCGCGGATTCTCCTCCAACGGGGCGGCGTGCCGGTCCCAGTCTCCGGACCAGATGAACAACCTGCGCTGCACATCCTCCTCCCTGACATAGCGATCAATCAGTGCAGGGGGAGCCCGCAACAGGGTCAGATCCGGCAGCCTGGCGATGGCGTTGCGGCGCGACAGGATCCGGTCCGGCACCCAGCCGCAGCGGGTCCAGAGTGTCCAGGCCAGGTAGCCCAGCGGCCGGCGCACCAGATGGTACCAGCCGCCGCGGACGTACCCCACCAGGCGCAACCGGCATACGCGCAGAGTAAAAACCAATCGCCGTAGAAGTTTGGTGAGCATCGCTGTCCCTGGCAGAGTTGACCGGCGCGCATCATCGCAGAAGTGAAACCGGACCACAAAACCGCTATAGTAGCGCCCCTTTTTTTGAATTAACGGACTCCGCTACCCGATGGCCGACCACAGTGCGCGCAAAATTCTGGTGACCAGCGCCCTCCCCTATGCCAATGGCTCCCTGCATCTGGGCCACCTGCTGGAGATGGTGCAGACCGATATATGGGTGCGCTTCCAGCAATCCCGCGGCCACGATTGCCTCTACGTGTGCGCCGACGATGCCCACGGCACCGCCATCATGCTGACCGCCGAAAAGCTCGGCATCACCGCGGAACAGCAGATCGCCCGGGTTCAGCAGGAACACGAGCGCGACAGCGCTGGCTTCCTGATCGGCTTTGACAACTTTTACAGCACTCACTCCGACGAAAACCGCTACTGGAGCGAGGAAATCTACCGCCGCCTGCAGGCCAACGGACATATTGCCAGTCGCCTGGTCACCCAGGCCTTCGACCCGGAGAAAAACCTGTTTCTGGCGGACCGCTTCATCAAGGGCAGCTGTCCGCGCTGCAAGACCCCGGACCAGTACGGCGACAACTGCGAAGCCTGCGGCGCCACCTATACCCCGGCGGATCTGATCGATCCGGTATCGGCGCTGTCCGGGGCGCGGCCGGTACAAAAAGACTCGACCCACTATTTTTTCACCCTGCCCGCATTCGCGGACATGCTCACTGCCTGGATCGACTCGGGCACACTGCAGCCCCAGGTGGCCAACAAACTGCGCGAGTGGACCGATGCCGGCCTGCAGGAATGGGACATCAGCCGCGACGCGCCCTATTTCGGTTTTGAGATCCCCGGGGCGCCGGGCAAGTACTTCTATGTCTGGCTGGACGCCCCCATCGGCTATATCGCCAGCTTCCAGAACTACTGCACCCGCACCGGCCGCGACTTCGACAGCTACTGGCAGCGGGACACGGACGCCGAGCTGTACCACTTCATCGGCAAGGACATCATCAACTTTCACGGCCTGTTCTGGCCGGCCATGCTGGATTCCGCCGGCCTGCGCACCCCCACCGCCATCTATGCCCACGGCTTCCTGACCGTCAACGGCACCAAGATGTCCAAGAGCCGGGGCACCTTCATCAAGGCCAGCACCTACCTGGAACACCTGGACCCCGAGTACCTGCGCTATTACTTCGCCGCCAAGCTGAGCGGCGCGGTGGACGACATCGACCTCAACCTGGGCGACTTCGTGCAGCGGGTCAACGCCGACGTGGTGGGCAAGATCGTCAATATCGCCAGCCGCTGTGCCGGCTTTCTGCGCAAGGGCTTCGACAACCGCACCACGGCGAGCTGCAGCGAGCCCGAGTTATTGCAGGCCTTCATCGACGAGGGCACAGTCATCGCGCAGTACTACGAGCAGCGCGAATTCAGCAAGGCAATCCGGGCCGTGGTCGCACTGGCGGACCGCGCCAACCAGTATATCGACGAGCACAAACCCTGGGTGCTGGCCAAGGAAGCGGGGCGGGAACAGGAAGTACACGCGATCTGCAGCCTGGGGATAAACCTGTTCCGGGTATTGATGATCTACCTGAAACCGGTACTGCCGGCCATGGCGGACAAGGCGGAGAAGTTCCTGAACTGCTCACTGGACTGGACCGCGCTGCCCGGCCCCCTGCTGGACCACGAACTGGCCCCCTTCCAGCCGCTGATGACCCGGGTTGACCCTGCCCGGGTCGATGCCATGCTGGCGGCGAGCGCCGAACAGACCGACGCCGGCCAGGGCTAAGCCGTGGCCGGACAGGTTCTAAGCTGACCTCCGAGAGGAATGGTACTTACCCGGGACCTGCTGCGATATGAGGGCGCTACTGCCGGAGAGTGCTTTCGAGACCGTTTGCCGCATGGATGCGGCAACCGAGCCCCCATGGATGGGTCTACGGCGTGTCTCGAAAGCACTCTCCGGCAGTAGTGCCCGGATTAAAGACACCCCAACGCTCCCGGATTACAGGCACCCAACCGCTAAAGTAAGTGCCATTCATCCCGAGAGGTGATTGTGTCCCGGCGAGCAACTGCTTACCATTGCGGGTTTGCCACACTTTACCGCGGACCAGAGAAACCGTGCTAGCCGACTATTCCATCCTGTTGATCAGCGCCATCCTGGTAAACAACTTCGTGTTGGTCCAGTTCCTGGGCCTGTGCCCGTTCATGGGGGTGTCCAACCGGCTGGAAACCGCGATGGGGATGTCCATGGCAACCGCCTTTGTCCTCACCCTGGCCTCGGCCTGCAGCCACCTGACCTACAACCTGTTGCTGCAGCCGCTGGGGCTGGAGTACCTGCGCACCATCTCCTTTATTCTGGTGATCGCGGTGGTCGTGCAGTTCACCGAGATGGTGGTGCGCAAGAGCAGTCCGCTGCTGTATCGCGTACTGGGCGTCTACCTGCCGCTGATCACCACCAACTGTGCCGTGCTGGGAGTGGCGCTGCTCAACCTCAACAAGGACCACAACTTCCTGCAGGCGCTGTTCTATGGCTTTGGGGCCGCTGCGGGCTTTGCCCTGGTGCTGGTGCTGTTCGCCGCAATGCGCGAACGGCTGGCGGTCGCGGACGTGCCGGAACCCTTCCGCGGCGCCGCCATCGGCATGGTCACCGCGGGCCTGATGTCACTGGCCTTCATGGGCTTCGCGGGCCTGGTGTAATGGCATGATGCAGCTGATCTCACAGTATCCACTGCTGGCGGCACTGCTGGCACTGGTGGGCCTGGGCGCCCCTTTCGGCGCTCTGCTGGGCTTCGCTGCAATACGCTTTCGTACCGAGGGCGATCCGGTCGCCGACCAGATCAACGACATTCTGCCGCAGACCCAGTGCGGCCAGTGCGGGTTTCCCGGCTGCCGCCCCTATGCCGAGGCCATCGCCGCGGGCGAGGCCATCAACAAATGTCCTCCCGGTGGCGAGGCGACCATTCACGAGCTGGCCGAGCTGCTGGACGTAGAGCCCATACCACTGGACGCAGAACACGGGGAGGAAAAGGTCAGGACGGTCGCCTGGATCCGCGAAGCCGAGTGCATAGGCTGCACCAAATGCATCCAGGCCTGCCCGGTGGACGCGATTCTCGGCGCCGCGAAACAGATGCACACCGTGATCGCCAGCGAATGCACGGGCTGTGACCTCTGCGTCGAACCCTGCCCGGTGGATTGCATCGACATGATCCCGGTGCAACAGGGCCTGCAGAGCTGGCACTGGCAGCTACCGGATCCGGTCAGCCGCCGGGTGGAGATCATCGCTTCGGACGCCAACAGCGGGGAGCGGGCGGCATGAGGCGGGTATTCGACTTCCACGGTGGCATTCATCCGGCCGAGAACAAACAGCAGTCCCTGACCCGGGGCATCCGCCAGGCGGGCGTGCCGGAGCAACTGACACTGCCGCTGTCCCAGCATATCGGTGCTCCGGCACAGCCGGTGGTCGCGGTGGGGGAGCAGGTATTGAAGGGACAGCTGATCGCCGAAGCGCGTGGGCATGTGAGCGTGCCGCTGCACGCTCCCAGCTCGGGCGTCGTCGCGGCCATTGCCGAACGCCCTATTCCGCACCCGTCAGGCTACAGCGCGAAGTGTATCGTGATCGACTGCGATGGCCGCGACCAGTGGGCGCCGCTGCACGGCGTGGCGGATTACCGGGACCATGAGCCCACCCAGTTGCTGGAGCGGATTCGCGCCGCCGGCATCGCTGGCCTTGGCGGAGCCGGCTTTCCCACCGCGATCAAACTGGCGGGCAAGCCCGGCGCCAGCATCCGCACATTGATTATCAACGGCACCGAGTGCGAACCCTATATCACCGCCGACGATATCCTGATGCGGGAGCGGGCCGGAGACATCCTGGCCGGCATCGCCATCCTGCGCCACATCCTCCATCCGGAGCAGGTGCTGATCGGCGTCGAGGACAACAAGCCCGAGGCGATCGCCGCGCTGCGCAGCGCCGCCGCCGATGCTGAGCCCGGCCTCGAAGTGATTGCCTTCCCGACCAAATACCCCTCCGGCGGGGAAAAACAGCTGATCGAGATTCTCACCGGACTGCAGGTCCCCAGCGGCGGCCTACCGGCGGATATCGGCATCGTCTGCCAGAATATCGGCACCGTGGTGGCAGTGCGCGATGCGATCGTCGATGGCAGGCCGCTGATCTCCCGCATCACCACCGTCACCGGCGAGGCAGTGGCCGCGCCGCAGAACTTCGAGGTATTGCTGGGCACCCCGATGCAGTACCTGCTGGATCTCGCCGGCTTTCAACCCGAGCACTGCCTGCGCCTGATCATGGGCGGGCCGATGATGGGATTCACCCTGGCCAGCGCGGCCGTGCCGGTGGTGAAGACCACCAACTGTATCCTGGCGCCCAGCGCCAGCGAACTGCCACCCCCGCCGCCGGCCCAGGCCTGCATCCGCTGCGGCCTGTGTGCCCAGGCCTGCCCCGCCAGCCTGCTGCCCCAGCAGCTGTTCTGGTTCGCCCAGGGCAAGGAGGTGGAGAAACTGGAGCAGCACAATCTGTTTGACTGCATTGAGTGCGGTGCCTGCTCCTGGGTCTGTCCCAGCCATATCCCGCTGGTGCAGTACTACCGCGCCTCGAAGGCGGAGATTCTGCAGCAGCGCCACGATCACGAGAAGGCCGAACAGGCCCGGCTGCGCTTTGAAGCCCGCCAGGCGCGCATCGTCCGCGAAGAGCAGGAGCGCGAGGCCATGCGCGCGGCGCGCAAGGCCGCTGCGGAGCAGCGGGCCCGGCAGGCGGCGGCCAAGGGCAGCGAAGATGACCCGGTGCAGGCCGCGATAGAACGCGCCAAAGCGAAAAAGGCCGCGCAGCAGAGCGGAGATGCCGCTACCCCGGAGCAGCAGGCCGCCGCGCAGTTGGATGCACTGCGGCAGCGGCTGGAAAAATCCGAGCAGCGGCTGGCAGAGGGCCGCGCCGCCGGTGAACAGGAGAAAATCCTGGTCGCGCTGGAAGCGACCGTGCAGCGACTGCGCGAGAAGATTGCCGCCGCCGAGGCCGCAGCGCCGCAGCCGGAGACCCACTGATGCCACTGCTGCGAATCAGCTCCCCCCACGCCCACGGCAGTACCAGTACCGCTTCCATCATGCGCCAGGTATTGCTGGCGACCCTGCCCGGGATACTGGTACTGACCCATTTCTTCGGCTTCGGCACGCTGGTGAACATCGCCTGGGCCTGCGTGGTGGGGCTGGCCTGCGAGGCGTTGGCGCTGGCACTCAGGCGCCGGCCGCTGGGCTTTTATCTGCGCGATTACAGCGCCCTGGTGACAGCAACCCTGTTGGGCATCGCGCTGCCACCCGGCTCGCCCTGGTGGCTGATCGCGGTGGGGATGGCCTCCGCCATCCTGCTGGCCAAGCATCTGTATGGTGGCCTGGGCTACAACCTGTTTAATCCGGCGATGGTTGGCTACGTGGTACTGCTGATTTCGTTTCCGGTGCAGATGACCGCCTGGACCCCACCGCGCGGCCTGGGCGAGGTGCCCGGGCTGTGGCAGGCGCTGCAGGCCTGCTTCCTGCCGGCCTGGTATGACGGGGTGACGATGGCGACACCCCTGGATGTGCTGCGCCAGAACGACGGCCTGCTGTTGCAGGACCTGTGGCAACAGACGCCCCAGTTCGGGCGCTGGGCCGGCCTGGGCTGGGAGTGGGCCAACCTGGCCTTCCTGGCGGGCGGCCTGTGGCTGTTGTACCGGCGCGTTTTCAGCTGGCACGCACCGCTGTCGATGCTGGCCAGCCTGGCGCTGTGCGCCGCGCTGTTCTACGACGGCGGCAGCTCCGCCAGCGGCGGCTCACCACTGTTTCACCTGCTCAGCGGGGCCACCATGTTCGGTGCATTCTTCATCGTAACCGACCCGGTCACCTCCGCCGTGTCAGTGCGTGGACGGATGATGTTTGGTGCCCTGGTGGGGCTGCTGGTCTACCTGATCCGGGTCTGGGGCAGTTACCCGGACGCGGTGGCCTTTGCGGTGTTGATCATGAACTTCGCGGCGCCCTTCATCGATCACTATACCCAGCCGCGCACCTACGGGCACCGCAAGCCGCGGGGTGAAACCTGATGCTGGGGCAATCGATTACCCGCAACAGTTTGCTGCTGGCGCTGTTCGCGCTGGTGACAGCGTTGCTTATTTCCGGCACCTGGCTGCTGACCCGCGACACCATTGCCGCGGAGCAGCGCAAGGCGGAGGAGCGGGCGCTGCTGGAAATCCTGCCACGCACACTGCACGACAACAGCATGCTGGACGATACCGTGCCGCTGGCAGCCAGCACACCGGGCCTGGGCCTGCGCCGGGACCGGCAGGTCTATGTCGCCCGCCGCGACGGCGAACTGGTGGCCGTGATCGTCCCGATCATTGCCCGCGATGGCTACAGCGGCGACATCGAACTGATTGTCGGCATCATGGCCGATGGCAGCATCGCCGGTGTGCGGGCGTTGACTCACCGGGAAACACCGGGGCTGGGCGACAAGATCGAGCTGGGTAAATCCGACTGGATGCTGGACTTCGATGGCCGCTCCCTGGACGATCCGGCGCCGGCCCAGTGGGCAGTACGCAAGGACGGCGGCGCATTCGACCAGTTTACCGGCGCCACCATCACCCCGCGGGCCGTGGTCGCCGCAGTCCACAGAGCCCTGCAGTATGCCGACAGCCAGCGTGCTACCCTATTGCGGGAGCCCACAGCAGGCAGTGACAGCGGAGACGAAACTTGAGCACCCCGCGCTACAGCGACCTCACCCTGAACGGGCTGTGGAAGAACAATCCGGCCCTGGTACAACTGTTGGGCCTGTGCCCGCTACTGGCCGTCACCGGCAGCGTGGTCAATGCGCTGGGGCTGGCCGCGGCCACCACTCTGGTACTGGTCTGCTCCAATACCTCGGTGTCGCTGATCCGCAATATCGTCTCCGACGCGGTGCGGCTGCCGGTGTTCGTGATGATCATCGCCTCGGCGGTCACCTGCACCGAACTGCTGATGCAGGCCTTTGCCTATGAGCTGTACCAGATCCTCGGTATCTTCCTGCCGCTGATCACCACCAATTGCGTAATCCTGGGCCGGGCGGATGCCTTTGCCAGCAAGAATGCGCTGGGGCCGGCCGCCTTCGACGGATTGCTCATGGGACTGGGCTTCGGCGTCGTGCTGGTGTTGCTGGGAGGGTTACGGGAGCTGGTCGGGACCGGCACGCTGTTCGCCAACATGGACCTGCTGTTCGGGCCGGGCGCGGCCAGTTGGGAATGGGTCGTGGTGGCCAGCTACCAGCCCTTCCTGCTGGCCATCCTGCCGCCCGGCGCGTTCATCTTTACCGGCCTGCTGATCGCCGGCAAGAACCTGGTGGACGGCCAGATCAAGCGCCGCCAGGACGCCCGCAAGGCCGCACCGGTTAAAGGCGCCAAGCGGGTGCGGGTGACCGGGACGATCAGTTGAGCGCGGGCTAACGATTCGTGGTCAGCGAGTCCAACAGCTCATCCACCGCGCCATCGTCCATGCCGCGGTTATCCAGGTCACAGCTGTAGGTAATAAACAACAGCAGGCTGCCATTGGCGACATACCACTCCCGTACCGCCGCGTCACCTTCGGCAAATGCCGCCCGCCAGCCCCGGAAATCCCCCAGTTCAACCTGCTGCCACTGTTGCTCGGCCTCGCTTTCGTTGCCGGCGATACGCAGTAGCTCTGCCTGGTCGAAATGGCCATCGGCTTTGTGCAGGGTGCTGATCTCGATACAGCCCACGTCATCCTGATCGCCCACCAGCACGGTGTCCTCGTCCTCGTCCACCTCGCCCCACCATTCGGGTGGCAGTGCCATGGCCCACCAGTCGGTTTCCAGCACATTCATGCCCTGCTCCTCAAATATCCCGCGACATCAGTATCGCGTCCTCCCGGCCCCCGGGCAGCGGATAGTAGTTCCTGCGGGTACCGTCGACGCTAAAGCCGAGCGCGGCGTACAGCCGCCGGGCCGCGGTATTGGAACGGCGCACTTCCAGCTGGCAACAGCGCACCTGGTTCCGCGCCAGCTCCGCCAGCACCGCCTCCAGCAACTGCGCACCGAAGCCCTGGCGGCGCGCTGACACGGCCACCACAATATTGTGGATACTGGCCTCGTCCAGCACCTGGGCGAAGACGATAAACCCCAGCAGCTCCGGGCCCCGCTCCAGCATCAGGCCCCGCTCGGGGTTACTCGCCAGTCCGGTACAGGCGGGACGGTACTGCGACGCCGACCAGGGATAGGGGGACGCGTCCGCATCGAGCGCGGCCATGCGGGCCGCATCGCGCGGCTGCGCCAGTCTCAACTCCGGACTGGTGGGCACAATACGGCCAGCGCTTCCCAGGCCTCCCGCTTGCGCAGGGGCTGGGCCAGCATCTCGGCGGTGGCGGGCAGGCTGACCGTCGTCACTGCCTCCAGCTCAACGGGCAACAACCGCTCGCCACTGGTCGCGCCCAGCAACACCAGCGCCCGACACTGTTTTTCCTGCAGCTGCCGCAATACGAAACTGGTGAGGGCCGTCGCCGCCGCTGCCTCGCCCAGATCCAGCTGGCGATTCTGGTGCAGGGGCCAATCAAAACGTGTCAGCCGTGCCGTCTCCTGCCGACCCGACAGGGCGAAGGCCATCGCCTGAATCAGCTGGATCTGCTCAGCGGCCGGCCCTCCGGCGTTTACCGCTTCCAGCCACAGGCAGTCCCCCGCCACCACCGCGGCCATATGAAACTCCGGTACGCTCTGCGCCGCCGCTCGCGAGGAAGCGGCAGGTGACAGCGCGACGGTGGTGTTGTCCCTGACTGCCTGCAACCGCGGCATCCCGGCTGGCGCCACCGGCGCTGCAGTGTTGGGTTCCGGGCCGGCAACTGCGGCGCCTTCACTGGCTGTCTGCAACTGCGGTTTTCCGACGGAGGCCTCCGGGGGTGCAGTATCGGCTTGCCGACCGGCCACCGCGGCGCTGTCGTTGGTTGTGTGCAACCGCGGCATCCCGGCTGGGGGTTCCGGAACCGTAGCGTCAGCTTCCCCACCGGCCCGCGCGGCGCTACCGCTGCTGGTCTTCGGCAGCCCCCGCATTCCGGTGGGAGCCGTGCGTGCACTAATAGACTCCGGTCCAGTGGCTGCAGGCATCCCGGGCGCCTCTGCAGAAGCCCGTTTGCGCGGCGGCCAAGGATAGCCCGGAGCACTGGGGGCCGCGCCGGTCAGGGGGTATTGCGCCACCAGCAATTGCAGCCCCAGCCCATCGAAATAGGCCAGCTTGTTCAGCTCATGCGTAACAGACATGACGGATCCGGTAGTGAAATTCGGGCAGTTTACCAGCTTTCAACACCAATTCCCCATCCCGATAAACACGACAACCCCAACCTCAAACCCCTTATCGGCTTCATAGGCCCATAGGGTGGGTAGAGCAAAGCGAAACCCACCAATACAGTTCACTCACAACCACTTCCACATCGTCGGGTTTCGCTTCGCTCAACCCAACCTATAAACGGATTGCCATTTCCAATATAAGGCGGTATCCGGAAGTACCTGATCCATACGGCACCAGAGGCTTCTGATCCGTACGGTCCGCAAAGGCATCTAATCCATACGGATCCAGAGGCGCCATAGGGTGGGTAGAGCGGAGCGAAACCCACCAATGCAGTTCACTCACAACCACTTCCACATCGTCGGGTTTCGCTTCGCTCAACCCAACCTATAAACGGATTGCCATTTCCAATATAAGGCGGTATCCGGAAGTACCTGATCCATACGGCACCAGAGGCTTCTGATCCGTACGGTCCGCAAAAGGCATCTAATCCATACGGATCCAGAGGCGCCATAGGGTGGGTAGAGCGGAGCGAAACCCACCAACGCGGCTCACCCGCACCCCAATATCGGGTTTCGCTCCCCCGCCCGGCCAACGGCTCACCCGTCTTCGAAGCCCGCTAGCTCACCACGCACTGCCCCCAACCTAGATCCAGCGCCAGCCGTGGCTGTTGAAAAACCGTATTCCAGAACGCAGGAACCAGCAGCGATGGCGCCAGCCCTTAGCTGCGCTGCCACCGCCAAAATGGCGTATCGTCATCTGCGGCAGGCAATAGACCCGGCCCAACCGGGCCAGCCGCAGGGACAAGTCGAAATCTTCGAAGTACAGAAAATAGCGTGGATCAAAACCGCCCACTTCCCGCCACGAACCAGCCCGCAGCAGCATGCAGCAACCGCTGGCCAGCGGCACCTCGACCGGGGTTTCCATCAGCTCCACCTCGTGCATCTCATAGACAGCGAGCTGCCGCGCAAACACAGCCCGCAGCGGCGCCGGCGCAAATGCGCGCAGCACGAGCGCCAACACGGTGGGGTAGCGCTTGCCCAGATGCGCCGGCGCATCATCGCCGTCCCGGCCGCGGGGGCAAACCAGCACCGCATCAGGCTCCGTCTGGAGGAACTGCAGGCCCGTGCTCAGCGCGTCCCGGTCCAGCTCCACATCCGGGTTCAGGACCAGGTACAGATCACTGTCCCGGTGGTCCCGCAGCGCCCCATTGTGACCGGCGCCGTAGCCGCCGTTGTCGGCCGCGGCCCGGCAACGCAATGACACCCCCGCAGCGGCCCAATCAAGCCGCTCCAGTGTGGACCCCAGTCGCTGGTGATACGCGGGTGCCACCGAGTTGTCCTCAATGACCACGCCGGCCTCTGCCAACACGCCCTCCTCACGAGCCGCGGCCACCGCTGCCAACAGACTGGTCAGGGTCAGTTCGAGACACGCCAGGTCGCTGTGGTAGAGAACCACGGAGACGGTAAGTGATGCTGCTGACTTGAGGGTGGGATTCATGGCGCGCAATGGTAGCAGCAGGCCCCTGCCGCCAGCCAGCACCCAGTTCGTGAACCTCGAAGCTGCAAGTCCTGACTCAAGACACTTACTCAGGAATTTTTCTCTCGTTCCAGGGGCCTGGGTTGGTGGTTCTCAATGAAGAGTGGTGGCGGCCGGAGGCGGGAACTCCCTTGCAGGACACGCTGTGAATACGTCCTTGTACGCTCGGCGTCGGCATCCATGCCTCCGACGGTCCTGCAAGAGAGTTCCCGCCCCCAGCCTTCGCTTCCAATTCCGCATGCCTTTTGGGATCTAGCCAAGTAAGAGGGCCGAAGTGTGTACCATTCGGGTCTCATCACAGTGGCAGTGGCGGACCGAGGGCCGAATACTGTTAATATCGCCCGTTTACCACAGGGAGGCGGGACTGAGGATGGGCACAGGCAAACGGCGGACAGCTATCGGCTTCGGCCCCGGCATTCTGGTGACAGCGGCCTTTATCGGCCCGGGCACCATCACCACGGCCAGCAGCGCCGGGGCCCACTTCGGTTATGCGCTGATCTGGGCGCTGTTGTTCTCGGTATTCGCGACCATCGTGCTGCAGGAAATGAGCGCCCGCCTGGGCCTGGTTACCCGCGAGGGCCTGGCGGAGGCCATGCGCAGTCACTTCCGGAGTCCGTTGTTCGGGAACCTGGCAGTGGTGCTGATTGTCGCCGCCGTAGGTCTGGGCAATGCGGCCTATGAAGCGGGCAATATCGCCGGCGCCGCGCTGGCGCTCACCACGGTAAGTCCGGTCGGCAGCGGCACCTGGTCGCTATTGATCGGTCTGGGGGCCGGGCTGCTGCTGGCCAGCGGCCGCTACCGTGTTCTCGAAGGGGTGCTGATCGCGCTGGTACTGGTGATGAGCATCGTGTTTCTGCTGACCGCGATCCTGGTTGCGCCCTCGTTGGGCGAGATCGTCGCCAGTCTGCTGCCGCCGCAATTGCCTCCGGGTTCGGTGATGACGGTGATCGCGCTGATTGGCACCACAGTCGTGCCCTATAACCTGTTTTTGCATGCCAATTCCGTGCGTGAGAAGTGGTCCGCCGAGATTCCGCTGGGAGACGCAATCCGGGCTTCGCGGTTGGACAGTGGCCTCTCCATCGGTCTGGGCGGCCTGATCACACTGGCCATTCTCAGTACCGCCGCGGCAGCCTTCTTCGGTACCGGATTGGTATTCGATGGCGGTTCGCTGGCCCTGCAGCTGGAGCCGCTACTCGGTCCCGCCGCCCGCTATGTGTTCGCCGCCGGCTTGTTTGCCGGCGGCCTCACCAGTGCGATCACCGCTCCGCTGGCTGCCTCTTACGCAGTCTGTGGCGCCATGGGCTGGCGCAACAGTTTGCACGGACGCGGCTTCCGGCTGGTGTGGGCGACGGTGCTGCTGACAGGCACCACGTTTGCAGCGCTGGGCAGTAAACCGCTGACCGCCATCCTGTTCGCGCAAATGGCCAATGGCCTGCTGTTGCCGGTGGTGGCAGTATTCCTGCTGACCGTGATGAACAGCAAAGCCCTGCTTGGGGAATACCGCAATGGACCCGCAGCCAATCTGCTGGGGAGCGCGGTGGTGCTGGTCGCTGTCGCCCTGGGGCTGGTAAAACTGCTGGGGGTACTGGGCCTGCTGCAGGCCTGAAGCAATTTCCGGCCCTTTGCACCAAAAGAGCTTGCCAAAGCCGGGCGCAGGTGGAGTATTGTTCCGACTGTGCCGGAGGGAATCATCGCAGCCCGCCAGAGCAGCGACTGAATCGAGGCATTGAATTGGAGTACTCCAGGGTTTGTGCAGAAAATTACAAAAAGTTTGTATCATCATGTTATTCATGAAGTTTTGTGATCACAACCGTGGTAACCTCTTGCGGGGGTTGGCCGGTCCAGACCGCATCCAGGGAGAAACGGCTGGAACTGCACAATAAGACCTTCCTGATTACAGCGGGCACAAAGGGGAAGACAATGACTAATCGGTTCGCCACACTCACCAGCAGGCTCGCCGCCGTGCTTGCCCTGGTCCTGACGCTGTTTGCCTGTGGGGGCGGCGGTGGCGGGGGTGGCAGCGGCTTTCTGCCCGGCGACGATGACACGTATTTTCTCGATCTGGTGATGGTCGATCCGGTAGGCAACCCAACCGATACCATCAGCTCCACAACCCCGGCCACGCTGTACGTGACCGTTACCCGCAACGGTCGCAACGGCGCTCCGGTAAGTGGCCAGGTGGTCTCGGCGCAAAGTGAACTGGCATTGATTACGCCCGATTCGGGTACTGCCCTGACCGACGACGATGGCGTCGCCACGCTGCAGGTGGAGTCCGACGGCACGCTGGGAGCCGGGTCAATAGAAGTATCGGTTGACGCGCCGGACGGCACCGTCACCCAATCGATCAACTTCCAGGCCATTCGGGCCGCGCTGCGGCTGGGTCATTTCCGCGACGGCGAATTCATCAACGGCGAGCTGGGCACCAGCGCCGACTCGATCCCACGCGCCGGCACCGCCGCCATTACAGTCTCTGCGGTGGACGAGGACGACAATCCGGTCGACACCGCAGAAGAAGTCCGCTTCAGCAGCGGCTGTGAGCGCTCGGGAACGGCCAGCTTCTCGGAAAATCCCCTGACCCTTGAGAACGGCCGCGGCACCATCGAATATACCGCCGCAAACTGCAATGGCGAAGATGAAATCACAGCCACCCTGGTGGGCACCTCCACCACTGCTTCCGCCACGATTTTCGTCGCACCCGCGCAGGTCACATCCATTATTTTTGAATCGGCCGAACCTCCCGTCCTGGCGCTGAAGGGTACCGGTGGCGGTTCCGGGCTGCAGGAAACCGGCTTCGTTACGTTCCGGGTGGTGGACGCCGACAACACGCCGCTCTCGGGCGTGGAAGTCGACTTCGAGCTGACCACCGACATCGGCGGGATCACTCTGGCCCAGAGCCGCGGCGTCTCCAATGCCGAAGGCCTGGTCACTACCGTGGTGCAGTCCGGCAATGTGGCGACAGCCGTACGCGTGACCGCCACTATCGAAGCCAATGCCCCCGACGGCAGTCTGCTGACGTTGACCACGGTCTCCGATGTGCTGGCAATCACCACCGGCCTGCCGGACCAGAATTCAATAAGTCTGTCAGCTGAGAGTCTCAACGTGCCCGGCGCGCGTCAGCTCGACGGTGTACAAATAGAGTTGACTGTTCGCATGGCAGACAAGTTCAACAATCCGGTGCCAGATGGCACAGCGGCGGTGTTCCGAACCGAATACGGCTCCATAGAGGGCTCCTGTGCGACCGGGGCCGAAGGCGAAGCCGGCGCCTGTACAGTTATTTGGACCAGCCAAGCACCGCGCTTTCCGACCTTTAACGCTGACCTGGTGCGCACCACTAATGACTCCGAATACAATTGCCCCAGTCACAGTGAACCCAGTGGTCCCTGCCCGGACGACCTTGGCTATATCCGTGGCATGCGCTCCACGGTACTGGTAACAGCACTAGGCGAGGAATCCTTTATCGATCAGAATGGCAATGGACTCTACGACGAGGGTGAACCCTTTGATGATCTCGCTGAAGCCTTCATCGACCACAATGAAGACGGCCGCTACAACCCGGCCCGGGGCTGTGTGCCCAGCTCCGCACTCTGCGAAGCCGCCGGTTCCGAGGAGACCTTCGTCGACTTCAACAACGACGGGGTATTCAACCTCGGCAATGGCATCTACAACGGGGTACTCTGTCCGCCGGAAGGCGACGGGGTATTCTGCAGCAGAAAACTGGTCAATGTGCGAGACAACATCGTACTGATACTGGGATCGGAAACCGGGTTTGATATCCTGCTGATCGACAATGGCACCCTGCGCGAGCCAACTGTACTGCGTACCGGCCGTATCTACCGTGGTTATATCGCCGACCAGTACAACAACGCACCCGACGGAGAATTCAGCGTAAGAGTGGAAGGCGACTCTGGCTGCGAAATTGAAGGGGATGACATCGATATTGAGATTGCCGATAGCAACAGCCGGGGCGCCTATAGGCTACCTCAGTTCAGAATTACAGAGAACAATGGCGGCATCGTTCGTATAACACTCAGTGGCCGCAACACCGAGGTCATTGCCACCTATCCTTGCCAAGAGCCTCCACCAGAAGACTGAGTCCGGTTCACCCCGCGGTCCTGCGTGATATTTAACTGGCACTGACCGACGTCCCGAAGCCGCGGCGGACTAGATACACTACGGCTCGCCCGCCCGCCTTGCGGGCGAAGACAGCCTGCACTACTCTGTAAACAGGATATTCGCAAAAAATAAGGGGCTGTAAATGTCCAGCCGGACATTGGGGGAATGGCTACGCAGTCTGCGCCGACCTTCAGCGCGCCATTCCATCCTGGCGTTGGTGGCGGTGGGGATCGCCATCGGCCTGGCGATCTGGGCGTCATGGAATTTCGGCATGGAGGCCACCGGCACCGAGGAGTTTTGCCTCAGCTGCCATGAAATGCGCGACAACCCCTGGCCGCAATTGCAACAGACCAGTCACTACAGCAATGCCGCCGGCATCAAGGCCACCTGCACCGACTGCCACCTGCCAAAGGAATTCATCCCCAAAATGGTGCGCAAGATAGAGGCCTCGCGCGAGGTCTGGGGCAGCCTGATCGGGTTGATCAACACCCGGGAAAAA
Organism: Kineobactrum salinum; assembly: GCF_010669285.1. Lineage (GTDB taxonomy): Bacteria > Pseudomonadota > Gammaproteobacteria > Pseudomonadales > Halieaceae > Kineobactrum > Kineobactrum salinum. The sequence continues at coordinate 3,229,400 of NZ_CP048711.1, read as the reverse complement.
TACATTGCCCACGCCCCTGCTATGAAGGCTCGCGAGATCGCGCGGTTGCGCGCCAATGATTCCCAGGAATGCCGCAACTGCCACGTGGTGGAACGCATGCAACTCACGCTGCAGTCACGCCGGGCGAGAGAATACCACCAGGCCATGGCGAGCAACGGCAAAACCTGCATCGACTGTCATGTGGGCATCGCCCACCCTGGCAGCGCCGGGCAAGCCGCTGCCGGCAGCCACTGATGATCGTGATACAGGGAGAGTAGAAAATGCTGCTACGTATCCTGAGCTTGAGCCTGGCACTGTTGCCAACAACAGGCCTGCACGCGCAGGCGGCCGACCCCGGCTATACCGAGGCCGGAGCGCAAGCCTGCCTTGGCTGTCACGACTTTGGCGAGAGCTCTCCGGTACATCCGCTGCTGGCGGGTGCCCACGGCGCGGCCGATCAGCCCGGCACGCCGATGGCGGGCCGCGGCTGCGAGGAATGCCATGGCCCAGTGCCGACCACACCCGCTCGCCCACCGCAGTGGCCCCCGGCGTCAGCTTTGGTCCGCGCTGGTCCGCCACTGCCGAGCAGCAGAACAGCCAGTGCCTGCAGTGTCACGGCGATGACGCGGCCCGCCACTGGGAAGGGGCCCACCACCAGCGCCAGGACCTGAGCTGTGTGACCTGTCACGACATACACATCACCGGCGACCCGGTCATGCAGCCCGCAACCCAGCGGGAAGTCTGCACCGTGTGTCACAAGGAGCAGCAATCCGGCATTCACGAGATGGAGCGGGCAGCGTCGTTTAATCCGCCCTGCAGCAGCTGCCACAGTCCCCATGACCGGCAATCCCCCCATCAGGTCATGCTCGGCAATCGCTCGGCGGGCTGCGCCGGCTGTCACAACCTGGTGGCAATGGCCGATGATCCCCAGGTATCGCCCAAGGCCACCAGTTACCACAAGGTCATGGCCCAGCAGGACAAGAGCTGTCTCAACTGCCATGTCGGTATCGCCCATGGCACCGCAGAGGGTGTCGCCGCCCAGGTGCGCGAGGCGCGCAATGCACGCCGGCTGACCCTGTTTTACCCCGGCCAGTCCGACAGTGAGTGGCTCTTGAGTGAACATCCCGGCTCCCAGCCGCTGCGTCAGGGCAGTAACTGCCAGCAGTGCCATCGAGGCGAAGAGGCCGATATGGGCAAGGCTCTCGCCGGAGACGGCGTCGCCGCCGTCAGCCGCGATATCTCGATCGGCTTTGCCCGCCGCGGCGACGAACTCGAAATCGAGATCAGCTGGCGGGGCCCCGCCGATGACCAGGATATCGCCCTGATGTGGGGCGACGGACGCAACGAGGCGTTCAGCTCCGCCGGCTGCTTCGCCGCCTGTCACAGCGATATGCCCGGGATGACCCGCGATCGAGGCCAGCAGATGGACAAATACCTGCTGGCCTCGCGCCTGCAGCAACGCCAGATCGGCCGGCCCGCCATCGTCAGGGACGAGGCGGCCCTGGCCCGCTTGCGCGAAGCCGGAAATTTCGCCGAATTGTGGCGAGTCAAGTTGCAGCGACAAGCCGCGACAGTGGAAACCGCTACCGTCCTGGCCCAGCTCGAATGGCACCCCGCCACGCTGGTGACCGCCAGCGCCAGCCACAGTGACGGGCGCTGGCGGGTCTCATTGCGGCGGCAATTGCAGGGCGGATCTGGCAGCCTGGATTTCGCCAGCGCGCAGCAAATGACCTTTGGCGTCGCCCTGCACGGCGCCGACCGGCCCGGAGGCAAACACTGGGTGTCGCTGCCCCAGACCTTCTCCATGGGCGCAACCCACACCGACTTCAAGGCGCAATAATGACCCTGCGCGCGACCCTACTGCTGCTGGCGCTGGGACTGAGCGCGCTGTGTACCGGCGCCAATGAACAGTCTCAGCCGGATTGCCTGGCCTGCCACACCGCCACGGCTGATGTCGCGGTACATGCTGTTTTCCACACCGTTCACGGCGCTCTTGACGGCGGCGGCGCCGCGGCCTGCAGCGCCTGCCACGGCGCCAGTGAGGCCCACGCCCGGCGTCCCACCGACGCCGCGCCGCAAGTGAGTTTTGGTCCGCGCTGGCAAGCCGAGGCGGAGGCCCGGGACGGCGCCTGCCTAGGCTGCCATGCCGGCGGCAGCGCCCTGCATTGGGCCGGCAGTGAGCACCAGCAGGAAGGCCTGGACTGCGCCAGCTGCCACCGCAGCCATCGGCAGCAGGACCCGGCACTGAATGAGAGCGAATCCCAGGCCGTGTGTGTCAGCTGTCACAGCAGGGTGCGGGCAGAGCTGCTACTGCCCTCGCGCCATCCCATTGCCGAGGGCAAAACAGCCTGCGGCGATTGCCACAACCCCCACGGCGCCCTGACCGGCGCCAGCTTGCGGGAGCCCAGCCTGAACGAACAATGCTTCACCTGCCACCAGGACAAGCGCGGCCCTTTCCTGTGGGAGCATCCGCCAGCGGCAGAGGACTGCGGACTCTGCCACCGGCCCCACGGCGCAGTTCACGACCGGCTGTTGACCGTACGCGGCCCGGCCCTGTGTCAGCAGTGTCACGCGGCCGCCTTCCATCCCAGCCTCCCCTACGGCAGCGAGGGCCTGGCAGGCGGCGGCGCCAACCGCAACCTGCTGGGCAAGAACTGCCTGAACTGTCACAGCCGGATCCATGGCAGCAACCATCCCTCCGGCGCCCGGCTGGCCCGATGAGAGCCGCAGCGGTGGGCAGGTTGGGTCGTCGCCGGGCCTTTGCCACAGTCCTGTGCCTGGGGCGGCCACCGCGCAGGCACAGGACAGGTTTGCGGCTCTGGCGGCGGAGAGCCGTCCGCTGGCGACGCGCTGGCAGACTGATTATCGTGGTCTCCTGGAGCTGGGGGTGGTCTACAGCAGTGCGGACAACTTCATGGCCGGGCAGTACAACGGCCTGCAGGACCAGGGCTTCAGTTTGCTGGGCAAGCTCGACTGGCGCCGCTTTACAGCCGGCGACAGCCACTGGCAGGTCCAGCTGTCAGACCCCGGCCTGGACACACGGGAGGGCACGGTGCGCTGGGGCGTTCGCGACCGGCTGCAGATTAGCGCCAGCTTTGACAGCCAATACCAGCAGCGCAACGACAGCGGCCTGACCCCGTTCCGCGGCGATTCCCTGCTGCAACTGCCGGGCAACTGGAGCGGCGGCCGCACTACAGGGGACTGGACCGAACTGGCAGAGGCGCTGCAACCCTTTGACCGAAGCCTGGAGCGCAACAACTATGAGCTGGCGCTGGAGACCCGGCTGAGCCCACGCTGGCAGCTGCAGTCCGCGCTGCGCTACAGTACCCGCAAGGGCACCGGCGATACCGGCGCGGCCATCTACAGCGATGCCGCGGCGGGCGATGCCGTGCTGCTGCCTGCGCCGGTGGATCACCGCAGTTTCGACGCCGATACCACGCTCAGCTACAGCGGTACCCGCCTGCACTTGCAGGGCAGCATTGTCTGGTCGGATTTCGACAACCGGGATCAGTCGCTGCGCTGGCACAACCCCTATATCGCCTGGGCAGGCAGTGGCGCCGGTGCGGTCGCGGACGACCAGAGTCCCACCGACGCATTCAGCTTGCCCGCCGTGGAGGGAGCGCTGAGCCTCGCGCCGGACAACCAGCACGGCAGCGCCCGCCTCGCCGGACACTATTTGTTCGGCCCCCGCCTGCGGCTGCAGTTCGATGGCAGCTACGGCCTCACCGAGCAGGACCAGGAACTGATGCCCTACTCGGCCAACCCCGGCCTGCAGCTCGAACAGGCCCTGCCTCGCGACAGCTTTTCCGGCAAAGTTGCCACCACTGCCGCCAAAGTGCGCCTGCAATGGCAACCGCACCGGCAGCTGGAACTGAAGCTGGCGTACCGGCTGCGCGACCGGGACTACCGCCCCCCCGCGACGGCTACCGCTATGTTCCCGGGGACCACGCGGACCAGGTCAGGCCCGAGCTCACCGTTTACAACACCAGTCACGACCTGCGCCGCCACGGGCTCGAACTTGAGGCGGGCTACCGCCTGCCGCACCGCAGCAAGCTCAGCCTGAACTATGCCCGGGAGAAGATCCAGCGCGAGAACGCTGCCACCGAAGCAACCCGCGAGGACCGCTATACCCTGAAATACCGGCTGCAACCCTGGCAGCCCTTGCAGGCCCGACTGGAACTGGGCTGGGCCAATCGCGGCGCCGACACCTACCGCTGGGATCAATCCTGGTTCGCACGACGGGACAGCGCACTGATCAATATCACACCGGACAACCAGCGCTTCAGCAATCACCCACTGCTGAGCCAGTACCACCTGGCCAATCGCGAACAGTGGCGCTACAAGCTGAGCCTGAACTATCTGCCTGCGCCACGCTGGAACCTGAACCTGAACCTGCAGGGACGGGAGGACGACTACGACAAGAGCGCGCTGGGAGTGACAGACTCACGCTTCCAGAGCCTGCAGCTGAGCGCAGCCTACAGCCCCGGGGAGCGACTGCAACTGAGCATCCACGCCGGCCTCGAACGACAGCGCTCGAGGCAGGGCAGCCGGGCCTTCCGCGGTGGCCAGGAAAAAAATGCCTTCGCCGTCACGCCGCCCCTGCCCCAGGCCAGCGACCCCGGCCGCGACTGGTGGCTGGACAGCCGGGATGACAGCCTGGTGCTGGGGGGACAGCTGCGCTGGCAGCCGGGGGAGCGGCTCGAGTTGGAACTCGACTACCAGTGGATCGACACCGGCAGCGAGCAGGATTTCAGCCCCGTGGCGGCTGCCGATCTGAACCCGGCCAGCCTGCCCGCCGTCGATACCCGCCTGCATCAGTTCGATGCCGGCGGCATCTGGCACTGGCGCGAAGCCGTATCACTGCGCTTGCACTATCGCTACTACCGCTACCAGTCCAGTGATTGGACCTGGCGTGACGTGCAGCCCGATACGATGGACAAGGTGCTGAGCTTCGGCCAGCGTAACCCGAACGAGAATCTGCATTACATGGGTCTGTCAGTGTTGTACCGCTGGCACTAGACACCGGGAGAGAAGGACCATGACACGGCACATTGCACTGAGCGCCTGCTTGCTGAGCCTGCTGATAGCCTGCGGTGGTGGGGGCGGCGGCGACCGGGCTCCCGGTGTCGAACCGGGCCCGCCACCGCCGGGCGGGCCTGTCACCCCGCCGCCTCCCGAGCTGCCCCAGCCGAACCCGGCTCCCTATGCCGAAGCCAGCGAGCTGTTTCCGTTCATCACCTCTGCTCGTATTCCTGAGGACGGCCGGCCAGTGGTCGAATTCCAGCTCAGCGATGGCAACAATACCGCCATCACCGATCTCGCGGCGAGCAATGTGCGCTTTATCATCGCCAAACTGACCCCCGCACCCGAGGGCAACCTGACCGGCAGCTGGCAATCCTACATCAACAGCATCGAACAACCCGGCGTCGGCCCCGGCGCCGCAGCGAAACTGCGCGCCACCACCGAGGACAACGGCGAATTCAGCCACGAAGGCGGAGGGCACTACCGCTACCGGTTCGCCACCGCGATCAACGACCTGGCGCCGGAAATCCTGGACCAGGCCGACAGCGAGGGCCTGGATCTGGGATACGACGCCGGCCTCACTCACCGCGTGGCAATCCAGTTCAGTGGCGGCCAGGAGCCCGCCAATCCCAGCTATGACTGGGTCCCCGCCAGCGGCGCCCGCGACAATATTTTCCGCCAGGAGATAACCACCACCGCCAACTGCAACCGTTGTCACGACCAGCTCACGGTACACGGCGGGCGCACAGAGATAGACTACTGCGTCACCTGCCACAACCCGGGCTCCACTGACGCCAACAGCGGCAACACGGTGGACATGAAGGTGATGATTCACAAGATTCACCGGGGCGCGGCACTACCCAGCGTACAGGCGGGTGGCGAGTATGCAATTTATGGATTCCGCGACAGCAAGCACGATTACTCCGAGCTGCGCTATCCCCAGGACATCCGCCGCTGCACCACTTGTCACGCCGGCACCGCCACTGGCGCCGGCCGGGAGGATCTGGTGCTGACCGCCCAGGGCGACAACTGGGCCGAGTATTCCTCGCGCGCCGTCTGCGGCAGTTGCCACGATGACCTGGATTTCGACAGCCATGCCGGCGGCCAGCCGGACGACTCCCGCTGCGCCAGCTGTCACTCGGCAAGTGGCAGGGCCGGCAGCATTGCCGCCAGCCACCGCATCCCGCTCGAGGAAGCTCGCCGGGCTTTTCGGGCAGAGATCCTGGCGGTGGAGAACACGGCGCCCGGGCAGCGGGCGCGGGTCAGTTTCCGGGTGCAGAACCCGCTGACCGGAGAAGACTACGACCTGGCCAATGACCCGGTCTGGCGCCAGGCCAACAGTTCACTGAATGTACGCCTGGCCTGGGATACCCGCGATTACCACAACACCGGCAATGGCAGTGACAATGCCAGCTCCATCGGCGTCAATGCGCTGGCCAGTGCCAGTGCCAACGGCGATGGCAGCTACAGCGTCACACTGCCGCTGCCGGTACCGAACAGCGACACCGCTCCGGGTATCGCGGCCTCCGGCAGCGGGGTCGCGGTGATCGACGGCCACCCGGCGGTGGACTACAACGACGACGGGACTGCCGAAAACGTGCCGGTCGGTGACGTCCATGCATTTTTCCCGATCGACGAAGCAGATGGACTGGCGGTGCCACGGCGCCAGTCGGTGGAACTCGAACAATGCCTGGTCTGTCACGGCTCCCTGGTATTCCACGGCGACAACCGGGCCGACAACATTGACAGCTGCGTCAGCTGCCACAATCCGCGCAACACCGACCGCGACACACGCGCCGTCGCCGCCAACCCGCCCACTGACGGCAAACAGGAGGAGTCGCTGGATTTCAAGCACCTGATCCATGGTATCCACGCCGCGGCAATGCGCACTGAGCCGCTACAGATCGTTGGCTTCAGGGGCTTCACCACCTACAGCTACGATACCAGCACGGTGCACTATCCGGGGCGGCTGGACAACTGCCTCGCATGCCACCGTGATTCAGGCTTCAGTCTGCCGCTGGCCGAAGGGGTACTGGCGACCACCGTCGATACCGGCCCGGAACCAGCCGATCCACGCGACGACCGGGTGGCTACCGCCGCCACCACGGCCTGCGCGGGCTGTCACGACTCACCCGAGGCCCGCGCTCATATGACTGCCAACGGAGGCCACTTCAACACCACCCAGCAGGCAGTGGACAATGGCGAAGTCGTGGAGCAGTGCGCGCTGTGTCACGGTGCGGGGCGATCGCAGGACGTGGCAGAGGTGCACCGGGTACGCGCCCTGCCTTGAGCCCGGCCATGGCCGCGCTGCTGTTCCAGGAAGTCGATCATGGGTATCGATTTTCCCCATTACCCATATACGGCGAGTCGCGCTATTATTATCCTGCTTGATTGACAGGCGCCGATGGCGACCGTCATTATCATCTATCCTCAACTGACAAGGAGACACCATGATTTCTGAAGGCCGTGTACCTCACACAGTATTCAAGACCCGGGTTCGGGATGAATCCGTCGGCGGCGACAACCCCTATCGCTGGGAAGACAAGTCCACCGACGACATTTTCGCCGGCAAGAAGGTTGTCGTATTCTCGCTGCCAGGTGCGTTTACCCCGACCTGTTCATCCAATCACCTGCCCCGCTATGAGGAGCTGTACGACGAGATGAAGGCGGCCGGTGTCGACGACGTCTACTGCCTGTCCGTGAATGACGCCTTTGTCATGTTCCAGTGGGGCAAGCAGATCGGCGCCAACAACGTGAAAATGCTGCCTGACGGCAATGGTGAGTTCACCCGCAAGATGGGCATGCTGGTCGACAAGTCCAACCTGGGCTTTGGCATGCGCTCCTGGCGCTACTCCATGCTGGTCAACGATGGCAAGATCGAGAAGCTGTTCGCCGAACCCGACTTTGGCGACGTGTGCCCGACCGACCCGTTTGAAGTGTCGGATGCAGACACCATGCTGGCTTATCTCAAGGGCACAGAACCCCAGGGTGTGTCGGCTCCACGCAAGGCCTTTGTAGGCTGAACTGCTGCTGGCACGGCGGGGCGCGCCGGGATCCACTCCCGGCGCCCTCGTCTGGCAGCTTTTGCTCTCGCTGCATGCCCTGGTTCAGCGTACCTCTCCTCCTCCCCGTTGTTCGCAGATTGACTTGAAGCCGGCAGCCATGAAAGTGGCCATGCGTGCTTTCACCGCGTCGTAATCGTCCGAGTTGCAGAGGCCACCCGAGAGCCTGTCAATACGGCCCGTGCGCGCCAGAGTCAGCATCAGTGCGCCGGTGACGAAGTGATAGCCCCAGAAGATATCCTCCTCGGCGCAATCCGGTAGCGCCTTCTTGAGCAGGCCTATCAGGCGCAGCACCACTGGATCGAAATGCAGATCCATGAGTTCGGCGCCATAGGAGGTGTTGGACGCCAGCGCGCCGAGCGCCCCGTAATTCTTCCACTTCTCGCCCCCCTGGTGATAGAGGTCGAGGTCGGTGTCGAGGAATGCATGCAAGGCCCCTTCCACCGTGGGCTTGCCTCCGCTCGCTTCCTCGTACTCGTCGAGCGCCTTCATCCGCAGCCCGCTGGTCACCTCGGCACGACGCGCGATCACGGCGTCGAACAGCTGTTTCTTGTCGTTGTAGTAGTAGTTGACCAGGGTATGGTGAACGCCAACGCGTTGCGCCACGTCCTTCAGCGTGACGCCATACAGGCCGTGCCTGGAAAACAGATGCTCGGCGGCATCCAGGATCTGTTCGGTCATTTCCGCGCGCTGTTCCGCCTTGGTCGGGCGTTTCGACCGCGATCGGGCCCGCTTCGCCTTGCTCGCGGGCTCGGGCCGGGATGTGGTGTTGCCTGGCATGCTGTCACCTCCAACATTTTGCCTGGTGCGCGCAGCACCATAACATCATGCCCGATCTTCGCAAGCCCCGCCATGATCGGATCTGAGGCGCATTTTGTCGATTTTTCCCGTCGCTGCCAATGGCATCGGCTTCACCTGGACCACCGCGTCCGGTACCCACCAGGAGGCGACGCGTTCGCGCAGGACTTCCAGCAACGCCGTATCGGCGATCTCGCACCCATCGCGCAGCTCTACAACCAGGACAGGACGCTCTCCCCACTTCGGGTGCGCCCGTCCTATGACGGCCGCCAGCGACACTTCGGGCAGTTCGCCCACGATGTCCTCGATCTCGGCGGGATTTATCCACTCCCCCCCGACTTGATCAGATCCTTTGCGCGTCCGGTAATAATCAAGTTGCCACCTTCATCGATGCGCGCCAGATCGCCTGTGGCGAACCATCCCTGGCCATCGACTGCGGGGCGGGTGTCGCCAAAGTAACGCTGGATCGTGCTCGCGCCCCGCACCCGCAGATGCCCCTCTACGTCCCGTTGTTTGGGCAGCGGTACTCCGTCTGCATCGGTCAACAGCAGATCCACGCCAATGGCCGGGCGCCCGGACTGATGGGCCGCGCGTGCCGGATCGTGCGGCGGGGCTACGGTGCCTGTCGGTGACAATTCTGTCATGCCCCAGCTTGTCTGCACCGTGACGCCGAGGCGCTGTTCGATACGCTGCATCAGGACCGGCGCCATTGGCGCACCACCGACGATGACCCGCGTGAGCGATGGCGTCTCACCGTCCGTGGTCTCCAGGTACTCGACCAGAGCCAGCCAAACCGTGGCAATGCCGACCGCGACAGTAACGGATTCGGCATTGATCAGGGCGGCCAGGCTGGCACCGTCCAGGTGGCGCCCGGGCAGGATCAACCGCGCTCCGACGGCAGGCGTTGCGAATGGCACACCCCATCCGTTGGCGTGGAACATGGGCACCGCCAACAGCACACTGTCCCTGGTCGATATGGCCATGGTATCCGCCTGCAGGGCGCGCAAGGTGTGCAGGAAGTTGGCCCGGTGGGTGTAAGTCACGCCCTTGGGTGCACCGGTGGTCCCCGAGGTGAAACACAGACCGCAGGGCGCGTTTTCATCGAACGTCCCCCACCGGACATCGCCCTCGGCGCGCTCCATCATCGGCTCCAGGGAATCGATTCGCGGCAATTCACTCTCGGCCGTGGCCGCGCCGTCGATCATCAGGATCCGCTCGATCGAGGTTGCGCGCGCGGCGATGCGACAGGCCAACGGGGCGAGATCGGCTCCGGCGACCAGTACACGGGCCTGGGACTTCACCACCATGGCGGCCAGATGAGCCTCAGTCAGGCGTGGGTTCAGCGTATGACAAACCGCTCCCATGCCCATGACGCCATACCAGACCTCCACATGGGCCTGGGTATTCCAGGCCAGCGTGGCGACCCGATCGCCCTCGCCGACTCCCAGGCCAGCCAACACGACCGACACCTTGTGACTGCGCTGCCTGAGCTCGGCATAGCTGACCCTGTCCGCCCGGTTTCCCTCGCGCCCGGTGACGACCTCTACCTGGGGGTGCCACTTGGCGGCGTGGTCCAGGAACTTGTCGACGGTCAACGCATAGGCCTGCATCTCTCCCTGAATCACCGACATTCAGGGGCTCCGTCAGGAAGTGGCGGCGCCACGATACCGACGTTCCAGTGCCAGGGCAGATCGCCCTGGGCCCGGCGGCGGCACACGACCGTTTCGACCAGTTCGTACATTCCGGGCATGAGATGCTCTCCCGGAACCGGCTCCTCGTCGAAAGCCATGAAGGCGCGGTCGTCGCCGTAGGGGGGCCACGGTGGCCTGCCCTTGGCTGCAGGAGCGCCGTCTCGCGCGAACGTGACCCAATAGTGCATCATGGCATCAGAAAGCCCCGTCTCGGCGGCTGCTTGCGGTACGCGCGGCCAGTGCGGCGGAGTTTGGGCCACCGTACCGAAGACATAGGGAATCTCGCTGGCGTGAAACGCATGCAGCCCCGCCTCGTCGGCCGCCGGATAACTGTGATTGTAGTAGTAGAGGAAGGAAGGATGACCCAGTGCGGTCTGGCTGCGGACCAGTCGCTCGGCCGTCCAGCCGTACATTGCGTCCCGGGTGGTGGCAAGCATGGCCTCGTCCAGGTTGGTGGACGGATAGCGCTGGAGCATCGCCTCGGCCAGGTCGCCGTAGCGGGAACGTATCTCAGCCTCGTAGGCCGCCGCATCGGCGGGTTGGGGCGGCAACAGAAAGCGCAGGGAGCGGATCTCACCCTCGTTGAATCCCGCCAGAATTGGCACCGGGGCCTGTTCTTCCCGGTCGAACGTTGCCACCAGTTGGGCCGGCAGCACCCGACCGTCGATGGCGCCGAGCGGCATGAACCCGGAACGCGCCGCCTCAGTGGTCAGCGTCTGCGCGTCCATGGCACGCAGGCGAGCCAGCCCGCGCACTTCGATTTTACGGCTGAGTGCCAGCCCCGATTCCTCCGCTGACGGTGTGCCATGCACTGTGTCACGCAGTGCCGGGGTCGAGATCATGTAGGCGCTCTGGGCGACCGCCCTGTGGAACAGCCCACGCGCATCCGGTGCGGCCATCAGGTACATGACGCTGAGCGCCCCGGCCGATTCTCCGGCGATAGTGACGTTGTCCGGGTCCCCCCGAATGCGGCAATGTTGCGACCAACCCAGCGCAGCGCCTCGATCTGGTCCAGCAGTCCGTAATTGCCCGAGACGCCGTCGGGAGACTCCTCGCTGAGCCCGGGGTGTGCCAGATAGCCCAGCACCCCGAGACGATAATTGATGGTCACCACTACCAGGCCGCGTGCGGCCAGGTGCGCACCGTTGTACATCGCCTCACTGCCGGTGCCGGCCACCAGCGAGCCACCGTGGATCCAGACGAACACCGGTGCGTCCTCGGCATCTGCCGGCGCCCATACGTTCAGCGACAGGCAGTCCTCGCTCATTGCCGGCGGCTGTGCCGGGGCATAAATACTGCCGGGACGCGAGGGCGGCTGGTGGCAGGCCGGGCCGAAGCGCGTGGCATCGCGCACCCCGTCCCAGGGTGCTGCTGCCACCGGCGGGCGCCAGCGCATTTTTCGCGTCGGCGGGGCGGCGTAGGGAATACCCCTGAAGACATCGACGCCATCCAGCGCCTCACCCCGCAACGCGCCAGCCGGCGCCTCAACCACCGGCGCCTCCGTCGCCGCAACAGACATCGCCATGCACAGGGCAACGATGCCTGCGAATACGCCAGGCGCTGGACGAATCATGCCAGTATCTCCTTTCGCTCTTTTCGCTCTTTCCACTGCGATGCGCACACCGGACACTGAACAGCCCGATCACCACCTTGTCGAACGGCGCCGGGGTCCCCCTGTATTCCTCGCAGTGACGCCAAACAAGTTGCTCCAGCCATCAGTACTCGTATCCCACACGGATGCCGACAGTACGCGGCCGTACTACACCATAGCGGCCGTCGAGGAACGATTCCGGATGGACGTAGTTGATTGAACGGTCATCGAACAGGTTTTCAGCGTAAAGGCCCACCGTAATGCGGTCAAAGGCTGCCGCCAGATTAGCGTTCACGACCGTGTAGGCCTCGGTGTCATCGTAGGTCGGACTGACCACGCCGGGCTGGCCCGGCACATTCGGGAACGAGCCGGGGAAATCGCCGACGTAGACCGCCGCCAGCGAGGCACTGCCCTCGGCGCTGCGGAACATATCAAAGGCATACGCGACCAGCAGCGATCCGCTGAACTCGGGCCCTGCCAGGCGGGCGCCATCCACCGCACCCGAGATGGCCGCTTCCTCTGGTGTCAGGGTATCCACCTTGGCCCTGTTGAAGGCACCGTTCAGGGCGATCGTCCAGCCCTCTGCCGGCATCGCCCGGAGCTCGAACTCGAGGCCGCGACTATAGGCACCACCGATGTTGGTTGCGAACTGTATCTGGTCGGACACACGGTTGGCCTGGACCTGGATGTCGTTCCAGTCGATGTAGTAGAGCGCGAGGTTGGCGAGCATGCGTCCGTTCATCCAGCGCCCCTTCATGCCCAGCTCGTAACTGGTCAGCTCGTCGGAGTCGGCGCCGTCCGGGATGATCAGGTCGTCGGGATCGAGCACACTCGCCGCCCCGGCGCGGGCGTTGACCACGGGAGCCCTAAAGCCGGTTCCAATGGAGACGTAGGTAGTGATTGACTCCGTCGGGCGCCATGAAGTGCTGAACAGGTACGAAGGCCCGGTCTCCTTGGCCTTGAGGCCCACCGCTTCATTGACCGGGGTAATGGTCAGCGGCCCGGGGATCCCCAGCAGGGCGTTGGTCAGGTAGTTGCTGTTATAGCCGCCAGGCCTTGTGAATCCCTGGGCCTGGGTGCTGCCGTAGCGCAGGCCGACAGTGGACCAGAGGTCATCCGTGAAATGGTAGGTGAGCTGGCCGAACACCGCTTTCTCGCGCGAAATGGAATAGTTCTGGAAGCGCTGATAGTATTCGTCGGGCAGACCGGTAATGCCGCGCTCGTCGAGGAATTCCTGGCTGGACCGGTAGTTGAAATCCACGTCGCGCTGGCGCTCGAAGTAGAAACCGCCCAGGACCCAGTCCAAGCGACCGCCGGTGTCGGAAACCAGTCTTACCTCCTGCACGAATGTGTCATCGTACGCGTCCGCATCCAGCGCGAAGGCGATCGCCTGGTTGAAAGTACCGGCCAGATCGACATGAAACAGATGATTGTACTCGGACCAGGTTGACGAACTGGTCAGGTGAGCGCCATCAAACTGGTAGTCGAAGGTGAGGTTGTAGTTCGTCATTTCACCCGAGAACAGGTCGGGCCGGTCCGAGTTGCGGGTGTCCTCGCCCAGCGCGGGATTGATCAGCGAGGAATCCTCGGGCGTACTATCCTCCCGGGAGGCGCGCAGCTGCACTGCCAGCCGCTCGGTTGGTTCCCACAGCAGGGTGGCGCGGCCGCCCCAGCTCTCCAGCTCGTTGGAATTGTCGATACCGGTACCGATGTTGTCGACATAGCCTTCCTCGTTGCGCGAAAAGCCGACAATGCGGAGCGCGAGCTTGTCCTCCACCAGTGGGATATTGACCATGGCGTTGTAGCGCTGACGCAGCGCGTCCGAATCGGTCATGCCCAGATCGGCCAGGAACGACGCCTCGAAAGCACTCGGGTCAGGCGAGTGAGTCAGGATGCGAAGCGCCCCGGCCAGCGAACCCGACCCAAACAGCGTGCCCTGCGGCCCGCGCAGAAACTCGACCCGCTCCACGTCGTAGAGGCTCGGGTCGAGGATGGCGGAGTTGCCGTTCGCCGAGATCGGCAGTTCATCGATGTAGATTGCCACCGTGCTCTGCAGGTTGGCATTGTAGCCGTTGGTGGCGATACCCCGCGCGGTGAAGTTGTTGAAATTGGCGCTGGCCCGGTTCAGCACGACACCCGGAGTTTCTTGCGCCATCCCTCATAGCCGACGATGCCTTTGGCCGTGAGCTCCTCCTGCGACAGCGCGGTAACGCTTAGCGGCACGTCCTGCAATGGCTGACTGCGACGCGTTGCCGTGACGATGACTTCCTCCAGGCCCTGGCCTTCGAGGGCGAGCTGCGCCCTGTCCCGCTGGCGTTCGCTGTCAGGCGCCTCGGTACTGGTCTGGGCCATGACTGACAGCGGTGAAGTGAGTAGTGCGGCCACGGATGCGGACGCAATCAGATGAGTTCCCATTACAGTTACCTCGCAAGAGCTGTTAGTTTTAAATTGGTGCTCAATGCCGATATTGCCCCTCATTACCCGCCGTGTCAACACTCCCTCTCGCGCGAGTGAATATTTTAAACGGTTTCTTTGGACCCAAAAAAACCCCGTGGCTCGCTGAGCCACGGGGTTTGGTATTAAAGCCTGGCGATGACCTACTCTCACATGGGGAGACCCCACACTACCATCGGCGATGCGTCGTTTCACTACTGAGTTCGGGATGGGGTCAGGTGGTTCCAACGCTCTATGGTCGCCAGGCAAACTGGCTTGACCGAGTCCGGTCTTACGCGCGCTTTGCGCCGCCGTCGTCTTGTCAAATAGGGGGGTAAATCAAGCTGATACCACTGTTCACGCGCTGTACTGACTTTCGTCTGCCACCGGCTATACAGCCAATGGCCTCTTGCTACTCGTATCACTGTGACTCAATCACAACACCCAGCGCTCTCTCGTGACCTTACTGCGTCACGCAAATCACTTGGTTATATGGTCAAGCCTCACGGGCAATTAGTACTGGTTAGCTCAACACGTTACCGTGCTTCCACACCCAGCCTATCAACGTTGTAGTCTTCAACGGCCCTTCAGGGGGATCAACGTCCCCAGGGAGAACTTATCTTGGGAGGGGCTTCCCGCTTAGATGCTTTCAGCGGTTATCCTGTCCGAACGTAGCTACCGGGCAATGCCACTGGCGTGACAACCCGAACACCAGAGGTTCGTCCACTCCGGTCCTCTCGTACTAGGAGCAGCTTCCCTCAATTCTCCAACGCCCACGGCAGATAGGGACCGAACTGTCTCACGACGTTCTAAACCCAGCTCGCGTACCACTTTAAATGGCGAACAGCCATACCCTTGGGACCGGCTTCAGCCCCAGGATGTGATGAGCCGACATCGAGGTGCCAAACACCGCCGTCGATGTGAACTCTTGGGCGGTATCAGCCTGTTATCCCCGGAGTACCTTTTATCCGTTGAGCGATGGCCCTTCCATACAGAACCACCGGATCACTAAGACCTACTTTCGTACCTGCTCGTCTTGTCAGACTCGCAGTCAAGCGCGCTTGTGCCTTTACACTAACCTCACGATTTCCGACCGTGATTAGCGCACCTTCGTGCTCCTCCGTTACTCTTTAGGAGGAGACCGCCCCAGTCAAACTACCCACCACACACTGTCCTCGATCCGGATCACGGATCTGAGTTAGAACCTCAACATTACCAGGCTGGTATTTCAAGGTTGGCTCCACGCTGGCTAGCGCCAACGCTTCAAAGCCTCCCAGCTATCCTACACAAGTAAGGTCAAAGTCCAGTGTGAAGCTATAGTAAAGGTTCACGGGGTCTTTCCGTCTAGCCGCGGGTACACTGCATCTTAACAGCGATTTCAATTTCACTGAGTCTCGGGTGGAGACAGTGTGGCCATCGTTACGCCATTCGTGCAGGTCGGAACTTACCCGACAAGGAATTTCGCTACCTTAGGACCGTTATAGTTACGGCCGCCGTTTACCGGGGCTTCGATCAAGAGCTTCGCCGAAGCTAACCCCATCAATTAACCTTCCGGCACCGGGCAGGCGTCACACCGTATACGTCCACTTTCGTGTTTGCACAGTGCTATGTTTTTAATAAACAGTCGCAGCCACCTGGTCACTTCGGCCAGCCCAGGCTAGGGGAGCAAGTCCCTTCACCCAAACCGGCGTACCTTCTCCCGAAGTTACGGTACCATTTTGCCTAGTTCCTTCACCCGAGTTCTCTCAAGCGCCTTGGTATTCTCTACCTGATCACCTGTGTCGGTTTACAGTACGGTTCCTTCATAACTGAAGCTTAGAGGCTTTTCCTGGAAGCAGGGCATCAACCACTTCGCGTCACCTCGCAGTGACACTCGTCATCAGTTCTCGACCTTAGTCGCCCGGATTTACCTAAGCAACCAGCCTACAACCTTAAACGCGGACAACCATCGCCGCGCTGGCCTAGCCTTCTCCGTCCCCCATCGCATTATGAAAAAGTACGGGAATATTAACCCGTTTCCCATCGACTACGGCTTTCGCCCTCGCCTTAGGGGCCGACTCACCCTGCGCCGATTAGCGTTGCGCAGGAAACCTTGATCTTCCGGCGGGGAGGTTTTTCACCCCCCTTATCGTTACTCATGTCAGCATTCGCACTTCTGATACCTCCAGCAAACCTCACGATTCACCTTCAACGGCTTACAGAACGCTCCTCTACCATGCGTGCATTTCCTTAAACCCACTCGCTACGCTCCTGGATTCAAGTCAATAATTTGCTTCGCAAATTAATGTCCTCTACCAAGACCCCGGCCGATTCAACGTTCGGGGGCTTGGTCGTCACCTGCCTTCGGCAGCTGACGACAAGCGTCTTGAATAGGTTTAAGTGAAATGCACGCATCCGCAGCTTCGGTTACCAGTTTAGCCCCGTTAAATCTTCCGCGCAGGCCGACTCGACTAGTGAGCTATTACGCTTTCTTTAAAGGATGGCTGCTTCTAAGCCAACCTCCTAGCTGTCTAAGCCTTCCCACATCGTTTCCCACTTAACTGGTATTGGGGACCTTAGCTGGCGGTCTGGGTTGTTGCCCTCTCGACGACGGACGTTAGCACCCGCCGTCTGCCTGCCGTGATTGTACTCCTGGGTATTCGGAGTTTGCATGGGGTTGGTAAGTCGGGATGACCCCCTAGCCCAAACAGTGCTCTACCCCCCAGGGTAAGACACGACGCTCTACCTAAATAGATTTCGAGGAGAACCAGCTATCTCCGGGCTTGATTAGCCTTTCACTCCGATCCACAGCTCATCTCCTAATTTTTCAACATTAGTGAGTTCGGCCCTCCAGTTAGTGTTACCCAACCTTCAGCCTGGCCATGGATAGATCGCCCGGTTTCGGGTCTATTGCCTGCAACTGTGGTCGCCCTATTAAGACTCGGTTTCCCTACGCCTCCCCTATGCGGTTAAGCTCGCTACAAACAATAAGTCGCTGACCCATTATACAAAAGGTACGCAGTCACCCGACCACTCAATCACTCTTCAATCACCAAAGTGATTGAGTGGTCGGGCTCCCACTGCTTGTACGCATACGGTTTCAGGATCTATTTCACTCCCCTCTCCGGGGTTCTTTTCGCCTTTCCCTCACGGTACTGGTTCACTATCGGTCAGTCAGGAGTATTTAGCCTTGGAGGATGGTCCCCCCATCTTCAGTCAAGATAACACGTGTCCCGACCTACTTGTCGCAAGCTCAGTATCACAACGCGGTTTTCGTGTACGGGGCTATCACCCTCTATCGCCGGACTTTCCAGACCGTTCCACTAACCGCACTGCTATCACTTGCAGGCTGTTCCCCGTTCGCTCGCCGCTACTGAGGGAATCTCAATTGATTTCTTTTCCTGAGGGTACTTAGATGTTTCAGTTCCCCTCGTTCGCCTTCTTAACCTATGGATTCAGTTAAGAATACCCAGCTTACACTGAGTGGGTTTCCCCATTCGGACATCTCCGGATCACAGTCTGTTTGCCGACTCCCCGAAGCTTTTCGCAGGCTACTACGTCCTTCATCGCCTCTGACTGCCAAGGCATCCACCGTATGCGCTTAGTCGCTTGACCATATAACCAAAGTTATCTGTTCAAAGAGACAGTTCCCTGACACCCTTGTGCGTATGTCAGGTACTTATGAGATGCAGGCCGATCAAAGCCCACACCCGCCGGATGTTGTGACGCTTAAGTCACAGTGTTTGTACAACTCGTTTGGATACGCCGAATTGAAAGCGCATCCAGAACAATATCTTTGAATTGCTCCCGTCACGTGCCACTTCACGAAGAAGTCACAGTGCCAGGTTACAATTCTTAGACTCAGCTTGATTTACCTTGTTAAAGAACGGTCCGGTTGTTAAAACCAGATTCAAACACTCTGTCTGCAAAGCGCTTGAATCTGATAGTGATGAAAGAGAGGAATGAGGAATCGGTAATCAGTAAATGGTGGAGCTATGCGGGATCGAACCGCAGACCTCCTGCGTGCAAGGCAGGCGCTCTCCCAGCTGAGCTATAGCCCCATAATTGGTAGGCCTGGGCAGATTTGAACTGCCGACCTCACCCTTATCAGGGGTGCGCTCTAACCAACTGAGCTACAGGCCTATGAGTCAGCACCCAACGGCATTCACCTGCCCTTAGGACAGTCTTTCATCAACCAAACAAAACGAAGACAAATGTGTGGACACTTGCTAAAACAGGTCACGGTCGTTTAAGGAGGTGATCCAGCCCCAGGTTCCCCTAGGGCTACCTTGTTACGACTTCACCCCAGTCATGAATCACTCCGTGGTGATCGCCCCCCGAAGGTTAGGCTAACCACTTCTGGAGCAACCCACTCCCATGGTGTGACGGGCGGTGTGTACAAGGCCCGGGAACGTATTCACCGCGACATTCTGATTCGCGATTACTAGCGATTCCGACTTCACGGAGTCGAGTTGCAGACTCCGATCCGGACTACGAAACGTTTTGTGGGATTCGCTCCACCTCGCGGCTTTGCTGCCCTCTGTACGTTCCATTGTAGCACGTGTGTAGCCCAGGTCGTAAGGGCCATGATGACTTGACGTCGTCCCCACCTTCCTCCGGTTTGTCACCGGCAGTCTCCCTAGAGTTCCCACCATCACGTGCTGGCAACTAAGGACAAGGGTTGCGCTCGTTACGGGACTTAACCCAACATCTCACGACACGAGCTGACGACAGCCATGCAGCACCTGTCTCTCGGTTCCCGAAGGCACCAATCCATCTCTGGAAAGTTCCGAGGATGTCAAGACCTGGTAAGGTTCTTCGCGTTGCATCGAATTAAACCACATGCTCCACCGCTTGTGCGGGCCCCCGTCAATTCATTTGAGTTTTAACCTTGCGGCCGTACTCCCCAGGCGGTCTACTTAGTGCGTTAGCTGCGCCACCAAGAAATCAAGTCTCCCAACGGCTAGTAGACATCGTTTACGGCGTGGACTACCAGGGTATCTAATCCTGTTTGCTCCCCACGCTTTCGCACCTCAGCGTCAGTATCGAGCCAGGAGGTCGCCTTCGCCACCGGTATTCCTCCACATATCTACGCATTTCACCGCTACACGTGGAATTCTACCTCCCTCTCTCGTACTCTAGTCGGCCAGTATCGGGTGCAGTTCCCAGGTTGAGCCCGGGGCTTTCACATCCGACTTAACAAACCGCCTACGCGCGCTTTACGCCCAGTAATTCCGATTAACGCTCGCACCCTCCGTATTACCGCGGCTGCTGGCACGGAGTTAGCCGGTGCTTCTTCTAAAGGTAATGTCACAGCAACGTGCTATTAACACGCTGCCTTTCTTCCCAATTGAAAGTGCTTTACAACCCGAAGGCCTTCTTCACACACGCGGCATGGCTGCGTCAGGCTTTCGCCCATTGCGCAATATTCCCCACTGCTGCCTCCCGTAGGAGTCCGGGCCGTGTCTCAGTCCCGGTGTGGCTGATCATCCTCTCAGACCAGCTATGGATCGTCGCCTTGGTGAGCCTTTACCCCACCAACTAGCTAATCCAACGCAGGCTCATCCGATAGCGCGAGGTCCGAAGATCCCCCGCTTTCCCCCGTAGGGCGTATGCGGTATTAGCTCGAGTTTCCCCGAGTTGTCCCCACTACCAGGTAGATTCCTACGCGTTACTCACCCGTCCGCCGCTCTACTCACACCGAAGTGCTTTCGCGCTCGACTTGCATGTGTTAGGCCTGCCGCCAGCGTTCAATCTGAGCCATGATCAAACTCTTCAGTTTAATCTTTTACCTCTGCACCCAAAAAGTACAAGAGGGGATGTTTACGTGATTGCCTCACTTCAACATCCAAATCTCGGCTCAGACACAATTCGAAATCATAATCCAAACTAATGAATCGATGAGTCACTTGTTGTGTCTGATAGTTGTGACAACTATCCCAACAAGTGCCCACACATCTGTCTTCGTTTCTTTGTTAAATAGCCCGGGAGCGCTCTGGCTTCCGGTTTTCGGCAGTGGTTGCCCCTGACCGAGGATGCGCATTATACGTATCGTCCGAGACCCTGCAAGGTCTTTCGCAAAAATATTTCCTGTCGCCGCCCCGGCCGCGCAGAACCGCTCAGAAAACAACCAGCCTTGCGCGCTCATAGCGGCGCTCTGCCAGCCTGCCGCCGCCCCGCCCGCCGTATCCGCCAACCCAGCAATAGGGCACACAGTCCGATATACATCAGTGCCTCGCCCACGTCCGAGCGGCTCTGCCACAGCAGGTGCAGACAAGCCAGGATTGCAGCCGGGTAAACTAGTCTGTGCAACCGCAGCCACTGCCGGCGCAGCCGCCGCTGTGCTCGCCGGGAGGAAGTCAGGGTCAGCGGCAACATCAGTAACCAGGCCGCGAAGCCCAGGCTGATGTAGGGCCGCTCCAGCACTTCCTCCAGCAATAGTGCGCCCTGCCAGCCAATATAGAAGTGCGCGAACGCGGCAAGATGGATGCAGGCATAGAAGAACGCAAACAGGCCCAGCATGCGGCGTTGCTGCATGAACCACTGCCGACCACTCCACTGCCGCAACGGGCTCACGCACAGCGTCAACAGCAGCAGGCGCAAGCCCCACAACCCCGTCTCACGCATGATCGCCTCTGCTGGATCAGGACCCAGATCCGCTCCGATTGCCGCATTGACCAGCCAGCCAAAGGGCGCCAGGCACAGCAGGAACAATCCAGCTTTAAGACCAGCAGCCACCGATCAATAATGCTTCGTCAGATCCATGCCGCTGTAGAGCTCTGCCACCTGCTCACCATAGCCATTGAACATCCGGGTCGGCATTCGATTGGGCTGCCACAGCGATGACGGCAGCCGGCGCTCGTATTTCTGGCTCCAGCGCGGGTGATCAACCTCGGGGTTCACATTGGCGTAGAACCCGTATTCATTCGGCGCCAGCTGTTGCCAGGAGGTCGGGGGCTGCTTTTCCAGCACATCGATCCTCACAATTGACTTGATGCTCTTGAAGCCATATTTCCAGGGCACCACCAGCCGGATCGGGGCGCCATTCTGGTTGGGCAGGGTCTTGCCGTAAAGCCCTACAGCCAGCAGCGTCAGCGGATGGGCCGCCTCGTCCATGCGCAGCCCCTCGCGATAGGGCCAGTCGATAATGCTGGTAAAAGAACGGGTGCCCCGCATCTCCTCGCGCCGGTACAGCGTCCGAAAAGCCACATACCGGGCGCTGCCCAGGGGCTGGAAGCGATCCAGCAGGCTGTGCAACGGAAAGCCGACCCAGGGCACCACCATGGACCAGGCCTCGACACAGCGCAGGCGGTAGATCCGCTCTTCCAGATCAAAGCTACCCAGCAGATCCTCGAGGTGGAGCTTGCCCGGCTTCTTGACGGCACCGCCCACTTCCAGCGACCAGGGGTCGACCGTCATTTCATGGGCATAGCGCGCCGGATCTTCCTTGCCGGTGCCGAATTCATAGAAATTGCAATACGCCGTTATATCGTCGAGCGGCGTCCTGGCCTCATCGGTGGAAAAACCCTGATCGCCGTTGCCTGCGGTGGTAAATCGCAGCGGCTCGCCGCCGGTTCGGGGTGCCGCCGATGCCATCATCGTGCCGCCCGCCAGGGCGGGTACCGTCAGCGCACCGGCACGCATGAACTGGCGCCGGTTCAGCCATACGTCTTCCGGCGTGATCTCGGAGGAATCAATACGGGGACCAAGGAAACGCTTTCCCATGCGGGCCGGCCTCTTAATCAGGAGTATGTTGGTGAGAGTCAGGCTGCGGCAATTGGTTCCCGCTGCGCATGGTCCACTAGTGGGCCCTTCGTGAAGTTCGGTAACTAAAGCTCACAGCCACAGCGTTCAGAGCAAGGCGGGAAAACGCAGGACTAGTGGCGCTGTCAAGTTTTTCCAACGCAGCTCTGGGCGCTGTGGCGAAGAGATCAGTAACCGGACTTTGCGCAGGGCCCACTAGCTTCGGGAGCGCTTGCGCCAGCGCTGCAGCTGCATCAGCGGCCCCGATAGCGCGTAGCCCAAAAATGCCAGCAGGAACATGCTCGGCGGATTCAGCGTGACCAGACTGATACCCAGTACCACCAGAATGATCACGACAAACGGCACCCTGCCGCGAAAGTCGATTTCCTTGAAGCTGTAATAGGGAACATTGGCGATCATCATGATACCGATCGCAGCGGTAAGCAGAGCCACTATAAAGGCGACCTCCCCGGGCAGATCCTCGCCCACCCAGCCGAGGTCGTTGCACACCCACACGGTACTGGCAATGATGGCCGCCGCAGCCGGACTGGCCAGGCCGGTGAAATAGTTCTTGTCCGCCGTATCAATGCGGGTGTTGAAGCGGGCCAGGCGCAGCGCGGCACAGGCCACGTAGATAAAGGCCGCGCTCCAGCCAAACTTGCCCAGCTCGCCCAGCGCCCAGCTGAACATCACCAGCGCCGGCGCGACGCCGAATGAGACCATGTCAGCCAGCGAGTCGAATTCACCGCCGAACTTGCTTGAGGTGTTGGTCAGGCGGGCGATGCGCCCATCCAGCCCGTCAAGCACCATCGCAAGAAATATTGCCACGGCCGCGCTCTCGAAGTCTCCCCGCATACCAGCGACCACGGCGTAAAATCCCGCAAACAGGCCGCCGGTGGTAATCAGATTGGGCAGCAGATAGACCCCCTTGCGGCGCACGGTGCGGCCATCTTCGGAAACCTCCTCCTCATGCTCCTCAATCAGCAAGTCCAGGGGCGGCGTTACCGGGGCATGCGCCGGCGGCGGATCCTGCTCCGGCCGGCTATCCTGTTCGTCTGTCATATTGCCATCCAGCCTGCATGTGGCTGGAGTATATCAAAGCGCGACCCCATAGGTCTGCTGCGCCACTTCCCACAGAGATTCAAGCCGTGGGTCAGCCAATCGGCTGGCGAGGCTGCACAGGCCGATGTCCAGTGGCGGCAGCGACTCGCAGGCCGTGACCGGGCTGATGCGCCCGGCCATGCCGCTGGTCTGGACCACCAGTTCCGGCGCGATTCCGACCCCCAGCCCCAGCCCCACCATGGCCACAATCGCCTCGTGCCCCGCCACCTGGGCATAAATACGCGGGCGGGCGTTGCGCCGTTCGAACCAGCTGTCCAGCATTTCCTTGCTGCTGCCCCGCTCCGGCACGATGAAGGGAATGTCGGACCAGTCAAAGTCGGCCGAGCCCGGATCTCCGGCCAACATCGCGCGGCGCACCGCACAGTCCGCGGCAGGCATGCAGATCAGCATCGGAGTCTGTTGCAGCGACAGGAACATCAGGCGCGGGGACAGCCGGGCCGGGCGGGCGCTAACAGCGACGTCGTCCTGGCCGGACAGCACCCGCTCTATGCCATCGGCCTGGTCACCGGTATGCATCATGATCTCCACCCCCGGCTGCCGCAGCCGGAATGCCTCCAGTACCGGGGCGAGAATACTGTAGCTGGCGGTGACTGAGCAGAACAGGCTCACCTCCCCCGCCAGCCGGGTATCGCCCCGCAGCTGCCGGCGCACATCCTGCCATTCCAGCAGTGTGCGCTGGGCGTATTCGCGGAAGGCCTGGCCGGCCGGGGTCAGCCGCATGCTGCGCTTGTCCCGCTCCAGCACCCGCTGTCCCAGTTCGTCCTCCAGCCGCAGCACCGTGCGGCTGACCGCACTGACGCTCAGATGCAGCCGCAGCGCGCTGCGGCTGAAATTCAGCGTGTCGGCCACTGAGAGAAATACTTGCAGGGTGCGGGTATCCATTGAGCAATTCTGCGCTTTTCGCAAAACAGTTTCAACTATTTAGCGTTTTACGCAAAACAGCCTTTGCCGTACAGTGTCCGCTGCCAATCCATGTCCACCGAACAACGCACTGGAGATTGCCCCATGAGCCAGAACTACTTCAACACCCTGCCCCTGCGGCTGCAGCTGCAGCAGCTGGGCAAATGCCGCTTCATGCACCAGTCCGAGTTTGCCGATGGCGTGGCAAAGCTGCGTGGCAAGAAGCTCGTCATCATTGGCTGCGGCGCCCAGGGCCTGAACCAGGGTTTGAACCTGCGTGACAGCGGGCTGGACGTGTCCTACGCACTGCGCGAGAGCGCCATCCAGGAAAAGCGTCAGTCCTGGAAAAACGCCACCGACAACGGCTTTACCGTCGGCACCTACCAGGAACTGGTCCCCGACGCCGACCTGGTCCTGAACCTGACCCCCGACAAGCAACACACCGCCGTGGTCAACGACGTCATGCCGCTGATGAAGCACGGCGCCTGCCTCTCCTACTCCCACGGCTTCAACATCGTGGAAGAGGGCATGAAAATCCGTGACGACCTGACCGTGATCATGGTGGCGCCCAAGTGCCCGGGCACCGAGGTCCGCGAGGAATACAAGCGCGGCTTTGGCGTTCCCACGCTGATCGCCGTGCACATGGAAAACGACCCTAACGGTGAAGGTCTGGAGTTGGCCAAGGCCTACGCCGCCGGCACCGGCGGTCACCGCGCCGGCGTACTGGAGTCCTCTTTCATCGCCGAGGTAAAGTCCGACCTGATGGGTGAGCAGACCATCCTCTGCGGCATGCTGCAGACCGGCTCCATCCTGTGCTTCGACAAAATGGTGGAAAAAGGCATCGATTCCTCCTATGCCTCCAAGCTGATCCAGTACGGCTGGGAGACCATCACCGAAGGCCTCAAGCACGGCGGCATCACCAACATGATGGACCGGCTCTCCAACCCGGCCAAGCTGCGCGCCTTCTATCTGGCCGACGAGTTGAAGGAGATCATGCGCCCGCTGTATGAAAAGCACCAGGACGACATCATGACCGGCCACTTCTCCAGGACCATGATGGAGGACTGGGCCAACGACGATGCCAACCTGCTGAAATGGCGCGCCGCAACCGCGGAAACGGCCTTCGAGAAGTCCACCAACACCGCCGCCGAGATCAGTGAGCAGGAGTTTTACGACCACGGCATCCTGATGGTGGCGATGGTCAAAGCGGGCGTGGAACTGGCCTTTGAAACGATGGTCTCGGCAGGCATCATCGATGAATCGGCCTACTATGAATCACTGCACGAGACGCCGTTGATCGCGAATACCATCGCGCGCAAGAAGCTCTACGAGATGAACGTGGTGATCTCCGACACGGCCGAATACGGCTGCTACCTGTTCGACCACGCCTGCCGGCCGCTGCTGGCGGACTTCATGGCAAACATCGACACGGATGTGATCGGCAAGACCATCGCCGGCGACAATGGCGTCAATAATCAGGAGCTGATCGCGGTGAATGAATCGATTCGCTCGCATCCGGTGGAGATTGTGGGCAAGAGACTCCGTGGGTACATGACAGCGATGAAACGCATCGTCTGACGGGTTGCACTGCGAACTATCGAAGGGGCCTGCGGGCCCCTTTTTCGTGGCTCGTATTGGTTGGTTTTGCTTCGTTCGGGTTGGGTGGATTGCTTCGTTCGGGTTGGGTGGATTGCTTCGTTCGGGTTGGGTGGCGAGCGGGATCGGGTAGGGCTGTCCGGGAACCGCAAAAGCACCATCCATGGTAGCTCGGCGACGGCCGTCCATGGCCGTCGACGTTCCCGGACAGCCCTACCCGACCCCACTCTTCCGCTTCCAATGCAGTGGTGGTCGTAGAATTCGGTGGAACCGTGACGGGGCCACGGAGAATGTTTGGCTTCGGAGTACGTCCTGACGCTGGTGGCTCCAGAGCGGAACCACGGAGAATACTCGGCATTGGAGTACGTCTGGCACCGGTGGTTCCAGAGCGGGTCCACGGAGGATACTGAGCTTCCAGGCATGTCCTTGCGCTGGTGGCTCCAGAGCGGAGCCACGGGGAATACTCGGCGTTGGAGTACGTCTGGCACCGGTGGCTCCAGGGCGGGTCCACGGAGGATATCGAGCTTCCGGGCATGTCCTGTGCGCTGGTGGCTCCAGAGCGGAACCACGGAGAATCCTCAGCTTCAAAATTCGTCCTGGCACTGGTGGCTCCAGAGTGGGAACCACTGAGTGTTTTAGATTCCACGGATGCCAAATGTGAAGAGCGTGAGCACCGGGAGGGCTACCCGGGAACGTCGACGGCCAGGGAAGGCCGTCGCCGAGCTACCATGGATGGTGCTTTTGCGGTTCCCGGGTGGCCCTCCCGGTGGTCGCGCTCGCCCCGT
This sequence comes from Kineobactrum salinum, assembly GCF_010669285.1. Taxonomy (GTDB): domain Bacteria; phylum Pseudomonadota; class Gammaproteobacteria; order Pseudomonadales; family Halieaceae; genus Kineobactrum; species Kineobactrum salinum. The sequence goes on along the minus strand of NZ_CP048711.1, from coordinate 3,202,699 downwards.
GACCGAATCAAGCGTGCCCGAGCCTTCCTCCGGATAGTCGCCCTCGCTCGGTGGTTGAGTCCAGCGTGCCCGGACTTACTGTGGCAACGTCGCTCACCAGCAGTAAACATTACAGCCGCAGTACCTTCTCCCCCGGGATATACCCGCCACCCCAGACCGTACCACCTCCAGAATATCCGCCTCAGCCATCGCCGCCACGAAGGAATCCAGCTTCTCGCCGGTGCCAGTGAGCTGGATGGTGTAGGTGTTGGGGCCCACATCCACGATCTGGCCGCGGAAAATATCCGTCGTGCGCTTGATCTCGTCGCGCTGCTGGCCCGTGGCGCGGACCTTGATCAGCAGCAGGTCGCGCTCGATATGGGCGCCTTCTGTGAGGTCCACCAGCTTGATCACGTCCACCAGCTTGTTCAGCTGCTTGGTAATCTGCTCCATCTTGCGATCATCGCCCACCGTCGTCAGCGTCAGCCGCGACAGCGTGTCGTCCTCCGTCGGGGCGACGTTCAGGGTCTCGATATTGTAGCCGCGCTGGGAGAACAGGCCGACCACCCGCGACAACGCACCGGGTTCATTTTCCAGCAGTATAGAAATAATGCGTCGCATGTCAGGTCCTCTCGTTCTTGCTCAGCCACATATCCTTCATCGCGCCATTGGGCGCCACATGCATCGGATACACGTGCTCCATCGGGTCGATGAAGATATCGAGGAACACCAGCCTGTCCTTCATCTCAAAGGCCTCTTCCATGCGCGCGTCCAGCTCCTCCAGCCTGGTGATCTGGATACCGACGTGGCCGTAGGCCTCGGCCAGCTTGACGAAATCCGGCAGCGAGTCCTCGTAGGTACTCATCGCATAGCGGCCCTCGTACTGCATGTCCTGCCACTGCTTGACCATGCCCAGGTAATTGTTGCGCAGGTTGATGATCTTGATCGGCGTGTTGTACTGGGTACAGGTGGACAGCTCCTGGATGTTCATCTGGATGCTGCCCTCACCGGTGACACAGGCGACCTCCATCTCAGGGAAGGCCAGCTTGACGCCCATTGCGGCAGGCAGGCCGAAGCCCATGGTGCCGAGACCACCGGAGTTGATCCAGCGCCGGGGGCGGTCGAACTTGTAGTACTGGGCCGCGAACATCTGGTGCTGACCGACATCGGAGGTGACATAGGCGTCGCCGCCAGTGACCCGGTACAGGCTTTCGATCACCTGTTGTGGCATGATGCGCTCGCTCTCACCATAGCGGCGGCCGGTCCACAGGCCGTGCTTGTCGCGCCATTCGTCGATCTGCTTCCACCAACGCGTCAGGGCAGTGATATCGGGCAGCTCGGGCTCTTTTTCGCGCAGCGTCCCGATGACGCTGGCCAGGTCCTCGAGCACGGACTGTACCGGCCCGACAATGGGGATGTCGGCGGCCACCGTCTTGGAGATCGAGGTCGGATCGATATCGATATGGATGATCTTGGCGCCGGGGCAGAATTTGCCCACGGTGTTGGTCACCCGGTCATCAAAGCGGGCGCCGACGGCGAGGATGACGTCGCTGTTGTGCATTGCCATGTTGGCTTCGTAGAGGCCATGCATGCCCAACATGCCCAGGAACTGCCGGTCGGTCGCCGGGTAGGCACCCAGCCCCATCAGGGTATTGGTGACCGGATAGTTGAGTGTGCGTGCCAGCGCCGTCAGCAGCTCGCTGGCATCGCCCTGGACGACACCGCCACCGGCATAGATAACCGGCCGCTTGGCGCCCAGCAGCAGCTTTGCGGCTTTGCGGATCTGGCCAGTATGGCCACGCTGGGCTGGCGCATAGGAACGCATCTTGACCGTATCCGGGTAGCGGTACTCGAATTTCTCGTCGGGACGGGTGATGTCCTTGGGAATATCGATCACCACAGGGCCCGGGCGGCCGGTGGCGGCAATATGAAAGGCCTTCCTGATTGTCGCCGGCAGCTCCTGTGCATGCCGCACCATGAAGCTGTGCTTCACGATTGGACGGGAAATGCCCACCATGTCCGTTTCCTGGAACGCATCCTCACCGATCAGGTGGCTGGCCACCTGGCCCGACAGCACCACCATCGGAATGGAGTCCATATAGGCAGTGGCAATTCCGGTGATCGCGTTGGTGGCGCCGGGGCCGGATGTGACCAGCACCACGCCCGGCTTGCCGGTGGCGCGGGCGTAGCCATCCGCCGCGTGAGTGGCGGCCTGCTCGTGCCGCACCAGTACATGAGGAATCCCACTCGCCTTGAATAGGGCATCATAGATATGTAACACCGCGCCGCCGGGATAGCCGAAAATAAACTCGACTCCCTCGTCTTCCAGGGCACGGGCGATCATTTCACCGCCGGATAACAACTCCACAGTCTGTCTCCCAATAACAAAACGCCCGGCGCGTAACCCTCGCCAGTGCAGTTCCGATGTGTGTGTGGACGTTGCGAAGACAGTACCTGAACCGGTACCGGGTCGGCGACGCCACCCCTTGTCAGGCGCGATACAGTGCTCGAAACCGACCCGCCGGTTGCTGCCCGGAGGGGCTATCCCTGAGGAAAACGATCACGAACACCCGTGTATCGGTCGCCCTGCGAGGTAGCGCAGTATCTGGCCCTCAACCCGCTCAATACGATGCAGGTCGATTACGGGACTCACCAGCAGCCACGGCGAATAATCACATCGCAGCGGTAGGCCAGTGGCCGGGGGTACCCGGCAATAGCCATTACCATCAGTGAGACTCCGGTATTGTTGGCAGCAGCTGGCCGGATGTCAATGCCGCGCTGCCCGAATGGGCATTTTTTATAGCCAAGGATTGGCTGTTTTTGTCGACAAGGTTGGATTGCGCCCCCTGCGCGGGTGGGTTACTTTAGCAAAGGCATCAACGATGACAGGGGGAGCAGGGCCGATGGGCGCGATGAGAGTATTCTGCACAGGCCTGCAGGTCGTTCTGCTTTTGTTGTCCGTTGCGGCCAGCGGGCAGGTAACGGCCAGTGAGATCTATTACCGCTGGCTGGATACACGCGGCAATCCGGTACACAGTGACCGGCCACCCCCGGCGGGCACCGACTATGAAGTGATCTCCACCGGTTCGGGCTTCAAACGTGTGGTACCTGCCAACGAGGGGGTTGTTCCCAAAGAGGTCGAACCCCGGGTCGGCAACGAGTTCGAGAAAACCGAAACTACCACGGTGACCATCGACAAAACCAAGAATCCGGCGCTGTGTGAGCGCGCCCGCCAGAACCTGGAGACCCTGGACTCAACCGCCCGCATCCGGGTACGGGATGACCAGGGAGATATGCGCTTCCTGAATGAAGAGGAGATCGAGGCCGAGCGCAGCAAGGCCCTGGCCGCGGTCAAGGCCTACTGCGAGTAGCCATGGGGCGCGGCGGGCCGGCGCGCCAGCGGTGCATGCCGGAAGCCAGAAACACTGAAGCCGAGTCCGGCAGCTGCGAATGAGTTGCCGGAATTAGCCAGCGGCCGCAAGACCCCACAAAGACACGGCGGTCAACCATCCACCTCCTCGGTCCAGTAGATACGCTTGCGCGTCGGAGCCGCCTCGGGTTCGATTTCGACCGGTTTGAAACCCTCGCATCCTATACAGATTGTGATAACGGGCCCTGGTGCCGGCGGTGGGCAGGCATCACCCTCGCAGTCGACAGGTGACTGGTTGGGCAACCGCACCGTCGCGATGACCGGCGGGATCGGCATGCCACCACCGTCTATCTCGACACCTTCTGTGAGTTCCGGGTTGAAGAGACTGAGCCCGTATCCCTTGGCGATACCCAGAGGTCTGGTGCAAATACCAGTGTTGACGCCGCCGGGCTGGTAGGTGTTGAAGAACACCCTTCCTCCGCCAATCGCTGCCTGGTTCACGATCTGCTCCCCAGTGCCCGGCAGATCCATGTACCAGCCGTCGGTGCCCAGTAACGGATTCGCTTCCGGCAGCTCTTCGTCGGGCGATGGAGCCGATACTGCGATCATTGTATCGCCATCCAGATCTACCGGACTGATGCCGCCGTCGGGAACGGGCGCCGCCGGCCTGTCGATGAATGCATAGATCCGGTTTTGTACGTCCTCCGAGTAGGGGTAGTTGCTCTCCAGCGGACGCTCGCGATCACCCGAGCCTATTGCAACGAAGACCCGTTCCCTGAATACACCCACGGCAGGCTGGTTCAGGAAGCGCCGGGTTCGGTTCCCGGTCTCGGCCACTTTGGTGATCGTCCACTCTTCCGGCGCAAGCGTTGTCATCGCAAATGGGTAGGCGCCTGAGAGCGTTGTAAAGTCGATCCTCCAGAGGCTGCCCCTGGCATCCGCCACATAGGCGTATTCGAACAAGCCGTCCTGGATTGGCCGCGGCACATCGACGGCCGCCACTTCCCCCACGACCGGGCCATCTGTCTGAAAATGCCTCAGCAGCTGGCCGGTCGCGCCATCCACTATGTAGACACCACGCCCCTTGGCGTTGGCATCGCAGGCGTAATCTGCGGTGTCTTCGTACAGACAGTCGTCGTAACCACCGCCGAACATGATGATCGGCTGGGGCTTGTTGTCGCCAGCCAGATAACCGCCAACATACCCTCCGACAGGGGTCGACCATGTCTGTCCGATTCCGGCATATCCAGTATCGCAGCCGGTATCGTTGTCCAGGTTGGGACAGCCCTTGCTCCAGAGAAATGTCGGAGCGGCAGCGGGGTCTGTTACGTCCAGCGCATAGATCATCCTGCCGCCCCGCCGCATGGTCGGATAGATGTACGCCAACTCAACCTCGGAATCTTCGTTGTAGAGCACCAACTGCCCGGTGGAGCCGTCAAAGAAGTAGTCCTTGCGCTCGTAATCGGGGCCATCGTCGCCAACAAACCCCGTGTATTGAATCATGGGGTGGTTGTCGTACAGACGCTCAAACTGGGTGAAATGCTCCGGCGCCACCAGGCCCCATTTCTCGGCTCCATTTGAGGCGTCTATGGCTCTATAGACACCGTCATTGGAGCCATAGAATACAGTGACGCCGTTGTCCCCGCCGTAACTGATCGTAAGCGGCCGCGAATGCACGACATCACCATGGATGCTGGGCCTGCGGCCCTCCTCCGGCATGGCCTCAAAAGTACCGGCAGCGTTGATACCGGGCGCAATACCCACCAGGTAGTCAAAGAGGGTCTGGCTCCCCAGGGCTGCCGCGTTGAGCTCTGCCAGAACGCCATCCGCCACGGTATACAAACCCCTGGAGGCAGCCTGCCGGACCATCTGGGCCGCGCCGCCCTTTTCCACGAACGGGCCATCCGGAAGGTCCGACCAGTCACTGGTTCCCGGCGAAGGCAAACACTGCCCGCGCGGAGGTGGCGCCACCCCGAGGCTCTCCCAGAAATTCCCCGAATCCTCCGTCCAGAAACTGACTGCACACTCGGTTGCAAAGCCTGTCAGGGGATTGATGGCACGCTTCAGGTTCACATCCGCCAATTCCGGCACACCATCGAACAGGCCGATCTGGTAGGTCTTCAGATTACCGAACCACCGCGGTTTCTCGCCCGGCGCAGGGCGGAACATGCCGATAAATACCTGATTGTCCTGCTGGGTTCGATTGGTTGTGCTCAGCGGCAGGGTAACCGCAGCGAAGGTGGTGCTGACCGACAGTATGTCTGACACCGCGCCGCCTATTGCATCGACCAGCTGGTCTTCATTCCTGGCCTGGAAATACCGTCCGCCACCCACCTGGGCTGCACTGAATAACAGGCCGCTGTGAGCGGCATTCTGCTGCTTGTTGAACACGTCGATGGTGTAGGTGACGACCGAGACATGCTGGGTGACTGTCGTATCATCCTGCTCGACGGTTACCGGTATGCCGTAATTAAAAAGAAACTTCGACCAGTCGTCGAGATTGAAGGAACGCCCGGTGGTCGTATCGTCAATGCCGGTAGGCGTCACTGTGGTGGAGGTACTGCCCCCGACCTCGACATCAAAACGGGCGGTTCTGTTGTCGGGCTTGCCCGTGGTTATGCAGCCAGAGGTATTGGTTGATACCGCGACACAAGCGCAGTCCTCGAAGGCTTCGCATTTTCCACCGGGAGCGTTTTCCTCGATGGAACACTGGGCCTGCTCGGAATTCTTCCAGCAGGAGCCCGAAGGACCCAGAGGAGTACCCGGCTCGACCGTCGTGGTCGTGGTAAAGCCGGGCAGCGGCAGCGGCGAACCCGCCCCACCGGCGAGCGCGTCAGGCGCTGTAGCGCCGGCATCGGCATACAGCGCGCGCAAGCGGTCACTGTTGCTGGAGCTGTCATCGGTCGGACCACTGCTGCTCGGGTTTCCGATGAAAATAAGATAGGTGTTGGTGCAGACATCCAGTGTACTCAACGGCGATTTGAACAGACTGTAATCCGTTGTGTATCCTTCCGAATCTGCGAGGGAACCCGGCGTGCCCGAACCGTTATAGGTCTGGTTGCTTCCCGCAAGATAGTTGTAGTAGTCGGCCATGAGATTGCCAAAGGCCGTATTGGAATTCCGTTTTTCTATAGAATCATTGATGCCGTCGAAGACCGTATCCAGTACCTGGGAAAACTGGCCATAAGCGTCTTCGGTCAGAGCCTGGAGATTGAAGCGAACATAGCCGCCATCCTCATTGGCACTGCCCTGGGTAGTGAACATCATGAATCCGACATTCAACTTGCCGATCTGATCCTGCAGGGCAAGCTTGATTGCGCGCACCTCGGACTGACCCTGGGTGTTGCCGCCCGGCCACTTCTGGCTCTGCCTCGACCAGTTGGCTGTGTTGTCGAGCACGAAGATGATGTTGGGCAAGCCAGCGTCGACATCCGCGTCGCCTGCAAAAATATCGATATCCTCCGCGTGAGATGCATAGGACACGGCACCCAGCACAAGTACGACGACTTTCAACCATATGGACAAACCGTTCATAACGATACTCCTTCGCGCTCTACACAGGGCAGGCAACGTCAATCCTATTGGTAGTGGTGAGCACCGAGACACCCTGGCGAATCACCACCTCTGCACCGGTTACCGCATCCCTTGCCGTGGCGCGAAACTCCCAAACCGACCTTGCACACATGGAATACGTTCCCGGGGGAAAATAACAACTGGCCTCAGCAGGCGAATTGAAAGCATCCAGTTCCGAGTTTTCAATCGGGATAACCACGACACAACTGGGCGGCTCGACATCCACCAGAATGTCGTTGGTGCCGTCATTATTGAAGTCGTAGCACTTGCGGTTTGCCTGGCCACAATTTTCAAGAAAGACCGCCCCGGGAGTTGCGGTAAATCGATTAGAGCTGATGGCCTCCTCGACCGCCGCATTGGCTGCAAACCGGCCATATCCCGGCTCTCCATGTTCTGGACAACACGCAGATTCGTCTGCACCAGGTTGGCTGCTGTGACGGCGATAAGTGTCACGGCGAGAAGCATGATAAGCGCGACCACCAGGATAACGCCCCGCTGCCTGTCACGACGAACACTGTTCATGGCAGCTCTCGCCTGCCGGCAACATTGCGCAGCCCCACCGTTCTCGAGTAGACCTGTCTCTTGTGGCTTTGCAGTGCCGCCGGGACTGTGTAGTCATTGCCGGCCACCCTGTAGCTTCGGTTGTCAAGATAGCCCGCTGTGGATTCGAGATTGCGTATCACCAAAGACACCCGGACCATCGACACGTTTGACCAGGACACAGGGTCAGTGCCGGGAGACGCCTGTACATCCACCTGTCCATCGCCGTCCTGATCAATGCCATATTCAAACGCCATCATCTCAACGCCTTCAACCAGTACCGTCTGGATATAACCGTCCTCCGTCAGTTCCGCGCGAACCAGTTCATCGTCCGAATTGACGTAAAAGACCCTGTTGTGCAGACCATATATGGGGGCCGCCGTTGTACAGTCCCGCTGCGCACCAAAGTTGGCCAGCCGGGAGCCCGTTGCCAGATTCGCCATTTCTCCCGGCGTCTGCCTTATATAGACCGTCACCCCGGGTGGATCCTCATCCGGATCCAGCGGATTAAAGCAGGCGTTAACCTGCATGTAGAAGGCGAAATCGGGGACGGGTGCAGGACAGGAATCAAATGCACAGCTATTTGCCCGTCTTATGGCTATATAATCGGTCCCAGCCTTGGGTGAAACCATACAGGCGGCAGCACCGGCTCCCTGTACAGGATAGCCCATCGCAGCCTCGATCTCCGCTGCCGTTATGGGACAGACCGGTGGCAGCGATGCGGTATCGGCCGGCCGTTCATCAGCTTCACCCCAGTATCCGGCATTTGCCAACTCGCCTTCCAATAGCCCCAGAGCATAGGCACCGCTTTCGATCTGCAAGCTCGTGCGCTCCACTTCCGCACGGGTGAGGCTGTTGTTGCTGAATATTTCGGTGACGCCGAGCAGGAGCACAGCCCCCAGGGCCAGAGCCACCATAATCTCAATGATGCCAAAGCCGCTAACCAGGCTACGTTTCCGACAAGTGGAGTGTGCCAATGTCATCCCTATAACCCCAGAAAGGCCAGCACCACATCCACGCTTACCACTCTGCGGATGCGGTCATCAGCGCCAAAGGCATCCTTGCCGCACAAGTTGGCGGGGGCAACCGTGGGGACCGAGCCCTGCCAGGCAATGCTGACCCGAACGACACCCTCGCCATCCGCCGAGCCGGCAAGATTTTCTATGCAACCACGGGCGCCGATGATGCTCCCCAGACCCTGGCTGTCCCGCAGAACATCGACGCCCGCCAGCGCATTGCCCCATTCGCAGAGATCTCTGGCTTGTGTCGTTGCCTCGATAGAGCAGTCGGGTATGTTTTCGGGATCGACGCCCAGGCCGTAGCTGTCACCATCGGGATAGTTGCCCGCCCGGGCTGCCGGTGCGTTTACCCGGATACGGTTGGCCATGTCCTCCAGCAACAGGACAGCCTGCGCGCGCTGGTAGGCTTCGAACTGGCTGGATATCGTCGTAACCTGGAGCCCGGCCAGGCCGAGCAGGCCTATCGCCACGATGAGCAGGGTTATCAGCACTTCAATGAGTGTGATGCCCCTGGCATTGACCGGCACTCCCACTGCGTTCATTGCTAGCAGTCCCCCTTGTCAGAACTGGTGCGTCCATCGACAGACAATGTCAGGCAGCTGGACCTCGTGGCTCCGCCCGCGATCCGGATTTCCCACTCGGCTCCTCCCGCTATGGCGACACGGCCCGAGGGACTGAACTGAACTTGCGCGGGACCGGATATCGCCGCTCCCACCCCCTGTGTATGGCTGAGCAGTGAAGGATCCCCTGCCACAGGGCTTGCCACGATCCAGCCCTTGCTCCAGTCCAGGTTGTCCACACCATCCTGTGCGGTCACGGTTATCGTCCGGTTCCGCTTCACGGCCTCCGAACGGGCCGTATTAAGCGTCATGCGGAGATCGCTGCTGATAGCGCGGATACGTTGATTCGCTATCAGTGACTGGAATGACGGAATCCCGAGGCCCAGCAACACAGCCAACAGCACAAGCCCTATCATCAGCTCGACAAGTGTGAAACCGCCTTCCCCGGCCCACGGGATGCGGCGCGCTCTGCCCGACTGCACAATGGCGGCGGGCAAGGCAGGAAGCCGGAAGGGGTTCACCACGGCTCGGCACCCCTGAGTTTTTGCCCCGCATTGTTGATTGTGAGAACGCCGTCGCCCACCTGCGGGCTTCCCGCCCGGGGTGTGGCCGTCACGGTAAAGGCAGGAGGCGGGCCGGCAGCGAGGGTGAAACTGATCGCATAGTTACTCTCCACCCTGTCGGGAGGCTCCATGTTCAACAAACCTTCATTGGCTGCGTAAGCCCGCGCATCGGTGAAATATTGCTGTTGCCGTTGTGCCAGTTCCATCAGATAAGCCTGGGCTTCTGCACGGTTGGCCCGGACGGTATATTTCAGGTAGGAGGGGTAAGCGACCACAACGAGGATGGCGACAATTGCCACCACAATCATCAGCTCTATCAGGGTAAAACCCCGTTCAGACACCCTTTCCGGCATTCCAGTTGCAGCCATGCTCTACCTTGCGCGCGCGTATTGATTGAACTGCCTACCATAATAGAGCGGGACTGTATGTCTACGACAAGCTGACGGACGGCAAGGCCAGGCCGATGGGCGGCAGGATTTTCCCCGGCGGAGCGGCACAGGAGCAATGCCGCCGGGAGACAGGATGCATTTACGGAAGGGAGTGACGGCCTGACACCGCGCCGGGGCACGGTGTCAGGCAGCGGACCCTATTTTGTGTCTATTGCTTGCCGAAACTGGTCGATTCGCCGTCCACATCCACTACGATGGTGTCTCCCGCCGTGTACTCGCCGGAGAGGATACGCTGGGCCAGCGGATTTTCCAGTTCCTGCTGGATCGCACGTTTCAGCGGGCGGGCGCCGTATACCGGATCGTAGCCGGTGGCAGCAAGGCGATCCATGAAGGCATCGCTGATTTCGATGGCCAGTTCACGTTCCTCCAGCCGCTTGCGCAGCGACTGCAGCTGGATGTCAGCGATACCGCGGATCTGATCGGCAGCCAGCGGATGGAAGACCACAGTCTCGTCGATGCGGTTGATGAATTCCGGGCGGAAATGACTGCCCACGACGCCCATCACCGCTGATTTCATCGCCTCATAGTTGTTCGCGGCGGCCATTTCCTGGATCAGGTCAGAGGCCAGGTTGGAGGTCATCACGATCACGGTATTGCGGAAGTCCACAGTGCGGCCCTGGCCGTCGGTCAGGCGGCCGTCCTCCAGCACCTGCAACAGGATGTTGAAGACGTCCGGGTGGGCCTTCTCCACCTCGTCCAGCAGCAGCAGGGAATAGGGACGGCGGCGCACCGCCTCCGTCAGGTAGCCACCCTCCTCGTAGCCAACGTAGCCGGGTGGCGCACCGATCATCCGCGCCACCGAGTGCTTCTCCATGAATTCGGACATGTCTACGCGCACCATGGCCTGCTCACTGTCGAACAGAAACTCGGCCAGGGCCTTGCACAGTTCGGTCTTGCCCACCCCGGTGGGGCCGAGGAACAGGAAGGACCCATTGGGCCGGTTGGGATCCGACAGGCCGGCGCGGGAACGGCGCACGGCGTTGGACACGGCCACCACGGCCTCGTTCTGCCCCACCACCCGCTGATGCAGGGAACTCTCCATCCGCAGCAGCTTGTCGCGGTCTCCCTCCAGCATCTTGCTAATCGGGATGCCTGTCCAGCGCGAGACCACTTCAGCCACCTCTTCCTCGGTGACCTTGTTGCGCAGCAGGGTGCGCTCGACGGTCTCCGCCTCCTGGGCGGCCTGCAGCTGTTTTTCCAGCTCCGGCATTTTGCCGTACTGCAATTCCGACATGCGGGTCAAGTCACCGGCGCGGCGGGCGGCCTCCATGTCCAGCTTGGCCTGCTCGATTTCACTCTTGATCTGGGCGGCGCCCTGTAGAGAGGCCTTTTCCGCCTTCCACACCTCCTCCAGGTCGGAAAACTCGCGCTGTACCTTTTCGATCTGTTCGTCCAGCAGTTCCACCTGCTTGCTGGCGGCGGGGTCCTTGTCCTTCTTCACCGCCTCGCGCTCGATCTTTAGCTGGATCAGGCGCCGCTCCAGGCGATCCATGGCCTCCGGCTTGGAGTCGATCTCCATGCGGATGCGGCTGGCAGCCTCGTCGATCAGGTCGATGGCCTTGTCAGGCAACTGACGGTCGGTGATGTAACGCTGGGACAGTTTGGCCGCGGCAATGATTGCGCTGTCAGTGATATCGACGCCGTGATGTACCTCATAGCGCTCTTTCAGGCCGCGCAGGATGGCAATCGTGTCCTCCTCGTTGGGCTCGTCCACCAGCACCTTCTGGAAGCGGCGCTCCAGGGCCTTGTCCTTCTCTACGTACTTGCGATACTCATCCAGGGTGGTGGCGCCGACGCAGTGCAGCTCGCCGCGGGCCAACGCCGGTTTCAGCATATTGCCGGCATCCATGGAGCCCTCGGCCTTGCCGGCGCCCACCATCGTGTGCAACTCGTCGATGAACAGGATGATGCGGCCTTCCTGCTTGGAAAGTTCATTCAGCACCGCTTTCAGGCGCTCCTCGAAATCGCCGCGGAACTTGGCGCCCGCCAACAGCGCGCCCAGGTCCAGGGACAGGATGCGCTTGTCCTTCAGGCCCTCCGGGACCTCACCGTTGATTACCCGCTGCGCCAACCCTTCGATGATCGCCGTCTTGCCGACCCCGGGCTCGCCGATCAACACCGGATTGTTCTTGGTACGCCGCTGCAGCACCTGGATGGTACGGCGGATTTCGTCATCGCGCCCGATCACCGGGTCCAGCTTGCCCTCTTCGGCCCGTTCAGTCAGATCGATCGTGTATTTTTCCAGGGCCTGCCTGGACTCTTCCGCCTCCGGGTTGTTCACTGCCTCACCTCCGCGCAGCTGCTCTATCGCCGCCTGCAGCGCGAGTGCGGTCGCGCCGTGTTGCTGCAGCAGCTCGCCCGCGGTGGTCTTGCTCTCCAGCATGGCCAGCAACACCAGCTCACTGGAAATGTAGCTGTCACCGCCCTTCTGGGCCAGCTTGTCGCTGACATTCAATATCCGGCCCAGGTCGTTGGACATGTGAATATCACCACCGCCGCCGCTGACGGTGGGCAGCGCCTCCAGCGCCTTGCCCGCCGCGGCGCTCAATCCGGCGACGTCCGCCCCCGCCCGTTGCAGCAGGGCCGGGTGGAACCACCCTGCTGCTGCAGCAATGCGGCCAGCAAATGCAGGGGTTCAATGAAATTGTGATCCTTGCCCAGTGCGATGGACTGGGCATCCGCCAGCGCCAGCTGCAGCTGATTCGTCAGTTTATCCATCCTCATGCCATGCTCTCCTTTGGCGCCAGCGCTTCGCGGCGGCTCAAGTGTCTATGCTGGCTTAGATGGGGGGGGAATGCCCCTGTTTCAAGTGCGGGTTTGGCACGGATTGGCGACTTCATTGAGGTGGATCAAGCTGGCCATGCGTCCGGTCTGGCCGTCACGCCGGTAGGAGTAAAATCGGGCGGCGTCGGCAAAGGTACAGAAGCCGCCGCCAAATACCCGCTCGACGCCCGCGCAGCACAGCCGCAGCCGGGCCAGGCCGTAGAGATCAGCAAGATAGTGGTCGCGGCGGGCGCTGGCCTGAAAACAGGCCGCGAGCTCATCCGAACCGAGTCCGGACCCGGCGCAGAAGGCTTCGCGCACCTCCGCGCCCACCTCAAACCGCGCCGGACCTATGGCCGGCCCCAGCCAGGCCAGCAACTCGCCGGGAGCCACCGGCAGCGCCTCCACAGTGCGTTCCAGAACGCCCGCCAGCAGTCCCCGCCAACCGGCGTGCGCCGCCGCCACCACCGTCGCGGCGCGGTCGCAAAACAGCACCGGCAGGCAATCGGCGGTCAGCACGGCACAGGCCAGCTGTGAACGGCCTGTCCAGCAGGCGTCTGCAGACGGCGCCTGGCGGTCAGCGCCGGCGGCCACGACCTCGTTGCCGTGGCACTGTCGCAGCCACTGAACACCACTGCCCGGCGGCAGCAGGGCCTGCAGCCGGGTCCGGTTCGCCGCCACCGCGGCGCGGTCATCGCCGACGTGATCCCCCAGGTTGAAACTCTGGTAAGGGCCGCTGCTGACCCCGCCCTCGCGGGTGGTGGTAAACGCCCGCACCCGGGCCGGAGCCGGCCAATCAGGCTCCAGCAGCACTGCCGGGGACCTCGTCTTCGCGCTCCAGCACGGCCAGCAGGGCCTGCATGTCTTCCGGTAGCGGGCATTCAAACTGCATCGCTTCGCCGGACAGCGGGTGCACCAGCCCCAGCGCCTCGGCGTGCAGAGCCTGGCGCGGAAAGCCCCGCAGCGCCGCAATCAGGCTGTCGGATGCCCCTTTGGGGATACGGGGCCGGCCGCCGTAGACCGGGTCACCGATCAGCGGGTAGCGCCGGTGCGCCATGTGTACCCGGATCTGGTGGGTGCGGCCGGTCTCCAGGCTGACGGTGATCCGGGTGTGATTGGCAAAACGCCGGCTTATCCGGTAGTGGGTCACCGCCGACTTGCCGCCGTGGCTCAGCACCGCCATCTTCTTGCGCTGGCGGGGGTGGCGGCCGATGGGTTCATCGACGGTGCCGCCACCGGTCATCGCGCCGATGCAGACGGCACAGTATTGCCGCTTCACCGTCCGTTCCTGCAACTGGGCGACCAGATGATGATGTGCACTGAGACTCTTGGCGGCGACCATTACCCCCGAGGTTTCCATGTCCAGACGGTGCACAATGCCGCCCCTGGGCAACTGCGCCATCGCCGGAAAATGCCCGATCAGTGCGTTCACCAGGGTGCCGTCCGCATGGCCGGCCGCCGGATGTACCACCAGCCCCGCCGGCTTGTTGAGTACTACAATGGCCTCGTCCTCGTACAGGATATCCAGGGCGACGGCTTCCGGCCGCCAGCTCACCTCGTCTTCCAGCAGCGCGTCGACTGTGAGGTGGTCGCCACTGTGGACCTTGTCCCGCGGGCGGCACTGCCTGCCGCCGGCCAGCAATTCGCCGCGCCGGATCCAGGTTTGCAGGCGTGAGCGGGAAAAATCGGGGAACAGATGGGCCGCGGCCTGGTCCAGGCGTTCGCCGTCAAGCTCTGGCCCGACGTCAGCCGCGGTACGGATTCTGTCAGTCATCGGAATACCTGTTTATGCTCCCGTACCTATGTGGTTAAATAGGGAGTTCTTTCACAAATCCGAATTCTAACACGCCAGCGGTCGCCATCTTGTTGAAATCACTGAAAATCACCATCGCCCTGTTGTTAACAGCCATGCTGCTCGCCTGCGCCGGCAACGACGAGCTGGACGGCCTTACCGCCGATTCCGGCGAGCAGCAGATGTACGACCAGGCCCAGCGCTACCTGCGCAACCGCAATTTCAGCCTGGCGGTGCGCGGCCTGCAGCTGCTGGAGTCCCGCTACCCCTTCGGCCGCTATGCGGAACAGGCCCAGCTGGAGCTGATCTACGCCCACTACGGCGCCTACGAACACGAGGCCGCAGTGGAGGCCGCGGATCGCTTTATCCGCTTGCATCCGCAGCACCCCAGTGTCGACTACGCCTACTACATGAAGGGATTGGCGGCCTATGCCGGCAATACCGACCTGTTCGCCCGCTTTCTCCCCACCGATGTGAGCAGCCGCGACACCACCCACGCCCGCGAGGCCTTTGCCGAGTTCTCCCAACTGGTGTCGCGCTTCCCGGGCAGCCCCTACGCCGCCGACGCCAAGGCGCGGATGGTGTACCTGCGCAATCTGCTGGCGCGGCACGAGATTACAGTGGCCAACTACTACTTCCGTCGCGGCGCGTATCTGGCCGCCGCCAACCGCGGCCGCTATGTGGTGGAGAACTTCCAGCGCACACCCGCCGTCGCGGATGGTCTGGCGGTGATGGCCCAGGGTTATATCATGCTGGGGATGAACGACCTCGCCAGGGACGCCACCGACATCCTGGCACTGAACTTCCCGGACTATCCGGCACTGGACGACGACGGCAACCTCAGCAGCGACTATTCGCTGGAAGAAGGGCAACAGCGCTCCTGGCTCAACCGGGCCACCTTCGGCCTGTTCGACCCGCCGGAGATACCCCAGTTCGACACCCGCGAACAGTACGAATAACCCCGCGGTCCTGCCACAGCCGGCTCAGTCGCCGGGCGTCCAGGCGGAGGTAATCGGATAGCGCCGGTCGCGGCCAAAGCCGCGCTTGCTGATGCGCACCCCGATCGGCGCCTGGCGGCGCTTGTATTCATTCAGATCCACCAGCCGCACGACCCGGTGCACCTGCTCCGCATCCATTCCGGACGCGATGATGGCCGAGGCACTGAAGTCCTGCTCTACATACAGCTCCAGAATGCGATCCAGCACCGGATACGGTGGCAGGCTGTCCTCGTCCTTCTGATCGGGCGCGAGCTCCGCCGAGGGCGGACGGTCGATCACCCGCTGGGGATGCAGGGCCGCTGGCGATTACAGTAACGGGCCAGTTCGAACACTTGGGTCTTGGGAACGTCCTTGAGCACATCAAAGCCTCCCGCCATATCGCCGTAGAGCGTAGAGTACCCCACCGCCAGTTCGCTCTTGTTGCCCGTAGTCAATACCAGCAGTCCCTTCTTGTTGGAGATGGACATCAGCAACACGCCGCGGCAGCGCGCCTGCAGGTTTTCCTCGGTGGTGTCGACCCGGGTGCCGGCAAACTCCTCCCGCAGGCTGGCCATGAAGGCCTCATAGATCGCTTCGATCGAGATCACCTTGTGTTTGACGCCCAGCATGCGCGATTGCTCCGCCGCGTCCGCCACACTCATCTCCGAGGTATAGCGAAACGGCATCATCACTGCCTCGACCCGCTCCGGTCCCAGTGCCTCCACCGCCACTGCCAGCGTCAGGGCCGAATCGATGCCGCCCGAGAGCCCCAGCACCACCCCCCGGAAACGGTTCTTGTTGACGTAGTCGCGCAGGCCCAGCACCAGCGCCTGCCAGGTCGCTTCCAGCTCGTCCAGCGGGGCGGCAACAGGCAGCCCAGACAGGCTTATGCCCTCGTCGGCGGAGGTCGCCTGCAGCCAGTACTCCCCTTCCACAAAATTGGGCGCCGCGGCACAAATCTCGCCATGGCGATCCACTGCGAAGGAGCCGCCATCAAACACCAGTTCATCCTGGCCACCGACCTGGTTCACATAGACAATGGGGCAATCATTGGCACGCGCGCGATCGCCCACCAGTTCCCAGCGTTCGATCTGCTTGCCGCGATGAAACGGTGAGGCGTTCAGGTTGAGTATCAGCTGCGCGCCGGCGCGGGCCGCATCGCGCACGGGGCCGGGCTCCCAGATGTCCTCACATACGGTCAGCCCCAGCTGCAGGCCATTGATCTGCACTACGCAGGGCGAGTCCCCTTCCTGGAAGTAGCGTTTCTCGTCAAAGACCTGGTAGTTGGGGAGACACTGCTTGTGGTATTCGGCGACGATTTGCCCCCGGTGCAGGACCCCCGCGGTGTTGTACAGGACAATGCCGTCGCGGCGGGGATAACCCAGCACGACCCAGGCATCGCCGTCCATGGCAGCGCAGATAGTCTGCAGGGCCTGGTTGACCCGCAGTTCCACACTCGGCCGCAGCAGCAGGTCCTCGGGCGGATAGCCGCTCAGGGTCAGTTCCGGAAAAACCACTACCGGGGCAGGGTGCTGTTCCTCGGCCCGTTTTATTGTCTCCATGACCTTGGCAGTGTTGCCCTCGAAATCACCCACCAGGGTGTTCATCTGGGCCATCAGGATATTGAGGGTGGTCATGAGCTTCCCGGTTCGCGACGAAAGAATCGCACATTTTCCGGCAAAGTCGCCTCAGCTGCCAGTCCGCGCCGCAAAATAGCTCACTTGATTACTGCCCTAAGTTTTCCGCAGAGTATTTGGGCATGAGTGCCAGCCTCCCCCGCTCGGCGGTCGGGCACTTCGAACGCCGAGCCATCGGCCGGGAGGCGGTGTTCAAGACACGCCGTGAATCCGTCCATGGAGGCTCGTATGCGACGTCCATGTCGCATACGGTCTTGAACACCGCCTCCCGGCCGATGTCTCTACCTTTGTGCCACACCCGGTCGGGTAGGTGGGGTAGCAATGAAGCCACTTCATAGTGCCCACCAGAGACCGGCGAGGCCTGTTATAGTATCCGGTCAATGTACCGGCGGACGACAGACCAACAGGATGAACCCAGCCGCGATCCTCAGCAGGCCGCTTGCCTCAAACGCCACCCAGCAAAACGTAGTGCTGTTCCGGATCTACGTGGGGTACCGCTCGCTGTTGTCCGTGGTATTGCTGATCATGCTGGTCAGCCCCAATACCCGGCAATTGGTCGGGGCATTGAACCCGTCCCTGTATGTTATCGTCGCGCTGCTGTACCTGGGGACCAGCGCCCTCCTGCTGGGCTCTCTGGCGGGCACTTGGCGCTACAACCAGCGCATGCTGTTTGCGGTTTTCCTGGTCGATATCGCTGCCATTGTGCTGATGAGCGATGCGAGCGGGGGCGTGAGCAGTGGGCTGCCGGTACTGCTGGTGATTACCGTGGCGGCAAGTGCGGTGATGATACCGAACCGTACCCTGGCAACGCTGATAGCCGCCCTCAGTGTCCTGGCTATTCTCGCCGACAGTGCGTGGCTGATTCTGCGCGGCGTACTGGATATCAACGCGCTGTTCCCGGCGGGGCTGCTGGGCGTGCTGATCTTTGGTGTCTCGCTGATGGTGCAGTTTATTGCCAGCCGGCTGGGCCGCGCCGAGGAACTGGCCCGCATCAGGGCCAGCGATCTTTACAATCTGCAGCGGCTCAACGAGCAGATCGTCCAGCATATGCAGACTGGTATTCTGCTGGTCAATGACCGCGGCCGGGTGCGGGTGATGAATCAGGCCGCGAGCCAACTGTTGTCGCCCGGGTACCCGATTCTCACGGAGCAGGGACGGCAGCTGGCCGATTACAGTGAAGAACTGGCGCGCCAGTTCGAGCAATGGCGGGATACTGGCCTGCACCGGGCCCAGCCGATCCGGGTGGCGGAGCAGGCACCCCAGGTCATCGCCCATTTTCGCGAGTTGCAGCCGGGCGCCGAACGCGAAACTCTGGTTTTTGTGGAGGACTACAGCCCGGTTACGCAGTACGCCCAATCTCTGAAGCTGACCTCGCTGGGACGTCTGACCGCCAGCATTGCCCACGAGATCCGCAATCCGCTGGGCGCAATCAGTCACGCCGCCCAGCTGCTGCAGGAATCTCCCGCGCTGGCAGTGGCCGACCGGCGCCTCGCTGACATCATTCAGCAGCACAGCATGCGGGTAAACCAGACGGTGGAAAGCGTAATGCAGATTTCCCGCCGCGAACCACCCAGGCCCGAATATATCCTGCTGCCGGAGTGGCTGCCCGAGTTTGTGAACCGCTATCTCGACACCCTGAAGCAGGAAGCGGAGATCACCGTGGACTGCAGTTACCGCGACCTGCTGGTGGAGTTCGACCCGGAGAACCTGCGCCGCATACTCAGCAACCTGCTGGACAATGCCCTGCGCCACAGTAAGATGGCGACAGGCCGGGATGTTGCAAGGATCGAGGTGATGCTGGAATTCAGCAAGCACCAGTGTCTGGTCGATGTCATCGACCAGGGAGAGGGTGTAACCTCAAAGGACCAATCCAAGCTGTTTGAGCCCTTCTACACCACAGTGCAGGAAGGCAGCGGCATGGGGTTGTTCCTGTGCAAGGAACTGTGCGAGATCAACCATGCCGACCTGCATTATTGCCGCAGCAGCCAGGGCGAGAGCTGTTTTCGCCTGTCTCTGAACCAACGGGCCCTGTAGGAATGACATGACTGCGCAAACCGTGCTTATCGTCGATGACGAACCCGACATCCGCGAACTGCTGGCGATTACGCTGAGCCGGATGGGTCTGGAGTCACTTAGCGCGGCCACGCTGCAGCAGGCGCGGGAGCAAATGGCCGCGGTGCAGCCGGACCTGTGCCTGACCGATATGCGCTTGCCCGATGGCAACGGCATCAATCTGGTGGAATACATCAACCGCGAGTATCCCCATATACCGGTCGCGATGATCACTGCCCACGGCAGCGTGGAGACGGCGATTTCCGCGCTCAAAGCCGGAGCTTTCGACTTCATCAGCAAGCCCATCGAATTGGATCGGCTGCGCAGCCTGGTCAATGCTGCGCTGCGGCTGAACCGGACACCCGAGGCCGGGCCAGGCCACGGCAAACTGCAACTGATCGGTCATGCGCCGCGCATCGTCGCGCTGCGGGAGCAGATCGAAAAACTGGCCCGCAGCCAGGCGCCGGTCCATATCCGCGGCGAATCCGGTGTCGGCAAGGAAGTGGTAGCCAGGTTGATCCACGGCAGCGGGCCGCGGGCAGACAAGCCCTTTATCGCCGTCAACTGCGGCGCGATTCCACGCGAATTGATGGAGAGCGAGTTCTTTGGTCACCTGAAGGGCAGTTTTACCGGCGCCAATCGCGACAAGCAGGGCCTGTTCCAGGCTGCTGAGGGCGGCACGCTGTTTCTGGACGAAGTGGCGGACCTGCCCCTGTCCATGCAGGTCAAACTGCTGCGCGCAATCCAGGAAAAAACCGTGCGGCCGGTGGGTGCCAGCGAAGAACTGACAACCGACGTGCGGCTGCTCAGCGCCACCCACAAGAATCTCGCCGCCGAAGTCCGCGCCGGGGACTTCCGCAACGACCTGTACTACCGGATCAATGTGATCGACATCCAGGTACCCAGTCTGCGCGAACGGCTGGAGGACCTGCCAGAGCTGGTCTCGGCGCTGCTGGCGCGCATTGCCGGGTCGGACGGTGGAACGCCGCCGACGCTGGCCCCCGCGGCCCTGGAAGCACTGCGCGGCTACCACTTCCCCGGCAATGTACGCGAGCTGGAGAATATCCTGGAACGGGCCTGTGCGCTGGCGGATCAACAGCAGATCACAGTGGCCGACCTGCAGTTGCCCGCAAGCCCGGCGCCGGAGGATCAGCCCGCCAGGTCACCGGGCACGGTCGAGGTGGAAGCTGCGTTTGGCCAGCTGGAAGTGTATCTGGAGGACGTGGAACGGCAGATCATCAGCGCGGCGCTGGAGCAATCCCGCTGGAACAAGACCGCCACCGCCAGATTGCTGGGCATCAGTTTTCGCAGCCTGCGCTACCGCCTGAAGAAGCTGCAACTGGAGGATTGATCGGCCAACGCTACCAGCAGTCCCTCAGTGTGGCAGTGCCCGTGCTGGCCTTTATTCCGGCGGAGGTCAGACTCAACAGGCCACAGCGTGTGTCTGTGGCCTGCGCACCCCGGGGCGCGGCGGTAATGGTGAAGGCATCGGCCGCGGCCTCGGTCAGGGAGATCAGGTAAATGCCCCCGCTATCCACCTCCTGCCCGTCGTCGTCAATCCGGTAGCTGGTGGCACCACCGAAACCCAGGTCGCTCAGGTCGGTGCTGTACTGGCGATTATTGACGAAGAATTGTTCCTGTCGTGCCAGCAGGCTCTGCAGCTCTCCCTTCGCTACGGTGCGCCGGGTCTTGTGCAGCTGCTCCTGGTAGGCCGGGAAAGCGGCCAGCATCAATAGCGCGGCGATCACGACCACAATCATCAATTCGATCATCGTAAAGCCCCGCTGCTGCCGCAGTGCTGCAGGGCTTATTCCGCCCTGCGCCCTCACAGTGGATCGATCCCCGGTTCGACCCAGTATATCGGCACCAGGCGCCCGGTCCTACTTTGACAAAACTCTCCTTCGCAGCCGACCTCCGCGGGATCAGCTGGGCTGTCGGGGTCCGATTCCGGGCGCGAGGGCGGCAGCAGCACATTGGCGACCGCGGTCACGCCCGGCGGAATGCCGGGACCCAGGTCGTAGACCACCTGCCCGGACCCGGTTGCGAGATCCACGGCATACAGTTTGCCGGCGCCCTCAGCCGGCGCGCAACGGCCACCAGCGGAGGCGGGCACGAAGCTGGTCATGAACACCCGCCCGCCATCGGTCAGCGCGGTTGCCAATCCCTTTTCACCCGCGCGCTGCAGCCGGATGCGCCAGCCATTGGCGAGGGCCGGCGGCAGCGCGCAGCTGTCGCCAGCGGTGTCGCAATCGGACTGGTCCGCCAGGTCCGTCAACGTCAGCGGGTTATCGTCCCGGGCTTTCACGGCCGCCGCGCCGCTGGATACCAACCGGTCCTTGATGTAAAAGTGATGGTTTTCCACCGCGGTCTCGTTCGGATCTGCCCGGTTGCCGCTGGATATCACAATGCCGTCATAGGCGCCGAAACTGTCCCTGGTTTCGACCACATCGGGCGGGTGGAAAAAACGCCGGTCGGTGGTCCTGCCATCTTCGCCCAGTACGGCCAGGCGGGTGACAAACCAGTTGTCCTGGCGGTGGCTAACGCCGCTACCGGGCGGCAAGTCCACCCGCCACACGGTGCCGCCAGTGTCGCCGACATAGAGACGGTGGATCACGCCGCCGGTGTCACGCAACACGGTGACTGCGGACGGAATGCTGTCGACCAGTTCAGCATGCTGGTATACGGTATTGGAGACGCTGCCGGTCTCCCCCCGCACCGCCTTCCAGATCAGCGCGCCGGTCCGAGCATTGATTATGTAGATCGCGTTGCCGACAGCGTCGTCCGCATCGCCGGCATCCTTGCCAACGCGGCTGCTGTAGTTGTCATCCCAACCACCGTTATAGCCACCGGCAAAGATCAGGACATCGACCGGATCGCCATCATGGCTGACCCTGCCCACGACCGGTGTCGAGAATGTGAGGCCCAGTTCGTCGAAATCCCCTCCCGATGTCTGACTGATTTTCCATCGCAGCGTCGGCTGAACATCGGGATTGCTGACATCCAGTGCATAATAGCTGTAGCCACCCCGGCGCAGGCCGAAATAGACCCAGGCTTCATCGCCGTCACTGCTCTGCAACGTGCCGTCGCCGTTCAGATCCCGGGTCAGGGCCACCGGTGCGCCGTCGATGCCGTAGCGCATCTTCAGCGCAGTTTCGGTATTTTCGCGCAGCGGGCCCAGGTTGCCCAGCAGCTCGCGTGGATAGAAGGCAAACAGCTCGGAGCCGGTTTCCCTACCCCCCGCATCGGTGTTCTGCAGAATATGGAAACTGCCTAGCCCGGAGCCAAACAGCAACCGGATATTGGGGTTCTCTGCCGTGTAACTGCCCTGGGCACCGTAGTTCAGCGCCAACGGCCGCGAATGCATGGCGGCGCCCAGAATCCAGGGCCGTGGTGCAGAGGTGGAGCCATCACCGTCTTCGTCGTCCACATCCTGGCCGCGACCCCAGCGGATCAGCTCCACCGCCTCCGCCACCGTGGCGGCACCCAGCTCCGGCAACAGCGCAGAGGCGGTGGCCGGGTCGGCATCAAAGGGGTCGAATGCATTGCTGGCGCCGTTGACCACCGACGCCGGTTCGACGAACAGCTGGCGTGCACCGCCCTCGCTGTTGAGGTTGCCGATTATACCTGCCCCGCCGGGGATGAACCCGGTGATTTTCTGGCCCGCGCCACCGCGGGTCACTTCGCGCCCATCCGCATGGTCGGGGAACAAGCTACCGTCCCCGGGAGGCAGTGCCGCGGCATCGGTCCAGAAGGTCAGTGCGTCAAACGCGATACGGCCCTTGTCGTCACCGGTGGTTTCAAAGCCGGCAGCACCATTGACATCGACAATACGGTCGACGTCCGTATCCGGGGTCTCCGGGTCACCCACCAGTTTCAGCTTCTTGATATTGCCGGGCCAGCGCAGCGTGGGCCGGGCCTCGAACAGGGCCACGAACAGGTTGTCCCCGGCTCCGGCCTGGCCGAAGACATTCACCGGCACCGAGCCGGCGACAAAGGTGCTGCTGACACTTGTGACTTCCATGAAGGCATTGCTCAACTCCGCCTCCAGCCGGGCGGGATCATCGATGTTCAGCGGCAGGCCGCTGCCACCGGCCTCAGCCCAGCTGCGGCTGGTGGCGACGCTATCCGGATCCGAAATCACCCAGCTCTTTTGCAGCGGCTGGATACCCTCGACACCGTCCACCAGATCCGAGGACGGCCGATGCATGTACTTCAGCATCTGCTCGAATGTCGCTGCGGCGCCGGTGGCCATGTCGGCCTCGATCAGGCTGTCGAGATCATTGGATTCACTGGCGGAATTCATCGCGAGCATGATTGAAAACAGCCTGGCGCAGGATGCCGTATCGGTAAACGGCGACTGGTAGGTGGTCCGGGACGGGGTTGTGAAGATAGCCGGATCGTGCCGCGGCGCCTGCGGATCGCCGTCGAAATTCTGCGCGGTGGCAGTGCCGTCGATCACCGCGCCACCGTTCAGATAGCGGTACCACTCGTAATAGGCATGCCTGGGCTGCAGCTTGTGTGCGGACTGGGCGCCCGCGGGCTGCGGTATGGATTGCAACGCCGCGATCAGTTCACCGCGGTGGGTCTTGAGCAGGCTGTAGCTTTTCAGGAGAGATCCGCCGTGCTGCTTCGGATTGCTGGTGCTGACGAAATTGGACGTGAGCAGCGCCACATGAATGTCTGCAAACAGCGGATTGTCGAACAACGTAGTCATTACCGCGACCAATACCTCGAAGCGGCTGATCTGCTCGTTCTCGCTGCGCCTGCCCAGATTGGCATAGCTCTGTGGGCTCATGAACGGTGGTGCGCAACTGGAACCGTAACGGCACATCGCGCTGAATACGCTGGGCCGATAGTCGAGCATCAGATGGACATAGGCCTCCCCGGCCGGACTTCCATCCAGGTATATTTCAATATCGTCCGCCCGGCTGCCGACGGGATTGAGTGATACCAGCAGAGCGAGGGCTGCGATTAGTAACGTGACTTTCATTCCGAACTCCTATCGCGCGGCCGAGGCTATCCTCACCGCGATGCCCTGCAGCACTTCGGCACTGCCCAGACGCACCGCGCTGCCATCCACTGTCACACCCACTTCAAAGATTGCTGCATCAAATACCTGGCTGCTGGAGGCATTGCTCTCGGCCTGTCGAAACGGCAGGGATTTCACCACCAGGGGAGCCTGACGGCGGATCCGGTAGGAGACATCCACTCCGGCAGGTACTGCTTCTGTTGCCGCGGCCACCGCCAGCGTTTCCGATTCGCAGCCGCCACCGGCCCGGCACCGGGTGTAGCCCACCCCGCCCGTGAGCCGGAAATTGGCCGGGTCTTCAGCCAGCGCAGCGGCTATTGCCTGCGCCTTCTGCAAGGCCTCCTCACGGAACTGATCATTACCGGCCATGCGGAACTCCAGCACACTGGTGCGGACCACGGAGCTGGAAATAATGGCCAGCAACAGCAGGAATACCATTGCCAGCAGCAACACCGCGCCCCGCTGCGGCTTGCCGCCTGCTCCCCGGCCGTTCATGCAGCTGCCCCTGTAGCCCCCGGTCCCCAGCGTGTTCATATCACCGGCAACAGCGCATTGTGCGTTTGCACGGTGGTACTGAACACGCGGCGCAGATAGCCGTCATGGCGGGCCGCGATCGCGGTCTGCCCCAACTGGTAATGCTTGCTGTTGGTGTAGCCGGTTACCGGGGTCAGGCCGCGCACCAGCAGGTATATCCGCGCCGTGACGACGCGGGAAAGCTCCGCCGCGGTGGGAGTGGTCCTGTACTGGTTGGGCACGCCATCGCCGCTGCTGTCGATACCGAACTCCACCTGCAGGCTCTCCACCCCTTCGATCAGGCAGCGGGTGAGCATGCCGCTGCCCGAGAGGCGTTCGGCGCAGAGGCTGGGTATATTGTCGCCTGCATCCACGGAGTAGCTTCTGACATAGAAGATGTTGGCGTAGGCTGCCCAGTAGTCGATACCGGTGCCACCCCCAGCGTTGACTTCAACCGCGGGAATGGAGGCCGGCGCAGTGCCCTGCCGCCACCAGCTCACCTCGGCGCCGTTATCCGCAAAGCGCAGGTACCACTGGTTGTTGCGCGCAGCGGTGACACCGGCCCGGTAGACGCCATCGCGCAACGTGGCCTCGCCGGCGCTGCGCTTGACGGCGAGCACATCGCTGTCCACCGCCACCTGCAGGTCGCCGGCTGTCACACAGTCCAACCTCACCCCACTGCTCATCTGTATCGCACCACCGGCGTAGTCGTCGAGAATGTCCAGCGGCGTCGACGGCTGCAATGGCCAATCGGCGGCGGTACCGCAATCAGGCGCGCTGGCGGCCGGGCTGAAACCAGCAATACCCGGATTGCCGCCGAAAAAGCCGGCCAGGGCCAGTTCGCGCTTGAGCAGGTTCAGCGCAAAGCGTCCATTTTCCTGAATACGCGCCATTTCCTCCTCCACCAGATAATTCGATTTGCTGTCCAGGTACACGGCTACAATTCCCGCGCTGAGCATCAGGCCCAACACGATCGATACCAGCAGTTCCACCAGCGACAGACCGGCGCAGCCAGTGCCGCAACCCTGGCTGCCGGCGAGCGCGGCACCGGGGAAAGACGGGCAGATCGTGCTCACCCGGGCCCACCTATATAGGTCGTCATCACCAGCACCCGCCGCAGTGCGTCGTCATCGCCGTACACTCCCTTGCCACTGCCACACTGCGCCTCCGAGGCATCGACCATCTCATTGACACCACGCCAGGCAATGGCCACCGTAATATTGCCTCCCGCGTTGCTGATACAGGCGCGGGGCTCGACCAGGCCGCCCGCGTTGGCCAACACTCCGTCCACCGTCACGGTTTCCGTGGCGCCAATCAAAAGCCCGTACCAGTCGGCCAAATCCCAGGCAGCCAGTTGACCCGGGCTGCAGTGGACAGCCGCCGCCTGGGTGCAGGTCGCGCTCGCCGTGACGGGGTTCGCGGTATCGCCTACGTCATCGATGACGTAGGCCGGTACCTGACCGGGGTTACTGCGCATCCGTTCGATAATGTCCCGCGCCAGGCCGGTGGCTATCGAGCGCTGGGTGGCCTCGAAGCTGCTTTTCTTTGCCGTCAGCTGCAGCGCCACCGTGCCCAGCAAGCCCACCGCGAACACCAGTAGTGCGATCATCACCTCGATCAGCCCGGCGCCCGCCTGGCCTCGAGCCCCGGGGCCGTTCACGCCGGCCCTGGACATGTGCCCCAGTCCCGCGCCAGACGCGGCCGTCCAACCAGATTCAACACCACGCTCCAGGAAGGCAGCTCCGGCCGTCCGGCGATGCAGAACATCAAACTGCGGTTGCGGCGGGAGCTGCCGTCGGGCAACCAGGTAATGAGGTCTTCGACGCTGGCCGTCCCGGCCCGGTTGGTAAGGCTCAGCCTGGCTGGCAGTGCCCCGAAGGCCCGCACCAGCACGTCGTCCGGATCGACATTCCGGTCCCGGTTGCGATTGCTGAACACCAGCCAGCCGCCACTGTAGTCGCCCTCGCAGACCAGTTCTCCACCGCTGCTGAACGATGAGGGGCAGAGACTGACCGGCGTATTGCGGACAATGGCTTCACTGCGGGCCAGATTCAGCGCCAGCAGCAGCCGGCCCGCCTCGGTGCGCAACTGGGTACGCTGGAACAGACCCTGAAAGCCGGGTATGGCGACCATCGCCATCACCCCCAGCAGAGCCAGCACGATCATCAGCTCCACCAGGGTGAGCCCCCCGGCCCGGTACTGCATTGGCTTCCTGCCCATGGTTCACCTCCCTGCTGTCTGCAAGCATAGGCGGCGGCGGACGGAGGATTCCAGTCAGGGGTGCGATTTGACGAAAGTGGGCCGGTTCAGATGAATGGGAAATCGGCACTTCGGCCCGATGGCACTTACTGATGAATGAGAAATCAGCTCTTCGGGCCGATGGCACTTACTTAAGAAAATTCCTCCTGGAATCAGGCTCTACGGCGCGCCTTTGTGGAATAGCTTAACGAAGCTCGTACAGGTCCGGTTGGCGGAACTCGTACCGGCCCGGATCACGGAGCTCTTACAGGCCCGGATCACGGAGCTCTTACAGGCCCGGTTTGCGGAACTCTTTCTTATAGGATGCGTTGACAAAGGAAACGCATCATGTCCCGGGGTTGGTGCGTTTCCTTCGTCAACGCACCCTATGCAGGAAGCAGCGGGCACGTACCGGATCAGTTGACGGAGCTCGTAGAGGCCGGAGAGCGGAGCTCGTACAGACCGGAGGGCGGAACTCGTACAGGCCCGGATCGCGGAGCTCTTTCGTATAGGATGCGTTGACGAAGGAAACGCATCATGTCCCGAGGTTGGTGCGTTTCCTTCGTCAACGCACCCTATGCAGGAAGCAGCGGGCAGCCTTCTGTCGTGCCCCCGGCGGAGCGGCCTCGCTACAGGTTGCGGGCCGGGATGCGCAGCTCGCGGGGCAGCGAGAAGGTGATGTTTTCGGGGCGGCCCACCAGCTCAATGGGGGCCTCGGCGCCCAGCGCCTGCAGGCCCTGTACTACCTCCGCCACCAGGATTTCCGGCGCGGAGGCGCCGGCGGTAATGCCGATCCGGGTCTTGCCCCGCAGCCAGGCGGGGTCGATGTCCGCGGCGCTGTCCAGCAGGTGTGCGTCGGCGCCCATGCGCTGCGCTAGTTCCCGCAGGCGATTGGAATTGGAGCTGTTGGGGGAGCCCACCACCAGCACCAGATCACACTGCTGGGCCAGCTGTTTCACCGCGTCCTGGCGATTCTGGGTGGCGTAGCAGATATCGTCCTTGCGCGGCCCCTGGATATTGGGAAAACGGGCCCGCAGCGCGTCGATGACCCGGGCCGTGTCATCCACCGACAGCGTCGTCTGGGTGACGTAAAACAGATTGTCGGGATTCTTCACTTCCAGCCTGGCCACCTGGTTCTCGTCCTCCACCAGGTAGATCTCGCCACCGGCGCCACGGTCATACTGGCCCATGGTGCCCTCCACTTCGGGATGGCCACAGTGACCTATCAGTATGCATTCGCTGCCGTTCAGGCTGTAACGGGCCACTTCGATATGCACCTTGGTGACCAGCGGGCAGGTGGCATCGAAGACCTTGAGGCTGCGCCGGTCCGCCTCTGTACGCACCGCCTGGGACACGCCGTGGGCACTGAAAATAACAATGCTGTCGTCGGGAACCTCGTCCAGCTCGTCAACGAACACGGCGCCACGGACGCGCAGATCCTCCACCACAAAGCGGTTGTGAACCACTTCGTGACGCACATAGATCGGCGCGCCGAAGCGTTCCAGCGCCCGGTTGACGATATCGATGGCGCGATCCACCCCGGCACAGAAGCCGCGGGGTTGGCCAACTGGATCTCCACTTGTGACATCTGACTAATGCAACTCCGCCGGTTCTACCCGGTGTACCAACACATCGAACAGGATTGTACGCCCCGACAGCGGGTGATTGAAATCCACCGTTACCTCCTCCTCGTCGAAGCCGACCACCAGGCCCGGCAATTCGCCGCCGCCGGCATCGGCGAAGGAAAACAGCAGCCCGATCTCAAGCTCGGCCTCCTCGTCAAAATGTTCCCGCGAAATCACCTGGACGTTATTATTGTTGGGCTGCCCAAACGCGTCCTCGGGCGGCACCGTGAACATCTGCCGCTGGCCCGGCGACATCCCGAACAACCGCCGCTCAAAACCGGGCAGCAGGCTGCCGTCACCGACCACGAAGTCCACCGGCTCGCCGCCGAAGTTGCTGTCCACCTCGGAGCCATCCTCCAGGCTGACGGAGAAGTTCAGGAACACCCGGGTGCCCTCGCCGACCGGTACGTCGACGGTATTCATAGCAAGCTGCTCATGGGAAAGAACTCCTTCAGGCGGCATCCGCCTGTCCTCGGACCATAAAACTGTCCAGTATCATGCAGACTGCGCCCACGGTAATCGCGGAATCTGCCAGGTTGAACGCCGGGAAATAGTAACCGCCATAGTGCACGGAAATGAAATCGATGACATGACCCAGCACCAGCCTGTCCCACAGATTGCCGATTGCGCCGCCCAGAATCAAGGCCAACGCCAACCCCAACAGGTACTGGCCGCGGGACAGACGGGACAGCCAGACGATCAGTACCAGGCTGATCATGCCGGCAACGACGCTGAAGAGATATCGCTGCCAGCCGCCGGCGTCGCTGAGAAAGCTGAAAGCGGCGCCGGAATTGTACTGCAGCGTGAGGTTGAACCAGGGGGTCAGCGGTACGGGCGTGCCGTACTGCAGGTACTGGTCCGCCAGACCCTTGGTCAACTGGTCCAGCACCACGACAGTGAGTGCCAGCAGGTACCATCCGGCCGGCCACAGCAGATTACGCAAAACGGCGCTGCTCCCCGGGGCCGTCGATGTTCTCGATGCAGCGGCCACAGAGTGTTGGATGGGCGCTATGGCTGCCGACATCGGGACGGCGGTGCCAGCAGCGCTCACATTTTTCCTCCGCGGCCACCGCCACCTGCAGCCGCAGGCCAGCCAGCTCCGCCGCAGCCGCCTCGGCAGGCGCCTCGGCGAGCGGCGCCAGCCGGGCACTGGAGCTAATGAGCACAAAACGCAGCTCCTCTCCCAGTGCTTCCAGTTGTGCCAGCAGTGCGGGAGCGGCAAACAGGGTCACCGCGGTATCGAGTGAGCCGCGCACCAGGCCGGCGGCGCGCTGTACCTCGATCTCCCGGTTCACCGCAACGCGCACCGACATTATCTGCTGCCAGTAGTCCCGGCCCATGGCCTCATCCGGCTCCAGCGTGCCCAGGCCCTCATACCATTGCGTCAACTGCACCGATTCGGCGCGCTCGCCCGGCAGATTTTCCCAGATCTCCTCGGCGGTAAAGCTGAGGATGGGCGCCATCCAGCGCACCAGGGCCTCGGCGATATGGTACAGCGCAGTCTGGGCCGAACGCCGGGCGCTGCTGTCGGCACGGGTGGTGTATTGCCGATCCTTGATGATGTCGAGATAGAACCCGCCCAGGTCGGTGCTGCAGAAATGGTGCAGCTTCTGGTAGATCTGGTGGAACTGGTAGCTCTCGTAGGCCGCCAGGATCTCCTGCTGCAACAGTGCCGCCCGGTCCACTGCCCAGCGGTCCAGCGGCAGCAGCTCCGCGAACGGCAGCGCGTGTTCGGCCGGGTCAAAACCACTCAGGTTGGACAGCAGGAAGCGGGCGGTATTGCGGATGCGGCGATAGTAGTCGGCCACCCGCGAAAAGATCTCGTCGGAAACCGCGATTTCGCCGCGAAAATCCGCAGCTGCCACCCACAGGCGCAGGATATCCGCGCCCAGCTCATTCATCGCCGTCTGTGCGGGTACGATGTTGCCGATGGATTTGGACATCTTGCGGCCCTGGCCGTCCACCGTGAAGCCGTGGGTCAACACCGTCCGGTACGGCGCCTCGCCATAGGCGCCGATGCCGGTCAGCAGGGAGGACTGGAACCAGCCGCGGTGCTGGTCCGATCCTTCCAGATACAGGTCCGCCGGAGACCGCAGGCCGTCACGGCGGCGCAGCACGCAGGCATGAGTGACGCCGGAGTCGAACCAGACGTCCAGGGTATCGCTAACCTTGTCATACTCGGCGGCCTCGGCGCCCAGCAGGTCGGCGGGCTCCAGTTCGAACCAGGCCTCTATGCCCTGCTGCTCCATCCGCGCTGCAACCTGTTGCAGCAGGCTTGCGGTGTCGGGATGCAGCGCGCCGGTTTCGCGATGCACGAACAGCGCCATCGGCACCCCCCAGGTACGCTGCCGCGAAATACACCAGTCCGGCCTGTTGGCCAGCATTGCGTCGATACGCGCCTTGCCCCAGTCCGGCAACCAGCGCACCTGCTCCACCGCCTCCAGCGCGCCGCGCAGCAACCCGTTCTGCTGCATACTGACAAACCACTGCGGTGTGGCCCGGAAAATGATCGGGCTCTTGTGGCGCCAGCAGTGGGGTAGGAGTGCTCGTAGTCCTCGTGATGCAGCAGCACACCGCGCTCGCGCAGCAGCTCGACGATGGCGGCATTGGCCTTCAGCACATGCTGGCCGGCGAAGTGTTCAGTGCCGGGCACGAAGACGCCGTTGCTGGCCACCGGGTTGTGGACCTCCAGACCGTACTGCTGGCCCACCACGAAGTCCTCCTGGCCGTGGGCCGGCGCGGTATGCACCGCCCCGGTGCCCGCCTCGGTGGTCACGTGGTCACCCAGGATCAGCGGGACTTGCCGTTCCAGGAAGGGATGTTGCAGCAGCTGCCCCTCCAGCGCCCTACCGGCGCAGCGGCCGAGGATTTCGCAACCTGTCAGGCCAAAACGCGCGGCGCAAGCCTCCGCCAGTTCGGCTGCGACCAGCAGGGCCCTGCCCGGCGCTGCCAACACCACATATTCCAGATCGGGATGCAAGGTCACTGCCATACTGGCGGGCAGGGTCCAGGGCGTGGTGGTCCAGATAGGCACCGCGATCGGGCCGCTGAACTCACTGCCGCAGGCACTGCGGAACGCGGCCGGGTCCACGGCCTCATAGGCGACATCGATCGCCGGCGAGAGCTTGTCCTTGTACTCCACCTCGGCCTCGGCCAGGGCCGAGCCACAGTCCATGCACCAGTGCACCGGCTTGAAACCCTGCTGCAGGTGGCCGTTGGCGATAATCCGCCCCAACGCCCGCACAATATCCGCCTCGAACTGGAAGTCCATGGTCAAGTAGGGCTGGTACCAGTCCCCCAGCACCCCCATGCGCATGAATACCTGGCGCTGGTTCTCGACCTGGCGGGCGGCGTAGTCACGGCACTTGCGGCGAAACTCCGCGGCGCTGATTCTGGCTCCCGGCTTGCCCACCTTTTTTTCCACATTCAGCTCTATCGGCAGGCCATGGCAGTCCCAGCCCGGCACATAGGGCGCGTCAAACCCCGCCAGGGTGCGGGATTTGACGATAATGTCCTTCAGGATCTTGTTGACCGCGTGGCCGACATGCAGATCGCCATTGGCGTAGGGCGGCCCGTCGTGCAGGATGAACTTGGGACGGCCGGCGCTGGCGGCCCGGATCTTCTGGTACAGGCCACTGTCCTGCCACTGCTGCAGACGCCGGGGCTCCCGCTGGGTCAGGTTGGCCTTCATCGGAAAGGCGGTCTGCGGCAGATTCAGGGTGTCCTTGTAATTACTCATCTAGATCGTTACCAGTATCCAGTAGGTTCAATGACTGCCCAGCCACGCGTGGGCAGTCTCTATATCCGCGGCGATCTGACGCCGCAACTCGACCACCGAGGGAAACTTTTTCTCGTCCCGCAGCTTGTGCAGAAACGTCACTTCAATGTGCTTGCCATACAATTGCGGCGCGCCCTGCAACAGATGCACCTCGAGATTGGCGCGAATGCTGTCGTTGACCGTGGGCCGGGTACCGACATTCGCCACTCCCGGGGCCGCGCGCAGGCCGGGGCCATCGACGTGGACGACATACACCCCCGCCAGCGGCGAACGCAGCCGGTGCAGCTCCACATTGGCTGTCGGGAAGCCCAGCTCCCGCCCCAGCTGACGGCCGTAGATCACCTTGCCGGCAATGCTGTAGGGGCGACTCAACAGTCGCTCGGCCAGTGCGAAATCGGCCTCCGCCAGGGCCTTCCGGATCCGTGTACTGCTGACTCGTTCGCCGTCCAGCAGACGGGTTTCGGTAGCGCCGGCCTGGTAGCCATGATACACGCCCTGGCGCTGGATCAGCGCGATATCGCCCTCGCGATCATTGCCAAAGCGGAAATCATCCCCCAACACCACATAGCGTATGCCGAGTCCCTCGACAAAGATCCGCTCGACGAAGGCCTGCGCCGACATGCAGCGCAGCTCTTCGTTGAAGCGGATCCGCAGCAGGCGATCCACACCCAGCTGCGCCAGCGCCAGCGCCTTCTCCCGGAAACTCATCAGCCTCGCCGGCGCTTTCAGTGGCCTCAGGTACTCCCGGGGCAGTGGCTCGAACACGATTACCACCGAGGGCAGCTCCAGCTCCGCGGCCTTGTGCTGCAACTGCCGGATCACCGCCTGGTGACCGAGATGGACGCCATCGAAGGCGCCTATCGTGGCCACGCAATTGCGGTGTCTGGGCCGCAGATTATGCAGACCGCGAATGAGCTCCATCAGGTCCCGGGTGCCTTGTCCGACTAAACGCGAGAGTATATCGAAAAGCCGCGGTCTAGCCTATGCCAAAGGCCGGCGCTGTTTGGCCCACTTGTCTCACCGATAGTTGAAAATAGGCCGCTAGCGGGAGCAAAACATCAAGCGTCGCCGGGTACCCAAAAAGATCCGCCAACCGCTGTTTCGATGAAAGACATTGTACCGCTTCCGGTGAATGCATCAGCCTGGTTGAGCTCCGGTACTTCGACGGAATAGCCCAATGTCGCTGCCACCGAGCAAGATTCCTATTCTGCATGACGCCGTTCGGCAATCTCCCGGAAGCGACGCAGCAAAGTGGGCCCGACCGGCGTGTTCCGGACTCTGTCGAGGACTGACAGCGGATCGAGTTCTGCCGCTTGCAGGGATGCTACCTCCTCCTGCAGGAGGGTACGCATCATGGGAGCCGTCAGCTCCGGATGGAACTGGACGCCCCAGCAGGCGGGGCCGTAGCGCAGGGCGTGGTGTTCGTCGTGGGCACTCCACCCCACTATCTCTGCACCGGCAGGCGGCACAATTACCGACTCGTAGTGGTGAACCTGGACAGGAGCACTAGCCGGGAGTACCGAGAAAAGCGGGTCCTCTGCCCGTTCCGCCGAGAATTCGGCGGACACCGTTCCAGCCTCCAGGCCACCTGGGCTGGCGCCGACATGGCCGCCGAAAGCACAGGCAAGCAACTGGTGACCGAAACAGACGCCGAGCAGAGGAACACCTTCCGCTCTGGCACGTTCGAGCCAGGGACGGATACGCAGCATCCAGTCCTCCTGCGCAGATACCATCAGCGGCGAGCCGGTGATCAGGATGCCGCTGTAGTCACCGGGCTCTCCTGCAGGCAGACGATGCTCGTGCAGGCGGGTAACGACCACTTGCTCCGGCGGGAAACCCAGTGGTGGAAAGAAGAGCTCAGCCATATCCCCGTACAGCCCCCGCATGCCTCCGGGATTGTCAGGGAGAGTGCCTGTTTGCAGGATCATGAATCGTCTGCGCTGCCGGTTCCCGTCCGTCTTGCTCATGTCGGCGAATTCTCCAGATCGGCCGCCGCTGTGCGCATTGTCTCGAACTCTTCCTCGGGCGCCTGGGCCACCAGATGATGACGGCTGTAGAGCCAGAAATAGAGCAGGAAGCAGCACAGACAGGCCGCAGCAACGGCAGACCATATGATACTCAGGGAAATACACACAGCAAAGGCAAGGCCCGCGAGAACCAACGCCGTGATGGAGGTCGCAATACCGCCCGGCGTCCGGTAGGGACGCTCGAGCCCGGGGGCCCTGAGCCGGAGCGCGATATGCGCCGCCATCATCAACAGATAGGACAAGGTAGCACTGAAAACCACGATGATGATGATCTGATCGGCCGCCCTGGTCAGCGACAAGGCAAAGGCGACGGCGCCGGGAATGATCACCGCCAGATAGGGCGCCTTGCGCCGGTTGGTGACGGAGAGAAAACGGGGCAGATAACCCGCCCGGGACAGGGAAAACACCTGGCGGGAATAAGCAAAAACGAGAGAGAAGAAGCTGGCCGTGATGCCGGCCAGCGCCGCCAGGTTGATGCCATACCGCAGCGGATGATCCGGTCCGTGGAGCTTGGTAAACGCCGCCATCAGGGGATCCTGTCCCGAACCGAGATAGCCCGAGCCGGCTGCGCCCGGCGCGGAAAGCAGCACCAGCACCGCGATTATGAACAGCACGGTCACAGCCGCAATCAGCCCCCTGGGCACGTCTTTTACCGGGTTGGCCGCCTCCTCCGCTGCCAGCGGAACGCCTTCAACCGCGAGGAACATGGCAATGGCAAACGGGAATCCGGCCCAAATGCCGTAGTAGCCCTGGGGCAGGAATCGGGTCGCACCCCAGGCATCCGACACCGGCAGGTCCATGATATTGGCCAACTCGAAGGCCGGCAGCATGAAGGCGATGAACAGCAACAGGCCGAGCCCGGCAATGGCCGCCAGAACCAGCATCAGGGTCAGGGATTCGCGAATGCCGTTGACGTGAATGAACATCATGATGACGTAGAGGGGAATCAGCACGACCAGACCCCCGATACCGGTCAAGGCCTGGAAATACCCCTCGAAAAATAACGCGACACCGGCTGTAGCCAGAGTGTACTCGAACACGATCGCGATACCGGCAAGATAGCCCAGGGTCGGCCCGAAGGCGCGGCGGGCGAAGCCGTAGCCGCCACCGGCCGTCGGTATGATGGTGGCGAGTTCCGCCAGGGAAAAGGTCAGGCAGAAGTACATCACCGCCATCAGAATCAGCGCGATAAACAGCCCACCCCAGCCGGCCAGCGGAAGACCATAATTCCAGGCGGCAAATTCACCGGCAATCACATAGGAAATTCCCAGCACCGCAAGCAGGATCCATCCGGCCCGGCCCTTGTCCAGTTGCCGCTTGCCGAGGTAGTCCGGCGACGCAATTTCATAGTCCGCTGCACGATGATGCAGGTCTGGTTTATCGGCCATGCTACGCGCCCTCTCCGATTGTATTCCGTTTTTGTCCCGCCATTGTAGCTGGCGGCCACAGATTCACTTTATAGCGCCTCTTCGATGGTTATTACAATATTTTCCTTTAAATAAAATAATTGACTTAGACGATAATTTCGCTATTCTCCTCCCATGACGCCACCTGCCCGCTGCCGGTGGCCGGCGACACACACAAGCTGGAAGAGGAGAAAGGCGCTTGCTGACGAGTGAATTTGAAGG
This sequence comes from Kineobactrum salinum, assembly GCF_010669285.1. Classification (GTDB taxonomy): domain Bacteria; phylum Pseudomonadota; class Gammaproteobacteria; order Pseudomonadales; family Halieaceae; genus Kineobactrum; species Kineobactrum salinum. The sequence goes on along the minus strand of NZ_CP048711.1, from coordinate 3,166,587 downwards.
ACGGGTGGCATTCATTACCGGCGCAGGCGGCGGCATGGGATTGCAGATTTCACGGCAATTCCTTGCGCAAGGGGGCAAGGCTGTGCTGATCGACGTCAAGCAGGCGCCGCCGGAGCTTTCTGAGTTCGAAGACCAGTTTCACTATGCCCAGGGCGATCTCACTGATGAAAACGCCGTGCAGGAGGCCATGGCGCTGGCCGCATCTCGTTTCGGCAGACTGGACTACCTGGTAAACACCGCCGGCGTTCTCTGGTTCGACCGGGACAAATCAGTGGTCGACATGGACATGGAGGTGTGGGACCAGGTTTTCAATATCAACCTCAAGTCCATGGCCTACACCATCCGCCACGCCGTACCACTGCTTCGAGCATCCGGCGGGGCGCCATGGTGCATTTTTCGACGGTACAGTGCCTGCGCGGAGATGCCAGCCCGCAGGACGCCTACAGCGCATCCAAGGCGGGAGTCAGCGCGCTGTCCAAATCCGCCGCAATCCAGTTTGCCTGCGATGGCATCAGATCCAACGTGATTTTTCCCGGCGTCGCAATGACCCCCATGCAGGCCCGGTGGGAAGGACGGGACGATATCCAGAAAGCCGTGGGCGATTCAATCCCCATCGGCCGGATGGGAACAGCGGAAGACATGGCCAATGCCTGTCTGTTTCTGCTGTCGGACAAGGCGTCATACATCACAGGCACGGACCTGATCGTGGATGGCGGCATTTCCGCAAAACTTTAGGGATGGCATGTTCAGTCCCGCTACAACAAACAGGAGAGCGTAATGTTCAGGATTCCGCAGAGGTATAAGAAAAAATCCCGGCTGATGACGAGTACTGTTCTCGCCATGTCAGGGGCGACACTGTCTGGTTTGGCGGTCCCTGCCGGGGCCCAGGCCCTGCTCGAGGAAGTCGTGGTGACGGCCCAGAAACGCGAGCAAAATCTGCAGGACGTCGGGGTCGCCGTGACCGCCCTGAGCGGAGACCAGATGGATGCGCTGGGCTACACCAGCTCCACCGACATTGTCGACATGACGCCGGGCATGCAACTGGTCGCTCCCAACGGCGGATCGTCGACGTTCTTTACCATCCGCGGCGTTACCCAGAATGATTTTACCGACCACCAGGAAAGCCCGGTGGCGACTTACATTGACGGCGCCTATATCAGTCAGATGTCGGCAGGGAATTTCCTGCTGTTCGACATGGACAGAGTGGAAGTCCTCCGCGGTCCGCAGGGCACACTGTTTGGCCGCAATGCGACCGGGGGCCTGGTCCACTTCATTACCCGCAAACCCGAGCAGGAGTTCGATGCCCGGCTGGATCTGGGCTACGGCGCCTACAATGAGGTCAACCTCGAGGGTGCGGTCGGCGGAGCTCTCTCGGAGACGGTATCAGTGCGGGCGGCAGCAGCCTACAATCGCCACGACGGGGTGATCGAAAACCGTCTCGGCAAGGACATCGGCAACGGCAACGACTATGCCGGGCGTGTTCAGCTGCTGTTCGAACCCGGCGACGATTTCTCGGCCCTGCTTTCCGTGCGCGCCGCAAAATCCGATATCCGCGCCGGCGCCTACCAGCACAAGGTGACGGTTGCCAACGATGCCGGCCTCGGCGTCTTTGTCGGCCCGGACGAGGATGTCTACGGTACCTGCGCAGGCTGCGACATGAACGGCTACCGCGATACCGACGACGACCGGCATGCGGGCGACTACGATTTTGTCGGCTTCAACGATATCGAAACCTGGGGCGCAACCACCACGCTTGAATGGCACCTGGACCACGTCACACTCACTTCCGTCACCGATTACTTCGAGCTGAGCAAAGACTACAAAGAGGATTCGGATTCGTCTCCCTTCCCGCTTCACGAGTTTTCCCTGCAAAGCGATGTAGAGCAGTTTTCGCAGGAATTCCGGGCAAATATGGAAGGCGATGACTACCGGCTGCTGGGCGGTCTCTATTACCTCCAGATAGACGGCGACTACATCAGTGGCATAGACCTGCCGATGGACGGTATCGCCATCGACAACCCCTACACGCTGGATACGGAGTCCTGGTCGATTTTCGGGCAGGCCGAATATGACCTGTCCAGCGCATTCACGCTGATCGGCGGGCTGCGCTGGACGGAAGACCGCAAGGAAATCGATTTTGCGTCGAACCTGCTGGCCTACAACGACGGCAGCCCGATCATGGAACTGGCGCGCTTCAACGACGACCTGTCGCCGTTCGCCGTTGTGGACAAGGGCACCTGGTCGGCCAAGGTCGAACTGGACTGGCACGCCACCGAAGACACCCTGGTCTATGTCAGCTGGAACCGCGGCACCAAGGGCGGCGGTGCAAATGCGCCGCTCGACGTATCCGGTTTGCTGGATCCCGCAACTGGCGAGCTGGACTACGCCCGCATGGCCTTCCAGGACGAGACAATCGATGCCTACGAAGTGGGCATCAAGACGGACTTCTTCGACGGTGCGATGCGCGTGAACAGTGCTGCGTTTTACTATGACTACAGCGACTACCAGGCATTCAATTTCCAGGGCCTGACCACCTTTATTGTCAATACGGATGCCAGAATCTACGGACTTGACCTCGAACTGATGGCCTCGCCGCTACCCGGCATGGATATCATGCTGGGCGCCTCGGTGCTGGAGGCCGAAGCCTTCGATGTTCCCCTGCCGACCCAGGCCGCGGACCGGGACATTGCGCTGTCACCGGACATCAATCTCAATGGCATGATCCGCTATGAATGGCCCTCCTTCGGCGGTGGCACCATGGCCGTGCAGGCCGATTTCAAGTACCTTTCCAGTCAGTATTTCAGTATTTCCAATGCCCCGGTCACCCGCCAGGGCGGCTATACCGTGCTGAACGGCCGGGTCAGCTACACCAGCCCCGATGAGCACTGGCGGTTTGCCGCTTTTGGCAAGAACCTGACGGACAAGGACTACGACATTATCGGCTTCGACGTGGCCTCCTCAGGGTATACCGAGCGCTTCCCCGGCAACCCGATCTGGTGGGGCATTTCGGCCAGCTACAGATACTAGGGCCCGGGCGAATGCGCCACGGTCATCTACCGGAGGTTATTCATGGTTGAACTACCCAAACATCCCAGCGCGGAGGCACTACGCTCCTTCATCGACCAGAGCGAGCTGGAATACGCGACGCTGGGATTCGTCGACCTGCAGGGAACCATTCGGGGCAAATACGTCTCCCGCAAGAAGCTGGAAAGTGCGCTGGGAGGTATCTGCTTCCCGCTCATCACCCTTGCGCTGGATCCAACGGACGCCATTCTGTTTGCGCCGCGGATTGCGGACCCAGGTGGCGGCTTTTGTGACCAGCCAGCGCGGATACTGCCCGAAACGGCCCGTCTGCTGCCCTGGGAACCGGCGGGACGCAACCTGTTCCTGCTGGTCGAGTTCAGCGGTGAGGCAGAGGCCTTCTGCCCCCGGGGAGTGTACCGGCGGGTCTTCGAGCGGGCGGCCGCTGCCGGCCTCACACCACGGCATTCCCTGGAGTTTGAATTTACCCTGTTCCGGGAAACGCCACAGTCGGTGGTGGACAAGGGCTACCGCAATCTCGCGCTGGCGACGCCCCACAAGTCCTACTATTCCCTGGTGCGCCAGGGCGCCCAGTCGGAATTCTACAATGCCCTGATGGACATGTCGGCGTCGCTCAACCTGTCCCTGGAAAGCCTGCATGAGGAAATGGGCCCGGGTTTCATGGAGGTGGCACTGGGCTATGGTGACGGCGTCGAGGTCGCCGACCGGGGAGTCATGTTCCGCACTTTTGCCAAGGTCATCGCCCAGCAGCAGGAAAAACTGATGAGCTTCATGGCGCGCTGGTCAAATGAGGTCGACGGTCAGAGTGGACACGTCCACATCTCACTGCTGGATGACAAGGGCGTGGCGCTGTTTCATGACCCGGCGCAGGCTGATGGCATGAGCCAGACCATGCGCTATTTCATTGGCGGCATGCAGGCGCTGATGGGGGATTTCCTGCTGATGTTCGCCCCCAACATCAATTCTTTCAAGCGCCTGGTCCCGGGTATTTTTGCACCGATATCCGCCGAATGGGGCATAGAGAACAGAACCTGCGCCATCAGGGCCATTCCCGGCAGTGCCGCATCGACCCGGATCGAATGCCGCACACCGGGCGCCGATGCCAACCCCTACCTGTCCCTCGCCGGCATTCTCGCAGCCGGACTTTACGGCATCGAACACCGGCTGGAACCCACAGAGCCCAGGACGGGCAATGCCTACGAGGGCAGCTCCGCGCCAGCTCTGCAATTCCCGGACAGCTTCGCCGAAGCCATCGCCCGGTTCCGCGACTCCGCGGCGGCCAGGCAGTTCTTTGGCGATGATTTTGTAACGGCCTACGCCGACACGCGCGAAGCCCAGCTGAAACAGTTTGCCGGCCTGGTAACTGATCGGGAACTGGAGCGCTTTTTTGAACTGGTTTGAAGGAACTTCCCCTTGAGTGATTTTAAGATTGTATCCCCGGTCGACGGCAGTGTGTATGCAACCTGCCACTACGCCGACCCGGCCCGCATCCGGGCCGCGGCGGAAACCGGGCGCAAAGCCTTTGCCCAATGGCGGCAGGTGCCATTCGCCGAACGGGCCAGGATGGTCCGGAGTTTTCTGAGCGTCCTGGACAAGCACCGGGAGCGGCTCGCGGAACTGGTCACCTGGCAGATGGGGCGGCCCTCCTGGCAGGCGGATGAAATGGACCGCATGCTCCAGAGCGCCGATGTACTGATCGGCGACGCGGCCGGGATTCTGCAGCCGCCACAGGAAAAACCCGACGACAATATCACCCGCTCGGTACAGCGGATCCCGATGGGTCTGTGCCTGTCGATATGCGCCTGGAACTATCCTGTCGCCATGTCCGCGAGCCTGATTCTGGCGCCCCTGCTGATGGGTAATGTCGTGTTGTTCAAGCACGCCCCGCAGACCGCGTTGATCGCGGAAGTCTTCGGCATCGCGGCCGCTGAATCGGATTTGCCCGACGGCGTGCTCCAGACCCTGCACATGACCCATCCGGACACAGAGGCACTCATCGGTTCAGGCCTGGTCGATTTGGTCGAGTTCATCGGCTCCACCCGGGCGGGCATGCGGTATACGATGCGGGCCGGGGCACCCTCACCCGCTACGGCCTGGAACTGGGCGGCAAGGATCCCGTCTATATCCGGCCGGACGTCAAGCTTGACGCAATCATCCAGGACCTGCTGGAAGGCTGCTACGGCAATGCCGGCCAGTCCTGCTGTTCGGTAGAACGGATCTACGTTCACGAGGATATCTACCAGCCGTTTGTCGATGCGTTCGTGGCAGCAAGCGCCGCCGTGACCATGGGACATCCGCTACACGAGAAACCGGTGTTCGGCCCGCTGGTTTCTGCCGCCGCGCGCTCGCGGGTGCAGGCATTGGTGGACGACGCCGTGGCGAAAGGCGCACAGGCCCTGCTGCCCACGGGCAAATCGTCGCTGGTCAGGGAGGGAGCCGCCTACATGGAGGCCCAGGTCCTGTCCGGCGTCGACCACAGCATGGCGATCATGAAGGAGGAAACCTTCGGGCCGGCCATACCCATCATGGCGATCAGCAGCGACGACGAGGCAGTGGCGCTGATGAATGACAGCGACTACGGGCTCACCGCGTCGATCTGGAGCCAGGACATTGACACCGCGCTGGCGCTGGGACAGCAGGTGGACAGCGGCACTTTCTATGTCAATCGCTGCGATCATGCGGATCTGCTGCTGCCCTTTGGCGGCGTCAAACAATCCGGCATTGGCCGGTCCTACGGCATCCAGGGACTGGAAGAGCTGGTTACCACCCGCTCCTTCCATGTGCGTACCCTGGCCTGATGCGGGGACACACTCTTTCCACAGACCAACTGGAGCAGCTCGCCCGGCAGGCGGTACACATCCTTCCCGGAACGGCAGCGGCCCCGGTCATTCTGACCTGCGAACACGCCAGCTGGGCGGTGCCGGAGCCCTGGGGTAACCTCGGCCTGGACGAAGCGAGCCTGACGGACCATATCGGCTGGGACATCGGCGCCGGCGCGGTGACCACCGCACTGGCGGAGCGTCTGGGGGCGCCGGCATTTCTGGCCGGCTATTCGCGCCTGTTCGTGGAATGCAACCGCATGCCATCGGCGCCGGACTTCATCGCCCCGCTGTCAGACGGCGTACTCGTTCCGGGCAACCAGAACGTGTCCCCGGCAGAAAAGTCGCTGCGGAAAAAGCTGGCCTTCGACCCGTTTCACCAGGCGCTGGAACAGCATCTTGAAGGAGTGACAGCGCTCCCCCGGCCCCCGGTGATCGTCTCGGTGCACAGTTTCACGCCCCGGATGGCAGGACAGCCTCGTCCCTGGCCCGTGGGTGTGCTGTGGAAGGGCGATGGCCGTTTCCCCCGCGCGGTAGCCCAGGCACTTGAGGGGCAGGGTATAACGCCGGTGGGTCGCAACCAGCCCTACGACCCGGGCGCGGGCGAAACCATGACGGTGGATATCCACGCGGTGGCCCGCAAGCTGCCCCATGTCATTTTCGAGATTCGCAACGACCTGCTGGGCGATACCGCAGCAGCAAACCAGTGGGCCAACCGCATCGCCAACAGCCTGCTGGCAGCGCTGCCGGGCTTGCCGGCGGCCGGGACGGGTGGTATTCAACCGGAATTATGGTATAAACCGCTGGCCGCCGAACGCACCGACAACTGAAGATATGAAACCATGACCGTCGCTGATGTCACGCTGGGAAAACGCCTCAGAGAATACCGAAAATCCCACGGCCTCCGGCTGGCGGATCTGAGCGAAAAACTCGGCATGAGTGTGTCGGCCATCTCCAAAATCGAAAACGGCAAAATGTCGCTCAACTTCAGTTCGGTGCTGAGGATCGCAGAGGAATTGTCGCTGCCGATTGCCAACCTGATCGGCCCCGAATACGACAGTCTGCTCGGCGGCCGGCGGGCGATCACCCGCGCCAACGAGGGCCACCTGTTTTGCCATCCGCGCTGGGATCTTGAAACCCTCTGCGACGACATGATTCACAAACAGAACATCTTCTGGCGCATGCGGGTCAAATGCCGCAACGTGGACGATTATGGCGACTTCTCCGCCCATCCCGGCGAGGAATTCCTCTATGTGCTCGAAGGGGAAATGGAACTCCACACCGAGCTCTACAAGCCGGTGCGCCTCAAGCAGGGCGACAGCATCTGCTTTGACGGCATGACCCCCCACGCCTATATCGCCGTCAGCGAAACAGAACCCCTGGTGCTCATGTCCAACACAGTGGCCCAGAATCCGATAGGCGGATTCGAAGGGGCATGAGGGCCCGGCGTCCTGAACCACTCTGCACTTCGGCCGTTTTTTCACGGTAACAGCGGCGGGCAAGCCTGCGAGAGCCAATCCGCCTTTGCAGGCAACTCGCGACAGCAACGGATCGCCCCGCGGCCGCCTTAGGCGATCGGCGCGCGCGGCGGCGTGCGCAGGTCGCGCAGGCGCGTCCCCAGCAGAGCGTGCAGCAGCAGGTATGCCAGCGCCCCGGCGGCGCAGACAAGGGCAATGCGTCCGGCCCGCTGCTGCACGCTCCAGCCCAGCCAGACCTCGGTCGCCGGCGCCAGCCACAGGACCGCCGCCGCCATCCCTCCAGTGGCAGCCAGCAGGCGCCCGCTGTAGCGTCCCCAGCCCGGCTGGAAGCGATACACCTGATCCCGCCGCAGGCCGCGCCACAGCAGGCCGGCATTGAGGCAGGCGGCGACACTGGTGGCAAGGGCCAGGCCCACATGCCCGGCATTGAAGTAGTGCATCAGCGGCAGTACGAAGGCCACGTTGAGCACCATGTTCGCCACCATTGCAGTAATGCCTATCTTTACCGGCGTCAGCGTGTCCTGCCGCGCATAGAAGCCCGGCGCCAGCACCTTGATCAACATGAAAGCCGCCAGCCCCAGACTGTAGGCCCGCAGGCTCATGGCTGCCATTGCCACATCATCGGGCCGGAACTCGCCGTACTGGAATAGAGTGACCAGGATCGGCTCCGCCAGCAGCAACAGTGCCACCGCCGCCGGCACTGCAATCAGCAACACCGAGCGCACCGCCCAGTCCAGCGTCAGGCTGAAATCCTGCATCCGCGCCCCGGCCCGGTGAGCCGCCAAGCTGGGCAGGATCACCGTCGCGATCGCCACCCCGAACACGCCCAGCGGCAGTTCCATCAGGCGGTCGGAGTAGTACAGCCAGGATACACTGCCAGTGGGCAGGAAGGAGGCCAGCACGGTATCCAGCAGCAGGTTGATCTGGCTGACCGATACGCCAAACAGCGCGGGCACCATCAGTGTGAGGATGCGGCGCACGCCCGGATCCCGGGTGTCCCAGAGCGGGCGCGGCACCAGTTCCAGCCGGTACAGAAAGGGCAGCTGAAACAGCAGCTGCACTACCCCTGCCAGCAGCACCCCCCAGGCCAGCGCAAACACCGGCTCCTCGAACCAGGGAGCGGCGACTGTGGCGGCCGTGATCAGCGACAGGTTCAGGAAGATCGGCGTCAGCGCCGGCACCGCAAAGCGCCCATAGCTGTTGAGAATCGCGCCACAGAAACCGGTCATGGAGATCAGCAACAGATAGGGAAAGGTGATGCGGATCATTTCGGCGGTGAGCGCGAACTTCACCGGGTCGCCGACAAAGCCCGGCGCGAATACCGCGGTCACCAGCGGCGCCGCCAGAATCGCCACCGAGGTCACCAGTAACAGCGTACCAGCGAGCACCCCTGCCACCCGGTCTACCAGCGCCTTCACCGCCGCGAGGCTGCCCTGCGCCTTGTAGTCCGCCAGCACCGGCACAAAGGCCTGGGCAAATGCCCCTTCAGCAAACAGCCGGCGCAGGAAATTGGGGATCTTGAAGGCGACAAAGAACGCGTCCGCGTTGGCGCTGGCCCCCACCACGGCGGCGATGACCACATCCCGCAGCAGGCCCAGAACCCGCGACAGCATGGTCATGGAACTCACCAGCAGGCTGGAACGCAGCAGCCCCGGTGTGGTCGCTGCCGCGGCGGGCGGCGGATCGGTCTCGCTCATCGGTGCCGCTTCACGCGCAACCCCAGCGCTGGCGCAACGAATCGCCCTGCAGTTGCAGCCACAGCAGCGCGACCAGGGTATGGCCATTGGGGATCCTGTCCGCCGCCAGCAATTCCATGACCTCGGCCCGGGACAGGCGGTGGACCAGGATATCCTCGCCCTCCTCGTCCTGGCCATGCACTGCGCCCACCCCGGCGCTGCGGACCCGGCCGCAGAACAGGCGCACGTGTTCGGAGCAGGCCCCGGCGCTGGGATAATAACTCGCAATGGGCAGCAGTTCGGTCAGTTCGCAGGCGGCTTCTTCGGCGGCCTCGCGGTGGGCCACGGCGTGGTCACTTTCGCCGGCTTCGACCACACCGGCGACCAGCTCCAGCATCCAGGGGCTGTGCGCATCGCGCAGTGCTCCGGGGCGGAACTGTTCCAGCAGGATCAGGCTGTCGGTCTCGGGCTCGTAGGGCAGCACTGCGACGGCATCGCCGCGCTCGAACACTTCCCGCACCAGCGGTTCGCTCCAGCCGCCGGCAAACAGCCGGTGCTGGAGGGTCAGCCGACGCACCTGGAAATAGCCGTCAAAGGCGGTGGCGTCTTCCAGTACCCGTACGGCGTCGGCGGTAAACCTCAGTTCGAAAGTCATAGCTGTCCCATATTCTTGCATGTATTTGGCTATGAGTGCCGGATCCGTTGGGCGAGGGTTCGGCACTTCGATTGCCGAGGCCTCAGCGGGGGTGCGGTGTTCAAGACACGCCGTTAACCCATCCATGGGGGCTCGGTTGCAGCATCCATGCTGCAAACGGTCTTGAACACCGCACCCCCGCCGATGCCTCTACCTTTGGAGCCGACCGCTGGGCTCCGCGCCCATGGCACTGCTGCGACAGTCTTCATTGTACAAACAGTCTCGTGGTCCGCCCAGCTGCGGCAGCAGTCTCAGGCCAGCAGGCTGTCGCCGTAGTCCAGCAGTTGCTGCAGCAACTGTTGCTGGGCTGGTGGCCGCTCTTCCCGCTGCAGCTGTTCGATCAGGGCCTGGTACTCGTCCATGCAGATGCTGGCGCCCGCCTCAGGTTCGGTCAGGCGCTGAAAGCGGAACTCGTCCCATTGCAGCCGCTCGTCCGGGGTCAGGCTGGCGGGGAAGTTGCGGGCCCGGTAGCGGAACAGCATTTCTGGCAGGCGCGCGTCCTCGAACACGAAGCTCTCTCCGGCAAGCATGTCGGGGGTGGCGGCGCGTACCCGCTCCATCACCTGGCGGTCGCGATCGCTGAAGAATCCGCCGCTGTACAGCATCCGGTCAGGGTCGGTAATTGGCTCGAACTGGCGGTCGCGGTATACGGCCTGGACTTTCTCCAGCAGGGCCGCGGGCTCGCGCTCGCGCCACTGGCGTAGCCAGGCGAGGTGCTGGCGGCAGCGCTGGCCGTCGAGGCCGATGCGCGCGGCAATGGCGGGGTTTGCCATTTTCGCCGGCACCAGTACGGGGCAGCGGTTGATGTGTATTGTCTTGAGGCCGGGACGGGTTTGCTCGGACTGGGCCAGGCCTGGCGTATCGATCGGCAGTGCGCCCTGTGCGGGCGGCTCTCTGCGTGCGAACAGCCGCTGCCGCAGTTCATCGACGGACAGGTCCTGCAGCGCCTGTGGGTCGGCGCTGAGATCAAAGCAGATCATCTCGTTGCGGTTGCCAGGATGCGGAGCCAAGGGCACGACCAGCGCGGTGTTGTAGCGTTCGTTGCCAAACATGCCGGAGATATGCAGCACCGGCTTCATCGCCGCCACATCCAGCTGGGCCTGGACGCTGCGCTTGTCGCGGTGGCGCAGGAGGTAGTCGTACAGTCGCGGCTGGCGGTCGCGCACCAGCCGCGCCACGGCGATGGTGGCCTCGACGTCGGACAGGGCATCGTGGGCGGCGGCGTGGCTGATGCCGTTGGCCGCGGTCAGCTCCTCCAGGCGGAAGGAGACACTGCCGTCTTCACGCCGCGGCCATTCGATACCTTCCGGACGCAGGGCCCAGGCGGTGCGCAGCATGTCGATGATGTCCCAGCGGGAGTTGCCGTTCTGCCACTCGCGGGCATAGGGGTCGTGGAAATTGCGGTAGAGTGTGTAGCGGGTGACCTCGTCGTCGAAACGCAGGGAATTGTAGCCCACGCTGCAGGTGCCGGGGCGGGCCAGCTCGGCGTGGATACGAGCGATGAACTCGCATTCGGGCAGGCCCTTCTCCAGCGCCAGCTGGGGGCTGATTCCGGTAATCAGGCAGGCCATGGGGTGGGGCAGGCAGTCGTCGGCGGGGCGGGCATAGATGACCAGCGGCTCACCGATCACATTCAGCTCCGCATCGGTGCGCAGCCCCGCGAACTGTACGGGCCGATCCCGGGAGGGATCGACGCCAAAGGTTTCGTAATCGTGCCAGTAAAAGGTCTCAGATGAGCTCAAGGGCCTGCTCTTCGATTTTTGCCTGCCAGATTTTCGGACCGATCTCGTGCACCGAGGCACCGCGCGCATCCACCGCCACGCTGACCGGCATGTCCTTGACCTCGAACTCGTAGATCGCCTCCATGCCAAGCTCTGGAAAGGCCACCACCCGGGCCGAGGTAATGGCCTTGGATACCAGGTAGGCAGCGCCGCCCACGGCCATCAGGTAGACCGCCTTGTGCTTTTTGATCGCCTCGATCCCGACCGGACCGCGCTCGGCCTTGCCGATCATGCCCAGCAGGCCGGTATGCTCCAGGATGAAGTCGGTGAACTTGTCCATCCGGGTGGAGGTGGTGGGGCCGGCAGGGCCGACCACTTCGTCGCGCACCGGATCCACCGGCCCGACGTAGTAGATGAAGCGGCCTTTCAGGTCCACTTCCGGGGGCAGGCCCTCGCCGCTTTCGATCAGCTCCTTCATCTTCTTGTGGGCGGCATCGCGGCCGGTCAGCATCTTGCCGGACAGCAGCACAGTGTCGCCCGGCTGCCACTGGGCGGCCTCCTCCGGCGTCACGGTGTCCAGGTTGACGCGGCGCACCTGCTCTCCGACTTCCCAGGTGATGTCGGGCCAGTCATCGAGATTGGGCGGGGTCTGCAGCGCCGGACCCGAGCCGTCCAGCACGAAGTGGGCGTGACGGGTGGCGGCGCAGTTGGGAATCATCGCCACCGGCAGCGAGGCGGCGTGGGTGGGGTAGTCCATGATCTTGACGTCCAGCACCGTGGTCAGGCCACCCAGCCCCTGGGCGCCGATGCCCAGCCGGTTGACCGCGTCCATGATCTCCAGCCGCAGTTCCTCGGCGCGATTCTCCGGGCCGCGCCGGCGCAGGTCGTGAATGTCGATGGGCTGCATCAGGGATTCCTTGGCCATCAGCGCGGCTTTCTCGGCGGTGCCACCGATGCCGATGCCCAGCATGCCCGGCGGGCACCAGCCGGCACCCATGGTCGGCACCGTCTTCACCACCCAGTCGACGATGCTGTCGGAGGGATTCAACATGGCCATTTTGGACTTGTTTTCCGAGCCGCCGCCCTTGGCCGCGACCTGCACATCGACGGTATCGCCGGGCACCACCTCCATGTGAATCACCGCTGGGGTGTTGTCTTTGGTATTGCGCCGCGCGCCGGCCGGATCTTCGAGGATGGAGGCTCGCAGCACGTTGTCGGGGTGCAGATAGGCCCGGCGTACACCCTCGTTGACCATGTCGGCCACCGACAGGGTGGCATCCCACTGCACATCCATGCCGATTTTCAAAAATACGGTGACGATACCCGTATCCTGGCAGATCGGACGATGACCCTGCGCACACATGCGCGAATTGATCAGTATCTGCGCCATCGCATCCTTCGCGGCCAGGTTCTGTTCCAGCTCCCAGGCCTCATGCACGGCCTTCACAAAATCCAGCGGATGGTAGTAGGAAATAAACTGCAGCGCGTCGGCGACGCTGGCAATAAAATCATCCTGACGAATAACGCTCATGGCGGATTTTCCTGTATCGGCTGATGGTGGATGTAGCGGCTCAGGGCGCCGCTTGCAGGTTGCGCACCGCAGTCTGCAGATCGGTCAGGGTGCGGTTGATCTGACCGCGAAAGGCGTTGATCGAATCCACCCACTCTTCATTGGTCTGCACGCGCTTGTTGATCTTGGCCAGATCCGCATTGATGCGATTGAGCCGGTCCGCCACCCGTTCCACTTCAGCCTGGTTGGTCTTGGCGCTGGACATCAGCCGCTCCAGGTCACCGGCCACGCTCTTGAGCTTGGCGATATCGCCGACCGCGCCCTTGAGCTGCGTCTCCGCCGCCGCCAGCGATTTCTCAGCCGCGCTCAGCTTCTTGCCCTGACTGGCACTGGTCGCTTCCAGCTCCTCGATGGAGGCCTTGTTGCGGCGCCAGGCCGAGGCCCACAGCTTGTCCACCTCGGAGTACAGTTCCTTGATCTTGACCGCCATCGCCTGGGTGTTCTGGCTCAGCCCCTCGTCGGTATCGGAGAGCCGGTCCTCGAGATCGGAAATGCGCTTGGCGTAGCGCTCCGCCTGGCTGTTGGCCTGTTCCAGTTGCTGCTGCAATTGCCAGGACCAGGCGCAGGCTACCGCAGCGACCACCAGCGCCAGGGTAATAAACAGTCGCGCCCAGATGCCGACCCCTCCGCCGGCACCGCCGCCCCACCACCCCGGCGGCCGGCAGGGGGCTCGCCACCGCCCCGGCCATTGTCCGGCTTGCTGCCGCGGGATTTGGCGCTGGGGCGGTGGTCGTCGGAGTCCCGGGTCGGAACAATGGCGGGAATATGATCGAGATCGTCCTGGGACATAATAGGCGCTGCGCAAGGAAAAACGGAGGGCCATTATACATGGGCAGGGATCGACCAGAAACGGCATTCCTTGGCACGGCAATACAGCGCCGCCGAACAGCGGAAAGGTGTAATAACCGCGCGGACCGCCGGCTGTGGCGCGTAGCTACCGGCCCGCCGCCCGGTTGAGCCGGCGCTGCGAGTTAGCTACAGCAGGTACAGCAGCGCCCCGATCACGACAGTCAGCGCAACACTCATGTGAATCACGCCCTTGACGCTGGCCAGCGGCCCCAGCTTGCCGAACAGCGCATTGGCTTCCAGCGCCAGCAGGACCACGGCGCAGGCGATCAGGCCGGTGGTACTGGCTTCAATAAACGGCGCATGTTTGGCCCCCAGCATGCCAAACAGCATGGGCCCGGAGAACAGGGTGTTGGTGCGCGATGCCAGGCCCGCCTTGGCAGCAGCCGCCGGCCCGTCACCCTCGGCCAGCCCAAGCACGACCTTCTGCTTCGGCCAGATGATCAGCCAGACGTTGAGGAACATCAGGGTACCGGCCAGGGAACCGACCCAGATCACTGCGCTCGCCTCAAAGTAGCTAAAGGCGCGCACCGACATCAGCAATACCACGCCGGTCAGGAAGGTAAACATCGCCCCCCAGCGGAACCACCACAACGCCCTGGGCGCCAGTTTCTTCATCGCGTCCGCCTTGGCCGGGGCCTCAGCTTCCTTGAAGTACTCGGTTTGCACGAAGTTGAAGTAATACAGCATGCCGATCCAGGTGACCCCGAACAGCACGTGAGCCCAGCGGAAAATAAACTCGATAATCATGGTGTGCTCCTTGTTGTGGTTATGTCCCCAGGCTGATTGTACACCCTGTAAGTCTGTCTTGCTTAACATCGATCTGGGGCAGAAGGCCAATTTGGGGCAGATTTTTTGGCGTTTTCGTATGGTGCGCTTCCTTCGTCAGCGCACCCTATGCCGCAGGAAAGCCCCCGCCAAGACATAGGGTGCGTTGAGGTACGAAACGCACCAGTCCGGCAAAACCCCAGCCCAAGCATAGGGTGCGTTGAGGCACGAAACGCACCAGTCCGGCAAAACCCCAACCCAAGCATAGGGTGCGTTGAGGCACGAAACGCACCAGTCCGGCAAAACCCCAACCCAAGCATAGGGTGCGTTGAGGCACGAAACGCACCAGTCCGGCAAAACCCCAACCCAAGCATAGGGTGCGTTGAGGTACGAAACGCACCAATCCGGCAAAACCCCAACCCAAGCATAGGGTGCGTTGAGGCACGAAACGCACCAATCCGGCAAAACCCCAGCCCAAGCATAGGGTGCGTTGAGGCACGAAACGCACCAGTCAGGGAAAAGCCCAGCCCAAGCATAGGTGCGTTGAGGCACGAAACGCACCGGATCGGGAAAAGCCCCGATAGCCCCCCTCTACATGGCACTCAAAAAAAACCCCGCACATGGCGGGGTTAAAGGGGGTTCTTCAGTTTGGGGAGGGCTTACATCATGCCGCCCATACCACCCATGCCGCCCATGCCACCCATGTCGGGCATGCCGCCACCGCCGCCACCGGAGGACTTGTCTTCCGGCGCGTCGGCGATCATCACCTGGGTGGTGATCATCAGCGCAGCGACAGAGCCAGCGGCCTGCAGTGCGGTGCGGGTGACCTTGGCGGGGTCGAGAATACCCAGCTCGATCATGTCGCCGTATTCACCGGTAGTGGCGTTGTAGCCGTAGTTGCCCTTGCCCTGGCGCACCTTGTCCAGTACCACTGAGGCTTCGCCACCGGCGTTGGCAACGATCTGGCGCAGCGGGTTCTCCATGGCGCGCAGTGCCGCGGTGATGCCGGCGTTCTGGTCCTGGTTGTCACCCTTGAGGCCGCGGATCGCATCGACCGCGCGGATCAGGGCGACGCCGCCACCGGCTACCACGCCCTCTTCCACTGCAGCGCGGGTAGCGTGCAGGGCGTCTTCTACGCGGGCTTTCTTCTCTTTCATTTCGATCTCGGTGGCAGCGCCAACCTTGATGACTGCGACACCGCCAGCCAGCTTGGCCACACGTTCCTGCAGTTTCTCGCGATCGTAGTCAGAGGAGGTGTTCTCGATCTGGACACGGACTTCCTTGACCCGGCTCTCGATGGCGGAGGCTTCGCCGGCGCCGTCGATGATGGTGGTGTTGTCCTTGTCCATGGTCACGCGCTTGGCGCTGCCCAGGTGCTCCAGGGTGGCGGACTCAAGATCCATGCCCACTTCCTCAGAGATGACAGTAGCACCGGTCAGGATGGCGATGTCCTGTAGCATGGCCTTGCGGCGGTCGCCGAAGCCGGGCGCCTTGCAGGCCGCGACTTTCACGATACCGCGCATGTTGTTGACTACCAGGGTAGCCAGCGCCTCGCCTTCAACATCTTCGGCGATGATCACCAGCGGCCGTGACGCCTTGGCGACCTGCTCCAGCAGGGGCAGCATTTCGCGGATGTTGGAGATCTTCTTGTCTACCAGCAGGATGAAAGGCGACTCCTGGTCGGCATTCATGTTCTCCTGGTTGTTGATGAAGTAGGGGGACAGGTAGCCGCGGTCAAACTGCATACCTTCAACCACGTCCAGCTCGTTCTCGAGGCCGGAACCTTCTTCAACGGTGATAACGCCTTCCTTGCCCACCTTGGCCATCGCATCGGCGATGATTTCACCGACCTGGCTGTCGCTGTTGGCGGAAATGGTACCCACCTGGGCGATCGCCTTGCCGTCTTCACAGGGGATGGAGGCTTCCTGGATTTTCTCGACCGCGGCGGCAATGGCCTTGTCGATACCGCGCTTGAGGTCCATCGGGTTCATGCCGGCCGCGACGGCCTTGAGGCCTTCGTTGACAATACCCTGCGCCAGTACGGTGGCGGTGGTGGTGCCGTCGCCAGCCTGGTCAGAGGCCTGGGAGGCCACTTCCTTGACCATTTGCGCGCCCATGTTCTCGAACTTGTCCTTCAGC